>LNDB01000005.1 GCA_001515265.1 Candidatus Dichloromethanomonas elyunquensis
AAATACTTCCCGCAAAAGGTTCATATTAATTCCATTTTTTATAGGTATTTACGAACTTGGTGCGGGAATATTCGCTTTTTAATTTTCTATCTCTCAATTTACACTGCCCTATTCCTAATCCTGAAGATCTAATGGGCTTTGGATTTTGCCTAGATCCTTGTTGCTAACATGAGTATAAATCTCTGTTGTTTTTGAGCTGCTGTGCCCAAGTAATTCCTGAATATATCTTAAGTCTACACCGGATTCCAAAAGATGAGTTGCAAAAGAATGGCGCAAACAATGAACTGACACCTGTTTATTTATTAAAGCTTTATAACAGGCATCTTTAAATATTTTTTGAATAGATCTTTCAGAAATGTGTTCTCCCTTTACTTCACCGGGAAATAACCAACTATCTAATTTATTACTTGCAGCATAGGTTCTCAATATTTCTAAAGCAGTACAGGATAGCAAAGTAAACCTGTCCTTTCGTCCTTTGCCTTGACGAACACGGATTAACATTCTGTTTTTATCGATATCTTCAATTTTTAGACCGGCTGCTTCACTGACTCTTAGCCCAGCAGAATATGTAATGGATAAAATGGCCCTGTGTTTTAAATTTTTAAGTGCATTAAGAATTCTAATGATTTCTTTTTTACTTAGTACCTCAGGAAGTTTCTGTTCTTTTTTAGGTCTGGGTAATTTAACCAATGTCTCTTTCCTCAAAACGTACTTTAAGAAAAATTTTACAGAACTTATAGCCTGATTAGCATAGGAATGAGAACATTTCTTATTCTCCAATAATGACAAGAGAAATCTCCGAATATCCTCTTCTATAATATTTTCAGGATCTTTTTGCACAAAAAACAAAAAACGATTCAGGTGATTAAGATATACCTGAGAGGTTTTCGACGTGAACCCATGTAATGTCAGTTCATTTTTCATTTCCGACATGATTCTGGGCTGCTCTCTGTTCTTAAGAAACAAGCCTAGGTCTAGTTCCCTTTCTCGATAAACAATCGGATGAAAAAAAATATCCTCGGCTTGAAATAAATTTTTAATTTTTATAACATTTTCTGCTGTACAAGGAATAGTCCATTGTTTTTTTATGGCATCCCATTTTCGTCCTGCAATTTTTTTTATATTCTCAACACGTTGTGCTGTATACTCAAAACGAACAGTAAATTCCTGCCTATTGATTTCATTTATATTCAAGTATACAGTCATTCATCATTTCCCCATTCTTTCCAAAGAAACGAAATAATTTTACAATAAATTCCATCCATTATTATACTACCTTTTACTGGCAAAAAGGTCAATGATGATTATTTTAATGCAGCCCCCTGACCTTACAGTTTAGTTTTTGGGCCATCTCTTTTAACCAGGAATCCGGATAGGTTTCATATTCCTGTCCGTCCAGGACCCCATCCGGGGGAAGGTGAAACTGCTGGAGCACCCAGGGGGTATTTTCACCCAGCAGTAAACGGATAGTCTTTAAGTCATTATAGGTATGCCAGAAAGGCATTACGGTTGTCCTGAATTCGTATTCAATCCCGCTCTGTCTAATCCATTCTATGGATTCTTTTACTTTCTCCCAGCTGTTCCTGCATCCGGTCAGGGCATCATATTCTTCTGGTGAAGCCTTAATATCCATTGCAATATAATCGAGATAAGGTGCTATCTCCCTGAGCCTTTCAAGATGACTGCCGTTGGTATCCAATTTCACCTTAAACCCAAGTTCCTTGATCTTCTCCACCAGGGGAGGCAGTTCCGGAGACAAGAGGGGTTCTCCCCCTGTCAGGCACACTCCATCCAACAATCCCTTCCTGGATTGGAGGAAGTGAAGTATACCGGAAGGAGAAGTCTCAGACTTCTCCTTCACATTGATATTCACAAGGGCAGGGTTTTGGCAGTACCCGCAGCGGAAATTGCAGCCCCCGAAAAAAATCGTCGCAACGATATGACCGGGGTAATCCACTAGGGAAAAAGGTTCCATTGCCTTCAGCATTTTTTCACCGCCAAAATTTCTCTATTTTTTGTTTCTATACCGTTATATATTTTCTACTTCGCTACCCCGTCAAACAGGCTGGGGGTTACCCCTGCGATCCGGTACTTGAGGGTTTCTCTTTTCTCTTCCTGTTTCCCGGGGTTCATGGCTGAAATCGGTCTGTAGAAGCCTGTTACCCTCGTCATGACCATGGTTTCCCTGCCGCAGATGGGGCAGGCAAAGTGTTCGCCTTTGATGTACTTATGGTCTTCACAAACGCTAAAGGTTGGGGTGAGCGTGAAATATGGAAGTTCGAAGTTTTCAAATACTTTGCGGACGACCGCTTTGGCTACGGCCAGATCATCCAAGCTTTCGGCCAGGTAGCCGTGAAGAACGGTCCCGCCGGTATAGAGGATTTGAAGATCATTCTGCAGTTCGACAGCTCTAAAGAGGTCGCTGGTATAACCAACCGGCAGATGGGTGGAGTTCGTGTAGTACGGTTCATCTGCTCCTGCGGTAATAATATCCGAATAATGTTTTTTGTTGATTCTGGCCAGGCGGTAGCTGGTTGCTTCAGCCGGGGTAGCCTCCAGGTTATAGAGATCGCCGTCTTCTTCCTGGAATTCCTGGATCCGGTCACGCATATAGTTCAGGGTTTCCCTGGCAAAATTCTGACCAAATTCAGTGGTAATATCGTCAGCATCGGAAGTGAAATTACGGATGGCTTCATTCATCCCCACCAAACCAATAGTAGAGAAATGATTCATCCAATACTTGCCGAAACGCTTTTTAATATCTCTTAAATAAAACTTGGTATAAGGGTACAGCCCGTTGTCCGTGAGCCTTTCCAGTGTTTTGCGTTTGGTCTGCAAAGAAGCGCGGGCAATATTCATATGGTGATCGATCAAGGCGATATACTGTTCCCAGTTCCCCTTAGACAAATATCCGTAGAGGGGGAGGTTCAAAGTCACAACCCCAATACTTCCTGTGAGAGGGTTGGCGCCGAACAGACCGCCGCCGCGTTTCCGGAGTTCCCTGTTATCCAGGCGGAGCCTGCAGCACATGCTTCGGGCATCTTCGGGGTTCATATCGGAATTGATAAAGTTGGCGAAGTAAGGGATCCCGTATTTGTCCGTCATCCGGAAGATGGCCCTGGATACTTCGCTGTTCCAATCAAACCCCTTAGTGATATTGTAGGTCGGGATAGGAAAGCTGAAGATATTGCCGTCTGCGTCACCTTCCAGCATGACTTCGCAGAATGCCAGGTTAATAATGTCCATTTCAGCCTGGTAATCGCGGTAAGGGGTATCCAGGCATTTTCCGTCTACGATAGCCGGTTCATCTTTAATAGCTGATTCGTCAGCGCGCACATCAAGGGTGATATTAAAGAAAGGGGACTGGAACCCAACCCTGGTCGGAACATTCACATTGAAAATAAATTCCTGAATTCCTTGCTTAACCTGTTTGAAATCCAGCTTGTCTACTCTTACAAAGGGAGCGAGATAGGTGTCAAAGCTGGAAAGGGCCTGTGCTCCCGCTGCTTCGCCCTGAAGGGTGTAAACGAAGTTGACGATCTGGCCAAGAGCTGAACGAAAATGCTTGGCAGGTTTGGAAGTGGTCTTCCCTTCCGCTCCCCTGAACCCGACCAGCAAAAGGTCCCTGAGGTCCCAGCCGACACAATAAGGTGCCAGGTCCCCCATATCGTGATTATGGAGAGCCCCGGAATCATGGGCTTTGCCTACTTCTGCGGGAAGCATGGATGACCAGAAAGCATTGGTAGCCTTACTGGTTACAAATCTATTTAAACCCTGAACCGAGAATCCCATGTTGGAGTTTTCTTTGATCTCCCAAGTACCCAGTCCGAGGTACTCGGAAAATAATTTATTGTTGTCACTTTTGGCGTTTTCCTGATTGCGAATGATCTCATGTTGGAAACGGTAACGAATATATGCCCTGGCCACATTGGTATTGCCTGTTTTCATCAGAACATCTTCGACAATATCCTGGATTTGCTCAATGTCAAACCCGTCATTCCTCCCAAAACGGTCTTCAAGCTCAATCAGCACTTTATCCGTGACAATTTTTGCCCATTGCTCCACATTGGGTGTCTCTGTGGCAAGGAACGCCTTCTCAACTGCCTGCAGGATCTTCTCCTGGTTGAATAATTCACGCCTTCCATCTCTTTTTACTACATACATAAACCTGGTCCTCCTATATCCTTCTTGATCTATGTTAAAACAACCGTTTTCATATTCGTTATTATTTCCGGCGTTTAACGATTTGGTCCAATTCCTCCATAAACTTCTGGATATCTTTAAACTGCCTGTAAACTGAGGCAAAGCGAATATAAGCGATTTCATCGGTCTCAAACAATTTGTTGATAACTGCTTCCCCGATCAGCTCGCTAGGGACTTCCCTTTCATTCACGTCACGCAGTTGTCTCTCAATATCGGAAACGATCTCTTCAAGTTGTTCGGTTGATACCGGACGCTTTTCACAGGCTTTTAACAGTCCTGCCAATAACTTCTGATGGGAAAAAGGTTCTCTCCTGCCATCCTTTTTAACAACAATCAGTTGAAATTCCTCATACTTTTCATAAGTAGTAAAACGTTTGGAACAAACATCACATTCCCGTCTGCGTCTAATGGCTGTCCCGCCTTCAATCTGACGGGAATCCAGTACTTTTGTTTCATCGCTTTGACAAAACGGACAACGCAAGACTTCCACCTCACTCCACATATTGTATAGATATATTTTATCAACACTATATATAGTAAGCAATAGCTGTTTGACGCGTTTTTCGTTATCTATTAAAAGCTAGGTTTCTTTCCTGCTGTTTTTCTTTGTATTTCAGTTTTTGGAAATAATCGTAAATTCCTACTTTGGTCCCACCTGATATTTCCCAATGGTCTGACAGTAAACAATAGATTTACAGAACGTATGTTCGTATTATAGCATTAACTTTCTTCTTTTTGAAGTATTACGCAATCTGGTGGTATAAAAATAATTGTGATTCGAAAAATAAACTAATAGCAATTCAGATAGATTTTGGGAGGCAGACATGGAAATTACCAAAAGAAATGCTTCAATAGACATCCTCATGGAAAAGGCACAGGAGGCACTGACAACGTATATGCAGATGACACAGGAGCAAATTGATCATATTGTTAGGGCAATGGCGCTGGCCGGATTGGAAAACCAACTTTATCTTGCCCAGCTTGCGGTGGAAGAAACCGGAATGGGTATTGTAGAAGACAAAGTCTCCAAAAATATTTTTGCAACGGAATATATCTATCATAGTATTAAATACGAAAAGACCGTAGGCGTTATTAATGAAAATGAATATGAAAATTATGCCGAGATCGCAGAACCCGTGGGAATTATAGCGGGAATTACGCCATCCACAAATCCTACTTCTACCACGATGTTTAAATCGATCATTGCTGTCAAAACACGAAATCCAATTGTATTTGCATTTCACCCGCACTCCCAGCGGAGCAGTTCCGAAGCTGCCCGGATCGTCCTGGAGGCAGCTGTAAAAGCAGGTGCTCCCTCTAATTGTATACAGTGGATTGAAGAACCTTCTATCGAAAAAACAAATGCCCTGATGAATCATTCCCAGACTTCCCTTATTCTGGCTACCGGCGGTTCAGCAATGGTCAAATCAGCTTATTCTTCAGGCAAACCGGCACTGGGCGTCGGCCCTGGAAATGTCCCCTGTTACATTGAAAAAACGGCCGATATCAAAACGGCGGTTACGGATGTTATCATCTCTAAAACCTTTGATAATGGTTTAATCTGTGCTTCAGAACAGGCTGTCATTGTTGATCAGGCGATTGCCCAGTCGGTAGAAAGCTACATGAAAGAATTAAAGTGTCATTTCCTCCGTCCTGAAGAGATCATCCAATTAGAAAAGACGGTGTTCCACCCGGAAAAAGGAACTTTGAATCCTTCTATCGTCGGTAAAAGCGCCTCAACAATAGCCCGGATAGCAGGGCTGGAAGTAGATCCCAACACAAAAATTCTCATCGCGCCGCTTCAGGGAGTAGGCCGTAAGTATCCACTGTCCAGCGAAAAGTTAAGCCCCATCCTAGCCTATTACAAAGTAGAAGACTATGAAAAAGGGATCGAGCTGGCCGACAAGATTGTCCGTTATGGCGGACTCGGGCACTCTGCCGTCATCCATTCCAATAATCAGGAAGTGATTGATTTTTTTGGCAAAGCCATCAAAACAGGAAGGTTAATCATCAATTCACCTTCCACTCATGGAGCAATTGGAGACCTTTATAATACAAATATCCCTTCTTTGACGCTGGGCTGCGGCTCCTTCGGCAGTAACTCTACCACCGCTAACATTACCGCTGTCAATCTGATTAATAAAAAAAGAATGGCGCGCAGAACCGTAAATATGCAATGGTTTAAAATTCCTGACCGGGTCTATTTCGAATACGGTTCCACGAAATATCTTGAGAAAATACTAGACATTTCCAGGGCTGTAATCATCACGGATATGGTCATGCAGAAAAGTGGCTACGTGGACAAGGTGCTCTATTATCTGCGTAAGCGGCCCAAATATGTGCACAGTGAAGTCTTCGCCGAAGTAGAACCGGACCCGTCTTTGGAAACGGTTGAAAAAGGGCTGGCAATCATGCAGGCTTTCAAGCCGGATGCCATTATCGCTCTAGGCGGGGGGTCCCCTATTGATGCAGCAAAAGCGATGTGGATGTTTTACGAAAATCCCGAAGTCAATTTTGAAGCCTTAACCTATAAATTTATGGATATCCGCAAAAGGATTTATAGAATTCCGCGTACGAACCAAAAAGCCAAATTTATCGCGATTCCCACTACCTCGGGAACAGGCTCTGAAGTTACTTCTTTTGCGGTTATCACGGATAAACAGAGGAATATTAAATATCCCATCGCCGATTATGAACTGACTCCGGATGTGGCTATCATCGATCCCGAGTTTACAATCACTATCCCCCCCTCCGTGACCGCGGATACAGGAGTGGATGTTCTCACCCATGCCATTGAAGCTTATGTCTCAATCATGGCCTCCGACTATACCGATGCTTTAGCGCTTAAAGCAATCCAACTTGTCTTCAAATATCTGCCCAGAGCATATGCCAATGGCAGCGACCGGGAAGCGAGAGAGAAAATGCATAATGCTTCCTGTATCGCGGGAATGGCCTTTACCAATGCTTTTTTGGGCGTTAACCACGCCTTGGCCCATAAACTGGGGGGAGAATTTAATATCCCGCATGGAAGAGCAAATGCCATTTTACTGCCTCATGTTATCCGTTTTAACAGTGAAGTACCTAGTAAAATCACTGTTTTTCCGAAATATAAATACTATGTTGCCCATCAAAAATATGCTGAGATCGCGGAGGCCCTGGCCTTACGTTTTAAAACCCATGCCGAAGGCGTGGATATACTGGTTGCTGCAATTCTTTCCCTCCTTGAAGAGCTCCATATTCCCCGTTCTATTTCCCAAGCAGGGGTGAAAATGGAAGAATTCGAGGATAAAATAAAGAAGCTCGCCCAGGAAGCTTACCAGGATCAGACAATAACCACAAATCCCCGTATGCCCCTTATTTCTGAACTTGAAGAAATCTACCGTAAAGCTTTTTAATTTTCGTTTCAGTACAAACACCAATTTCAATAATTCGCATATCCTTTAATGTAATTATTTACCATTTAAACCATAAGGAGGTAATTGATATGGATCCAATCCCAACCTCCTATCTTTTGCAAAGAGTTGCCCCTCTTGTCATGAGGGAACTTGGTCCAAGGGTAGGACCTATCTTTGCTGAAAAGGTCGGTATCCCTCTCGCCAAAAAGGTAGGTCTCCCGATTGCAAAAAGAATAGGTATTCCCATTGCCCGCAGAACAGGCATGCTTCTTTTTAATAAAGTCGGTTATCCTTTTATCAACAAAATGCTATTCAAATTGAATTTGGATACTCCCCAGGACCAGCCTGCAACTGTAAAACCAGCAGCGGAGACAAAGAAAAATATGTTTGATCTGAAAAACTTGTTTGGCTTTAAGAAAAACGGCAGAAAAACGAAAACTCTAAATAATCCTGCACCGAACAGCCCCGCTCCGGGTCTTACTCCTGTTCTGCCCGCTCAGCCAAATCAGCTTAATCCTCTGCTTCCGACTCCGATTGTACCGCAGCCGGTTCAAGAACGGGCCGGTCAAAATACGAATTCCGATATATATGGATCCACCTTGTTTAACAGGAGAAGGCACAACTACGGTCATTTTTCCGAGTAATCCTCTTAGCCTGATAAGTTCATGCAAACCTGTTTCACGAGATCAAAAGAGACCCCTTTTACGGGATCTCTTACATATGACACGGCCTGCTGACAGACCTTTACCTAAGACTTTTTAGCGCAGGCTGAAGATCCTGGCCTGCGGGTGGGAAAAAACCAAGGCCGATACGGAGGCTTCGGGATCCATCATGAAATTTTCAGTAAGAACAATCCCTGCCTCCTGCGGTTTGAGTAAACTGAAGATTTTTCCCTGATCCTCCAAGGAAGGACAAACGGGATACCCCAGTGATACTCGGATGCCTTGGTCCGCAATCCCCCAAATTCGGCGCATGATCCCATGCAGGTGTTCCGCGAAGGCTTCCGCAAGTTCCAAAGCCAGAACCTGAAGAAGAATAGCATGCAGATATTGGCCTTTATCTTGAAAAAGGGCTGCTTTTTCCCGGATCCCCAAACCTGTGGTGAGCATAAACATGCCCAGATAATCCGTCTTTCCGCTGTCCAGAGGCCGGATAAAATCCGCCAGGCATAGCCCGTTCTCCCTTGGTTGACGGGGGAAGACAAATTCAGTCATTACTTTTTTGCTATTTCCCAAATCATGGACGAAAATACTGTTGCCCTCGGAGCAGACCGGGAAAAATCCGTAAACAGCGTTGGCTCTTATCAGTTCTTTCTCCCGGATCTCTCCTAAAAAATCCCTGGCTTCTTTTTCAAATTCTGCGGATTTATCCTTAAACTTCCCGACTTTCTTGGAAGCCCCCAGATATCGGTTCATGAGCCGGGGAATGTGAATTGTGGAAATGATTTCTTCCAGCGGGTAATTCAACAGCAGCTGTCTTTCCAACCGTACCGGCTGATAACTGGGAATGTCCCATGAGACCAAGGGGCTCGGGCCTTGGTGACGGAATATAACCTCAATCTCCTTCTTCCCTGCGTCATTTCCAATCTCTATTACTTTTTCAGCAACGGCATCCTTTTGCTGGTTATATTCTGTTTTCTTCAGAAGATCATGAAGGAGACCTAAGCTGTCCATGGCATCTTTGGCATATAAAACTTTCCCCTTGTAAACAGGGGCAATTTTTTCTTCAGTGAATTTCCGGCTTAACGCTGCTCCGCCCAGGATCAAGGGGGTATTGATTCCCGCATCGCTCAGGTCTTCTGCTGTGAGGAGCATTTGTTGAACGGATTTGACCAAAAGGCCGGACAAACCGATCACATCCGGTTTTTCGCGGATACTGGCTTCAATCAGCTGTTCGGAACTGACCTTGACGCCTAAGTTAATCACCTGGTAGCCGTTATTAGACAGGATGATCTCCACGAGGTTTTTCCCGATATCGTGGACATCCCCTTTAACCGTGGCCAAGAGAATTTTTCCTTTGACTGCCTGCTCCTGTTTTTCCATATAGGGTTCTAAGAAAATTACTGCGGCCTTCATAACCTCGGCGCTCTGCAGCACTTCGGCAACGATAAGCTGATTTTGGTTGAAGAGGCTCCCGACTTCTTCCATCCCTTTCATTAAGGGACCGTTGATGAGTTCAAGGGGGGTGTACCGGGTTAGGCCTTCCTTCAAATCGTTCTCCAAGCCGTCTTTGGACCCCTCAACAATATATTCGGCAAGACGTTCCTCCAAAGAACGGCTGGGGAGTTGTTTCTTCGCAGTGACCTTTTTCTCCCGATAAAAATCGGTAAAGGCTTTCAAGGTGTTGTCATTGGTATTTAAAAGCAATTCCTCTGTCAGTTTTTTCTCTTCAGACGGAATCGATGCGTAGCGTTCCAGCTTTTCGGCATTGACAATCGCGTAATCGAGTCCTGCAAGGGTATTCATATATACAAAGACCGCATTCAGCACTTCCCTGCCCGCTGCAGGCAAACCGAAAGAAACATTGCTGATCCCCAGAATGGTCTTGCATTCAGGCATTTTCTGCTTAATCAACCGGAGTCCTTCAACGGTCTCCGCCACAGAACCCAAATATTTGATATCACCCGTTCCAACGGGGAAAGTCAGGGGATCGAAAATAATGTCCCGGGGATCCAATCCGTACTGACGGACCAGAAGATCATGAGAACGTTCCGCGACAGCCAGCTTTCTTTCCCGCGTGAGGGCCATCCCCTTTTCATCGATAACTCCCACCACCACCGCTGCTCCGTATTTTCGGATGAGGGGCACAACCTCTTCAAACCGCTCCAAACCGTTTTCCAGGTTGATAGAGTTGATGATGGCCTTTCCCTGGATGAGGCGAAGTCCTGCTTCAAGCACCCTGGGATCGGTGGAATCCAGCATAATCGGGGCTTTTACTTTATTCACTACATGCGGGAGAAAATCAATCATATCCTTTAATTCGTCACGATCGGGATTGGCTACACAGATATCGATGATCTGCGCCCCTTTTTTGACTTGTGCCCGGGCAATTTCCGAACCCTCTTCGAACCGTCCTTCCATGATCAAGTCCTTGAACTTCCGCGAACCGATCACATTGGACCGTTCGCCTACCAGCAGGGGCCTGTTTTCCTCTTCCGGCCACACCGCTTCAATTCCTGAGACGCTGCTTCCCGTTTGAGCCCTTTTCTTTCTTGGTTTCGTCCCAGCCAAAGCGTCTGCCAAGACCCGAATATGAGCGTCTGTCGTACCGCAGCAGCCACCGGCAATATTCAACCAGCCGTTTTCCGCATACTTCTTCATTTTTTGTGCAAATTCCTCAGGGGTTTCCCTGTAAATCCCTTCTTCATCCGGCAGGCCGGCATTGGGGTAGCAGCTCACCGCGCAGGAAGCGATACCATCCAGCGTCCGGATATGGTCGTTCATGAGTTCTGCTCCCATCCCGCAGTTCAGACCGACGGCAACAGGGTTTAAATGGCGAATGGAGGTATAAAAGGCCTCAATATTTTGGCCGGCCAGCATTGTCCCCGCGGGTTCGATAGTACAGGAGACCATAATCGGAACTTCCTTGCCAAGTTGTTTTGACGCCCTTATTATCCCGCTTCCCGCCGCTTTAACATTCAAGGTATCCTGACACGTTTCTATCAACAGAAGATCTGCGCCGCCTTCCAGCAAACCTTTAGCCTGCCTGTAGTAGGCTTCTTCCAATTCTGCAAAATCAATCCCGCCTGTAAGCGCTAACATTTTGGTGGTTGGTCCCATCGATCCCGCCACAAAACGAGGCTTGTCCGGGGTAGACCACCGGTCGGCGGCTTTTCTGGCCAAGGCAGCTGAAGCCCTGTTTAATTCAATGTCCTTTTCTTCCAGATTATACTCCCGCAAGACGACCTGAGTAGCCCCAAAAGAGTTGGTTTCAATAATATCTGCCCCGGCTGCAAGATAAGCTTCATGAATAGAAAGAACAAGTTCAGGCTGCGTTAAATTGAGGATTTCATTGCACCCATCTTGTTCAGGACCTCCAAAATCTTCAGCCGTAAGGCCCTTTTGCTGGAGCATTGTTCCCATAGCCCCGTCCAGGATTAAAATTTTCCTCTCGAACTCTTGATTGAAATTCTTCATATGCATGGAATCACCGCTTCTCCCAAAATAATCGCAACCGATCGTCAGTCATAATATTTTATCATAAATCCATAGAATTATTAACTGTTTATAGTTCCAAACAGCAAGAATAAAAGGCATAATAATGGTAATTGTAAAATAAGAATATCTGCAGAACCGCCGAAGGAAAGAGAGGCTGTTTTTCTATGATAACTTTTGAAGATATTCGCAGCAACCCAAAGGTGAAAGTTTTTATCGAGAGAGGCAATGATGTTTTAGGTGTTATGGGATATACCGAACATTCCTTCCAGCATGCAATGCGGACCTCTGAAACTGCCGCCAACATACTTTCCTTGCTGGAATATAGCCAACGGGATATCGAATTGGTCAAGATTGCAGCTTTTATGCATGATATCGGCAATGTGGTAAACCGGGTCGACCATGCTCACAGCGGTGCGTTAATGGCTTTTCAAATCTTGAATGAGCTATATATGGATCCCAATGAAATTGCTTCTGTTATTTCTGCTATAGGAAACCATGATGAAGCAACTTCCATGCCGGTAAATTCTATTGCCGCGGCACTGATTTTAGCCGACAAAAGCGATGTAAGACGGAGCAGGGTCCGTAATCCCGAATTCTCCACTTTTGATATTCACGACCGGGTCAATTATGCCGTAAAAGAATCTAAAATTGTGATCGATGCGGATAAGAAAACCGCATCACTTGAGCTCCAAATTGACAGTTCCATCTGCTCGGTGATGGATTACTTCGAAATCTTCCTCACCCGTATGATCCTCTGCCGCCGTGCAGCCGAATTTCTGGGTTTGAAGTTTGAGCTTCTTATCAATAAGATGCGGTTGCTCTAAGCTTGGAACACCAAAAAAAGGCATATCTCACTCTTTGCCTTCCAGTTTAGCATTAAGAGAAGCAAGCTTTGCATCCATCGTAGCATGTTTGTCCCGGCGGTCATCAATCTTGATGGTTGTGACCACTCTGTCAACGCCGGCAGCAAAGACTGCTTCCTGCATCTCCCGGATGGCTTTCATGATTTCGTCCAGATCCCCTTCCAGCGTGGTAAACATGGGTCCTGCCTGCCGTTTCATTCCCGGACGATTGACAATCACTTTTTCAGCTGCCGCAACATATTTGCTGACGCTTGACCCCATTCCGAGAGGTACCATGTTGACTGCTACAATTGCCATTTGTATCATCCTTTCTTAAAATAGGTAATAATAGCTTATAGGACTATTTCCGCTAAATTATATCATAATTTTCTTTTAAGTTTCCTTTCAGGTTAATTGATTATTCTTAATTCATATCCTTACGGCATCACGATTTGGAGGGTAGTACATGACTCGGGTTCAATTTAAAATTCTAGTGGTTGATGATGATATTTCGATTCGCCAAATGCTGAGTCTCGGACTCAGACAGGAAGGTTACGAAGTTCAAACTGCCGAAAACGGGGAAGTGGCTTTAAAATTGATACCTGTCTTTGAACCTCATGTGATTATTCTGGATATCATGATGCCGGTAATGGACGGTTATGAATTATGCGAGACGGTTCCTGAAATATCCGGAGCCCCGATGATCATGCTGACAGCCAAAGATACCTCCGGTGATATTGTGAAAGGACTCAAACTGGGGGCAAACGATTATATCGTCAAACCTTTTCATTTTGACGAATTGCTCGCACGCATCGAGGTTCAACTGCGCACCCGTTTTCCCGACCTCTCCGGCCAGAAAATAATCGGGCGTTTCGTTATGGATGAAATGAAGAAAACGATCTCTCTAGATGATAATGTTCTTCATTTGTCCCCTACAGAATATAAGCTTTTATCCTATTTTCTCTGGAACGCTAACCAAACCCTGAGCAAGGAGAAGATCCTGCTCCACGTTTGGGGTTATGATTTTGACGGCGAGGATAATATTGTGGAGGTTTATATCCGGTATCTTCGAGAGAAGCTTGGAGATTCCTCCCATGCTTTAATCAAGACCATGAGGGGACTGGGATACCGCCTGCAAACAGAATAATCCTGCTACTGGAGACCGTCCTATGAAACCTTTTACAAGATTGAATCTGAATCATTGGAGAAATTCCCTTGTGGGGCAGCTTCTGCTGCGCTTCTGGGTTTGTCATATCCTTTTTTTTACAATAATAGGTTCTATCCAATATCATTCCCTGCAAACTTCGCTTTATCAAGGCGTTCAGGAGAATCTCCTTTCCGATTATGCTGCCATACGCAGCAGTATGATAAACTGGCTTTCCAATGATCTGCGTCCGGGACGGTTTGCCGAGCTTCGCCCTGGAAATTTTGTTGCTTTTTACTCCACAGATGCAAAGCTCAGTTTTATGGTGTACAGCTACGGCAAAACCAACGCAACAATTCCTGCGTTTCTGCAGGGGAACCTGTCTTTCACCCTTTATGGTAAAGCTGTAAACGCTCAACCTTTTATCATCGGCAAGTCAAATGATAATTATATGGTTCTGGTGAAGCCCATCCTGGCTGCCGGTATATCCTCAACCTTTGAGCCCCCCGCTAATATTCGGCCGGGAAACGGTAACCAGGGGGTTCAGTTGCCTTTACTGGGTTATGCCGTGATCGGAGAACCTTTATCCGAAGAGAATTTTTTATTGGAACGAAACCTTAGAGGTTATGTTGTCAACGCCTTGATTATCTTTTTACTGAGTACGCTTCTTACAGCTTTTGCCCTGCAAAAGCCGCTTGAACCCCTGCTCAATATCTCATCCACTGCCCGCAAAATCGCTGATGGACGCTATAATTTAAGAATCCCTGTAATGAAAACCGCTTCTGAGATTGAACAGCTGAGAGAAGCACTGAACCATATGCTGGGACAGATTGAATATGCCTTTAATATGGAACGAGCCGCAAAAGAAAGAATGGCGCAATTTATTGCTGACGCATCTCATGAACTCCGTACCCCCCTCACTTCAATTAGAGGCTTTTTGGAAATCCTGAACCGCAGCGGTGCTGCCGATAAAGAGACCCTGGACTCCGCCCACCGTACCATGCTGGTAGAAACCGAGCGCTTGATTCGCTTGACAGAAGGTCTTCTCACTTTGAACCGCATTTCCCAGGAAGTGAATGAAATTGAACAATCCGAACCCACACAGGTAACCCTTGAGGATGTTCTGCCGGACTTAATCCCTCTTATATCTCCTTTATTGGAAAACCGCTTATTTACAATCAACGGCAAGACTGTTTCTGAAGGGAACTTGTCCGCCTTCCGGGGGCTTGGCACGCTGGTTTTTCCCTTCAAAGCGGATGAATTAAAACAAATCCTTTATAATCTTTTACATAATGCCATCCAGCATACTGCAACAGAAGGAAACATTGAGATATCTATTTGGGAGGAAGAGTCCAGCATCGGTTTTTCGGTAAAAGATAATGGCAAAGGAATCCCTCCGGAAGACGTACCGCGCATCTTTCAAAGATTTTTCCGGGGAGACCGCTCCCGCGCCAGGACCAAAGGGCAAGGGGCAGGACTTGGTCTGGCAATCGTTTCGGAATTGATCAAGTTGCGGGGCGGAGAAATTCATGTCGACAGTATCTTAGGAGAGGGGACTGCTTTTAAAGTGATTTTTCCTAAACAGGATCCGATTTCTTTGGGGGAAAACTTCTAACGGCACAGGCTGTGCCTAATTTCGGCCATGTCACGGATGGCATAAATAACTGATTGGAGCGCGGCTGTTTCAACTGCAACAGCCGCGCTCCAATTGTACAACTCTGAACAGATTGTTTTCCTCTTACCGGACTATTTGCTTGTCACGGCCCTTTCCAAAAGACTGTAAAGCCTATTGACCATATGCCTGGGATCAAGGATCAGACCGGCTGCGATCTGGGCTGTTTCTAAAACCTGCTGGGCTGCTGCCTCAGCAAATGGATCATTTGCTTTTCGCAATTCGTTGATCCCCCGGATAATCGCAGATCGGGTATTAATCTCCAGAATACCCGCTGGGACACTGCCTGACTCCTTGTTCATCAGTTGCATCATTTTCTGCATACTATGAGTTCCGAAAGAACTTAAAACAACTGCAGGGCTATCCACAAGCCTTTTTGAAGAACGTACTTCAGTCACTTTTGTTCCCAAAGTTTCCTTGTACCAATCCAAAAAGGAATTCAATTCATCTTCAGAAATTTCTCCTTCTTGGGTTTCCCTGCTTTCAGCTTCCGGCAGGTCCTCACTGTCCTGCTCTGCTGCAACAATTTTCTTTCCCTGAAACTCATGCAGGTTGTTCAAAATATAGTCGTCAATCGTTTCGTAAGAATAGAGAACCTCTATCCCCTTATCCTTGAAAATCTCCAAGTAGGGTCCGGATTCAATAACTTCGCGGCTGGAACCGCTGATATAGTAAATTGCTTTTTGATCTTCCTTCATCCGTTCAACATATTGATCGAAGGAAACTAATTCCCCTTCTCCCGACAGGTTAGACTCGAAACGAAGAAGTTTGACGAGCGCATCCTTATGAACAAAGTCCGTGGCCGCCCCTTCTTTGATAAAGAGGCCGAATTTTTCCCAGAACTCCTTATATCTTGCGGGGGCATCCTTAGCCTGTTCTTCCAAGAACTTCAGAAAACGTCCTGTTACGACTTTATTTAATTTAGAGATCAAGGCATTATCCTGCAGCGTCTCTCTGGAAATATTTAAAGGCAGTTCTTCACTGTCGATCACACCGCGGACAAACCTTAACCATTCGGGCACGATCACTTCCGATTTTTCCTGAATCAGGACTTTCTTGCAGAAGAGGTTAACCCCTCTCTCCATCCTGCTAAAACCGAAACGCTCGTAATTCTCGCCGGGCACGAATAACAGCGCCTTAATCGACAAGGGCGCATCCGAAGAAAAATGCAGCCGGCAGAAAGGTTCCTCATACGCATTGGCAATATATTTGTAAAAATCGGTATATTCCTGGTCGGTGATTTGAGAGACATTCTTGGTCCAAACCGCTTCGACGGTATTGGCTTTCTCTCCATTTACCGCAACAGGATAAGGAACAAAACTCGAATACTGTTTGATAATCCTTTTAATTTCCTCGCCCTGGCCATAGTTTTTGGCATCTTCTTTCAAACGTAAAACAATTTTGGTACCGCGCTGGGTGTTTTCTCCCTGTTCTACGGAATAATTTCCACTGCCATCGGACGTCCAAACCCAGCTTTCTGCATCTGGGGCATACGAACGGGTGTATAAGGAAACACGTTCAGCCACCATAAATGCGGAGTAAAAGCCGACTCCGAACTGACCAATCAAGCTTAAGTCCGTTCCGGAAGACCCTTCCTTTTTGGACTCAGTCAGATGCCGGATAAATTCTTTGGAACCGGAGTGCGCGATCGTTCCGAGATTGGCAATCAGTTCCTCCTTCGTCATCCCGATTCCATTATCGGAGATTGTCAGGGTGTTTGCAGTTTCATCCGTATTAATGGAAATTTCCAAGGGTAAATCCGGGTCATTGACCTCATTCCCGGAAAGTTTCAGGTAGCGGAGTTTTTCTGTTGCATCGGCTGCATTGGATATGAGCTCTCTTAAGAAAATGTCCCGGTCTGTGTAGAGAGAATTAATAACAATATCCAGCAATTGTCTGATTTCGGTTTGAAATTCTCTGGTTTCAACTTGGTGACCTGTCATTACCAACCCTCCCGTTTTTTATCATTGAAATAAAATACTTCCAAATTGGAAGCCCTAAACGAGTAATATTATACCATGTAATCAACAAAAAGCTAATATTTAGAAATAATCCCTTCCCCTGCCACCTTCCGCCAGGCTGCTTCAGTCCCCCATTCCTTATTGGTCAGATAGGAAATGTCTTTAAAAACTTCCTGGATCGTCCCCTGTTCTCCCCGCAAGTAAGCGGCTCCTTGTAAAATATACGTTACGGCTTCTGTCTTGCTCTCTTCTAAAATATCCAAAAAAGAGCTCGAGAACTCCTCATTCTCGTCCAAAGGGTGAACCCAGCGCATTCTTTTTTCATTTAAATAATCCATGCGAATTTCCTGAGAACGGGGATAAAGAGGGCGCGGAAGTCTTATTTCTTTTCTTCGTAATGTTCCAAGTGCTGTGAAAAACCTTTTTTTGTGATGATTTGGATCAAAAATTAACTTTACTCCCGCATTCATATCCTGAAATGCTTTTTTCAGTGAATCCTCTTTTAATTCCAATCCATATATTTTCCGAATGATCTGGCGATAAAACCTGTCGAGACTTAAGGGAAAGTCTTGGTTAATCTGAAGATGCAAGTGGATAGGCTCTTCACAAGCTTCCTTGTTTTTAAACCTTTTCCAAAGCATACAGTCGATTAAGGCTTCAAGTTTCTGATGTTGGTAGGAGTCATCCCCTTTTTCCTCTCCTTTTTCGAAGGAGAAACCTGCCATCCGGTAAATATACGGATGGGCATTTTTATCCAGAGTAAAATGGCAGAGATATCCGCAAAAGTAAGCCCATATCGCCTGATAATCATTACCTGATGAGTCCATTGCGTGCAGCTTTTTAAGTCCCTCTATAAAAAAAGCCCCCGTCTTTTCCACATGGAGCCTGTTTCCTAACTTGCTGAGACTCCGCTTTCTTTTCCAAGGCCAAAAGTTATGATAGTAGAATACATCCGGCCCCTGTGTTCCAAAAAGAAAAAGTTCATGGTATTGATCGATTGCGCGGGACGTAATTCTGGCTGCCTCATCCCCGCCCAGGCCCAATTCATGTAAATATTCATGAACTTTTTTCCCTATCATGAAATGTGCGAGAATATCAGGCATCTTATTTTTCACCTTGGTCCGTAATAACTTTTTTTCCTTTTTCAGTCACTTTCCAGCGAACTGTCCCTGTACCCGTTTTATTTTGCTGAATCCCTTTATTTTTTTTCTTAGTGCAGCATATCCCGCACTCCTCACACCGGTCATCCCCGCAGGCCGGATCATCAGAAATGATATAACCCATTCCTTGAAGATGAAAAAACATTTGTTTCGCCATTTCCGGATCAAGATTCAGTTTCTTGGCTAAAGAAGTATACGAGTGTGTGTTAGTTGTGGCGATCTCTTTCAATATTTCCATTAACATTTTTCATATCCCCTTATTCTTTATTGCAAACCCAGCAGTTTTCCTGCCTGATAGACAAACACGGCGGCACTCCAGCCGATTAACAAGGAATAACCTACTGAAAATAGAGCCCATTTTACGGAGTTGGTCTCTTTTCTAATAATCGCAAAAGTCGCGGCACAGGGTGAATAAAGCAAGGTCATGACCATGAAAGCATAAGCGGAAAGGGCTGAAAAATGAAGGCTAAGAATGTTTGAAAGGGTATCGGCCTCTGTCGCATAGACCATTCCGAAAGTAGCGACAATTGCCTCTTTGGCGCCTACGCCTACGATCAAGGCGACTGTTGCCTCCCACGACCCAAATCCGGCCGGAGAAAGTACTGGTGCAAGAAAGGCCCCCAACCTGCCAAGAAAGCTCATAGCGCTCCCCGGCTCCGCCCCCAGCGGAAAAACCGATAAGATCCAGATCACAACAACCATGCCGAAGACGACCGTCCCGGCTTTCTTCACAAACGACTCCGTTTTCTCCCACATATGGATTAGAAGGCTTCTTAAAGTTGGAATGCGGTAAGGGGGTAATTCCATGATAAAATAAGATTTCTCCTGTTTAAAGACTGTTTTACTTAAAATTTTTCCGGCTGCCACCGCTACCAAAATTCCAAGCAAATAAAGCGAGAAGAAAACTAAACCTGAAGCGGGGAAAAATCCAACTCTTTTGTCTTTAAAAAAAGCTCCGGCAAAGAGGGCGTAAACCGGCAATCTTGCACTGCAGGAAATAAAAGGGCTGATAAGGATACCGATCATCCTGTCCTTTTTAGTATCTAATGTTCGCGTGGACATAATCCCTGCAACATTGCAGCCGCTCCCTACGATCATGGCTACAGCGGTTTTACCGTGAAGTCCCACCGCATTCATCAGCCGGTCCATAACATAAGCGGCTCTCGCCATATAACCGCTGTCCTCCAGGAAAGAGATCAGAAAATACATGGTTAGCATCAAAGGTACAAACACCAAGACAGACCCTACTCCGCCGATGACGGCATCCACTATGAAAGATTTTGCCAAGGGAGGCGCCTTTGCCATAAGACTGGAGAGGTATTCTCCAAGGATGGCAAGAGCCCTTTCAACATATCCTCCCAGAAATTCGTTTCCAAATCCCATCGTAATCTGATAGAGAAGAAACATTATCAGGAAGAAAAACGGAATTCCCAACCATTTGTTGGTAACGATCCGGTCAATTTTTTCAGTTTGGTCTTCCGTTGGGGGGACTTCTTTCCTCACACACCGGGTAATAATCTTATTGATAAATTGATATCTCTGATCTGCCAGATAGATTTCCGCATCAAAACCGGAATCTGTCTTGATCCGCGATCTTCCTGCTTCCACGAGTTCTTTCACCTGACGGTGCTGTTCCAACTGAACGACTTCTTTGGTGTATCCGTCATCTTCAAGCAATTTCACTGCCATGAGATGAGCTGCATCTTCTGTACATATATCTTCCGCCGCAAGAATATCCGCTATCTTACTGAGCAATTCATTTACAGCCGCTCCATAATCCAGTCTGAAAGGTTTTAGGGTATCCTTCATATTATACGAGGTGCTTATCAGTTCCCGGACCCCGCTGTTCCTTGTGGCTACCGTTGCAACAACTGGAACCGCTAAAAGTTCCGACAGCTTGTTTCTGTCGATAAAAATATGCCTTTTTTCTGCCTCATCTGTCATGTTCAAAGCGATAAGGACCCTGGCATTCATCTCCAATAATTGTACTGTCAAATAGAGGTTGCGTTCTATGTTTCCGGAATCGATGACATTAACAACCACATCCGGCCTTTTTTGTAAAATGTAATTTACGGCAATGACCTCGTCTTCTGAAGAAGCGGAAAAACTATATGTTCCCGGGAGGTCTATCACTTTAATATTTTGTTCTTGATATTTTACAAAACCTTCTTTTCGTTCTACGGTAACACCCGGCCAATTGCCTACATGTTGCCTGGACCCGGTTAAAACGTTGAACAAACTGGTTTTACCGCAGTTAGGATTGCCTACTAAGGCGACTGTAAATTCTTTGTTCACATTCTCCAGCCCTCTCTGTATTTCTTCTTTTTTCTATCCCTATCTTGATTTACTTTGCCAAAAAATCATTTAAATTGATAACAATTATCATTTAATTGCGAAAGAGGTTCCGGGGCTTTTCCCTGGCTAGAGCTGTTCCACCATAATATTTTTGGCATCACTTCTTCGGATCGTAAGATTATACCCTCTCAGATTAATTTTGATCGGATCACCTAACGGTGCCTGTCCGTCAACCCGAAACACAGTGCCCTGTATCAAACCCATATCTGTCAATCTTTTTTTTAGGGCATTATCAATATTAATGTTCACAATCCGTCCGTTAGAATGGACAGGAATTTGATCCATACTAATTATTTTCATTATTTCCACCCTCTATTGATAATGATTATCACCTTCATGCATTATAATACTCTTTTTTTAGGATAAGTCAATTTATTTTACAAAAAAACATTGTAAAAAACCTCCCATGTTTATTTCACAAAAATTTGATGTGAACTTCATGAGAGGTCTTTCATCTTTATTGCATATTAAGTTCAGAAATTGACATGCTGGCATCTAAATAACGAAGATAGTCCCTGTACCTTTGATCCTGATCGATTTTCTTACCGGAAGAATAAAAGCAAATCTGCCCTTGGCCTTCCTGATTGGCCATTTTCCTTTCGGCTAAAGTCTTCCTCAAATAATTAATAGTTCCTGTACTTCCGTCAATGATATCTGTATCCTTGGGGAACAACTCTGTAAAACCATCTCGGTAAAACTGAAAATGGGTGCACCCTAAAACAACTGTTCCGTATTGAGTCAGATCATACCCAGATAATTTTGTCTGAAGGTAAGGACGTATTTCCTTGGGATCAAAAATGAATTTCTCAGCGTATTCCACTAATTCAGGCAGAGCAATCCCATCTACCAAATAGGCATGACCCAGACGTGATACGAGATTCTGGTATTTTTCCTCTCTGAGTGTTAAAGGAGTTGCCGTCACCAAAATCCGCTTGGAACAATTTTTTTCTACCGCAGGTTTTACGGCCGGCTCCATTCCCAGAATAGGAAATCTGTACTGTTGGCGCAAATCATTAATAGCAATACTGGTTGCGGTATTACAGGCAACAACCAAGGCTTTGATACCTTCCTCAGCCATGATCTCAACCGCCTTAAAAACAAACTGTTTTACTTCTTCTTTACTCTTTGTCCCATAAGGAACGTGATCACTGTCCGCATAATAGATATAATTTTCTCCGGGAAGCTGTTTTAGCGCTTCATGGAGTACGGAGATTCCCCCTACCCCTGAATCAAAGAAACCGATTCTCATATCTTCCTCACAAACGATGATCCTTTTGCTCCCATTATAGCGTATTATTCCTTTTTCTCCAATTTTCAGTTTTCCAGACAAACCATTAGATATCGTTTTATTCCCATCTAATTACATTGATTCTAAAGTCCGAGTTGAAAGCTTCCAGATAAAAGTATATAATTTTTTATTGTTCAGATAATTTCTGCAGATATAAGAAATATGGAAGTGATAATGTGAAAATTCAGCCTATTAATAAAAAATTGAAACTCTATGGGTTTAATAACCTGACCAAAACTTTGAGTTTTAACTTTTATGATATTTGTTATGCTCTGAGCCAGGATCAACATAAAAAATATATTGCCTATATTGATGAAGAATACAATGCGGACCGTCTGGTTAAAATTCTAACTTCCGTAGCGGAAATTATCGAAGCCAACATCCTCAATATCGCTAATCAGGATTATGACCCTCAGGGTGCAAGTGTTACCATGCTCGTTGCGGAAAACGAAGTCATTAATAATCAGCCGATGGAAATTCAAGAAAATGAATCCCCGGGCCCGGAAGCAGTCGTAGGTCATTTGGACAAGAGCCATATCACAGTACATACTTACCCTGAGAACCACCCTGACAAAGGGATCAGCACTTTTAGGGCGGATATCGATGTTTCAACCTGCGGTCAAATTTCACCCTTAAGAGCGCTGAATTACCTTCTCACCAGCTTCGAGCCGGATATCGCCATTGTTGATTACAGGGTACGCGGCTTTACCCGTGATGTAAACGGGCGCAAATATTTTATCGACCATAAGATTAACTCTATTCAGAATTTTATTTCCGAAGATACGCGAAATAAGTATCAGATGATTGATGTCAACGTTTACCAAGATAATATTTTTCATACCAAAATGCTCTTGAAAGAATTCAACTTGGATCATTACCTTTTTGGAACAGAGAAAGAAGAACTTTCTTCCAGCAAAAGACGCAGGATCAAACAGCGAATCAAACATGAGATGCTGGAGATATTCTCTGGCAGGAACGTATTTTAGCCCCCAAAAAGCAACTCACAGTATCATCCCCTAAAGCTTTTGCTCGGAAACAATTTTCTCCCCCGTCTTAAATACTGCATCAACGTAGGCCTTGGCACTGGCATAAATGATATCCGTACTGATACCCCTTCCGATATAGTGCCCGCCGCCGGCTTCGATTTTGACTGTGGCATTGCCCTGGGCCTCTGTTCCTTTACTGATTGACTTCAGGCTGTAATCCACAAGTTTCGCCCGATTCCCTGTAATCCGGTCAATTGCTTTGAATACCGCATCAACGGGTCCGTTCCCGATAGCCGCATCGGTTTTTTCTTCCCCCTGAAATTCCAGCGTTACTGCTGCGGTTGCCGAATCAGTCCCCGTAGTAGCAACTGAAATATTTTTGATATGAATGTTTCCTCGTGCAGACATTCCTACCCCCATTAAAGCATGAAGGTCTTCGTCATAGACTTCCTGTTTCTTGTCTGCAAGTATCAAAAAATCCTGATAAATTCTGTCCAGTTCCTTGTCATTGAGATGGTATCCCAGTTCCTGCATCCGGTGTTTCAGGGCATGACGTCCTGAGCGGGCGGACAATACAATCTGGTTCCTGGGTAATCCGATGATTTCCGGATCAATAATCTCATAGGTACCGGTCTCTTTCAATACGCCATCCTGATGGATTCCTGAGGCATGCATAAAAGCATTTGCTCCCACAATTGCTTTATGGCTGGGAACAGGTACACCGGTAATCAAGGAGACTAATCTGCTGGTCGCTGCAATTTCCCGGGTATCTACCTTTAAATCGATGCCATACCTTTCTTTCTGTGTGAAAATAGCCATTATAATTTCTTCAAGTGCAGTATTGCCTGCTCTCTCTCCG
Organism: Candidatus Dichloromethanomonas elyunquensis; assembly: GCA_001515265.1. GTDB lineage: Bacteria > Bacillota > Desulfitobacteriia > Desulfitobacteriales > Syntrophobotulaceae > Dichloromethanomonas > Dichloromethanomonas elyunquensis. The sequence continues at coordinate 24,023 of LNDB01000005.1, forward strand.
ATTCCGTTAATCGTACCCTCGACCTGGTCGGCCCCGGCCGTAATCCCCGCCAAGGAATTGGCTGTAGCCATCCCCAGATCATTATGGCAGTGGACACTTACTTTAACTCTGTCAATGTTTTTTACTTGGGTTTTTACGTAAGTCACTAGTTCTCCAAATTCCCAGGGAGTCGCATATCCTACCGTGTCCGGAATGTTTATTACTGTAGCCCCGGCGTTAATCACCTTTTCAAAAAGGCGGACAAGAAATGAACGATCACTTCTGAAAGCATCTTCTGCATAATACTCAACCTCGCTTACATATCTTTTGGCCAGCTTGACGGCTGCCACCGAGCGTTCGATCACTTCCTCCGGTCGGAGCCTTAACTTTTTCTCCATATGAATGGGAGATACGGCCATCCCGGTATGGATTCTTGGATTCTCCGCATCTTTAAGAGCCTCAGCGCAAAGCTCAATGTCCTTTTCTACGCAGCGGGTAAGGCCGCAGATCGTAATTCCCTTTACTTCCCGTGAAATGACTTTCACTGACTCGAAATCCCCGGGCGAAGAAGCGGGGAACCCTGCCTCCAAGACATCAGCCCCAAGTTTTACAATTTGATTGGCAATTTCCATTTTTTCTTTTACATTCAGTGTGATTCCCAATGACTGTTCTCCATCTCTCAAAGTCGTATCAAAAAAATACAGTTTACGCATAACATTATCCTCCTGTAAAACATCAATTGATTGGTTCCGATTAGTCTCTTTATTCTAAGGCCGCTAAGATCTGGTTCCATCAAACCACCTCCAAATGCCTGCTGTCTGCAGATTACGCTCCTTGCCACCCGTGGACGATAAAAAACCTCCGTCTCTTTCCTGAGACGAAGGTTTACTTCGCGGTACCACTCAAATTAACGGCAGAAGCCGTCCACTCTAAAGAATACGGGAATTCCTTCCGATATCCTCTTCCTTGTAACGGTGGAAGCATCCGTCCGATTCTACTACCAGCTGGGTTCGATCGGCAACTCCAGAGGGAGTTCTGCTTCTTTTCCTGACCGCTTTCCACCAGCCAGCGGCTCTCTGTACAGGCAGTTAACAAGCTTACTGATCCCTGTCATCGTCAGTTTCAATTATTTCTCTAAATACTATCAATAAATGACTTTCTTGTCAAGAGGATATTACCGCAATGAAAGATTCTAGCCCCCAAGGGTAATATCCTGGGTATCATACCAATTGAGCGCTGAAAAGAAATGTTCATCTTTAAAATCCGGCCAGTAATCGTCAATGACATAAAAATCCGTATAAGCACATTGGGCAGGCAGGAAACCGCTTAGACGTCTTCTCCCTCCCCAGCGGATAAGCAAATCGACTCTGGAAACATTATTAGATTTTATGGATTTCAAGATTTGGGTTCTTTTTTGTTCGCTTGCAACTAAATTTCCTAGGTCCCATTCCCATCCATAATTCACTAAAAAATTGACTTTAATTCCCCCTTTTCCGAAATCCGTCCTGCTGGTATAAGGGAGAAGTACTTTCGGGAAGACCTTGGACTCTGTATTTCCGATCACAAGTAAAGAAACATCTTCATGAGCAATTAATTCGATGGCATCAATACAGGCTTGTACAAAAGCTTTGGTTTCCGCTGCCGGTCTTTTCGTGTTATCTACTGTAAAACCATAATAGGTTATTTCTTTAACCCCAACTTCTTTACAGAGTTTCAAAATTCTTAATCCGGGTTCAAGTCCTTCCCGGTATCCCATCTCTTTGGACAGGCCCTTTCCAACGGCCCATCTCCGGTTGCCATCCGGTATTACACCGATATGTTTGGGAATCCTCATTTTGAGATACTCCTTTATTATAAATCTACTCTAATCCTATTATTTCCATAAACAATTAAAAAATATTACTTTTGTGCCTAAAAATTCGCACAGCATAGTTACGGAATTCTCAGCCAACCGGCCGGCTTTCTTTCGCCTAGGATATAATATTTTCCTGCCTTATACTGCAGCATATATTTTTCCCTTGTTACTTCCGAGTTTTGCTGAACCACTTCTATCCAATCCTTTCCCACTTCACTGATTAGGGCGACATGCCCATATGCCCCATCCGTAAAGACAAGCAGGTCATCTTCCCTGGGTTTTACATCTCCGCCATTGAGGTACTGCACCAGGCCTCTTTGTTCATTCAATTGGCCTTGTCCAACCTGCGGATTAAAAAAGTATTTTGCATTTCCGGCTCCGTCCGGCATATGAAGTTTATATTTTTCATAATAAAAGCGTTTTACAAACTCAACACACTGCCATTTATAGCCGTAATAATATCCGTCTTCACTGTAACTCAGTCCGTGACTTGACATATAATTCAATCCATTCGAAAAAACCGCTACCCCCTTATATTCGTCTATTTTAGTTCCTGCAGCATATTCACTCTGGCGGATAGCACGTATTTGCGTTTGTATTTCTGATCCCTGAGATGTAACAGATTGTTGAGAACCATAGCTTGGAACAATCTGTTCACGGCCAAAAGCTGCATTGTAGCCGGTAACAATCATCAACGCCAGGACAATCAGCAGTATACCGGCGGACAACGGGGTGGTGCCGTCAGTCCTTTTCCGAATTTGATTCTTATGTCCCTTCACCGTCCAGTACTTGACTTTCTTTAGCACCGGGTCATGCTCAGTATTTTTTCCGTTTTCATCAAACCAATATCTCATGAGTTCCTCCTCATCACTTTTTCCGAAAAGAAAATTGGGAATACACAGAAAAATTATACCTTCCAACGTTTAGTAAAACAAGAAACCTCCTTGAAAAAGAATGAATCATTAAAGATTAATCTTTTATTAACGCAGTATTAATTTGAAAAGTCATCGAAAAGTATTATAATGTTAAAGGTTGTGCCTTTTGAATTACCTAGAAATATGAGGTTTGTAATAATATTTTTATGATATATTCTATTTCCAAAAGTATTGAATTATGAAACCTTTAAAACTTTTAGTGACGGGAGAAAAAATCTAATGCAAGCACAAAATCTAAGAAACTTGGCAATTATAGCCCACGTAGACCATGGAAAAACCAGCCTAGTCGATGTAATGTTAAAACAAAGCGGTGTATTCAGAGCAAATGAGCAGGTTGAGGAACGCGTTATGGACTCGAATGATTTAGAGAAAGAACGCGGTATTACAATATTAGCCAAAAATACAGCTGTTAATTGGCAAGGAACCAAGATCAATATTGTTGACACTCCGGGACACGCCGATTTCGGGGGTGAAGTGGAACGTGTCTTAAAAATGGTGGATGGAGTGCTCCTTGTTGTGGATGCCTTTGAAGGTCCAATGCCTCAGACCAAGTTTGTGCTTCGCAAAGCGCTTGAACTTAACCTCAAACCCATTGTGGTTATCAATAAAATTGACCGTCCCGAGGCTAGGGCCTATGACGTTGTGGACGAAGTCCTGGAATTGTTTTTACAATTAGGAGCTACGGAAGAACAGCTCGACTTCCCGGTTGTTTATACTTCGGCACGTCAAGGAAATGCCGGTTATGAACCCGGGCAAATGGCCGATGATTTGGTTCCATTGTTTGAAACCATTTTAAAAGAAATTCCTGCACCGGAATGCGATCCGGAAAGTCCTTTGCAAATGCTCGTTACCACCCTCGATTATAATGATTACCTGGGCAAAATCGCCATAGGCAGAATCTTTAGGGGGAAGCTCGCTGCCAATTCCCCTGTAGGAGTCGTTAAGCGGGATCTTTCTCTGGAGAAAGTGAAAGTCGGTAAAATCTTTACTTTTGAAGGACTGAACCGGGTCGATGTTCTTGAAGCCAGTGCCGGGGATATTGTAGCAATCAGCGGTATTCCCAATATTAATATCGGAGAGACGGTGACATGCGCACTTAACCCAGAGGCTTTGCCCACTATTGAAATTGACGAACCTACCCTGACTATGATGTTTATGGTTAACACCAGTCCTTTTGCCGGAACTGAAGGAAAACATGTCACTTCCCGCAAACTTCGGGAAAGATTATTTAAAGAAATAGAAACCAATGTCAGCCTCCGTGTAGAAGAAACGGAAAATACCGATTCTTTTCAAGTATCGGGCAGAGGTGAGCTGCACCTTTCTATCCTGATTGAAACTATGCGCCGCGAAGGTTTTGAGCTCCAGGTATCCAAACCTGAAGTGATCATCAAAGAGGTTGACGGGGTAAAATGCGAACCTTACGAACACCTCACTTGTGATATCCCTGAATCTGCTACCGGAACGGTTATTGAATTATTAGGGTCAAGAAAGGCAGAAATGCTGAATATGCTGAATATGCCCGGAGGAGTCACCCGTTTGGAATTTTTGATTCCGGCCCGCGGTCTGATTGGTTTCAGAGGTGATTTCCTGACCGAAACAAGGGGAGAGGGAATCATGGCTCATGTTTTTCATTCTTATCATCCTTATAAAGGGGAAATTCCGGGAAGAAACCGGGGAGCTTTGATCGCTTCCGACCCTGGGGAAACAACGGCTTATGCCCTATATCAGCTGCAGGACCGCGGCAGGATGTTCATCGGACCTGGTACCAAAGTTTACGAAGGAATGATCGTAGGGGAAAATTCCAGGGAGCAGGATATCGATATCAATGTGACCCGTAAAAAACAGCTCACCAATATGCGGGCAAGCGGTGCGGACGAAAGTTTACGCTTAGAACCCGCAAGAATTCTTGGCCTGGAAGAAGCACTCGAATATATCAATGATGATGAATATGTTGAAATTACTCCGGTTAACATCCGGCTTCGCAAGAAATATTTAGACAAAAACACCAGGGTTCGTTTCGAGAAACAAAGAGCTTTGGGCGGAAACTGATCACGATTTTTTATCCGGTTACTCCCGCTATCTTCCGCATACCCTTTGTTGTAACAAAACGCCCGGATATTCCATAATATGGTAATATCCGGGCGTTTTGAAAGGTGATGGACGATGTTTTATCAATTTCTTCTGGCGTTAAGCATCCGCTTTTTCTTTTTTGATTTTATTTTATTTAAAGCAATAAGAGAATCTCTCAAGCAAAGAGGTTACTTCTTTCGCAAATTATTCGGCTGTCCTTTTTGTCAGGGTTTTTGGTGCGGCTTGGGCGTCTTTCTGTATTTCCACTCCGTTAAACTGGATTGCCAAGATATAATAAATTTTTTTAGTTTTGGTTTCATTTCAGCTTACCTTGGTCTTTTCTCGGCAGTTATGCTGCACCCCCTTATCCAAAAGTACGAAAAGGATTCCGGAATGCCGTTACAATAGCCTTCTTATGGGGGAAGACCTTTCTTAACTTCCTAACTCAGATACGGTATGGAATGTCATTCCCTTTTTTTGGGCGTATTGAATAATTGTCTCCAGTCTCTGCATACTGGTATTGGCATTACCCGGTTTATTGGAAATTACGTGACCGTATAAGAGAAGTGTTTCATGGTTGTTATAAGCGCGGTCTATACCTTGGAATATCTCTTCATCGGTATGCCCATAGCCGTTATCAATACCGACAGCGTTCAAAACCCTTTGCCGCTTATCTTTAAGATAAACAGGATTAAAATCCGCGATCTTTTTGTTTTTTGGAGGATAAGCAGTATATCTTACTGTTTTAAAATATTGAAGCAATTCTTGATCTAATTCTTTGTTTCCAGCGCCATAAGGATAAGCCAAATCTTGAACGCGGAAACCTTTTTCTTTCATCAAATTGAGATCGGGAAAAATTTCACTATTTAAATAATCATCCATCGAATTTGCTTTAAGATATTTAAGGGCATTGACATGATTGGTCGTATGATAAGCTATTTCATTTTTCGCGTCTTGCAGAAGTTTCAGTTCAATTAACTGATTTAGATTAAGCGTATGGAAAAAACTAACATAAAACGTAGCTTTAACTCCGTATTTGTTATTTAAAACTAGAAATGAATACCAGTCATCCACACTTTTATCATCAAAAGTAAGAATAATTCCGGGCGAGAGTTCTGAAGCGAATGACTGGATAGCACTTCCCCTGCTATTCGTGAGGGGCGCTTGGTTAATGGCCTGAATAACATCTTGTTTTGAGGTTTTGTTAATTGATTTTTCCTCTACGTTTTTTCCTTCATTGCCAAACTGAGGTTGGGAATGAGCAGAAATTACTCCTGAAGCGGGATAAGCCTGAGGCAAATCGTTCCAGGCAATTAACCCGATTATCAGTAGAAATACGAAAAATAAAGAATGCACTTTTTTTGTCATGATCCATCTCTTTTCTTATTTGCGAAATTATTCATTTGGTAAAATTACTTTTTCCCAATTGAATAATATCGTATTAATCAGTTTTTAGGAAGATAAAAAAAAAGAAAAGGTCCTTTCTTGAGACCTTTTACTCCGCCTGCAAGCTTTTTCGTTTGTTCCCAATAGCATATGCATTGATGAATCAGACGGATACAATTCATAACAGCGATGATAAAGAACCGATTATTAATTAGTAATTTTAGAGTCAAATATGCCTTTGTTAACATCCGCAGCTTGAACTACCTTTGCAAACCTGCCACTTAATGAAGCTACAAATGTCCGCCCATTGATGAATATTACAGATTTATTTTATCTGTATACCCTGATTGTAGAACTGTAAACCTGAGCATCCCTTATTGCCTGTTTTGCTTCCTCAACCACCTGTTCAAGAATCCCTGTGCAGGAACCGATGCTCTTAATCATGCTCAAGCTTTGTCCGGCATAAACAGCACCCCATTCGGTATCACCCTCTTCAGATGCCTTTCTCGGAGCATCCGCGACAAGGTCAGCAAGTTTCTGCGCACTGGCTCCGGCTTTTTCTTCCTCCAGAAATTTATCTGATAGCTTATTTTTTACTATTCTTACAGCAGGACCATGCAAAGACCCAATGATCTCCGTATCTGTGTCATCGGCATTTACAATAGCCTGTTTAGCGTTTAGATGAGAGACACATTCCGTTGAGGCATAAAATCTCGTTCCCATTTGAATTCCTGCAGCTCCCATTACCAGTGCCGCTGCTAATCCCCTCCCGTCAGAAAAACCGCCGGCAGCTATCACAGGAACGGATACTTCCGTAATAACCTGAGTCATTAGCGCCAGGGTCGTAAGCTTTCCTATATAGCCGCCTGATTCCATCCCTTCAATTACAATGGCATCCGCGCCGCCCGCCTCAACCCTCTTAGCCAGTTTAAGGCTGGAGACAACCGGTATGACCTTTATCCCTGCCCTGTGGAATGTATCGATGTACCGCACTGGATTACCTGCCCCCGTGGTGATAAAGGCAATCTCTTCTTCACAAATGACCTTTATTTTATCTTCCACATCTTTGTCTTTAAATACGATATTGACGCCAAACGGCTTATTTGTAAGCTGCCTGGCCAGTCGGATCTGACTTCTTACCCACTCGTCATTTCTGCCCCCGCTTGCAATCACTCCGGCCCCGCCGGCATTTCCAACGGCCGCAACCAGCTTCGCTTCAGAAACCAATGCCATCGCTCCTTGAATGATCGGATACTTTATTCCAAGCAGATCAGTTAACCTAGTCCTCATTTTAGCCGCCTTTCAGTCTATTATTGACCCTTTTTTCTTCTGGCTGTTATGGTTTCTCCAGCGATACCCCAATTGTCGGTGTCCACTTCATCGATTACTACAAAAGTCGTATTCGGGTTTTTACCTAATACATCTACAAGCAACTGCGTTGCTCCCTTTATGAGCTGCTCTTTTTTTTCTGGTGTAACACCCTCATTTGTGATTCTGATATTTACATATGGCATAAGAATCTCTCCTACTCTTTATAATTCATTTAAATATTAATCCTTAACTACTTTGATCGCACATCTTTCCCGTCATCTCCAAATGACGTCTGAGCTAATCTTGCTAAGGTCTGAACTGCCAGTTAAGCTCATAACCCTCCGTAATTCCTCTGTGATTCCCTTTATGATATTTTCCACTCCTTCCGCTCCACCGGCTGCTAGTCCAGCCATTACAGCATACCCTGCCAGAACACCATCTGCTCCTAGGGCGAGCGCCTTGAATACATCGGTCCCTCTGGTCATGCCACCGTCAACAAGAACGGGGATCCTTCCACCGACCACCTTTACGATTCCCGGAAGCACCTTCAGTGTCGGAACCGCATAATCAAGTGTCGCACCGCCGTGATGCGACACAACAATTGCCGACACGCCAGCCTCCAGAGCTTTTTCAGCATCCTGTACACTGAGCACTCCTTTCAGAATGAAGGGAAGCTTCGTTGACTGAACATAGCCCCTGATGTCTTCCAGAGTCTTCGGACTCATTAATCCGGGACGCACAACACTTTCACCGATTTTGACCCCAAAACTGGAAGTGATATCCATACCCACTGCAAAAGCTCCGCATGCCTCAGCCTGCGATATCTTTTCGAAGATCCTTTCATTATCTTTATAAGGTTTTACAATCTTCACCGCTTTCACGCCGGTAGCTGTGATTTCCCTGAGCTCGGCTTCCTCACCGATCCCGACAAACATGACGGCTCCCGCAGCCAGCACACCTCTCGCTATCTTGACCATCGGATCAGAACAAATCCCGCTCAGGGAGGACAGGGCCCCCGTCATGACAGGAGTATCAAAAGTTTGCCCGAAAAGCTTGACTTCCGTTGCAGCTTTCACAGAATCGATGATCCGGGTTTCGAACATCAATACGTCCAGATAGTCGCGGGTAATCTTCTGGACAATACCAGTTTCCGAACCTCTTTTCATATTCAGCGTACCTTTTTCTTCGAGGATCTTATGTCCCTCTGCTAATAATTTTCCAATCATAAAAATTAAATTACCTCCCTTTTTATCACTAATTACTTTACGGATACATACTCGTTTCCCTCGATATAAAATCTCCACGGATAGTCTTTTGCTTCTTCAGCATAGTCAACCCCAACACGTGTCGTTGAGACAATGGAAATGTCCCTAGCACCATCTTCTTCTACATAAATCTCATTGCTGCACAAATCCACCCCGTTAAAAGCGCTGCCAATGGACAGCGAGGTACATAGTTTTCCCGGTCCGTTAGTCAACCCTTGTCTCTGTTTTCTGGTCAGTTCTTCGAAGGTTTTTCCGTATCTCTCATGAGCCATCCATTCAACTCCTTCTACAGGCTGTACCGCCCTGATTAAGACGGCCTGCGGATTTTCTTCTTCCCTTGTAACAATGTTGAAGCAGCAGTACATTCCATAAATTATAAAAATATAGGAATATCCCGGTCCGCCGTACATGACCTCCACCCTAGGTGTTCTTTTCCCTCCGTAGGAATGTGCGGCTTTGTCCGTAAAACCCATATAGGCTTCTGCCTCTACAATTCTTGCAGATATCCTGCGCCCGTTTATTTCATGTACAAGCAGCTTTCCCAAAAGTTCTTTTGCCACTATAATGGAATCCCGGTTGTAGAATTCCCTGTCGAGTTTCTTCAATAGATTTTCCTCCTATCAGAATCTGTTTTCATGAATTTTCTCTGGAAAATGCACTCTCATTCATGATTTCCTCCGAGCTCGGCTCGCTCAGATAATGGTAGTATTACTAAGAACTTCACTTACCATCTCACGGAGTATTTCCCGCTTCTTTATGCATAAATAGATAATGTGGATATTTTTTATCTATTATTAATTATAAGATTGGGTTTTAGAATTGTCAATAACATAAAATATATTAAAGATAGCTTTTATCTGCAATCTTATCCAAAACGATTGACTTAAAAAAAATAATGCAGTACGATGTTCGGTAAGTACATTTAAGTTGATGAGGTGATTCTAATGCAATTTTCTGTAGGGGTTGAGTACGCTCTGCATTGTTTGTTATATATGGTGGATATTCCGGCAGGTAAGTCTGTCGGTATCAAAGATCTGGCCTTGTTTCAAGGGGTATCGGAGACTTACCTGTCCAAAGTTTATACAAAACTGAGGAAGGCAGGCATTGTCAAATCAATTCCCGGTGTCAATGGAGGATACGAATTATCACGTTCCCCTGCGGAAATCATGTTCCAGGATGTTATCGAAGCGGTGGAAGGAAATACGCCGTTGTTCCAGTGTGTTGAGATCAGACAGAAAAAGACTATCCTTGATAAAGATAACCTCCCCAATTCATATACTAAGTGTCCATGCTTAATCAAGGTCGTAATGTTAGAAGCGGAAGAGCAAATGAAACAGTATCTGAGAGGTAAGACTCTAGCCTGGTTGAGCGAACAGGTAAAAAATACACTTCCGGAAGAACATACGAGGTCCACAATTGAATGGTTCAATAACCCGGATTTAAGATAATCGATACAGATTGCGCTTGTTCCGGGTGCACATAAAATAAGACCGTCTTTTATAACAGTCTCTGCAGCCTTATCCAAACCTCAGCCTTTTTCAGCAGAATCATTTTACGGGGTTTGTGTTCCATCCGGTATTCCCCGGATTAATGCTATCTTTTGCAGCCTTGAAAGCTTCTTAATAGCATATTCCCGCTTGCAGGCTTCCTGTTTACTCTCCGCTTCTTCAAAATATTTTAGAGCGACAGGATACCTTGAGCGCGTATATTTTGCTCCCTTCCCCGCATTATGCGCCGCCATTCTCTTATGGATATCCATCGTCCACCCCGTATAGAACGAACCATCTTTGCATTCTACAATATACACAAAAAACATTTAGCTTAACCTTTGCCGTCCATTTTATCCTTAATTTTCAGAATATCTTTGATGACTTCACCAGCCATCAGCAGCCCCGCCACAGAGGGAACATAAGAGATACTCCCCGGGATCCGGCGTTTTTTTGTGGCACTGTTCATTTCCCCGATGAAAGGTTTCAATGGAAGTTCCGGCGAGAATACCACTTTAAAGCCATGGGTGATCCCTTCTTGTTTAAGCAGTTTGCGTACCGCTTTCGCCAATGGACAACCGGTTGTCTTGGAAATATCCGCAACCCTGAAACTCAAGGCTTCCAGACGGTTGCCTGCACCCATACAGGAAATGAACGAAATCTTCCGATCTACGCATTCTTTAGCCAGACTTACTTTGCTTTTTACTGTATCTATGGCATCGACTACATAATCGGGATGATTAGATAAAAAAAGTTCTGCTTCTTCGGAAGTATAAAACGTTTTAAAGACCTCAATCTCCAATTGGGGATTGATATCCAAAAGTCTTTCTTTCATTACATCTACCTTGGCCTGCCCGACTGTAGAACGCAGAGCATGAAGCTGGCGGTTGATATTGGTAAGACAGATTTCATCAAAATCAATCAGCTTGAGTTTTCCTATCCCCGCTCTTGCCAAAGCTTCAGCCGTATAGGAACCAACCCCGCCCAAGCCGAAGATCGAAACTTTGCTGCAATTAAGTTTTCTTAAACCTTCTTCTCCGATCAAGAGTTCTGTCCGTGAAAATTGATGCTGCATAATGATCTTTCCTTAATCCTTTTCCTATTTCACATCATAGCCTTGGTCATCAATCGTTTTTTTTATATTATCTAAACTGACCTCGCCATCTTCATACACGACACTGACCGTTTTATCTGTCAGACTGACATCCACCTTGGATACCCCGGCTAAAGAACCCACCGCTTTTTGAATACTGTTTACACAGTGATGGCAAGACATTCCTTCCACTTTGAGCACATTTTTTTGCATCATAATCCTAAACCTCCTCTATTCGGTTTACGGTTTGAACCTTTTTAAACTAAGGGAATTTGTGACTACGGATACAGAGCTAAAAGCCATTGCTCCCCCGGCAATGACCGGATTTAAAAATCCTAAAGCGGCGAAAGGAATCCCAAGGATGTTGTATACAAAGGCCCAGAACAGATTTTGTTTGATTTTGTTCATTGTTTTTCGGGATAAGCGGACCGCGGCAGAAATTGACCTTAGATCCCCTCTCATCAGTGTAATGTCCGCAGCCTCAATCGCTACATCTGTCCCGGTCCCAATCGCAATTCCTATATCTGCTGCAGCCAGAGCCGGGGCATCATTAATTCCGTCTCCGACCATTGCAACCATCTTCCCCTGATTCTTTAATTTTTCCACTTCTTCCACTTTATTCTCCGGCAATACTTCTGCCAGAACATTTTCAATCCCGACCAGCCCGGCAATGGTTTTGGCTGTTCGCAGATTGTCCCCTGTAAGCATATAAACTTCGATTCCCATATTTTTAAGTTCAGTGATCGCTTCTTTAGAATGCTCTTTCAAGGTGTCGGCAACAGCGATCACTGCTTCTAAAACCTGATCAACAGCCAGGAGCATAGCCGTTTTGCCCTCGTCTTCAAACCTTGCGATCACCGGCTCAAGGGAGTGAATATCCAAATCCTGCTCCCTCATCAGCTTTCTGGTTCCAATAGTAATCCGCTTTTGTCCTACCAACGCTGCCACACCTCTTCCCGGTATCGCTTCAAACTGGTCGGGATCGGGAATATCCGTTAAATGCTTCTTGGCATGTTCATAAATCGCTGCCCCAAGAGGATGTTCCGATTTTTTTTCGGCAATAGCGGTAAGCCTTAGGATTTCCTCCACCGTCATTTTTCCTGCGGAATAGATATCCGTGACTTCCGGCTGTCCCTTGGTGATTGTCCCCGTCTTATCCAGGACAACAGTATTAATTTTATAGGTTCTCTCCAAGTGCTCTCCGCCTCTAAACAGAATCCCGTTTTCAGCGCCTTTTCCAGTTCCGACCATGATTGCTGTTGGCGTAGCAAGGCCGAGAGCGCAAGGGCAGGCAATAACCAAAACGGCTACTGCACTGATTATAGCGGGAGTGATGTCCCTCCCTCCGCTTACGCCGAAATACCATACCAGAAATGTAGCGAGGGCGGCCAAGAGTACTACAGGTACAAAAATACCTGCAACCCGGTCCGCAATCTTCTGGATAGGGGCTTTAGAGCCTTGGGCATCTTCGACCATCCGGATAATCTGTGACAGTGCCGTATCTTTCCCAACTTTAGTCGCTTTGAATGTAAAAGCACCATATTTATTAATAGTCGCTCCTATTACCGTATTCCCGATGTTTTTTTCGACCGGAAGGCTTTCCCCTGTCAGCATGGATTCATCAATCGAAGAATTCCCCTCCGTGATTATGCCGTCCACAGGAATCTTTTCTCCCGGCCTGACCATGATAATATCACCAACTTCTACTTCTGTAATTGGAATATCTGATTCTTTTCCGCTTCGAATCACCCTGGCTGCCTTGGCCTGCAGACCCATCAATTTTTTAATGGCTTCGGAAGTTTTGCCTTTGGCTGCGGCCTCAAGGTACTTTCCAAATAGAATTAGCGTAATGATAACTGTCGATGCTTCAAAATAAAGGTTTTTCATTACCGTCCCCGGAGGTGCAGATGCGAAGAAAGCATTATAGACACTGAAAAAATACGCTGCTGAGGTCCCCAAGGCTACCAGTACGTCCATATTGGCCCCTTTTGATCTTAAAGCATAAAAGGCATTCTTATAAAACCTGAACCCGAGGAAAAACTGGACCGGTGTCGCAACGATAAACTGGAAATATTCATTATGGAGGAAGGCAATATTCATGTTGACCAGGGACAGCATCATAGCCAAGATAAGGGGAGAACTAAGGACTGCTGAGATTGCGAGCTCTTTTTTAAGCCCTTTGATTTCCTTTTCCCTTTGTTCCTTTTCCCAGTCCTTACCGGACTCTTCAATCGGTTCCGCCTTATACCCCAAGGCTTCGATGGTTCGGATCAGTTCCGACACCTTTATTTTTGAGCTCTCGTATTGAACTACGGCTTTCTCGGCTGCAAGGTTCACCGCAGCCTGGGTAACCCCTTCGAGCTTATTCAGTTTCTTTTCTATTTTCGTTGCACAGACAGCACATGACATTCCCGAAATCGCCAAATTGACTTTATTGGCATTGCCCGTCATTTCTTCTCTTACATCATAACCCAGACTCTTAACGGCTTCGACAATCTTGTCCCTATTTAGGAGCGTATCGTCATATTCGACTACAGCCCGCGCCATAGCTAAATTCACCGTTCCCTGTTTAACGCCTTCGAGCTGGCTAAGTTTCTTTTCAATCCGGGCAGCGCAGGCAGCACAGGACATTCCCATTATTTCTAAATTCTCTTTTTTATCCATGGTATCATCCCTTTTATCTTTTAAATAATTGAGATCTTCTTTATATAATGCCAGATTCCCGGAATCACGTCAAACTTCTATGATTCAAACTGAAACCCCTTTTCGATGGCCTTCAGGCATGCCTCAACAGCATTCTTATCATATAAAATGCCTTGTTGACCGGTAATCTCCCGGATGACAAAATCTATACCATGGGCTTGCCTGTAAGGACGGTGGGAGGACATTGCTTCGACCGCATCGGCAACGCAAAGAACACGCGCCTCAAGTCTTATTCCATGCCCCTTTAGACCGAAGGGATAACCGCTGCCGTCTATTTTTTCATGATGTTGTAAAATCGTTTCAGCTACCGGCCAAGGAAATTCAATCTCTTTTAGAATCTCATAACCGATCTCAGAATGAGCTTTAATCAAATGATATTCATGAAAAGTGATCTTCCCCGGCTTACTGAGTATTTCGATGGGGACTGCAATTTTCCCGATATCATGCACTAACCCCGCGACCTGAATCCCCATAGTCTCCTCTTGGGAAAGACCCATTTCCTTGGCGATTTCTACACCGAGCCTGCTGACCCTCTGCTGGTGCCCTGCGGTGTAGGGGTCCCTTTTCTCAACAGTGATTGTAATAGCTTTGATCACGGACTGGGTCATACCATGAAACTTACTGATTGTTCTTAACAATTCCTCTTCGGTCCTTTTTTTCTCATCAATATCCTGCAACATGTGGAAAAAAAGCTTCTTCCCATGATGCGTCATTTCATGAATCGGATGAATCATCGAACAAACCCAGCGGCCTAAACCGTCATCGAAAAATTCATGTTCTACGGACTTTCCCTCTTTCAAAGATTGTTCCAAAGGACAATAGGGAACGGGGCCATCACTCCCATGGATTACTTTTGGGCAATATCCGCCTATAACTTGCTGCAGTTCATTCTCTATCCGAAGTACCTTTTGCACTGCTTTATTCGCTAATACTATCCGATGATCTTCATTTACCAGGATCACATAAAAAGGAAGGGAATCTAAAATCACCTGTACACCAGCCAAGTATCTATTTTCTTTGTCAAACCCGTCTTGCCGAAATTCCTGATCCATAATATTCCTCCTTTTTAATCTAGTTCTCTATCTAACAGCGTTCTCCTTTTACAATTAGAAAAATATTGTACAGAAATAACCCAAGAACTGACATTATATGAGAATCAGTATATTAAAAGAAGAGGGGTTTGTTCCCTCTTCTTTTAATACGAAATTAACTTTTGCCATTTAGCAATATTCCAATTTTTATCAAAAGATGTTCCTTTACTCAGATTTTGCCAGAGCCTGTTCCAGATCGGCAATAATATCTTCGGCATCTTCAATTCCAATGGAAAGTCTTACCAGATCAGGGCTTACGCCAGCCGCAATCTGATCTTTTTCCGACAGCTGGGCATGTGTCGTGCTGGCAGGATGAATGACCAGCGATTTGGCATCGGCCACATTCGCCAATAAAGAGAACAGCTCCAGGTTGTCAATGAACTTCTTGCCGGCTTCAACCCCGCCTTTGATTCCAAAAGTGAAGATAGAACCGGGACCTTTCGGGAAGTACTTCTTGGACAGTTCGTAGGATTTATTTCCTTCCAGCTCAGGGTAACTTACCCAAGATACTTTCGGATGATTTTTTAAGAATTCGACTACTTTCCGGGTATTGGCAACATGCTGTTTTACCCGGAGCGAAAGGGTTTCCAGTCCTTGCAGGAAAAAAAAGGCATTTTGAGGCGCTAAAGCTGCACCGGTGTCTCTTAATAACTGTACCCTAGCCTTAAATATAAAAGCCAAGGGACCAAAAGCCTGCGCATAGACCAGGCCGTTATAACTTGAGTCTGGTTCGGTAAAACCAGGGAACCTGCCGCTTGCTGCCCAATCAAATTTACCCCCGTCGATGATCAGGCCCCCGATGGATGTCCCATGACCCCCAATGAATTTGGTAGCGGAATGTACCACAACGTCTGCGCCATATTCGATCGGTCTTAGAAGGTAAGGCGTTGCAAACGTATTGTCGACAATTAGCGGAAGGCCATTTTCATGGGCAATTTTTGCTACAGCTTCGATATCAATAATATTAATCCCAGGATTACCAATAGACTCAATATATATCGCTTTCGTTTTCTCGTTAATGGCTTTCCGGAAATTTTCCGGATCATCGGGATTTACCAATTTAGTTTTGATTCCAAGCTTTGGTAATGTAATCGCAAATAAATTATAGGTCCCGCCGTACAACGTACTGGCAGAAACAATTTCGTCCCCGGTACCGGCGATATTAAGGATGGCATAGGTTATCGCTGCGGAACCGGAAGCAACCGCCAATGCCCCGACTCCGCCCTCCAAAGCAGCAATTCTCTGTTCCAGAACATCATTGGTAGGATTCATGATCCTGGTGTAAATATTCCCCGGCTCTTTAAGCCCAAACAGGTTGGCTGCATGTTCCGTATCCTTAAACACATAAGAAGTGGTCTGATAGATGGGAACCGCCCTGGAACCCGTAGCCGGGTCAGGTACCTGTCCCGCGTGAACCTGCAAGGTGTCAAATTTCCAGTTTCTTTTACTCATACGGAAAATCTCCTTTCACTCATGGCATATTGCTTTTAAAATTTATTTTCATCCTCTATGGTGAGTTTTAGTATTCTTGGAATAACGGTGTGCTCAAATACCTCTCTCCGCTATCAGGAAGGACTGCTACAATAAGTTTTCCGGCATTTTCACTGCGTTTTGCAAGCTCCAATGCTGCATACACGGCCGCTCCGGAAGAAATGCCCACTAAAATTCCTTCTTCTCGGGCTAGTTTTCGTCCGGTTTCAAAAGCCTGTTCATGGGTTACTTTAAAAATCTCATCAATGATGCTCAGGTTTAAAACCTCAGGGATAAACCCTGCGCCAATTCCCTGAATTTTATGGGGTCCTGGTCTTCCTCCTGAGAGGACCGGTGAATCATTAGGTTCAACGGCAACGACTTTCAAACCCGGTTTACGAGATTTAAGTGCCTCGCCTATCCCCGTAAGGGTACCACCCGTTCCAACACCGCCTACAATAATATCGATTTTTCCATCTGTATCATTCCAGATCTCTTCTGCGGTGGTTTTCTTGTGGATATCCGGGTTAGCAGAGTTCTCAAATTGTTGAGGAACAAAGGAATCCGAAATTTCTTCCGCAAGTTCAAGCGCTTTTTTAATAGATCCCTTCATTCCATCGGCACCGGGTGTCAAAACAAGTTCAGCTCCATAGGCTCTCAGAAGATTGCGTCTTTCAACACTCATTGTTTCCGGCATGGTTAAGATTAATTTATATCCCCGTACTGCAGCAACCAATGCCAGACCAATTCCGGTGTTCCCGCTGGTCGGCTCGATAATAACGGAATCCTGATTAATTAATCCTTGTTTTTCCGCTTCTCTGATCATGTTCAAGCTGATCCTGTCTTTAACACTTCCCCCTGGATTAAAAAACTCCACCTTTACAACCACATCTGCCTGAAGCCCTCTGGAAATTTTATTCAATTTTACCAAGGGAGTTCCACCGATTAAATCTGTTATATCTTCATAAATTTTCTCCACGAAATAACATCCCCCTTGTTTATAATCTCTATAGATTTACTAGTCTTTTAGTAAAGAATACCGATTTTTAAGCTCTTTGTCAATAGTTTTTCTTTATTATGCAAAATCTTGACAATTACCATACAAAGCTATATATTGAGTTTAAACTCAATATATTAGGAGTCAATGAGTGGGAACACAGCGTCAAGAACAGAAAAATCAAACGAAAAGACACCTGATCAATGTGTCTATCCGCGTGTTGGCAAAAAATGGCCTCCTTAGGACGAAGACATCGGACATTGCCAAGGAGGGGGGAGTCTCCCACGGAACAGTTTTCGCCCATTTTCCCACCCGGGAAATCCTTTTGGCTGAAGTGATTGAGGAGGTCGGGTCACGCATTGCCTCCAGGCTGCACGAATTAGCCGTAAATGGCGGGTCGGTCCGGGAAGTCCTTGCGGCACACTTGGAAGGCTTACTTGAATATGAGGCTTTTTACACCCGGTTAGTGGTTGAGAACAATCTTCTTCCAGGCAGGTCGCAGCATACTTTAATCATGATTCAATCTGCTATTTCCATACACTTGAACCAAGCTGTAGAGAGGGAAGTAAATCTCGGGACGTTCCGGTCTTTCCCCACCCATTTGCTCTTTAATACCTGGATAGGCCTTCTTCATTATTACCTGGTTAATGCGGACCTCTTTTCCCCCAACGAATCCGTATTGCAGCGTCACGGTCAGACCTTAATCAACCACTTCCTATCAATGGCATCCCCATAAACACATTTTTTTATGAAAGGAGCGATGACCATTGAAAACCTGCATTGCATGCGGGATGCCTATGGAAACTGCTGCCGACTACCCACAGGGGAACACGGAAAAAGATTATTGCTTGTACTGTGCAAAGCTTGACGGCAGTATGCAATCCTTTGAAGAAAAGCTGGAAGGATTAACGAATTTCATTATGAAAACACAGGGACTGGATCAAGATGCCGCCTGGAAAACCGCCCGTAAGATGATGTCCACACTGCCCGCCTGGAAAGGCCACTTTTAACCGGAAAGAAGATGCGGCCCTAACTGCATCTTCTCTATTATATCCGATTATATCATGACTACCCGGATAGGCGGTATTTCATTTTTCTGCAAATAGGCTTGGACTTCCGGGAGATCCCCTGAAGCAATTTGAATTCCAATTCCGCAGCCTTCATTAACGAAAGGCGGAACGGGGACAAGCAAAAACGCCCACTTTAGAGTTTTCAGGATTTTCTCTGCTTTCATGGTAACATGTACCGAAGTAAAGATTAACACGATTTTAGACTGTTCTTCCATCCCTTCAACCTCCAATTACAGAAGCCAGTGCAGCCAGTAAAGACTGAATATCCTCTTCTGTCTGGAAATAACTCAGACTGAACCGGAGGGCACCCGTTTTCAGGGTTCCAGCCGTTTTATGAGCTAGCGGCGCGCAATGAAGTCCTGCCCGGGTCACAATATCATAACGCCTGTCCAATTCCAGGGAAACTGCCTCGGGGCTATGGCGGTCAAACATACATGATACAAGGCCGACCCGGCGGTTTGGATTCTGGGGGCCCAAAATACGGACTTCCGGCAGTTTTCTTAACCCTGCAAGAAGCATCGTCATCAAATTCACCTCATGCTGTCTAATTTTCTCCAGGCCTTCATCCAATATAAACTCAATCCCGGCCCCTAGAGCGGCAATCCCCGGAATATTACGGGTGCCGCTTTCCATTCCTTCCGGCCAGATTCCCGGCTGCTTCAATTCTTGTGAATGAATCCCGGTTCCTCCGTAGATCAACGAATGGAGCTCAATCCCCGGTTTGGCATAAAAACCCCCGACCCCCTGCGGACCCATAAGACCTTTATGCCCCGTAAAAGCCAAAAAATCGATCTGCTGTTCTTCCACCTGGATGGGTAGAACACCCCCGCTCTGAGCTGCATCGACCATAAATAAACATTGATGCCGCTTGGCCACCTGCCCCAGTTCAATAATCGGCAGGATGCTTCCCAAAACATTGGATGCGTGCGTGAAACATAGGAGTTTGGTATTGGGCTGTATATAGGACTCAACGTCAGCAGGGTCCAGAATCCCTTCACGGCTGCAGGGAACAACGGTATAGCTTACCCCTCTTTCTCTAAGATATTCTAAAGGGCGGACCACGGCATTATGTTCTACCGAGCTGGTCAGAACATGATCACCGGATTGGAGCAATCCTTGGAGCCCTACATTGAGAGCTTCGGTTACGTTTTGTGTAAAAACAACCCGTTCACTATCCGGGA
The DNA here is from genome assembly GCA_001515265.1 of Candidatus Dichloromethanomonas elyunquensis. Taxonomy (GTDB): domain Bacteria; phylum Bacillota; class Desulfitobacteriia; order Desulfitobacteriales; family Syntrophobotulaceae; genus Dichloromethanomonas; species Dichloromethanomonas elyunquensis. The sequence continues at coordinate 43,916 of LNDB01000005.1, forward strand.
TTCCGAATAACCGGCAAAGCGCTTCCCTGGTCTCAAACAACAGCCTGCCGGCCCGCAGTGAGGACTGATTTACACCCCGGCCTGCGTTTCCGCCTTGTCGAAAAACCCGGTTATGGGTTTCGTAAACCACTTCCGGCTTGGGCCAGGAGGTAGCAGCATTATCAAAATAAAGCAAAATTGTCTCTCCTTTGCTCTATCCAGCTTATTCCCTTTCTTGTATGGAACTATTTTAGCACACCAAGTAACCCATAATAAAGGACTGAGCCTTCAGCTACCGAGTAACCGTTGGACAGTCCCAATTAATAGTTTTTCACAATGATGATATTACCCCGAAGAATCCTTCTTAGCTAACTTATTCTTCAATCGCAAGCTTCCCAGCTGTGGCAAAATTTTCTTTGGACATATCCCGGATAATGATCTTTACATTTTCCGGTGCGGTATTGACGGATTCTACAATAGCTTGGGTTACTTTTTGAACCAGCAGCTTCTTTTGTTCCAGTGTTCGTCCTTCAAACATTTCAATTTGAACAGTAGGCATAATCATAAACTCCTTTTATCTAAAATTATTCTGATTATAATTATATACCACTTTAAGGCAATGCACCATAGGTCCGGATACTATCCACGATGCAATTCGCTTAAGTCATAGGGTGTTTCCTGATATACATAATAATTTAACCAGTTCATAAATAATAGGTTGGCATGCCCCCTCCAGGTTACAATGGGATCATTTCCGGGATCATCTTTGGGAAAATAATTTTGGGGGAGAGCAATTTCGAGACCCTTGTTCCGGTCTCTTTCAAATTCCCCTTTCAAAGTCAAGGGGTCATACTCCGGATGGCCGGTAACGAATATCTGTCTGCCATCTTTCCTGGCAGCCAGGTATACTCCCGCCGAATCAGATTGGGCCAATACTTCCAAGGCTTGATTTTTCCTGATATCCTCTGCTCTTACTTCCGTATGGCGGGAATGAGGAGCGTAAAAAAAATCATCGAATCCCCTTAGGAACTTACTATTTTCTTTGTTCACCACGCGATGAGGAAAAACTCCGAATATTTTGGACGGAAGCGGGTATTTGGGAATCCCAAAATGATAATATAACCCGGCTTGGGCTCCCCAGCAAACATACATCGTAGAATAAACGTTCACCAGGCTCCATTCCATAATTTGACACAATTCTTCCCAGTAATCCACTTCTTTAAAATTTAAATTTTCTACCGGAGCCCCTGTAATGATCAGCCCGTCAAAATTTTGATCTCTTACTTCCTCAAAAGTACTATAGAATCTGGTGAGATGCTCCCTTGGAGTGTTTACCGGATTGTGGGTTTTAGTATGAAGCAAGGTAATATCGATTTGTAAAGGTGAATTACTCAAAAGTCGAAGGTATTGCGTCTCGGTCACAATCTTAGTAGGCATCAGGTTTAATAAGGCAATCTTGAGGGGACGAATATCCTGATGCAGCGCCCGGTCTTCATCCATGATAAATATATTTTCATTTTCTAAAACAATCTTGGCCGGCAAAAAATCCGGTATTTTGATCGGCATATCAATATTCCTCCTCTGCCAGATCCCGTCTTCTTAGTGCAAATAGGATACTGCAATTCTATAACGCCATTTTTATCAAAGTATCTTCTCATTCATACTGCCGCTCCTGTACCCTTTCAGATCAAGAGCCGTATAAATAAAGCCGATTCTGCCAAAGGCTTCATAGATTTCTTCCGCTATCTTGTGTTCTAAGAATCTTAAATGTTCCTCCGGTGAAACTTCTATCCTTGCTATATCCCCGTGATGGCGTACCCTGACCTGCCGAAAACCAAGATCCAGCAGGTACTGTTCCGCCTGTTCCACCATTTTTAGTTTATCTTTGGTAATCTCTTCTCCATAAGGAATCCTCGAAGATAAACAAGCAAAGGAGGGTTTATCCCAGGTAGGAAGTCCTAATTCTTTCGATAGAATTCTAATCTCCGCTTTGGTCAACCCTGCTTTTAACAGCGGGCTTTGAATGCCCAACTCTGTTAAAGCTTGTCTGCCCGGCCGATAATCCCGCAAATCATCCATATTTGACCCTTCGGCAAGATCCCCGGCACAAAGTTCTTCCGCGACTTCTTTCAATTTGCCGAACAATTGCTTTTTGCATAAATAACAGCGATTGGCAGGATTTTTCGCAAATTCAGGGTCGTCTAGTTCTTCACTATCGGTAACCAGATGCTTTATTCCCTGTTCCGTGCAAAAACGCCTTGCTTCTTTCAGTTCCCTATCAGGAAAAGCAGAAGACCTGACCGTAACAGCGACCGCATTCTGTCCTAACACGTCATGGGCAATTTTCAACAAAAACGTGCTGTCAACCCCTCCTGAAAAAGCGATAAGAATTTTCTCCATCTGTTGTAAATCCTGTTTGAGTAAATCGCGTTTATCATGAACCATTCCCAATAACCTTCCTTATGCGTTTCTCTTTTACTATTTAAATAGAATAATAGTCATATGCATTGCTCTGAAGGTTCTTAGTCTCTTTAACAAGATCTTCCAAACTATAAGAATCCAATACCTGTTTGATCGCAATTTTAAGATCATTCCAAACGTTTTTGGTCACACAGAAATCCATCCTGGGACATGATCCTTGGCACCCATCATCAACGCATTCAACCGGAGCAATCGGTCCTTCCAAGGCTCTGACTACATCACCGACGCAAATATCCTTAGGTTCCTTATTGAGGACATATCCACCTTGGAATCCGCGGATACTCTTGATTAATCCGTTCTGTTTCAAGGTTATCAGGAGTTGTTCCAGGTAACGCTCGGATATTTCCTGCCTTTGGGCAACACTGTGAATGGTAACCGGACCCGAATGCTGATTCAGAGCTATATCCAAAATCGCCCGGAGACCATACCTTCCTTTCGTTGATAATTTCACGATGATCCCTTCTTTCAGTGATTAACCTTCACTTAATATACCATAAAATCTATGTTTTTAATATATTTTGAATATACAATAAGAGCCCGCTCCTCGAACAGACTCCTTAGCGTTTACTATCTTCCCGGGACCATCATACGCAACCTTCTTATGGCCGTTTTAATTTCCCAATAATTGTTGAAAAATCTGCGGGAAGCGGAGCTTGTACTGTGATTTGCGTTCTGTTTCGGGGATGGGTAAAGGTAACGGACTCTGCATGAAGTGCCTGACGGGATATCATCGGGCAACTCTTTCCATACATAGTGTCTCCGATAACAGGGTTCCCTATATGGGCTAAGTGCACTCGAATCTGATGTGTCCTCCCTGTTTCAAGTTTCAGTTCTAATAATGATAGTTCGGAAAGGAATTGAATCACTTTATAGTGGGTTACTGCAGTTTCCCCTTGCTCCTGAACAGACCGGCGGTTCGGTAATGTCGGATGTTTGCCGATAGGAAAGTCCAGTGTCCCGATTTGTGGTTCAAGCCGACCGTTGACAATAGCCACATAGGTTCGTTGAAAATCACCTGTACTCATTTGCCGCTCCAGTATGGTTTGGGACAAGGCATCTTTGGCAAATACCACACAACCGGAAGTATCCCGGTCCAGACGATGCAAGGGCCTGATCGTAAAAACCACTCCCTGTTCCTGAAAATAATGGGCCAGATAATTAGCCAGTGTTCCCCCGGAAGTATGTCCTGCCGGATGAACCAGCATCCGCGGAGGTTTATTTAATATAATTAATTGGGAATCTTCAAATAAAATATCGATAGAGCCTTCTTGTGGCTCAACCCCATAGGATTGATCCTCTAAGAGGAGTATACGTATGATATCTCCGGTTCTGACCTTTTTCTGAAGAATAACCGGTTTTTTATTCAGCAAAATTCCTTTCTTCCGGGTCAGCTTTTGAATTTTTCTTCCGGAATAACGTAATATTTGCTTCAGGTATCCTTCAACAGTTAAACCGTTGTGCTCAGTTTCAATGCGATATGTTTGATATGACTTCATAAATAACCTTCCGAAAAGTATCTTCCTCTTTCAATCCATGCTGCGAATTCATTTTACAAAACTTTCAATGAAAAAGAAAGCATGTGTGTCGAAAGGCATCTGCTTTCTTGATTATAGGCTTCAATCACTATACTCCTGGAGCAGGCATATCTAATCCCTTGATATGGTGCCTATGCCCGTTATTTACTGTGGTAAAGAAGTCCCAATTATGGGCATGGAAACCATTGGCTGTGGGGATAGCCGGGCCGGAAGTTGCTTGATAATAATGGGTATGCCCGTATTCATACACTACAAAGTTTTCAGAATAATGGACATGGCTTTCTCCAGCAAGGACAGCCGGTCCCGATACATCCAGACACGGGTGGGAATGATTCTGGTCACATGAAGTATGCGTGACACTTCCATGGTTATGGTCCATAGGACTTTTTTTCTTATTATCCATATTCTTTCCCCCTCCCGTTATGATATGAAAGGATTTTACGCTTCGTTCACGTATGGTGAAGATTGGCCAGGCACATGTTCCCAATCAAATATTATGCTATACTTATTTCGCATAATATTTATGGGTCTGAGTCTTTTTGGGAGGGTCCAAATTAATGCCGATCTATTTTCTGGATAGGAAAACGAGAGAATGTCACGAAGAAATCGTTGCCGGAGATCAATTTCTGAAATGGCTTTATGAAGCCAATTCCGGCCTCGTCCTACTGGAGTCTATCGTAAAGCGAAAACTTTTTTCTTTTCTTTACGGTAAATTTCAGGACATGCCTCCCAGCAGAAAAAAAATAAAAGGATTTATCGAGGATCTGGGGATTGATATGCGTGAGGCTAAACAAGAGGAAGTAGATTCTTATCGGACATTCAATGAGTTTTTCACCAGGGAATTAAAAGCGTCCGCCAGGCCTATTCCCTCTGATCCCAATATTCTGGTTTCCCCCGTGGACGGTAAAATCCTGGCCTGGGAAAATATTGACAAGGATCGCCTCCTTCAGGTTAAAGGCGGCTACTACTCTCTTGAAGAGCTTCTGCAGAATAGAGAACTCGCATCATCCTATCATCAGGGAACCTGTCTTATTATTCGACTATGCCCCGCTGATTATCATCGTTTTCATTTCCCGGACAGGGGGGTCCCGTCTCAGTCCAAAAAAATTAACGGATGCTATTACTCCGTAAATCCCCTCGCTTTAAAGAAAATCAATAAAGTATATTGTGCCAATAAGAGAGAACTTACCTTATTTAAATCGGATAACTTCGGGGAAATGTTACTGATAGAAGTAGGCGCTACTTGTGTAGGATCTATTATTCAGACCTTTTCGCCGGAACAACCGGTAGAGAAAGGTTCTGAAAAAGGCTACTTCAAATTCGGCGGTTCCACTACGATCATGTTCCTTAAAAAAGATACGGTTCAAATCGATTCCGACCTCTTGGCAAATACTTTGGAAGGTATGGAAACTAAAATCCGAATGGGGGAGCAAATCGGGCAAAAATAAAAAATCCTAGTTTGGCTAGGATTTTTTATTATCTTTTTTTAAATTATCATTTTAAATGAATCTTGCTGAAATCTACAGAAACTTGTTTACTTTATTTACACATTAAACCGGAAATTGATAATGTCCCCGTCCTCTACGATATACTCTTTTCCTTCCAGCGTAGCAAGACCTTTTTCCTTGACCTTGGTCATAGAGCCCAGTTCCTTTAAATAATGGAATTTGCATACTTCCGCCCGGATGAATCCTTTCTCGATATCGGAATGGATTTTCCCTGCTGCCTTTTTAGCCGTTGTGTTCTTGCGAATCGGCCAAGCCCTCACTTCATCCTGACCGGCGGTGAGGAAGGAGACCAGCCCCAGATAATCGTATGCGGTCTTGGACAGCTGATCGATCCCGGATTCCGTAATTCCCAGGTCTTCAATAAAAATCTTCCTGTCCTCCGGGTCCAATTGGTTAATTTCCAATTCTGTCTTAATACATAATTGGATCAAGGGGGTATTTACCTTTTCCGTATACTTTAACAAATCATTTTTAGCGGGATAATCTTTTTCCGAGAGTTGATTTTCATCTATGTTTGCAACTAAAATGATAGGTTTTTCCGAAAGAAAAGAGAAGGTTTTCAGGAGTTCATTTTCTTCTTCACTGAGATTCAAATTATGGATAAAAAGACCGTTCTCCAATCCTTCCTTACATTTTTTCAATACTTTGAGTTCTTCCAGATTTTCTTTGGTTACTTTTTTGGCAGTCTGAATTCGTCCGATACGGTTTTCGATAACCCCTAAATCCGCAAATAACAGTTCCAGATTGATCGTCTCAATGTCCCTCATAGGGTCAATGCTGCCCTCTTCATGAATCACACTTTCATTCTCAAAAGCCCTAAGCACATGGATAAGGGCATCAACTTTTCTGATATTATCGAGAAATTGATTACCTATGCCCTTTCCCGTACTGGATCCGCTGACAAGACCGGGCACATCAATCACTTCAATGGTGGCATAGGTCGTTTTTTTAGGGCTGTACATCCCGGCTAAAAAGTCTATTCTTTCATCCGGTATTTTGGCAATACCTAGATTTGCTTCAATCTTGCCTGTGGAAAAACCCGAAACCTCAATACTTGATCCGGTAAGAAGATTAAAAAGTGTTGTCTTTCCCACGGAAGGTAAACCAATTAAACCTATCTTCATGATTCGGCGCCGAAACCACAGCTCAAGACATGGTTCCAGCTCTTCAACTCCTTCTTGCCTTTATAAGCACTAATATCGTTACTAATGTTAGCATTGACGGGTGCGGTGGTCAACTTATATATTAGAATCAAGATACGATTCTATTGGGTATTCCCGTAAGCAATGTCATCTTGAATATGTGAAGAAATGATAAGAAACAAAATGGAGATAATAACTATTGATAAAGGCTAAGATTAATCATTTCACCGATATGGGGACTCATAATTTAAAAAGGAAGGTATCGTTATGGGTTTTGACCTGAATGAGGCTTTATATTCACTTCCAGGAATTTTAATCGGGTTTGCTTTTCATGAATTTGCCCATGCCCAAACAGCAGCTATCTTTGGGGATGATACACCCAGACTTCAGGGCAGGACTACATTAAACCCTTTGATCCATATTGACATCATCGGTTTCCTGATGATGCTCCTTGCCGGTTTCGGATGGGCTAAACCTGTCCAAATCAACCCGAATAATTTTAAGAACAGAAAAAGAGATGACTTTTTCGTTTCTTTGGCAGGACCATTGATAAATTTTGCAATCGCTTTTCTTTTTGTATTATTAATAAAGCTCTTTTCTTATTTTCCGCAGATTTTAGATAAAGCAACTTATGATATTCTCATGAATATCCTTGATTATACGGTGTGGATTAATGTCGTTCTTTTTGTACTTAACCTGCTGCCTATACCTCCGTTGGATGGCTCCCATATCCTTTTTGGTTTAACAGGTTTATCCGACAGCCCAGTATATTTTCGGATTCAACAGATGAGTACTGTCATCTTTTTTATTCTCATCATTACAAATTTTTTGGATAAGATTATAGGACCGCCTATTCTGTATATTTATGATTTATTAACCTCTCTTTTTTTCTGATTTTACTTATTTCTTTTCATCTCCTCCTCCAATAATCACCGTCCTGAAATCGCACCCGATGTATACCTTCTTGCCTCCAGGTAAGGCGTAAGTACAATTGGAAGATTCATTGGTCCAATCGTCCACAACCGGACTAAGGAGATCAATGATTGATTCCAGGCCATTTTCTTCATCAATGACTTCAGTCGTTGCAAAACCGTATGCCGAAGAATTGCTCTCGTGAATCTCAAAGGGGACTAGTTCGCAGTCCTCAGGTAAAAGTGTCAGTACTTTTATAATATGTTTTTTGTTCAATCCGCTGTCCAGCGGCACCATCCAGGCCGCTGCATGAAATTCAGACAAGGAAACAGCCCCCTTTTTACCTATATTCTATACTGTCATGTTCCTATCTGGTTGCCTTCTTGGGAGAATACCTGATTATATCCAGGTCTTCAATGGTAATCAACCCCTCCTGAACAGTCTCGTCCAGAAAGGGTAGTATCTTTTCAATATATTCAATGCTATCTACGATTTCGATTATAATCGGAAGGTCATGCGACAACTCAAGTATCTTTGCTGTTTTAATTCTGGAATTTGCTCCGAAACCTTCTATTCCCCTAATAACAGTTATTCCTGCTAACCCAAGCTCCTTAGCCCTTAAAACAATGGCATGATACAAAACCAGTCCATTATATTTGCTGGCTTCGCCGATATAAATCCGGATCCTTCTTGCCTGGCCTGAAATCTTAGGCATACTGCTCCCCCTTTTCTCATGATTTTCCTGAACACTTTAGATCAATCGCGCCAATTCCATACCAAGGTACACCCCCAAAAAGCCAATTATAATGCTCGTTAAGGTATATACCCCTGCGGTAAAAAATTGCGCGTCTTTGATGAGAATAATATTTTCATATCCAAAAGTAGAAAATGTGGTAAAGGCTCCAACAAACCCCACTCCTACAGCGAGCCTGATTTCCGGGCTTACTGTAAGTTTATCCAGAAAGAGGGTGTTTAAGAAGCCTAATAAAAATGCCCCGCTTATATTAATGATAAAGGTATGAAGAGGGAAAGCGTGTATCCACTTATTGGATATCCAGCTTCCAAAGCCATAACGCAAGACTGCACCGAATGCACCCCCGACAGCTATAAATAGGTAGTTCATCATACACAAGTTTGCTCCTTATCTTTTTTGCCTTTTTTAAAGCAGAAAACTCCTACCTGGCTATACCAAACTATAACCTGGCAGGAGCCATTAATCTTAAAAAACGAACTCCATCACTTATCTTTTCTATTAAATATTTTATCCCTAAACTCAGAATGATGCAAGTTGAGATAAATTATCATCTTGGCAGCCATCTCAGCAAGAGGTATTCTTTGCTTATCCATACCAGTTTTGGGTGAGTATTGATCATATGTTCCGCTCGCTCTTTTCCGGTAGGGTGATAGATATAAAGAATGATTCTCTGCAGACGGGCGATAAAACGGGTACATAGAGTAACGGGCACATCCTGAACCCCGAATCCGAGTCCCTTAACTCCCCTGTGGATTAACGTTAAGCCGAAGAAAATTTTAATATCCGCGTATTCGGGATTTTCGGCGATATAGGCAGCCAGTTCGGATAGGGACGGCTTTATTTCCCGCAATACTCTTAAAGCGATGGATGTACTGTCTTTTTCCTTGCCCATAAAACGTATGTTGTCAAAATGAATTTCGCCTGCCTGGTCTCCCTGTTTTGCCAATAATTCACCATTTGCGGACATGATATCCGGACCTTTGTAAATGGTTTTATCCAGTCGTAAAAGGTTACTCGCACTGATTCTTTCAATCTTATTCATGCGCGCGTAACCCCTTTCCCACATTTCCCACAGTCGGAAAATGAAGTGACGCCACATAGACCAGGCCGGCAATTCAAGTTTGACTACCGGCAATTTTTCTTCCTTTATAACTTTTTCCCCAAGAATTTCCAAAACCTGTGGAACTCTGCTTGGGGCTCCCTCGTCACCACAGGAATCATGCAAAAGAATAATCGTTCCTTCTCTAGCCCGTCTGGCAATGCGTCTTGCGATTTCCTCAGAGCTTAGTCCTGTTTTCCAATCGTGCCCCTCACTCGTCCATAGGACTGCTTTTTTCTTCCTTATGATGATCCATAACCACAAAGCCAGATTGAAGGTACCCCAAGGAGGGCGAACCCAATCCACCGGCCTTCCGGTAATCCCTTCTACAGCCGCAACCGCTTTATCCCAACTGCGCCAAGTTTCCCATGGACTTTGAAACCAGGCGTATTGATGTTTTAGGCTGTGAACGCCAATCTGGTGACCCGCAGCCGCTATGCTTTGAAAAAGTTCCGGATAAAGCAGGACTTTTTCCCCGACAACAAAAAAAGTCGCCGGCATGTTATTTCGGGAAAGGACTTCAAGAATCTTAGGAGTGTATTGAGGGTCCGGCCCGTCATCAAAGGTAATGGCTACACCCGGTGAATACTGTCTTTTCCAGCTTCCCATTCCCAAACGGTGAAGGATGATGTCGGGAACAATGGTGTAGATTACACCAACAGCCAGGAATACGAAGAGAACCCATTCCCACCAACTCATCTTTCATTCACCTTCTACTCTTCTTGGATCGATCCCGATTTTTTTCCGATTAAATATGTACCCCACACTCCAAAAAACGGCGATAGCGGCACCGCCTAACAACAACCAGCACCAGGTTGTCATAATAATACCGAGGAACACTAATGCCGTTCCTATATAATAAGGGATAATGGATATTGCAGCCGTCCATAGATAAGGCCAAAACCGAATAGAAGGAATGACTCCTGCGATATAATTCACTGCAAAAGCCGGTAATGGCAACATCCTGGCCACAAATAAACCGGCGGTACCTTTCCGCTCGACCCAGTCGTTAACAAGATTGAAGCGTTCCGGAGAGATCATTTTGCACATAACTTGTTGTCCATACTGTCTTGCGATAAAATAAATGATCACAGAACTAACAATGGAACCTAGCCATGAAAGGACAGTCCCCCAGAAAACACCGTATATTTTCAGGTACATTACCGCCAGGGCCTCAGACGGTATAGGTGTCATACAAAAAATCGCCATGAATAAAACTGCTAAAACTGCCCCGGGCCATCCCATTTTTTGAATGATTGCCGAAATATCATTTCCCCTGTCATAATAGAAAAAAGCTGCGGCAAGGCCAACCGCTATGGCAATTAACACAAAAAATATCCAATTGTTTTTAGTCTTCATAAATGCTCCCGGCAAAACTTCATTTTCTAACCAACGTCTAAAATTGGCGGCAATTGATATGCCATCTCTAAAATAGACTGAACGGCACGTTCTGCCGAGTTTCCAGGAAATTCACGTGCTGCCGCATCACTCATTTGACTAATTAGCGTGTTATTTTGAATGATTTCATCAAAAATATCGAGAAATTCTGTTTGGGTATAGGCGATTTTCCCTGCCCCTATGGCCCTGATGTATTCGGCATTATTCGCTTCCTGCCCGGGAATCGGTTTAAAAATAATCATAGGGAGATGTTTGGTCAAGGCCTCTGATACGGTTAACCCCCCTGCCTTTGTGATAATGATATCTGCAGCGGCCATCAAGACATCTACATTGTTTACAAAATCAAAGCGGACAATTGGGTTACGGGCCATTTCTATAACCGGATCAAGGGACCGGTATAACTTTCTGTCTTTGCCGCAGACAAAAATAGCCTGAATGGGGGCATCAATTGTCGCGATTAAGCTGCATAACCATTTGGCATTACCCAATACACCATAAGCACCTCCCATGATCAAAACTGTCAGGAGGCCTGTGGAAAGTCCCAGGTCTGTCTTTGCTTCTTTTTTATTCAGGGAACGGTCGAACTTGGGACTTACAGGGATACCCGTTACCTTAATGGACCGCGGGTTAATTCCCCTTTTAATTAAACCTTCACGGACTTGATTATTCCCAACGATATATAAATCAACACCTGGGTGGATCCATTGGCAATGTGTGGTATAATCGGTAATTACCGTTACCAAAGGAATCCGGAGTTCCCCTGTTTTTCTCATTTGCGCAAGCAGCCCTGCAACAGTAGGGTACGTACAGATGATAATATCGGGTTTTAAACCATGAATATAGTCAATTAACTGTCTTCGTCCCATATTATTGACAAAGCGCTGGAACAGGGAATCATAAGATAGATCCTGCGTACTCTGATAAAATGTCCCCCATAGTTTTGGAGCCCGTTTAATAAGTTTAATATACGACTTTTTAAAAATCATATTTAAACCTTTATGATAGATATCCATAAAGTCCTCATGGACGATTTCGGCCGTAGGTTCCATGTTTTTTACCGCTTGGATAAGGGCTTCAGCCGCCTTCACATGGCCTCCCCCAAAACCCGCAGAAAATACCAGGATCCGCAATGGCTTCATTGTTATGAAATCCCTCCTATTCCGGTCATTGGGCAATCTTTTCATATGGACAAATATAGTATAAAAAATGAACCTTTCGTTTCTTTTAAGAATAAGTTAAATTTATATGAAGAAAATATCTTAGTCATAGTCTTAGCATTTTTCCGGATTTTTTAACATGCTATTTACTTTTATTTTCTTTATTATTTATTATAAAGATACTATAATAATAACAGAATTTGGGTAATTTATCCAATTTAATATTAAAAAAGTATTTTCAGGAGAGCGTGAACTGTGATCATAACTGTTTATTTTTTGTTCCTCATTCTAAACAGTATTAAAATTTCAATTTTCAACTTATATGTAATGCAAGAACGAAAACCGGTGACTTTTTGTTGCAAATTTATTTATACTTTTGTCTTTATGATGTTCATATTCACCGGAGTGTTTCTCAATTCGAGAATTCTCTTCGGTGTATTTTATCTCTTACAGCTCATTTACATGAATATCTGCATTTCCTATTATAATTTTTATTATTATTTTCTTCATTTTCCGCAAAGCCTTAAGCTAATCCGGGAAACACTGGATGTAGTCCGCCATAATTCGGTCCCCAGAAACCTTAATCAGCTTCTGGCAATAACTGATTTGCCGGTATTTTTATGGGTCTTTGCTTTCTATGATCCAAGTTCTCTCTTAGAAATGAGGCCTTATTTTGTTTTTGGCTTTCTTGCTGGCATTCTGGTCATTCTTTTTTACGAATTGATACATGCCGCCAGGGGGCAGTCCTTGGTTCAATTATTCAAAACCTATCCTGGAAGTGAACTCCAGGTTGTTTCTAATTATGGGACTCTTACGAATACGATTGTTGATTTCAGCTTGTTTCCTAACTACCGTAAAATCACTGAACAATTTGAATACGGAAAACCAAAAAACCTCAAACCCAAAACAAAAGATAGACCGAATATCATTGTCATTCAGGCAGAGTCCTTGGATTCCAACGCTATTCAGTTGTGCTATCAGGGAAAACACGTTATGCCGTTTCTTCATGCTCTATCCGAAGAAAGCATCTACTATCCATATATGCTTAATTACCATAAGGCCGGAGGGACATCCGATGCAGAGTTTTCTATTATGAACAGTGTCGAACCTTTAGGTAATTTTCCTTCTGTTAAAATTCCCTTGTTTAAACACGAGAATTCTTTTGTAAAAATTTTATCCCAAAATTCTTATCATACATCCGTATTTCATGGAAACCTGGGAACCTATTATCAGCGGAATATTGCTTTTCCCAGGATGGGCTTTGATACTTTTTATGATATCACAGCAATGAATTTAACAGAAGTAGGATGGGGGGCTCCCGATCACGAAGTATTCCAATTTGTTCTGGAGAAGATGGAAAGGCAGTCCAGTCCTTTCTTTTATTACCTGATCACAATGACCAATCATTGCCGGTTTACAAATGTGCTCAAGTATTATCAAAATCATGACTTTGAATTGATTAAAAACAGAGATCTCAGAAACTTCTACAATTCTTTATCCTATGTGGATCAAACCCTAAAATCCTTCGCCAAGAAAGTACAGTCTTTGGGTAAAGAATCTTATATTATCATATTAGGAGATCACACCCCCGGCTTGCAAAAAAAGCTGTACTGCGAAGCTTCCCTGACGGCAGAAAAAAGACATCTGGAATTTGTACCGCTAATGATCATAACCCCAAATGGCAAAGCGTATCGGGAAAATACCTCGGTTGCATCTTTTCTGGATATTGCCCCTACTGTTCTTGAGCTTGCTAACATCGAAACCGAATTTAAAACTTTTGGGAGCAGCCTTTTATCTTTAGATTTTTACAATGAACCAATTCCTTACCGTGGTTATTTTTTTGATAGAAAAAATCTTTATCAAATGATTAAGTCTGCATTCAATTAATAAGTTTTTTCAGTCTGGTTAATTCAGGGGAAGAATGAAAGGAACCGGCTCTAACGACCGGTTTCTTTTGTATTTTTTCTTTTTGTCACAGATAACTTAGACAGAAAATACACTGTTAAAAAAAGGGGGAATAAATATGCTTGTAAAAAAGCTGCCTTTTTCAAGCAGAGACCTGAATTTATTCCTGAACGAGCAAATGTCAAAAATTATTCAAAATATAGAGGCTCGAAACGGCGCCCTTAAATCCTTTGACCTGAACTTTCATTTTGAGAAGTGCAATTATTGCGTTACGGAAAAAGACATCAGGTCATTCCGGTCAAGAATTGAAGAATAAATAGACATTTGAGTTAATCCGAATCAAACATAAATATTTCATTTAGCTATTCGCAAACCCGCCCTTACGGGCGTTTTTTTTATGACAAAAGGAAATCATTAAATCATTTGGATTTTCCTCAACTTCTATTCATATAATTCTTTGCTTCGATCCATAAACGTTCAATTTCTTCCATCGGTAACGGCTTGCTGAAATAATATCCTTGCGCTTTATCACAGTGTAATTCTTTGAGAAATAGAATGTCCTCCTCATGTTCAATGCCTTCAGCGATTACTTCCAATTGGAGAATTTTTGCCAAATTTACAATCGCTGTTGTTATTTTGGCTTTTTTCTCTTCTGTTTTGAGATTTTGGATCATTGATTTATCAATCTTGAGGCAGTTGATATTCATATTTGCTAAGTAGCTTAGGGAAGAATACCCTGTTCCAAAGTCATCAATGGCGATTTGCATTCCCATGTTGATTATTTTATTAATAATTAGGGAGGCCGAAGCAAAATTCTGCATGGCAACACTCTCGGTTATTTCCAGTGTCAGCATGACAGGAGATAATTGATATTGGTCGAGTATTTTAGTGATTTTTTCAACAAAGTCCTGCTGATAAAACTGCTTGGCAGAAATATTAATCGCTACCCGGATAGGTAAATAACCTTGATCCATCCATCTTTTGCACTGCCTGCATGCTTCTTTGATAACCCAATCCCCAATCGGAATAATTAAGTCGGTTTCTTCAGCAAAAGGTATGTATTCGTCCGGAAATATCAATCCATTCGGTGAAAACCACCTTAGAAGGGCTTCCACTCCTACCATCTTATTAGTAGTTAAATCAATTTGAGGTTGATAATATAATGTGAATTCTCCTTTTTCCAAAGCTTTATTCAGCATGCCTAACATTGTGAAACGTTGAAATATTTCGCTGTCTACTTCAGAAATATAAATATTATACTTATTACCGCCGCTTCTTTTTGCTGAATACATTGCCAGGTCAGCATGTTTTATTAACGAATCGGGATTCTTCCCATGTGTTGGGAATAAGGCAATACCCATGCTGATACTAATATATAGTTCCTTACCCTGCATATAAAAGATTTCCGCGCATGACTTAATTAACTTTTCAGCTTTTTCGAATACCATTTCCTGGTTATCAACATGATTAATAATAATGGCAAATTCATCCCCGCCGTATCTGCAAACCAGATCCATATTCCCCAAATGAAATTTAATTCTTTTTGAGATTTTGATTAATAACTCATCCCCTATGGTGTGACCGAAATTATCATTGATAAATTTGAAACGGTCAATATCAATAAAGAATAACGCGAATTGTTTGTTGCTGTCTTTACTGTCGTTAAGAACATCATCTAAAAAATTATGAAATGTCACACGGTTAGGCAGACCGGTTAAGCTGTCGTATTTAGCCAAATAGTTTAATTCGTTTAATAATTTCTTTTTTTCGCTTACATCAAAAAATACAAGGACCGCACCGATAGAATTACCTTCACGATCGCGAATCGGCGAGGCAGAATCTTCAATATGTTTCCTTTCACCGGAACGGTTTATTAAAATGGTATGATTTGCCAAGCCTACTACCCTTCCGGTTCTCAGGCATTTTTCAACGGGGTCCTCGGCGGGTAGCTCTGTAAATTCATTGATAATACAAAATACGGTAAGCAAGGGCAGACCTTTGGCGTCGTCTTCTTTCCATCCGGTTAGTTCCTCAGCTACGGGATTCATAAAACCGATATTTCCAAGTGCATCGGTAGTAATGACTGCATCGCCTATGGATTTAAGGGTGACGTGGGCATGTTCCTTCGCATTCCATAACTCTTCCTCTGCCTGTTTTTGTGGAGTTATATCCCGAAAAACATTCACTACTTCTCCCGAAGTCAATTTGAAGATATAGTTTTCCGTCCATCTGGAGATTCTCTTATCGGTATATCGTAAAACCGGGCAGTGCTCCGGCTGGCCTGTTATCCATACCCGTTTTAAAGAATCTAATATATTTCCCGACTCCATAACACCTGGAAATACCGCCGTAAGTGATTGGCCAATCACTTCTTCTTTTTTGATCTGACCGATTTTTTCTGCGGATTTGTTATACTCTTCAAAAATAAAATCTCCATACTCATCCGCCGTATAAACTGCCACACCGTCACTCATATTATTAAAAATCCCTTTAAAGCGCTCCTCACTGTCCTTCAGTTCATTCTCGATCTTTCTCCGATCGGTAATATCCCTAATGACACTGAGTAAGAGCGGTCCCCCTTTGAATTCTCCGCCTTTGGAACTTACTTCAACAGGAAAAATACTGCCATCTTTACGGCGGTGATATGTCTCAAATAAAATCCCCCGGGAAGCTGCGCTGTCCATTTGTTTGGCAACAAAGTCATTATTATCTAATCTTAGATCAAAGATATTCATAGTATGCAATTCCTGTTTGGTATACCCATATGCTTTTTCCGCTGCTGTATTGGCATCCACAATTGTTCCATCAGGACGAATAAATAGGAAAATATCTCTCGATTGTTCCGCAAGAAAAGAATATCGCAGTACCCTTTCGCTTCGTTTTTCCATTTCCAGCAAAAGGGAAAGCTGTGAAACAAAAGATTCCAAAATCCTAATCTTTTCCGCAGGATACCCTTCTATATCGCGGAAATAAATCACCAAAACCCCTAATACTTCCTCGTCACTGCAAATGATAGGCAAAGCAAGGGCCGTATTAATCTGTAGTTTCTTCATGTAGAAAAGCCAGGGACAGTGATTATCATGTATTCCCCTAAGATCAGAAAACTGTACGCTACCGGTTCGGATTGCTAGACCGGCAGGATTCTGGCCTAACCGGGCATCATCCCATCTCATTGTGTTTGCCTCTAAACAGATCGAATTATCTCCTGCTTTTGCGCAGCATGTGATGGTCCCATCCGTTTCTTTTAGACCGATCCAAACACAAGGGCAATCCAAGCTTTCGGTCAAACCAAGACAAAATGCAGACATTACCTGAGAAAAGTCAAACGAATTGCATGTTAAATTCTGTTTTACATTATCAAGAATGTCAAAAAATTTGGGAGTTAATTTCTTCGGCATGATAAACACCTCAAAATGAACCCTATTTAGATTCAGGTTTTATAGAACAATATCTTCTTTTAGGTCTTTTTTCCTATAACACACATTTGTGATTATATACTATTTATGCAAAATTTTACAATAGTCCTGCGAAATATAAATTGAAATTTTAGAAAATTAATGACATGTGTCGGATAAACATTTATAAGGTCTTTGCGGAACCGATCAAGAGTGCAATGGTTAATCCCACCAAAATAATCGTGGTGGTCCATCCCACTATATTATTAAACGGTTTATTGATGAATTCCCCCATAATCTCCTTATTGTTTACCAAAAGCATCATGCAAATCAATACTATAGGCAGCAGTATACCGTTTAAAACCTGTGACCACAGTGTGATTAAGATGAGCGGGGCATTCGGTATCAGAATAATGGCAACAGCTATAACAAGAATGATGGTGTACAAAATATAAAATTGGGGTGCTTCATGGTATTTCTTATCGATTCCTGCTTCAAATCCAAAGGCTTCACAAACATAGAAGGCTGTTGCTATAGGCAGTATTGTAGCCGCAAATACCGAAGCTACAAATAAACCGAGCGCAAATATTTGGGCGGCTATCGGTCCGGCAAAAGGTTCAAGGGCCAAGGCCGCATCTTTTGCCTCCCCTATTACAATACCGTTGGCATGAAGGGTGGAGGCACAGGCAACTACAATAAAGAAGGCTACCGCTATGGTAGCAATGCTGCCAATAATTACATCCCACAGGGTAAATTTGTAGTCTTCTATTTTCAGACCTTTGAATTCCATATCCGGATGAATAATGGATGCCCCAATTTCTCCCCAGTCAGGCTTCCCCATGATGGCCGATAGGACATAAATCCGTGGTCATTAAGCTCCCAACCGTATTATCCGGGTATTCCATCAATTCCCGCACTTCAACAGATGTTTCTTTTTCCATTTGATTTAACAGTTTCTCCGCATCTTCCTCTTCCATTTCCTCCAAAATGTCGGCAACCTCATCTGCAGGCATTTTTTCAAGCACATCTGCAGCCTTCTCCACAGTCAGGCTCCCTAAGAGGTTTAATTGCACATCGGTTTCTAATTCCTCAAGAACATCGGCCGCTCTTTCCTCGTCTAATGAATTAAAAATTGCCACTTGCGTATTTCTGTCATAATCTTCAATAATATCGGCGAGGTCAGACGGATGAAGCCTCAAGAGTTTTGTATATTCTTTAGAAAGCTTTATTCCGGCATGGGAATAATCAATCGAAGCTACTTCATCCCACAAGATCAGTTGACTGGGTATTCGAAGTCCCAAAGGCTTCAGCATCTTTTTAATGGGCTTGGCGATCCCAATGCGTCTTAAAAGTCCCTCAACACCTACATCAACTGCAATCGTATAGGTTCCGTTTATAAATACGGCCAACCGCAGATCATTAACCCGGACGACCTTTCTGCCGTTCATGTCTACGATTTGTTTATCCAGGACATGCTTCCCAAGGAACATACTATTCTCCTTGGGGATTTCCAAGTCTTTTAACAGGTCGCATTTTAAAACATATTGTCCTTGTTGCTTATAAATAGAAATCGAAGAATAGTCGATGATTTTCACTTCTCCACTAATTTTGATGCGGGCGGCAATGACTTTGGGCCGAATGTCATTGACGTCTACAATTAAATCCAGAAGCTTTCCAACAGTTTTTTGACTATCTGATATAACTTTAATTCCGAGTATACGGCTCAGATAAAAAGTTGATACTGCAAACACAAAAATCCCTCCATTCTTAGACGGAGGGGGTATTTTATATATTAAATTTAACTTTCTTTAAGGTTTTAAGAAAATTCAAATTATCCCTCCGTGCCATATTCACTGTACATGCGTTTACCGCTAGGGTCTGCGTCCATTATAATATGACCTCCTCTGTTACAGATTATTAACATCATTTCGAACTGTTACCGATTCGGCTGCTGCCGATAGCTAATTAATTAAAAAAACCTTCGCCAAAACTTGAACATGGCGGAGGCAGAGTAATCCTATGCATTTTCCGTTCAAGCTTTAGCTCTGCAAGGCGGTGAAATTGCGTTAGGTTATGCCTTGATTCGACATATCCTGTTGACCTTCTCGAATTGTCTCCAACTCTCCGCGGCAGCAATCCATATCCTTGTGGTAGCCTCACCTATCGGTAATATTCAATTTTTTCAACATTATAAGTCTTTTACTTGCCGTTTTCAAGCGTAATATAACAATTTCCTTCGGCATAGCATTATATCATGCAAATAACTATTGGAATCGTTTCGTTTATCCCTAACCATTTAGAAAAGAGGTCTTCCGTTCCCTAAAATCGTTAAACGCCTGCAGACTTGACGGATTGCTTTTCATGAATTCTACCAGGGTTTTGATCGCAGCGGTCGTTGCGGTCGACAGATAATGTTCCATGGTCTCAGCCTCTGCCGCAAAGTTGCACTTGCTGCATATCAAGGCAAGAAACTCCTGCAGCAATTGATTTCTGTTTACCAAATATAAACCATATTCTTTTCCTTTATCCGTAAGCTGAATCTCTCCGTATCGTTCGTACGCGATATAATTTTGGTCTCTCAACTTGTAAAGCGCCTTTGTTACAGACGGCAAAGCTACTTTCAGTCTGTTGCTGATATCCGTTACCCGAACGGTATCAAGAGATAAAGAAAAACGGTATATCTCCTCTAAGTAGTCTTCTAAGCTTGGTGAAAGCATATCATCCCACTTCCCTTGCTCCACCTTTAATTATTAGGACCTTTTACCTTACGTTTGGCCAATACAATAATAAAATTTGTTACAGTATATGTGTGCTGATTTTATCATATCAGTCTTTCCTGATACTTTAATTTATTGATTACAATAAGCGGTATCCAACGCCCGGTTCCGTAATGATATGGCAAGGACGGGATGGATCGCGTTCCAATTTCCGGCGAATCTGCCCCATATAGACTCTTAGGTACTGAATATTATTTTCAAAAACTTGCCCCCACACTGCCTTAAGCAAATATCTATGTGTAAGTACTTTTCCGGCATTCATAGCAAGGTGTTTCACTAATTCATATTCAGTCGGAGTCAATTTAACCTCAGTATCTTCTAATTTTACTTGTCGATGAGCCAGATCGATTGATAAATCGCCAAATTTTAAGATTATTTCTTCCCCTGCTCCGTATGAATGACGTAATGCGGCTCGAATTCGAGCCAACAATTCGCCTAACCCAAAGGGCTTTGTGACATAATCGTCCGCACCCGAATCCAAAGCGGAAATTTTTGCTGCCTCTTGTTCCTTAGCCGATAATACTATAATCGGCACCTTCGACCAATCCCGGACAAGCCGTAAAACTTCCAGACCGTCAAGGTCGGGCAACCCCAGATCTAAAATGATCAGTTCAGGACCAAATATAACTGCCTCATCCAAAGCCTCTTTACCAGTCCCTACATCTTTAACTTCATATCCGTGGCTAGTCAAACTAACCCGTAAAAATCGGCGGATTTGCGACTCATCATCGACAATTAATACTCGAGGTCCGTTGGTCTCCATTTTGCTCACCTTCAATTAAATTGATCTCCAACCGATTTAAAAATCTTATAGTTAATTTCTATTATCTTACATTTTAAATGGCTGCACTTCAAGAGTGGATGCAATCTCAGCACCTTTATTCTTTAAAGGTAACGTAAAAGTGATTGTTACTCCCTCCAAATTATTATTTTCTGCCCAAATCCGGCCTCCATGCACCTCTATGATACCTTTGCAAATTGCCAGTCCGAGTCCCGTCCCACTAACTTGCAGCGGGGAACTAAGACGATAAAACTTGTCAAATACTTTACTCAGATCCGCCTCCGGAATTCCCGCACCCCGGTTTGCAACACTGATCTCCAACCGATGATCTTTCTCTTGAGCCCAAACAGTGATTTGACTGCCCGGTTCCGAATACTTTTGGGCATTATCCAATAGGTTGATTAAAACTTGTTCAATTAATATATAATCAGCTTGAACCAAAGGTAAATTTTCAGGTATTTTTATTTCTAACGGATGATCAGCTAGAAATGCTCCAAGTCTACTCACTGCTACACCAATGACATCCTGAATATCACACCAATCTTCATTTAATTTCAGCATCCCGCTTTCCAACCGGGCCATATCTAAAAGATTATTGACAAAACGGTTCATCCGCTCTGCTCCTTGAAGAATAGTTTGAAGTAAATCCTTGCGGGTTTCAGGCGTATAAACTGAATTTTGATCTTCCAACAAACCCGTAGCAGCCCCAATAATGGAGGCTAAAGGTGTCCGCAGGTCATGGGAAAGCGAGTTAAATAATGCGGTGCGAAGCCTTTCAGACTCAGCCAAAGCGTGGCTTTTTCTTGCTTCCTCAGCAAGTTTCACTCTGTTGATTGCCATAGCCGCTAAACCCGCATAAGCTTCTAATAACCAAATTCCTTCACCCTTTATATCTTCGTCGTTCTTATGAAGACGAATACCTAAGACCCCCTGTGTACCCTGTTCGATACTGAGGGGTAAATAAAGTCCGGCGGCTGCCCCCAATGTTTCCGTACCCCGTCCGGCCTTTTTCCCGTGCTCAAATACCCAAGTTGCAACTGCCTGTTCGCTGTCGGTTAAAAAATAATCTGGACTGGAACTCTTCATCAATATTAGTTTACCGCCGTTATCCGGAAGAAGCATTACAACTTGCCCTTCCAGAGTATCGGCTACTTTACGGGTTATACTCTCCAATACGTTTTCCAATTTATCCACAGCCGCAATGTCCTTGCTAAGGGAATATAGCGTAGCAACCCTGATCTCCCGCTGCCGTGAATAACTGACCTGATTTTTTAATCTCGCAGAAAGGGTCCCTGTTACAATACCGGTTAAGATAAAAATGACAAAACTAATCCCATAATGGATATCGCCGACTGTAAAGCTGAAAATCGGAGGGACAAAAAAGTAATCAAAAGTAATAATTCCCATAACTGCAGAGATAATTGCAGGCTTTCTTCCCCAGCGGGCAGCACTTACAAGCACTGGCAAAAGATAAAGCATAGAAATATTAATTGTTCCAAGAAAATACGTGAACGGCATGATGAGCAAAGTGAGCACTACCATCATGAAAATAGACCACAAATACGGTTTAAGAGAAATGTCCCCCCATGAAGAAGGTTTCACCGGCCGGTCTTTGATGAGTTTTCCACCAGC
Organism: Candidatus Dichloromethanomonas elyunquensis; assembly: GCA_001515265.1. Lineage (GTDB taxonomy): Bacteria > Bacillota > Desulfitobacteriia > Desulfitobacteriales > Syntrophobotulaceae > Dichloromethanomonas > Dichloromethanomonas elyunquensis. The sequence goes on from LNDB01000005.1 coordinate 66,371, forward strand.
CTCCGAGTTACCGCCTTCCTTGTTTCCCGAAATCACATGGACACTTATACCGTGACTGTTTCGAATGACTTTATCAACGATCGATCCGTGCAGCCATTCGTGCAATGGGTTTCGTTCAGGCTTCCCAATAATTATTTGAGAAATGTTACGTTTTCTCGCTAATTTCAGAATTTCTTCCGCTACATCTTTGCCATAAAGTGAAATAATTTCAGCACCTAACTTTTCAGCAAGCTGCAGATTGCCGGCCATAGCTTCTTTCTCTGCTTCACCCTTTGGCAAGTGGCTCATAGTTTCTACATGAGCTGTTATGAATTCTGCATTAAGACGTGTAGCCATCCTTTTGGCAGCCCGGATCAGTTTAGCCGAAAAAGGGCTTGCTCCGATACATACCAAAACCTTTTCCCCTGTTGGCCAAGGACCTATAATACCGTGTACCCGCATATAGGATTCCAACTGTTGATCGACTCTCTGTGCTGCAAACCGCATGGAGATCTCACGCAGAGCATTGATATTTCCCGGCCTAAAAAATTTTTTTAATGCTTCTTGGGCCTGTCCTTGGACATAAACCTTGCCGTCCTTAAGACGTTGAATCAACTCTTCCGGGGGAATATCCACAAGCTGAATTTGCGAAGCCATTTCCAGAATTCGATCCGGAACCGTCTCCCTCACTTGAATCTCGGTAATCTGGGCTACGATATCGTTATAACTTTCCACGTGTTGAATATTTAAAGTCGTATAGACGTTTATCCCTGCTGCTAACAGTTCTTCAATATCCTGATAGCGTTTGGCATGGCGGGAACCCGGAATATTGGTGTGAGCAAGCTCATCGACCAGGACGATTTGCGGATTTCGGGTCAGAATTGCATCTAAATCCATCTCTTGAAAGAATTTTCCTCTGTATTCCTGGATGCGCATAGGAACAAATGGAAGCCCTTGCAGCATCGCTTCCGTGTCCTTCCGCTTATGTGTCTCCACAATACCGACAACAACGTCCAGGCCCTCTGCTAATCTCTCTTTGGCAGTTTCCAGCATGGCATAAGTCTTTCCGACTCCTGCCATCGCACCCAGGAAAACTGTCAGTTTCCCATACCCCTCTTTTTGCAAGCTGGCTAATAATTCATCCGGGTCTACCCGTTTTTCTCCAACCATTTGTTTCACCGACTTTATTTAACAATTTACCTTAAAAAGGATTCAATCTCTCAAAACCCATATTATCATGAAAGTTATTTCTACTGCGTATCAAGGGCCAGGTTTAATTGTAAAACATTGACCCGGGGTTCACCCAGGAAACCAAATTGCCGGCCTTTAGTACATTGGTCAAGCAATACCTGTACTTTTTGCACACTCATATTTCTGGCCTTGGCCACCCTGGTTACCTGAATCTGTGCGGCAGCAGGAGTAATGTATGGTTCAAGACCGCTGGCCGAAGCTGTAATTAAGTCTGACGGAACAGGGGCATCGGGTGACAATCCATTTTCCTTTCTTACCTCATCTGCCCTCTGGGCGGCTGTATCCAAAAAGGACCTATTCGTTGGCCCTGAGTTGGACCCGCCGGAACTCGCAGCATCATAACCATCTTTTCCGGCGGTAGAAGGCCGGCCATGGAAATAACGGGGATCACTGAAATTCTGGCCAATGAGTTCCGAACCTACCGCCTGACCGTTTTGAACAATCAGGGAACCGTTGGCCTGATGCGGGAAAATTACCTGGGCTAATCCTGTCACGGCTAACGGATAGGCAATGCCTGTAATTATGGTCATCACAAGTAATAACATAAAAGCCCGGCGCAATATTTTCATCTTGATCATTTCACCTCTTCTATTTTCACCTCAGTTGAGTCCCAAGGCAACGAGCAGCATATCGATCAGCTTGATCCCGATAAAAGGAGCGATTAACCCGCCTAAACCGTAGATTAGCAAGTTGCGGCGTAAAATCGCATTAGCCCCCAATGGACGGTACGCTATCCCGCGCAAAGCCAGCGGAACCAGCGCAATGATAATCAAGGCATTAAAGATAACCGCGGAAAGTATAGCGCTTTGCGGTGTGGCCAAATGCATAATATTAAGAACCCGTAATTCAGGATAAGTGACAATAAAAAGAGCGGGGATGATTGCGAAGTATTTGGCAATATCATTGGCAATACTGAATGTTGTCAGCGCCCCCCTGGTCATCAGCAACTGCTTTCCGATCTCTACAATCTCAATTAACTTGGTCGGGTTGCTGTCCAGATCGACCATATTCCCCGCCTCTTTAGCTGCCTGAGTACCGCTGTTCATCGCTACCCCGACATCAGATTGGGCCAAGGCCGGCGCATCATTGGTCCCGTCACCGGTCATGGCAACCAGACTGCCTTTGCTTTGGTACTCCCGGATTAGGGTTAATTTGTTTTCTGGGGTGGCTTGCGCCAGAAAATCATCTACTCCAGCCTCAGCAGCAATAGCAGCGGCGGTAAGCGGATTATCTCCGGTGATCATTACGGTCTTAATCCCCATCCGCCGTAGCTGGGCAAACCTTTCGCTGATCCCGCCCTTAATAACGTCCTTCAGGTAAATTACGCCGAGGGCTTTGGCATCTTCTGCAACAACAAGCGGGGTACCGCCTTTTTTGGCAATTTCCTCAACAACCGATTTCACTTCCGGGGCCATGGTTTCTCCTTTTTCCGTAAGATATCTCTCGATGGAATCAATGGCTCCTTTGCGGATTTCCCTGCCTCGCAGGTCCACACCGCTCATCCGGGTATGGGCGCTGAATGGAATAAAGTTAGCGCCTAAACTATTAATATCGCGTTCGCGCAAATTGTACTTCTCTTTGGCAAGGACGACAATGCTCCGTCCTTCCGGAGTTTCGTCAGCTAAGGAAGACAGCTGGGCGGCATCGGCCAGCATTTGAGCTGACACACCCGGTGCAGGAACGAATTCTGTGGCCATTCTGTTTCCCAGCGTGATCGTGCCGGTCTTATCCAGAAGCAACACCCCAACATCTCCGGCGGCTTCCACAGCCCGGCCTGACATCGCTAACACATTTCGCTTTAAAAGCCGGTCCATTCCCGCAATCCCAATAGCGCTCAGCAGTCCTCCTATGGTCGTCGGAATAAGGCAAACCATTAATGCAGCCAGTACTGGAATAGAAACTGTCATACCGGAATAGACGGCATAAGGCTCCAGGGTAACAACCGCCAACAGGAAAATAATGGTTAAACCGATTAAAAGAATGGTCAAAGCAATTTCATTCGGTGTTTTTTGCCTTTTTGCGCTTTCAACCAAACCAATCATTCTGTCCAGGAAGGTTTCTCCCGGATTGGCGGTGATTTGGACTTTGATCCAGTCAGATAGGACCCTGGTACCGCCGGTAACAGAACTGCGGTCACCGCCAGACTCTCTGATTACAGGGGCAGATTCACCTGTAATGGCACTTTCATCAACTGAGGCTATGCCCTCGATTACTTCTCCATCCCCGGGGATAAAATCTCCTGTCTCGACAAGCACAACATCCCCTTTCCGCAGTTGGGAAGCAGAAATATTCTCTGTTTTGTCTCCAATCAGTTTCTTGGCGATCGTTTCACTTCGGGTTTTGCGCAAGGTTTCGGCTTGAGCTTTACCCCGCCCTTCAGCCAATGCCTCTGCAAAATTAGCGAATAAGACTGTAATCCATAACCATATCGCAATCTGTCCGTCAAACCACACACTGCCGATGTGCCCAAAAATATCTCTTATGGTGAAATATGTGGTGATTACGGCAAGAATCTCAACTACCAACATAACCGGGTTCTTCCATAAAATCCTTGGGTCTAATTTAGTAAACGATTCTTTAATCGCTTGCAGGAGAATCGATCTATCCAAAGTTGACTGTTTGCCCATAACATATTACTCCCTTAAAAAGCTTTTCCTACCCACATCATAAGCTGTTCTACAATCGGCCCCAAGGCCAGGGCCGGGAAAAAAGTCAGAGCCCCAATGATAACAATGACGCCTGCCAACAGACCGGCAAATAAGCCACCGGTGGTTTGAAAAGTACCGGCACTGACAGGGGTAACCTTTTTACCGGCCATACTGCCGGCAATAGCCAAAAGCGGTAAAATTACCCCAAAGCGGCCTATAAACATGGCCATGGATAAAGCAATATTATAAAAATAAGTGTTGGCACTTAGCCCGGCAAAAGCACTGCCGTTATTGCCTGAAGCTGAAGAAAAGGCATACAGCATTTCACTAAGACCATGAGGTCCGGCATTTGCCAGGGATGAAGTCCCTGCCGGTATCACTGAAGCTAAAGCGCTGCCTAACAGTATACAAGTTGATGGAATTAACACAGCTGACACTGCCATTTTCATCTCGAAACCTTCAATTTTTTTTCCCAGGTATTCCGGGGTACGACCCACCATCAAACCAACTATGAATACAGTAAGGATTACAAATGTAAAAATACTGTAAAGACCTGCCCCGACTCCGCCAAATACGCATTCACCCAGCATGATTGCCAGTATTGGTATGAGTCCCCCCAACGGTGTCAGACTGTCGTGCATCGTATTCACTGCTCCGCAGGAGGTTACGGTCGTTATGGTAGCAAATAAGGCTGAATTCACGACCCCAAACCTGACTTCCTTACCTTCCATGGCTGAGGCTCCGGAAATTCCAATTTTGCTGATAAGCGGGTTCCCCGCTATTTCCGAACTATAGGAAACCCCCGTCATCAAGACAAATAAGATAAGAGCAGCAGCAAATAGTACCCATCCTTGTTTCGTATCCTTGACCATATGGCCGAAAGTGAATGTCAAACCAACCGGAATAACCAAGATAAACAGCATCTCCAGCAAGTTGCTGAATGGAGTAGGGTTCTCAAAGGGATGGGCAGAATTGGCATTAAAGAAACCACCACCGTTGGTCCCGAGTTCCTTGATTGCTTCTTGTGAGGCCACTGGGCCCATAGCCAGAGTCTGACTTCCCCCCTGAAAAGTATTCACTGTAAGATAGGGTGACAGGTTCTGGATTACTCCCTGGGATACAAGGAGTAAAGCTCCTACTATCGAGAGGGGTAATAATATCTTTAAGGTTGATCTCGTAAGGTCTACCCAGAAGTTGCCGATTGTTTTGACCTGCTTGCGGGTAAAACCCCTAATCATGGCAACTGCTACGGCAATACCGGTGGCAGCGGATACAAAGTTATGCACTGTCAAACCTGCCATTTGGGTAAAATAACTCATGGTCGATTCCCCTGAATAGGCTTGCCAGTTGGTGTTTGTAGCAAAACTGACCGCTGTATTCAAAGCCAGATCCCAGCGCATCGCACTAAACCCCTGAGGGTTAAACGGCAATAATCCTTGAATCATCTGCAGGATAAAAAGCGTTACAATACCAAGGATGTTAAAAGCCATCAAAGAAACAGCATATTCACGCCAGTTCATTTCTTTATCGCTATCAATCCCGCAGACACGGTAAACTAACTTCTCCAGTGGTCCGAGCACTGTGTCCACAAAAGTTTTTTCTCCCTGCAGCACTTTGGCCATATATCGGCCAAGGGGTAATGCCAGCAGGACTAGTATGATCAGATAAAATCCTAATTGTAAAAAATCATTTCCAGTCATTATAATTCCTCCGCTTTTAGTAGCGTATAAATAAGATAGAATAAAAGACCAAAGGCCACGATACCCCCCATAATCATGTCTGACATTCATGTTCCTCCCTTACTTTTTCCTTTTTGGCTTTATCTGACAGATGATATTCACGGGCATCTCGTTTTTTTTGTATTCAGGATCCGTCCGACAATGATTTTTACATAAGTAATATTCCCAATTTTTTAGTTGCCTATTTCTTTTCCTTTAGCTGCTTTCTATCTTGGATTCGTCTTCATTATAGCTCTATTCAGCCTAAAATAGGCATAAAAAAAAATATCAAATCCATAAGAATATGATAAATAAAACAGTGGAATCCATAAAGATTTTATAAAGATTGGATAGTCTAGAATCATTTATTCTTCTAAATCAAAACTGCTGTTTTAGTTTCCTTTTTGAAATTGTAATGCTCCCATAGGGCAAAATTTTACACATTTTAGGCATTCAGTGCATTTTATTGGATGTACTTGTGGTGCCTTATAACCTTGTTGAATCAAAGCACCCACAGGACATACCTGTACCGAAGGACATGGGTGGTTTTGCGGACATCTCTTTACATCAACCGTAATTGCCATTGTAATTCCTCCCAATACGTTATTATACCCCACAGGGGTATAATAACACTATTCAAGTATAATTACAACCGCTTAAATACAAATTTTTAGAAAGATTTAAACGATAAACCTGTTATTAAGTTATCGGGTATTTCGTTAACGCGATCTTATCTAAATGAAATATTTCATGTCCTTGCGGCGTGTGGCTCATTGCAGCTACTCTCATCACTAATATTCTTTTTATTTAACCATACTTTGAGGTTTTCCATATCCTTCTGGTATAATTCTATACTTCTTAAGTTTTCTAAAATTAGACTGTCAATGAATTTCATTTTTTCATCTTTATCCATAGAATAATAAGCCCACTGAGCGTATTTCCGGTCTTTTACAAGCCTTGCATTTTTCATATAGATCAAATGTCTGGATGCTTTGGTCTGAGATATTTGCAATGTTTCCATGATATCACAAACACAAAGTTCTTTTTCGTATAAAAGGTTTAGAATTCTTAAACGTGTCTGGTCTGAAAGTACTTTTAATACGTCGAGCAGCTTATCCATATACTCACCTCTATTGAAATAAATACTTATATTAACCTAAACGAATATAATAATATTATATCCCTGCCATGATAAAAACTAAACAATTTTTTAATGAAAAAGAGGTTGATGTATCCCTGTACCAACCCCTAGAAAAAACGATTTTCAACATGATAAAACCATTTTTCAAGATACCTAATTATGATGTTCCTTCTTCTCGCCTACTCCACCGTCACGCTCTTGGCCAGGTTCCTTGGTTTATCTACGTCATTCCCTCTTGCCATGGATACATAGTAGGAAAGAAGCTGAAGGGGAATGACCGTCAGGATCGGGGCCAGTTCGTTCACGGTTTCAGGCAGGTAGAACACTTCGTCCACGGACCTGTCGAAGTTATGGTTGCCCTCAAAGGTAAACCCGATAACTTTGGCATCCCTAGCTTTAACCTCAATAACATTAGACAGGGTTTTTTCATAGAGATCCCTTTGCGTGGCCAGCGCGATAACCGGTGTCTCACTGGTGATCAGCGCAAGTGTTCCGTGTTTTAACTCTCCGGCTGCATAGGCCTCAGCATGGATGTAGGAAATCTCTTTAAGCTTAAGGGAGCCTTCCTGGGCTACACCCCAGTCCAGTCCTCGTCCGATAAAAAAAGTACTGTACACTTCGGTGAAAAGTTCTGATATCTCTTTAATCCGATAAGCCTGTTTTAAGATTTCTTCAGCTTTCTCCGGCAGCTTTTTCAGTTCGGAGATAATCTCTGTAATCCACTCCTGTGGCATGGTTCCTTTGGCTTGAGTAAGATATAAGGCTAACAGGACCATTCCTTCAATCTGGGTAGTGTATGCTTTGGTGGAAGCTACCGCGATCTCCGGTCCAGCCCAGGTATGAATCACGTCATGGGCTTCTCTGGCTACCGAACTTCCTACGACATTGGTAATGGCGATAACCCTGGCGCCATTCTTCTTAGATTCCCGAAGAGCGGCAAGGGTGTCCGCTGTTTCGCCTGATTGGCTAATGACCACCACCAGCGTTTTGTCATCTATGAGCGGGGCTCTGTACCGGAATTCGGAAGCGATATCCACTTCCACCGGGATCTTGGCCCAACGTTCAATAAGGCTGCGTCCGATCAGGCCCGCGTGGTAAGCTGTCCCGCAGGCTACAATAGCGACTTTATTGAAGGAGGCCACTTCACTGGGGGAAAGGTCCACCTCCTGGAGGATTACCTGATCATTGCCCAGTCTGCCCGCTAGCGTGTCTCTTAGCGCCTTAGGCTGTTCAAATATTTCTTTAAGCATAAAATGCTCGTAGCCGCCTTTTTCAGCCGCAACAGAATCCCAGGTTACTTCAAATATGATTTTTTCCCGTGTGTTGCCGTCAAAATCAGAGAATTTAACTCCATTTTCGGTAACCGTAACCATTTCTCCGTCTTCCATGATATACGTATCCCGGGTGTATTTAAGAACTGCCGGGATATCACTGGCAATAAAGTATTCATCTTCCCCAATACCGATGATCATAGGACTGTCCTTACGGGCGGCAACCAGCATATCCGGATGTTTATAACTTAAGACTACTGCAGCATAAGATCCTGTGACTCTGGACAGAGTTCTGCGGACAGCCGCTTCAAGGTCCCCTTCATAGTAATGTTCTACCAAGTGGGCAAGAACCTCTGTATCTGTTTGTGAGCGGAAAATATGTCCTTCCCCAGTTAACCATTCTCTTATTTCCAAGTAATTTTCAATAATTCCATTATGGACAACTGCAAAATCCCCGTGACAATCCATATGGGGATGGGCATTGATATCGGAAGGTCTCCCATGAGTAGCCCAGCGGGTGTGTCCAATACCTACGGTTGATTTAAAAGTCCGAAAGGCAATTTTTTCTTCGAGAACAGCCAATTTCCCCATACTTTTGGCTATCCTAATTCCGCCTTCTTCCAATATGGCAATACCAGAGGAGTCATATCCCCTGTATTCCAACTTCTTCAGTCCTTCTACCAGTACAGGTACTGCAGCCCTCTTTCCGATATATCCGACAATACCACACATTTCTTTTTTCTCCTCTCAAACCCTGTAAACTACAAAAAACGCGGCATTCGTCCATCCCGTGAAGGCTAACAAAAGCCTTCACGCATCACCGCTTCTTGCCATCCATGGCACCGCGGCATTCGGTCCATCCATGGACATCAAAAATAGCCGTCTAAGACGGCTATGGACAGGGACAACATCAACCAAGGGGTCTTGGACAAGACAAAGAACCCCTTTCTTGTGTGATCTGCTCTTTGTACAGGAAATTACTTCCCTGTTTTGCAGCAGATCTTACGATGACAAGCCACCGAGAGGCACCCGCCGAAAAATTCGATAAACCTCTACCTCGTCAACCTACAAATAGGTTCTGGCGCTGGAATTGGACCATACCGACTCAAGATAAAGCAATATTCAATTATCATGAATATTTTTAGGCAACCACCTCTTAAATCATGTCATTTTCAGTTTCATTTACCTACAAATAATATATTATTCGTATATGATTCATAGACCTCTCCATTATAATCCAGTCGCCAGAATTGGTATAGTCTTTTTTTAGAGATAAAGTTATCCAATTATGTAATCTTTTGCAATTATAACGGAGAACTACAAAACAATACTAATATATGGATTTTTACAATAAAAGTACCACCGGTGATATTTTTTTATTGTACTGCATTAACAACTTCAACGACTTCCTGCGCAAGTCTTGTAAGCTCTTCCTGATCCGGCCCTTCCACCATAACCCGGATAAGCGGTTCCGTACCGGAAGGTCGGACAAGAATCCTTCCATCTTCCCCCAATAATTGCTGTATACCCTGAATTTTAGAATTTACTTTGGGGTCATTCAAGACTTTATCTTTATTAGTTACACGCGTATTAATGAGAACTTGCGGGAACCGGTGCATCTGCGCTGCCAATGCCGACAATTTTGTTTTCTTTTCTTTCAGGACAGCCAATAACTGGAGTCCGGACAACAGGCCATCCCCCGTTGTATTATGTTCCAAGAAAATAATATGTCCGGATTGTTCTCCTCCCAGGACAGCACCCGTCTCCAGGAGCTTTTCCATGACGTAGCGGTCACCGACTTTAGTTTCGAAGACTTTGATTCCGGCGCCCCTGAGCGCTTTATGCAGTCCCATATTGCTCATTACAGTCACAGTTACGGCATCCTGAATAAGCTTGTCCTTTTCCTTGAGGGCTAACGCACAAATCACCATGATGAAATCTCCATCAATGATATTCCCGTTTTCATCTACAGCTATAATCCTGTCGGCATCCCCGTCACAAGCCAGACCCATATCTGCTCCGTATTCGAGTACGGCTCTAGCCAGGGCATCAGGATAAGTGGACCCGCAGTGAACATTAATGTTGATCCCGTCCGGCTGATTGAACAAAGGAATGACCTGAGCACCAAGTTCAGATAAGACTTTGGGACCTACCTCTGAAGCTGCCCCGTTAGCACAATCCAATACGATTTTCATTCCGTCCAAAGTCATAGCTGTATTTTTTAAGAATTGAGCGTAGTCTTCCACCGCATTTTCCACTTCAATAATCCTGCCAATTCCACTGTCCGCCGGCAAATCCAGATCATCCAGAATCTTAACAGTGTCTTCGATTTGGTCTTCCAGTTCATCAGGGAGTTTGAACCCGGTTCCGGTAAAGAATTTGATCCCGTTATCCTGGTAAGGATTGTGGGAAGCAGAAATCACAACCCCTGCGCTGGCACCCAACTTTCTCGTCAAATAAGCGATACCCGGGGTCGGCAAAACCCCTACTTTCAATACATCTGCGCCCATGGAACAAATCCCGGCTGTCAAGGCAGCTTCGAGCATATCCCCGGAGATCCGGGTATCTTTTCCAATCACAATCTTTGCTTTTCTCTGGCTTTGGCCAAGGATATAAGCGCCTGCTTTACCCAACTGAAAAGCCAATTCCGGGGTAAGTTCCTTATTGGCTTCGCCCCTAACTCCATCTGTTCCGAATAATCTCGTCACGAATTTTCTCTCCCTTTTCTAAGTTTCTAATATAACTTCATATTTTTTATTCTACAGGTGCATATTGCATCATGAGTTTCTCCGCTGCCTTTAAACCGTCCACTGCGGAGCTGGTTATACCTCCCGCATAACCAGCTCCTTCCCCTGCGGGAAAGAGTCCTCTAAGATTCACCGATTGTCCTGTCTCATCCCTTAAAATCCTGACAGGAGCGCTTGTTCTGGATTCAATTCCTGTCAGGGCTGCTTCTTTTCCGGCAAATCCTTTTATCTTTTGGTCAAAAGACTGCAATGCTCTTTCCAAAACCTCACCGATTTCAGGCGGAAGAATGGTATGCAATTCAACAGGAGTATATCCGGGTAAATAAGTAGGAATCAGTCCAAAATCCCGCGTAACTTTTCTGTCCAAGAAATCCTGAACAGTTTGCGCAGGGACATGATAGTTCTGCCCTCCGGCAAGATAAGATTTTTTCTCCCAGATACGCTGGAATTCCATCCCCGCCAGCGGATCATTAGAGGGAAAGTCATCCGTCCTAACGGCAACCACGATCGCACTGTTAGAGAAACCGCTGTCCCGGGCAAAATAACTCATCCCGTTGGTCACTACCCCTCCGTCCTCAGATGAAGAGGCAATAACCAGACCTCCCGGACACATGCAGAATGAATAGGCCCCACGTCCCGTTATTTCATCCTTATATGTCAATTGATAATCTGCCGGTCCGAGTTTAGGGTGATATGGGACACCATACTGTACTGTATTAACGATCTCCTGGGAATGTTCTACACGCAAGCCTATGGCAAAGGGTTTCGGCTCAAGGACAACCCCCAGGTTTTTCAAAAAATGATACACTTCCCGGGCGCTGTGTCCTACAGCGAGGATGGCTGTTTCTGCTGGGATCATCTCCCGGCAGTTAATTTCCAGGGCCTCCAACGTTCCTTGTTTTATTTGAAAACCTGTTACCTTTGTTCGGAAGAGGACCTCTCCGCCCAGGCACTCAATCCTGTTCCTCATATTGGAAACAACTTTTTTAAGAGTATCTGTTCCGATGTGAGGTTTTGCAACATATAAAATCTCCGGACCGGCTCCGAATTCAACAAATTTCTCCAGAACTTTCCTTACCCGAACATCATCTATCCGGGTAGTGAGTTTGCCGTCAGAAAAAGTTCCTGCCCCTCCTTCCCCAAACTGGACATTAGATTCTGTATCCAACTCCCCTGTCTCCCAAAAATGCTGTACTTTACGAACACGGTTTTCTACCTTGTCCCCTCTCTCCAGGACAAGAGGCCTGTAGCCTTTCTCGGCAAGAGCTAAGGCCGCAAAATAACCTGCCGGGCCTGTTCCGATTACCACGGGTCTGGTAATCAGTCTCCTGTCCGGTTTATTGGGCAGACAATATCCTTTCACAGGAAACTTCTCTCTCAATTGTGGAAAAAGCGATCTTGCCTTTCTTATCTGTTTTAGAGGGATGTCTAAGGTAAATTCTACGGTATAGACAAAAAAAATGTCCGGTTTTTTGCGGGCATCCACTGAACGCTTCACAATCCGCCAGTTCATCAGGCTTTCCGCAGAGATTTTCATCCTGGCAGCCAAATGATGAGGCAGTTGAGCCTCATCAGAGTCTACAGGCATTTTAATATCTGACCAAATAAGATTCACCAATGTTCTCACCTGCTACGATATTAAGAAGCTTTTAATACAAGGTTTACTTTCGGAACCTTGACCATAGTTACCCCTGACGGTACTTTCCATAAAACGGCAAGATCCTGGTATGTTCCAACTTGCATCTCTGCTGCATCTACCCAGGCAGAAACATCACCCGGTTTGATAGCATCCAGGATATCAGGATATCCGCTGACTGTGATATCAACCGCCGGGACAGCCTCTGCCGTCAGGCCCTGAGGGACATTTTTGATCTCAACAGGTATGGCTTTTAACGTACGGCTTGCAAGACTTGGGCCAATATATGCCATCACACTAAACTTGGTCCCCTCCGCGAAAGATATTCCGGCCGGCAGACTCACGGCAGTTAAGGGGATATCAAAAACTTTATTGGCGCTAAGCCCGCTGATATCCACCGAACCCAGACTCACCGACTGGATTCCTTTTAAAGTTTGTTCATCACCTAATAATTCTACCTGGGAAGGAAGCGGTGAGATCATCCGTACATTCGTTCCCTCAGCTGGCGATCCTGTAGTTGAGACCCGAACGGGAACCGTTTTGCTTGCTGTACCTTGGGGATAGATGGGAACCACAACTTCAACCGTATCCGGAGAAGCATGCAGAGATTCCAGATTCGGATCAGGCGCAAATATTCCTTTTCCTGAAATATCTTTGAACGTTACCGGTCTGGCGACCCTTGCACTCTCTTTCATTCCTGTAACGCTTACTTCAACCGATACACTTTCCAATTTTTCCAAGATGGATGTCGGTCCCCTCACATTGACGACAGGCGGTGTAACAAGGGGTTGTTTTGCCACATATCCATCGGCAGGAGCACCGTCAATCTGTACAATAACCGGTACGATTTTATCTTTTGCCGTATCCAGCCGGATAATAACATTGCTTGGGCTGATATCAACAATTTTAACACCTTCAGGAGCATCCATATGAACCTGATAGGAATGTTCTCCTGCCTGAGCATCTTTCAAATCCACATAGGCAAACAAATCTTTGACGCTGATTCCTTCGTTATTGTTATCCAATTGAACAGAAATAGGCTGTATATTGGAAATAATCAATAAGTTGGATGGCTGATTATAGGTAACCAACGGCACATTCAGGGTTTGTTTACCAAATAGACCGGTTGTCTGGTTTTGACTGACAATCCAGATCCACAAGATGATAGCCAAAACAAGCGAAACAACTTTATATCCCAGGTTCCTTCTCAACATATCACGCATCGGCTATCCCCTCCTAAACGGGTTATATCCCGAAGCTTTTTCTACGAGAATCTGATTCTTCAGAAGATCACGCAGGCTTTTCTCATCCAGGAACCGAATCAGCCCACCGTTTTGAGCCGCAGAGATTACTCCGGTTTCCTCAGAAATAATCAGGATCAGGGCGTCCGATACTTCAGACAATCCTAGAGCGGCCCTGTGCCGTGTTCCAAGATCCTTTTGCAGCTTGTTATCTTGGGTAAGAGGCAGAAAACAACCTGCGGCCGCAACGCGGTCACCGCGAATGATCACGGCACCGTCATGCAAAGGGGACTTTGGAATAAATATGTTGATCAGAAATTCGGAAGAGACTACACCGTCAATTTTTACACCTGTATCCACAAACTCCTGAATTCCTGTATTTTTTTCAATAACAATTAAAGCCCCGATTCTGCTTTGGGCTAAAACTTGGCTGCATTTGACCAGCTCTTCTATGAGTTTCTTTAATTCCTCCGTACCTGCCGTTGCCGGATGCATCGTAATAAATTTGCCTCTGCCAAGCTGTTCCAAAGCTCTTCGCAACTCAGGCTGAAAAACAACAGGCAAGGCTACCAGCAGCATTGCCCAGACTTTATCCAGTATCCAGGCAAGCGTGGTTAAATTAAGCTGCCGTGAGAGGACAGATACGATGAGGAGGGTAAACAGTCCTTTCAGAAGTTGGACCGCCCTTGTCCCCTTAATCAACATGAGGAGTTGATAAATAATGACCGCAACAATGGCAATGTCTAAGAAAACTTGCCAGTGAAAAGGTTTTATTTGTGCCAGAAAGTTTGCCACGGTCTCACCCCTCTTAAAAAACAAAATCAATAGGTTATGATTCTACGGAAGATTTCAAATCCCTTGCCCGCTTAAGAAAAATCACTTAAAATTATCCCTATCAATCATATGCAAGGAGCAATCAGTTTATGGATATCAAAGATTGGCAAAATGAGGTAGACGGATGGATTTCTCAATTTGAAGAAGGATACTGGCAGCCCTCTTCCATGATGTTGAGATTGATTGAAGAAGTAGGGGAACTTGCCAGGGAAGTAAACCACCGCTACGGACAAAAACCAAAAAAGCCTACCGAACCGGAAGGAAATCTTGCTCTGGAAATGGCCGATATCCTGTTTATTATTGTATGTATGGCTAATTCCCTCAACCTCGACCTAGATCAAGCTTTTCAAGATATGATGGAAAAATACCGGCTGCGGGACAGTAACCGTTGGACCCGAAAGCTACCTGAATAACATCTTCCCTAACCAGGGCTTCTTAATCTCAACGGCTTTTTGCGGACACAACTCCTGACAGCAGAAACAGCGTATGCATGACTGGAGATCTACCTGCGGTTTTCTCTTTTGGTTGAAAACAATTGCTTGAGACGGACAGTTTTTTTGGCAGTCTCCGCATCCAATACACGCCTCCGTTCTAAAACCCGGGAAAGGCCTAATCTGCTTCACAAGTACTTGGGTTACCGGTTTGGGTAAAGGAAGCCGGTCGAGGAAATTTACACCCATCCTTTGGGGAACAGCGAAATTCTTAATGTTCCATATTGACCTGTCATCACCCAAAAAACAAATATCTTCAAGGGATGCAGCAAAGCCTCTGCCTTTAGCGGCTTGAATGGTTGGAACACTTTTGGGATTAAGCCCAACCAGGGTACAGGCTGCCGTATCCAATGCATAGGGATCAGTACTAACTAAAAGAGCGCCTATACTGCGGGGTTTTCCGCCGGACGGACCATCGCCTTCCATACCTACGATACCGTCCATAATATGCAGGGAAGGTTTCGCCCATTCGCAAATATCCACCAAGACATTGGCAAAATCATTGTTATTGGGCATCTTCAAATGATATTCCGCTTTGAGCAGACCGGGAACTATCCCGAACAAAACTTTTACAGCCCCCGTGAATGTCATGAGGACATGGGTCTTTAGTTTGGAAATCGATATAATGACATCCGCATCAAGAATACTTTGGGTCACCGTGAGACTTTTTATAACCTTCCCTTGAGGGAAGGACACGGTTGTCTGTTCCACATTTTCGTTGAGGATAGCACCCGTTCTCCGGGCAACCTCCTGTAGACCGGAACAGGCATAGATAGTCCTTAGGGACCTAACCGTGTAAGGTCCGCCAGGACTATCTCCGATAACCGGTATTCCGCCCGCTTCCTGAACAAGCCTGATGACAGCTTCTACCACTGCAGGATGAGTTGTCACGGCTTCCTCAGGTGTTGTTTTCATTAAGAGATTCAATTTTAAAAATACTTTTTGTCCAGGTTGAATATATTTTGTTATTCCGCCCGTCTCATCCACAGCATCTTTTAAAACCGTTAGAAGTTCCGGCGAATACTGTGGACAGTATTTCAAAACTACTTCAGAGGCCAAGGCTGCCACGCCCTTTTTGCATTATATTTCTATTCTATATCTTTTTCAAGAAATAGTAAAATGCCGAAAGTCCTGAACGGGAAAAAGTTCTGTTGACCTCTAATATTTCGTATGCTAAAGTATTCAGAGAATACATATAATTTTAGACGAAGCGCAAATCCTTTTCTGTTCTCCCTGGACGCGGGGGGGATTTTTTTATTTCTTAATTAAATATTTTCTATGATCCCATCCAATGTCCCATCACCAGACACAGAACACATCGCTGTCGGATCAATAGTCAATTCAATGAGATAAGGCCTCTGTGCTAAAAATGCTCTTTCTAAAGCATTTCCTATTTCATTGGGATCTTGAACAAGCTCTGCTCCCAACCCCATCCCTTTAGCTGTTGCTACAAAGTCGATACCCCTGTAATGATTGGCTTCATTGTTATTATAATGCAAATCCGTGGAGATCCATCGTTTATTATAGTACATGTTTTGCTGCTGACGAATCAGTCCCAAGAGTGAATTGTTGAGCAGATAAATTACTACAGCAATATTGTGTTTCGCCGCGGTTGCCAAGTCGGCAAGCGACATCCCCAGACTTCCGTCTCCAACGAGATTAACGCACTGTCTGTCCGGATAAGCCAGTTTTGCGGCCATCGCGGCACCTAAGCCCCAGCCCATGTTTCCTGCCCTTCCCGTAATGAGATAGGTTCCCGGTTCATACGCCTCAAAAAGTTGCGATGACAAAATTTGGCTGATACCGCAATCATGTGTGACGATAGCATCCCGCTTCAGGTAATTCCGCAGTTCGGCAATCGCCCTTTGGGGTTTCATCGGGGAAGTATCGAAGTCGGTCTGCCGGGAATATTTTTTCTTCTCAAGACCGAGTATCTCTATGTCCCACGGATATGCCAACTGCGATGAAGCAGTCTGACGTAATCTGGCACATAACTTTTGCAGGAAAAATTTGAGGTCAGCATGGATCGCCAAATCCGTTTTCACCTGACGGTTCAGTTCCTTTGGATCAATATTAACGTGTATAAACTTCCTCGATCCGGTAAAAGATGCGAGATCACCTGTAGTCCTGTCGGCGAAACGTCCTCCCAGATTAATGACCAAATCGGAATCAAGCAAAGTCTTATTCCCCAAAGGGGTATGACAAATGGTCCCAATCATTCCTGCATAAAGAGGATGATCGTTAGGAAAGGAATCTTTTCCCATCAGAGAAGATACGACAGGGATACGCAACAGCTCCGCAAGATCGAAAAGTTCCTTCGAAGCCCGGGCAAGTTTTACTCCGCCCCCAACCAACAAGATTGGCATACGCGCATTCTTGAGAAGTGTCAGAACATTTTCAATCTCTTGGTCACTGGCTTCGGGGGCCTTCTCTTCTGGAACTTCTTCTTTCAGCCAAGCATCAAGGTCGATTTCAATTTCACTTTTTTGAACATCCAGAGGGAAATCCAGGAGAATAGGACCCTTGCGGCCTGTTGTAGCCTTTGCCCAAGCTTCTTGCAGAATTCCGGGCAGATCTCGCACATCCTGGATCAAATAAGCGCCTTTGGTAACCGGCCGGGCCATTTCTACAATAGGCGCTTCCTGAAAAGCATCCTTTCCGATAAGACCACGGGGCACCTGTCCGGTAACTGCAAACAATGGAATAGAATCCGCATACGCACAATAAAGTCCTGTCAGGAAATTAGTAGCTCCCGGACCGGATGTGCATGCACAGAAACCCATTTTGCCTGTTGCCCTGTAATACCCGTCTGCCATAAAGATAGCAGTTTGTTCATGCCGGACGTTATACGATTTAATCTTTTCGCCATCGAGAACCGCATCATAGACCGGCAAGACCGCTGCTCCCGGTATGCCGTAGAGCTGGCTGACTCCTTTACTCTCTAAAAATCTCACCAAAAGCTGAGCTCCGGTGATTTTTTTGTAACACACCTCTTGTTTTGTGGAATTTTCTTTTTCATCTCCCCACAAAGCCATAAAAATCAACCTCCTTGTTCCACCATGCAAAACCTTGTTTCACTATGTGGGATTTTTTCTATATCATATTCTTATTTCTTCTGAAGAACAACGAAACTCCGCCCAGTGGTTTTAATTCTATGACAGAGAGCAGATATCTACGGGTCAACGGAAAAAAACCGGCTTGACGAAAAACTCCACGCACAGATAATAGCACCCATTGTAAATAATCCGGCTCGGTTGTTGATTCTATCAAAAACTTTTAAAGATTGAATTTAACATCAAATTTATATAAATTAACTTTTATTTAACATTATATATCAACTACTTTATTATAATTGTTATTAATAGATAAATGCAAGGGGTTAGACGATGTCTATTTTAGACCTCTGTGTGGTTATGGCTCCGCTAATAAAAGAAACACTAGGGAAAAAGTGGAATATTGTTATTTCGGACAAGGAAAAATATGTATTATACATCCCCGGTGATGTGGACTTTCATCTCCAGGTTGGTGAAGACATTAAACACGGTACTTTAATGAAGGAAGTACTAAACAGCAAAAAGAGAACGGTACGCATCGTCAAGAAAGAGGATAGTAAATTTGGATGCGCTTATATTGGTATGGCAATTCCCCTCGTAAATGATCATAAAATAATCGGTGCTTTCGCCTTGAATCAAACTACCGAGAGTGAAGATCTGCTATCTATGGCCTAACAATTAAGTTCATCGAACAAGCAATTGGAAGGTGTCTCGGGAAACCTTGCTTCAGGGTCGGCGGAGTTAGCCGCAACCGCTAAAACGATTGCCCAAAAAACAAAAATTATCAATGATCAAATTTAGTCAATTGATACTGTCACTCATTTTATCGGTAATATCTCTAAATCGACTAACCTGCTTGGCGTAAATGCGGCTATTGAGGCGGCTCGTTCCGGTGAACATGGCCGGAGTTTTTCTGTTGTGGCAGATGAGATACGAAAACTTGCCGCTCATTCAAAGAAATCAGCAAAAGATATCAATCAAAGTTTACTAGATATTAAAAAAACTGTATTTGAACTAACAGAAAAGATTTCGTCTATTTCACTTCTGGCGCAAAAACAAGCCGCTTCAACCGAAGAGACATTCGCTTCGATCCATCAACTGCATAATTGCTTATCGTTATGAAAAACGAGACCTTAATTTACCAACATTAATTCCTTATAAAACACTTGGATTTGAGAAATCTAATATTGTAATACATTCTAAGGAGGGATTTTCATGGCTCGTGAAGGGATGCTTCCTGCCGCTCTTGGCAGCGCCGTTACGGCTGCAGGAGTCGCAATGCGTGTATGGGATATGAAAAATAACGGAATGAGCAAACGGGATATTATTCCTATGCTTGGTGCCGGTATTATTGGTTTCGGTTTGGCTCATATTCTCTTAGGCGGTATCGATCTTATCGAACATTAACGTTATTTAAGCTGGTCAGAATTGAATCGTTGTTACTCACAACCGGCTTGGTTTTAAGCCGGTTAATAATTATTGTTTTTTAAGGTTCTTTCAATCAAAACGGCTATTTTGAAATTAATCTCCCGCAGGAGAAAATTACTGCCTTTCTGAAATAAACTTAACTTGTTTTTAAGGAGCTAAGATCGCTTTTCTAACAAATGGGCTATTTTTTCGGTGTTCTTGGCAATTCTATTTTCCGGACTGGGTGAGAACAGTAGATTTTTGGTATATCCGAAATCGATGATTTGTTTCTTGGCGAAAATCCTATTTTCGTCATTTTGATAGATAATCGTACAGTCATAACGCAAATTGACATATTCACCGGGAGGAAGAGCGCTGACGATCCGCTGGGCGGGGGCCAGTACGGAAATACGGTTATCAAAGAATAAAGGAAACGGATGATCCTTGGGGAATTCTATCTTTAACTCCGGATTTGTCCGTACTGCAATATTTAAAGCAGCTTTTTTTCCGAAATTTTCAAGAACAAAGTAATTAATCGATTCATCTTCCTGGAGTTTTGTTAAATAGAGTACAACATAGGGCTGAATTATATCTTGTAAACTTTTCTCGAAAGAACTTACTGTAAAGATCAACGTACTCGAAAAAATTAATATTGCCGCCATTCCTATAGCCCCATTATATTCTTTTAAGACCTGAAGCAAAGAATTCATATCCATCCTCCCGAAACTATATCATCATAAAGGGGCTGCGCAGTTCTGCGGCACTCCTTTTACTATTTGTTCATTATTGTAATATAAATGATGACAAAGGAAAATCTTTTTTTATTCTCTCTAGGTTCAGGTAGTTAAATCCATCCCGGGTATGATCATATTAATAATCAGCTCGGATAGCTTGCCCTCGCGCTGAGCCTTTTCAATATGTTCGAGAGTAATTTTCTCATCCTTTTGGATGATGGCTTCTCCTGAATTATTCAAAAGCAGTTCCCCTGCTACTTTGTCAATCATATATTTATAGCGAACCTCGTCAATTTTTGTCTCTAGCCCTTCCCGGGAAAGAGCTCTTTCTGTGATATCCTGACTCTTCTGAGTAGCAGACGTTTTGCTTTCTTCTACTTCGTTTAAATATGTTAATATTGCATCTGCTTTCGGATTTGCACTCCCGCCTAATGTTTTCAAGATCTTATTTAATTCTCTTTGAATATCGGTTTTCGCATCTTCAATTTGACCGTTGATATTATTGACCTGGTTTTGAAGATGCCTGATTTTCGTTTCTGCGCTTTCCATGATTAGCTTCGAATTCTCATCTGCAGCTTTCAAAAGGGTAATACGGATATTTTCTATCCTTTGAACTCCCAATTCTAAAACAGAAGTACCGGGCAATGCGGAAAGTTCATCCATGAGCTCGTTTAAGTATCTTTCCAACTCATCTCTTTCTTCCCGCATTTTATTCCGTTCTTCTTCCAGAATGAAAAGCCTTTGCTTGTTGAAGGCACGTATTTCCTCTAATTGTTTTTCAAAATTACTTTTGTTGCCGCCTATATTCTTGTTAATAGGAATCTTCCCTTTCCAGGATATTCTTGTACCGGCCGATTATTTTCAGAAACTCTTCCTTCATCTTTTTAATGGAATCTTTGAGTCCGGATAATTCGGAGTTCTTATTTTCAATAAGCATTTTTACATCATGTATTGATTGATCCACGCTTTGAATAGTAACCACAGATTTTTCCACAGAAGAGATATAACTTTCATACAATTGCATTAAGATTTTATCCTTTAATTCTAGACTATTTTGCACTTGTTCCTCTGTCTTCTTTACCCTCTCTTTCAACAACTCTTTTTCGTGGATCAGGCAAGACAATTCCTGGATGAGACTTAAACGTTGTTCCTCAAAGTATTGATTCTCCGCTTCTAGCATTTTATTCAACTCTTCCATCTCAATACTCGTAAATAACCGTCCCATCTTTGAAACCATTCTTCTCCCGCCTTTTCCCAAAAGTATCTGTCTTTAGGCAATTCTTTTCCCTGTCGCTTCTGCCAAAGCACAGCTTTTATCTGCATAGAGTTTTTGTCTTAATAGATTTGTATTTAATTTTATTAATTCTATTAAAGAACAGTTTCATATATGACTTTCCAAGATTATTTCAGAAACAAGTCTCGTTATGTTGACAATATTTTCATATTTTATAGACCGAACACATTTTTCACTGCAACAAGCGTATTCATATTCATATTTGAAAGCATCGTCTGCTTCAGGTCTGTCTTTTCTTCCGTAGAGAGTTTGGAATACATCGCCTTGACTGACTGAGCCTCATTTTGAAACGGGTAGGAAGGATTGGCAGTCATTTTGCTCACTACCTCTAAGATTGCAGATATAATGGCCCGTTCTCCGGCGGTTTTCACTTTGCTTAAAACAACTGAAAGCTGGCCGTTGACCTCTTGCAGAAGTTCCTTTTTGGTATTATCAGAGACCTTGGGAAGCGTTTCAGTCTTCGCAGTCGGATTATCCGCTTTGGCGGGAAAATTATTCCCGCTTGAAGAGTCCCCTTTAGAACTATCGGAATTAGGCTCAGCTGTTTCCGGCGCGGGAACACTCTTCTTGAACCCTATCGTCATTTTTCCATTCCCGACATCTAAGGAAGAAATATGAAACGGGATAAATTCTCTGCCAAGAACCAGGTTTCCTTGATCCAGCGTAATCCCTTTATCAGCGACTTTGCTGAGTAACAAATTAATCATGTTTTTAGGTAAAGGCATACTTCCTGCCCAGAACCCTTGGGGTTGATAGATTACTGTTCCATTTTTGACTGAAAGGCTTCCCTTCGTGTTCAGAACAACCCTAAACGAATTCAGGTAAGATGCCTGGGCAAAAAACGCAATCCCTTTGTCCAAGAGTTTAATATTTACTGCTTCAATATTTTGTTGGGAAGCAAGAACTTCTGCCGCATAAAATTTGACGATAGAATTGACCTCTGCTTCATTCAGTTCAACTGTTTGACCAAACTTTTCCGCTTTTCTTACTTTATCAATAGCTTTAAGGGCAGGAAGGTCTTCTATTGCCGGGATTTCTTTGTGCAATGATAAAAACATGAAAACGGATGCTGAAAGCAGGAGTGTTATAAAGACAAGGGACAGCAATCTTTTTCGGGTTATTTTCAAGTGACCACTCCCTCGGATGTAAACTTTCAGGTATATTTATTAAAAATTTTGACTGAACACCAGTTTCCAGATTGGATGATATTCTAGTTTTTTCCCTCTATATCATAATGATAGTAGTAATTGTACCCTTTAGATTTCATCTCCACTTTATTCAGGACTGTACCGATGATTTTTGCTCCGACTTTTTCCAATCTCTCTTTAGCCTGTAAGGCAAATTCCTTATTGACCTCTCCCGAAGCAAGTACCAGAACCACTCCATTTACTGTCTGGGCAAGAATTGAGGAGTCAGTTACAGCAATTGTAGGCGGAGAATCGACCAACACCATATCGTAGATTTCTGCTGAAAGCATCAGAACCTGTTTCATGCGTTTGGAACCCAGCAATTCAGCAGGGTTAGGGGGTATTGGTCCGGAAGTCAGGACATCCAATCCGATTTGCTCTGTTTTCTGAACATATTTCATAAAGGGAACATCTTCAATCAGGGTAATGGATAACCCTGAAGCATTATCTAAGCCAAATATCTTATGTTGAGAAGGTTTCCTCAAATCTGCATCGATGATCAATACATTTTTATTCGCCTGCGCCATTGCAGCGGCTAAATTAGCTACTGTAGACGATTTACCCTCATTCACTCCCGCACTTGTAAATAAAAGTTTTTTCATGACCTGATCGACATTGGCAAATTGAATATTGGTACGAAGAATACGAAAAGCCTCGGAAACCGGCGATTTTGGATTTGCTGAAGTAACAATTGTGTAATCGCGCAACGTAACCCCTCATTTCTATAAGGAATTTATCTTATAGTATGGTATACTTCCAAGAACGGGTAAACCTAAAATCTTTTCAACATCTTTCTGAGTCCTTAAAGTATTATCCAGGAATTCCAACAAAAATACTAAACCCATCGAAATCATAAAACCAACTGCAAAGGCGATGAAAATAGTTAATTCCTTATTGGGTTTTACTGGCTTATCCGGGGGGACTGCTTTGTCCAGGATGCTGACGCTGTCCACTTTTTTTATTTCAATGACCTTCTGAGAAAATTCCTCTGTGATGGCATTGGCAATCTGAGCTGCCAGGTAAGGGTTTTGATCAAGAATCGAGATTTCTAAAACCTCAGTACTTTTGACTTGGTCTACTGAAATATTATTGTCAAGCACTTCGGGTTTCACGGAAAGGTTTAAAATTCGAATTACATTTTCTTCAACGGTTCTGCTTTTGACGATGGCCCCGTAAGTCTTAGCCAATTGCTGGTTGGCCATTAAAACACTGTAATCCAGAAGCTGCTGCTGTGCGCCATTATCCGTAGTTTTTTTGCCGACAATCAAGGTAGTGGAAGCCTGATAGACAGGTTTTAAGACGTAAAAACTGATAATACCGCTAATAAGCCCTGCTAAAATTGGAATCGAAACAACGAGTATCCAGCGCTTCTTGAGAACTTCCCAATACTGTAACAAATCTAGTTCCTGTTCCATCCTGCTCCTCCTGTAATCTTAATAATAAGAAGATTTTACATCCATTATTTACCATATTTTATTCACTTAGAATATTTTTATTCTTATAGATTTTTTCAATATTTATCTTCTTATTTGTCAAAATCGAGCAGACTCTCTGGAGAAACCTCCAGAGAGTCTGTCTTCTCCGATACTCAGAATTTAATTCGTGAATGTTACGGTATACTGGTCAGAATCAAATTTAATGATACCCTTTTCTGGAGTTCCTGAATGGGCATCCATTAATTGTTGAAGCGTGATATCGTTATAATTTCCTCCAACTGCAGCAACTGCAGCATTTTTGAACTGCTGAACACTTAAAGCACCTTCGCCGCCTGCCAGAGCTGTTACGACCTGAGCAAAGTTAAAGTTCCCGTTATACATAGTACCCAATGTCGTGCCGGGGGATTTGACTTGTACTGCAACAACAGCAGCACCGGTTTTCCGAATAGTAACCCAGTTATTCTCAATGGTATTTGAACTTACAGCTCCGCCCAGCGTAAGCGTTAAAGTTATTTCCGGACTATCTGAATATCCTGTTTTACTCGTTTTGGCTTTTACGACTACATTACCTGTACCAAAGATCAACCTGAGATTTCTAAGACTAATACCGTCATTTCCGTTATCCAATCCGCCAATAATATCCCCGACTAAAATCCTATCATTCGAGCCTACATTAGCTGATACAGGCGAACTAACCCAATTTTCCCCTTCTGCTGCGATTGAACTTACTGATAAAGCCGGGCTTGAGGCATTTCCTGTTAACTCCAGCCATCTTAGTTTTATACTGTCGCTAACCCCATCAAGTGAAATAGAGTAACTATTGGAACTGTCTTTATAGAGTTCTCTCTTTGTGACTCCGTCATTATCTATGACACTAACTGAAGTAACAGATAATTGAGTTTGTGAGCTGCCTCCGCCTCCGCCACCGGTGGAGTAAGATGTTTGGCCATTCACCTGACCGCCTCCGGAATAAGTTGTTCCGGTATCCCCTGTAGTAAGACTGCCGATGCTGGATGTCGGAGGAACTGTAATTTCGGCCTGTGCATGGGTCACCATCGAACTGACTGTAGTATTGTCCCCAAGAATAATCGTAGCTTCACCATCCACAATTACTGGTTCAAGAAATGTTCCTCTAAATTCAACCACCCCGCCATTAACAGTAATTGTACCTAATTGGGTACCGGTTTGAGCATCAAAGATGGCATAGGTGTTTGCGGTTGCGCTTCCGGTTTGCGTATCGGTCAGTTCAATCCTCACAGCAGAGGGTATACCCGCATCGTCCGAGGTTGTCACAATTAATTCGCCAGAGAATGAATTGGAAATATGAATACTGTCTTTACCTCCCGACAAAACCACAATTTTGTCTGCGGTAACTTGATTAAGGTTCGCTGTTCCGTTGACCCCTGGGTCAACAAATACACTGCCTTTGACGGTGACATTGTCTAATGTGGCATTATCTCCTTTAATATAAATACTGTAATCGGCGCTGATATTTTTTACAGTCACATTCTTACCCATAATTCTAATATTGTCTTTCACAACCAGAGGTAAGCCTGCATCGCTGGAACCTTGTATGCTGGCATCCTGACTATAGACTGCAGCTATCGTTAAATCATTCATAATCCCGGAACTAACGGCTGTTTCTCCCCCCAGTGCTACAGCCTTATTGACAAGCAAGTATTTCTTGACATATTCCTTGGTGTCCGATGGCAGACTGTTATCCGTAAGGACAACCGGGGACGCGGTTTGAGCTGCGAAGGGCGCCCCGGCCAAGGAATCAACCAAATGCTCGTTTTGACCGTTTGCCACAAAAATCTTTCCCGGTTTATATACAGCACCAAAGGACTTCATGATTTCCCGGTTAGTAGCATAACGATCCGTTCCCCCTACCCTGACAGCATTAGAAAGAGAAGCTTCAACGGTCTGGCCAATAGCCTCTTCCCCTCCAATAATGTAGGTGTTAACAATTTTTTCTCCCATTGCATTTAAGAATTGAGCAACACAGGATGCTAAGCTGCCGGAATTGGAAAGAAGTATCGGAATTCCTTCTGCAGCCGCAACAGAAGAAACCGAGAGAGCGTCGG
The DNA here is from genome assembly GCA_001515265.1 of Candidatus Dichloromethanomonas elyunquensis. Taxonomy (GTDB): domain Bacteria; phylum Bacillota; class Desulfitobacteriia; order Desulfitobacteriales; family Syntrophobotulaceae; genus Dichloromethanomonas; species Dichloromethanomonas elyunquensis. The sequence continues at coordinate 92,523 of LNDB01000005.1, forward strand.
CATTGGACCAGGCTGTGGTAACAATAACCTTTCTAACCCCCGATAACTGTTTGGCAATATTGACAGATGTCTCAAAACGATCCTGTCCCCCTAATTGCGTCACTGCAATTCCCATGGCTTTCAGCTTATCTAATACAGGCTGTTCAATAACGGCACTTCCGCTGGTTACATAGACATTTTTTGCGTCAAGCCTGATTAGTTCTTTCTCGGTAAAAGAATTAAGTGAAGCGGCTTGGGTCAGCAGGATAGGGGCATCTTTCATTTTGGCGAACGGAGCAGCTGTTAAAGCATCCACCAGATTTTCACTATTCCCGGAAGATAGAATTGCATTGTCTGCTTTCGTCCACCCTGCTTGGGAGATTAAAGCCGCTGTTTCGTATCTGTCACTGCCTCCAAGTCTCGTTACAGAAGTACCGCTTGTCTCGGTTTCCGCTGCTACCGCAGCCGGAAAGGAAATAGCCAGCAAGAAGATCAGGGTCATACACACAGACAACGCTTTACTTTTTGTAAAACGCATTTTGAAACCTCCTTATTGTTTAGTAGCTTATCATTTTGCCAAGTCGTTGAGGTCCATTGGCCAAAGAATACTTGCTGCCAACCCCTCTTCGTAAAATTACTCTTACCCATACCAAAATATGCCGCCCAATATATTACAATATGTATTATTTATTTACATTTGCCCAGTGCACTGCCCTCTTGTTCCGTAAATTTGAGTCCCCTTAGAAAAGGCCAGTTTTTTAATAAATAGATTGTGTAAACAAACATATAGAGGAAACAGCTTGACCAGGATTGAACAAACCAGTTTGAGCCAATAAAAACCAGCACCATGAACAACTCAATCACAATGTCCTTTGATACTTGGATAGGTATCACTTTGGAAACAAAATACTCTAATAGGACGGATTTGATCATTAATAAAACTGTAATTAAAAAAACGGCCAAATCTAAGGATGAAATCAGGTATACAGCTGCATATGAGAAGCTTAGGCTAATCATTACCACAGCAAGATTAGCCTTAAACAGGATGGTCTCTTTTCTTAATGCTTTTAAATAAGTACTTACCAACATAGCTGATTTGCTTTCAAAAACACACATTGGGAGTATTAACGCCACGTATTTGAAACTATCCGCATACTGTGGCAGCCACATCGTTAATACGATTCTTAAAGGATAATAAAAAACCAGAAAAGCCATTAAGATGATCATGGCTGCTTTTCGAATTTGATGATAGATGCTGAGCAGTTCTATATTTTTGACATTTTTAATTAATGGAAACATGACGATGCTGACAGAATTAATAACCACCATGAGCATTCTTGAAATATTAAAGGCCAAAGATACTTTACTGAATGTCTCTATATTCCAGCGGTTCTCAATAAAAAATTGCACTATTCCGGTTATCAGAAGAGAAAAAATATTCGACAAAGCCAAAAATATTCCTGAACCGATATTGTCCTTTATCTCAATAAGTGTTTTTGAGGAGAAGACCGGTCGAGTTAAAATTATAGCGGAACAACGTTTGAGTCCATAGATCAAAGAAAAGACCTTTCCTGCCAAATCCCCTAATAATAAAATTTTAAAGTTCCGAACTCCGCAAATGAGCATCAAGGCGAGAATTAATGCATATAGCACCCTTTCGGTAATCAGCAGTACAGAGTATTCTTTCATTTTATTGGAAACTTGAAGGATTACAGAAATAAATATTCTTGGCAGTACAAGGATGACTGATAGAATGGCATATAAAAAGACAACGAATTTATTAGGATCGAACTTCATCATGCCAAGCAGACTCAGATAAACAGCCGTTTGACCCAGGGAAAAAATTACTATTCCCCAAAATTGCTGGGAAAGGACCTGTCGGTTCAATTCGTGATACTGATTTCCGCTATGCCTTAAATAGATGCCATCGTTCCACCCAAAGTGCAGTACGAACAAATAGGATGCCAGCAAAGTGTAATACTGAAAATAACCATATTCAGTAACCCCGATTGCTTTGGGAATGGTTAGCAGAATCAATGCATTGACAAGAAAGGAAACTGCGTTGGATGATAATGCATAGGAGAAATTCCGCAAAAAAGGAATCAGCTTATTCCCCATATAAACTCCCGCCTGTCCTAGGTGTGTTGCTTAAGTCTGTTGTCAAGTCGGTTTTATGTTGATCCCTGTTATCATTAGAATCGATTACGTAATACATCATGGGAAAAGCGGCGGCTTCATGCCTCACCCAGGAACCGTAATCCGGCTCAAAAACGGCAGATCCCAGAATAAAAGCAAAATAAATATATCCCGCCAAATTACCGGTATTGGAATTTTCTCTAACTGTTTTTAAGGCCCGAAAAAGATTAGATGTTACGATAAGCTGGTAAATAATAAAAGGAATATATTTTACACCTAATGCTGCAAGTTCAATGGGAATCAGCATCCTGAGCGTTATTATAAAATGGTTCGCCAGAAACATCGGCACATTGCTGCTGGGCCACCATTCCAGAATTGCAGATGCCGGATAGGTTCCGAATATTTCCAGCCTGTAGAGGGTGATTGATCTGATGGTCATCACCTGATTGGCCATCTCAGGAAATAAGTAATAACTCCCCTGCAAGACGAAACCATGAACTAAGTAAAAAATAATGATTGTTTTGAGTATTAATGAACTTGTAATTTTTGGTTTTTTGATCACTTTTTTATGCCAAATCACCATAAGAATAAGCAACGCTGCTATTAACAAAAAATATGAGCGATAAAGAACACCGCATAAAAGCAAAATTATCGAGGAGACCGCTATCTTCTTCTTATAGGTGAGGCTTTTTATTGACAAGAACAGATATATCATCAGAAACAGCACAAATTGTATAATATCTTTGCCCATCAGAAAGACGAATATATTTAATAAACCGATTGAAAACAATAGAAAAACACTTTGCCTTAACTCGATCTTGTTTTTGCCTTTGGCAATAAAAATCATACATAGCATATTAAAAATGACGGTAATATATATTTCCCATTGAAATGTCGTAGATAAATGTAAGATATTAATCACTCTGAAGATTGAGGCCGCTATCCAAAAAGTTCCTTCATCCGTTAGTCCATTGGGATAATGCCCGGGGAAAAGCACCATTTGCAATATTCTTATCCCGCTCGCATTATCAATTAACTTATCCATTACCGTATAACGGATTATTTTTGCCAAAACAACCAGAGGAATAACCAAAAGTCCGATATACTTTTTATCGACAACAATGATTTTTTTCTTCCGATCTCTCATTTACCCTCACACTCATTTTTTTGTGTTGGATGTGCCGACAATTTTACTTCATTACGTTCCACATTTTTTTGAGCACCGGGTAGATTCCCAGCCGATAACTCCAATACCGGGTATTGTGAAGGAACCTTACTTTCCATGTATATGGAAAATATTTATGAAACACTTTTTCAGGGTCTTGAGAATTTAAATCCAGAAAAAATTCATCCCGATGAAACGTTGTTGCTTCTGAATAGGCCCTTTCCTTTCCTGTATCTGAAACTGATTCAATGCCTATTTCCTTCCAGCGGAATGACTTTTTAATTTCCTCAAAAACAGCAATCCCTTTTGAGGTTTTAATCAGCAGACGTGTGGTGCCTTGATTGTCATCGAATTCAGGCGCGTATTTCCGAACATTAAAACAATCCCAAATAGTAAAGTCACTACTCTGAAAGGACTTCCTAAATATACAACTGACACAGCTGGGTCTTATTATGATTCCGCTAAAAAAGGCCCTTAACCACAAATCGGATTCAATACCGCGGTGATAATCTTTTTGTTTACTTTCAGGTTTAGCATAAATGGACATAGTTGAGTAAGAATATCCATAATATTTATCCCGAAATCTTATCTTCTTGATATTGTCCCCCAATGTTCTTTTTTGAACTTCCAGGTATTTTTCAAAAACCAAAGGAGATGGAACAGCACGGCATACTACATCAACCGTCATTAAATTCTCATAGTCCTTTCTTAAAAAAGCTTTTAACCCTGCTATTTGGCAGGGAGTGCCGCTGTAACATACCAACCTTCCGGAGTCAAGGAAATTCTTTGTCTGGGAATATGTATTTCCTATTTCACTTTGCAAGTATTTTGACCCTCTGAATTTCCATAATTCCCTGCTTGTTTCAACATATTGATGAATTACCCGAAAATGGTCATCGTCTTCAAATGCAGCTCCAAATACGGCACCGCCCGCTGCAATGACATACTCGGCAATAGGGGTAAATGCGCCTCCGGAAGTGCTTTCTTTCCTGATGATGTCATCCTTGTTTTGCACAATGTAAAGCTTTTGCATGACGGCTTTTTCATCAGCTTGGTTAAGAACCGGGCAAACCTTTTCACAAAGGCCGCATCTTTTGCAAAGACTTAAATCAATACTGGGATACAAAAAACCCTCATCATCTCTTTTCATTACAATGCTTTTAGCGGGACAGGCATTGGCACAGGCTGAACATCCGCAGCAATCTTCCTTGTTTTTTATCTTAATCATTGCATTGACCATCCTCTAACGCATTAATTAAGTATTCCAGGGACTCTTTTCGATACTTTTCCACCCTGTCCAGTACAGCTATATAATCGGTATCCATATGAAGACATAATTTTACGTCAGCATCCGGCGTAATAAATCTCTCTGGTAAATTAAGCAGATTAAACAATGAATGCATACGGGAGTTCGTTGATAGGGAAGACCCTTCTTGAAACCTTCTAAAGGTAAAGAATTTTTTTTCATATAAGACTGAAAATACGGTTCCGTGAAACGAATCGGTAAAAACATATTCCGCATTCTTGATGAGGTTTACAAACTCTGCCGGACCAATACCAAATGGGGCATAGTCCGGAAAATTACAGTCGCTTTTGATATATTCGTCCATATGGAGCAACGCGACAATTTTTAAACCCGTAATTTCTTTGACCTTTCGGACAAATTCCCGTTGCTCCGGATTGTTGCCCAGGAAGTAACAGAAAATATATTTGTCTTCAATAATTCTCCTGGCCGAAAACTCTTCTTCCCACTGCTTTGCCGGGAACAAGAGGGTAGGATCACAAACAACCGGTACGTCCCTGTTGGCTGCTTCCTTTACAATTCTCTGTCCCCCGGTTTCTCTTACCGATACATAGTTAATTCTATTTAGAAACACTTTTGCTTTTTCCCACTGGTATTGGGGTAGGCCGGATATTCCAAAACTTGTGGCGTAAGCCACCTTATTGATCTCATCCGGCACAAATGAAAGCGTATAATAATCTGCATCTATATTCGATGGCAGCCATAACTGGTCACTGCCAACCAATACCGAAGATACCCCTCTGCAGTACTCGGCCAGCTGCTCTCGCGTCTCACACTTTGGAGACAGTCTGAAATGTTTGTCCTTGAATTCGACAAACTTCTTATCTCTTACTTGAATATTCGTTTTTAGCTCACGGTTTGTTTTCCTGAATACAAATCTCTTGACAATACCCAGTTTTCCTTTTACTACACTGAGGTCTTTCATTTGGAAAAAGTAATGCTTTAGTTTTGCCATTCTTATTTCATCAGCTATACCGTCTATGCAAATGGTCTCATTTTCATATCCTAAAGCATCCAGAATCTTTTGGGTAGCAAATGCCTGCAGCATACTTCCATAATTTTTTTGGAAATAACATGAAACAACCGCAACTTTTTTCATGAGTAAAACTCCTCTTTCAGGGTAATAACCTTTTTATCTGTTTCCATACCTTTTGTCGTAGTAAGTCTGATATTCACCACCGAGGATATTCTTCCACCAATCCCTGTTGTCCAGGTACCATTGGACAGTTCGTTTGATTCCTTCTTCAAACTTTATTTCCGGCAGCCATCCCAGTTCCGCGCTAATTTTTCCGGGGTCAACCGCATAACGCAGATCATGGCCAGGTCTGTCAGTCACAAATGTGATAAGGCTTTTAGGTTTGTCCAGCTCGGACAAGATTGCCTCCACCACCTCAAGGTTGGTCCGTTCATTATGCCCGCCTATGTTATATACTTCTCCGATTCTTCCCTTTCTAATGACGAGGTCGACAGCAGAACAATGGTCCTGGACATATAGCCAATCACGAACATTCTCTCCCCTGCCATATACGGGTAAGGACTGGCCTGCTATGGCTCTGCTGATCATGAGGGGAATAAGTTTCTCCGGAAAGTGATAAGGTCCGTAATTATTGCTGCATCTTGTTATGGATATGGGAAGATTGAATGTTCTGTGATAAGCCAGTACCAATAAGTCCGCACCGGCCTTGGATGCGGAATATGGGCTTGAAGCATGAATGGGTGTATCTTCCGTAAAAAACATATCCGGCCGGTTCAGCGGCAAATCTCCATATACTTCATCCGTGGATATCTGGTGATATCTTTTAATTCCATACTTTTTACAGGCATCCATTAAAACCTGAGTTCCTATTATATTGGTTTGAAGAAAAAGGCCAGGGTCAGCGATAGATCGGTCAACATGAGACTCGGCGGCAAAGTTTATTATGATATCAGGATGTTCTTCTTCAAACAATCGATTAATACATGCTTTGTCGGCAATATCCCCTTTGACAAAACGAAATTGAGGATTCTGTATAGCTGAATCAAGGCTTGCTATGTTGCCTGCATAAGTAAGGGCGTCCAGACAGATAATTCTATCCTCGGGATGGTTTGCGAGTTCAAAATAGATGAAATTGCTGCCGATAAATCCGGCGCCACCAGTCACAATGATATTCATCTCTCTATTCCTTTTCTTTCAGATTTTGATATATTACTCTATCTTCCTGCCGTGCTAAAGAATCTGCCGTCTGCAACACTTTTGAGATGTTCCCCATATGGAGATTTCCCGTATCTAGTGGCGGATTCCATTAATTTGTCTTTGCTTATCCACCCGTACCGGTAGGCAATTTCTTCCGGCGCGGATATCTTTACCCCTTGCCTGGCCTCAATCATCCTGACAAAGTCCGCCGCATCGACAAGACTTTCCACTGTCCCTGTATCCAGCCAGGCAAATCCCCTTCCGAAAACCTGAACATTGAGCGTGCTATCTTCGAGATAAAAACGGTTCAGGTCTGTAATCTCCAATTCCCCTCTGGCAGAGGGTTTTACGGCTTTGGCATACGCGACTACCCGGTTATCATAAAAATACAATCCTGTGATTGCATAGTTTGATTTTGGTTTAATAGGTTTCTCTTCTACGGAAATAGCCCTTCCTGAATGATCGAACTCGACCACTCCAAAACGTTCCGGATCGTTGACATAATAACCAAAGACTGTAGCCCTGCCGTTTTCGGCACTTTCTACAGCATTTTTCAGCAATTTGGCGAACCCGTTTCCGTAGAATATATTGTCTCCCAGGATCATGGTACAACAATCCTTGCCAATAAATTCTTCTCCTAAAAGGAAAGCCTGAGCCAAACCATCCGGAGACAGCTGTATTTGATAGGAAAGTGAAATACCGAATTGACTTCCGTCCCCCAAAAGTCTTTCTATCCTCGGCGTATCTTCTTGCGTGGAAATAATCAAAACATCTCTGATTCCTGCGAGCATCAGGGTTGAAAGCGGGTAGTAAATCATTGGTTTATCATAAACAGGCAAAAGTTGTTTGGATATCACCATTGTTATAGGATATAGTCTTGTACCCGCACCACCGGCTAATAATATTCCCTTCACCTTCTATTCCCCCTTACTGGTATCCAGCGCATCCAGATAAAATCTTTCAAGCTTATGAGCTTCTTCTTTGATGTTGTAACCCGATGCGGCAGCCTGCTCTTTGACATCCTGCCGGGCAAAACTTTTCCACTTTATTATCTTTCTTGCCCATACCTCTGCTGTTTTTTCCAATCCGACAAATTCTGCCAGTCCGGTTATTTTTGTTTCTTTCGTGATCTCCGCGGACATCACACAGGGCAAACCGCTTGCTTGGGCTTCAATTCCCACTACCGGAAGTCCTTCATAAAACGATGGGAGCACAAAACAGTCCATCGCGTTATAGAACTGCGCAATATCTTCCCTGCAGCCTAAATCAATAACACAATTGCGTAAACCTAACTGTTCAATCTTCTTCAAAATACTGTCCTTTAGTTCACCGTATCCGATCAACATAAGCCTGGAACTCTTGTCCAATTGATGGACTTCTTTAAAAATCTCGATAAGAAATTCATGATTTTTTTGGTAATGATATCTGCCAATATGTCCAATAACAAAGTTATCTTCGAGACCAAAAGTTTTTCTTGTTTTCAGTCTTAATACCGGGTCATATTGAAATGTATCCAGATCAATAGCGTTTCGTAAAATCAGGCATTTCGGCAAATTATTTTGTCCATAAAGCCATTCCCCTGAAAAATTGGAATTTGCCGCCAGCTGGGTGGCAAAAAAACGGCTGAAAGGCTTCAATAAATTTTTAAGAATTGTCTTCTTTTCTCCGGGATGGGCCGTACTCAAATTCTCGGCAATTCTTACCGGAACACCTGCCAGCATTGCAGCCAGCATCGGAAATATATTCAATGTATTAATATACCCGTGGGCTATGAGGTATTTCTCCCTTTTCAGAATTTTTCGGAGTTCCGGAATATACTTCCACAGAACCCTTACCGGAGGAATTTCATAGACGTTTCCCCCAAGTTCATGGATATCGGAATAGTTTTTTAAGGGAGAATCGGCATCAACAAAAAAGTCAAATTGAATCACATCTCTATCAATGTTTTTATAATAGTTCATGATGACGGATTTGATGCCCCCTGTTACATGTTTACCCATGATTTGAGCAACCCTGACAGGCCTATCCCTGTTATTCTTTTTTGTTGATTTGTTCATTTCAATATCCTCATTTGCCAAGCAGCCTGATGTGCTTAGGAACCTCAATTTCATAAGCACCCTTTAAGAACTCGGCGGTCCTTCTTATTCCCTCTGAAAGGCCGATAGGCTCCAGTTTACCGTAAGCCTCTTCGTATCTGCTGATATCCAAAACATTGACCGGCACATCTGCTTTTCTTCCATTAATGTATTTTGTGTCTATCTCAATGCCTAATGTCGTCTGTATTGTTTCAATAACTTGTTTAATGCTGTAACCTTTTCCGCTCCCTAAATTAAACGTGCGGTTGCTGTTTTCACCAAATACAATGTTTTCAATTCCCCGGATGGCATCGTCAATATAAATAAAATCTCTTATTACGCGCCCATCTCCATAGACTTGTATGAATTCCCCCCGTAACGCCTTATAAGTAAAGGCAGTAACTGCACCAAGCACCCCATTGGGCCGTTGATAAGGACCATAGGGATTAGCCAGACGTATTACCCTATAATCCAAACCGTATAAGTACTGATATAAGTAAAGAACCTTTTCGATAGTAATCTTTTGGAGGCCATATGCTGAAATAGGATGGGTTGGCATCTCTTCTTTTATCGGAATAACAATTTCTTTGCCGTAAACCGTACCGCCGGATGAAAGAAATACTACTTTATTGACCTCATTCCTGACACAGGCTTCCAGAAGATTAACCGTTACAATAATGTTCGCAGTTAACTCTTCTGCGATATGCTTATTAGAATTGGATGGAATTGTAGTGCTTATCAGATGAAAGACTACATCTTGGTTTTTTGTAATAACATCAAAATCGGTGTTTAAATCAAAGTTTCCTCTGATCACTGCTACATTGGAAAACATTTTTTCTATCATATGAGAGAAGTCAATACGGTCTCTGTCAAACAAGGTGATTTTATTATTTTTATCTCCGGCCAGCTTCAAGGTAAGATTTGTGCCGATAAATCCCGCAGCCCCCAAAATCAAAATGTTTATCATAATGGATCTCCAAATCTTTTTTAACTTGCGCCTTTTCCCATTAGAACAACTGGCAGGGTCTTGGCTAAAATTTCAATGTCCAGCCACAATGACCATTTATTAACATATTCAGCATCCATCTCCATCCATTCGTCAAAATCAACATTGTTTCGCCCGCTGACCTGCCAGATGCAAGTGATTCCCGGTCTTACTGCCAGCCTTTTGCGGTGTTTCGGATTATACAGATTGACTTCGCTGGGCAGCGGAGGTCTCGGGCCTACCAGACTCATATCTCCGATAAGAACATTCCAAAGCTGAGGCAGTTCGTCCAGACTTGTCTTTCTTAAAAATTTTCCAATAGGTGTTACTCTCGGATCATTTTTGATTTTAAAGACTGGACCGCTCATCTCATTCAGGTGAACCAAGTTTTCTTTAATTTTTTCAGCATTTTGAATCATAGACCTGAATTTATACATTTTAAAAATCCGGCCATTTACGGATACTCTATCCTGTGAGAAAAAAACTGGTCCTTTGGAGGTGACTTTGATCGCGATGGCAATCAAGATGAACAAAGGGCTAAGTATCATCAATCCAACAGCTGTCAGGATAATATCAAGGACACGTTTGGCGAATTCGTGCCAGGGCCTTTTGGGATAGCTGTCGTAAGCGACCATAGATAACCCGCCGAAATCTACGGGTCTGCATCTGGCAACTTGCGCAACTATCTCATCAAGTAAAATGACAACGTTTTTTCCCATAATATCAAGTTGATTGAGACACTCCTTTACCGTAGTATCAATTAACAAAGCCGTGACTACGACAAGATCGATAATCTGATCTTTTAAGACATTTTCCAATCTTTGATAGTCACCTAGATAAGGTATTTCCATCCCATTCTTCTTTGGTGCCAAATAGCCAACCACGCTATAACCCGATTGAGGATTTTCCTTTACGGTATTTAAATACATTTTGGCCGCAGGCCCGCTCCCTAATATCAAAACAAAGCGGGTATTGCGACCTGATTTTCTCCATGCCTGCAAAACAACTCGGGTCATCAAATGAACCCCTAAGGTCAGGATTAAAATAATTATTTCAAAATAAAAGACAAAACGATTTTCGATAAGCCTTGGATTATAGAAGAGCACTAAGGAAAGACATAATCCGAAAGCAAAGAAATGAGCCTTAATCATCTGTTTAAATTCTCGGTTCACAGACATGAATCTTCTGGAACTGTACACAACGTGGATTCTGGTTCCTAATACCCAAAATAAGGTATATGCAAGAAAAATAATAAAGTAGCTAAGGTAATCGTTAGAAAATACTACTCCCTTGCGATCATAGAGATAGGCAGTAAGACAGAATCCGATTCCCATAATAAGGATGTCAATCACTTCAGAAATCTGTTCCCAGATTCCGCTATATCCTCTTAACATTGCTCACTTACCCCTCTGTTCCACAGACCTCTAACAATATTTTTTAACTTTCTTTCTTTGTTAAGGTGGTATCGGTTATAAATTTGCTTAGGCATTAATGACTGGCCTTCCAAAATAGAAGTCGGATTTTCTGTAATTGCTGCCGTTAATCTTGCGCCAAACTCCCCCAGATACTGGGTCGTTGATCTCAAGTTCAAACCGGTGTGCGATTCATGAAAATCACTTCCCAAAAAATCAATAATCCCGTTTGCAAACAGCTCTTCTGCAAATTTTTTCACTTTTAATCCGTATTTGCCTTGAAAACTTCCAATATTGGCTTGGACCCTTACTCCTTTTTTCGACCATTCAGCAAGAAGGTTTGACGTATTTTGGATTTCTCGGTTTCGCTCCGGGTGAGCCACGATGGGAGTTAACCCTAAAACCTGGAGATTAAAGAAAACTTGTTCTGTGTAATGAGGCACACTCAGCATTGGAAGCTCTATAAGGATATACTTATTCGTCTCGGCTAAAGAGAGAAGTCTCCCTTTACTGAACCATTCCGCCAGGTCAGGAAATATAAATATCTCAGCACCTGGAAGTACTTTCAGCGGAATACTTTGCTCCTCCAGTACCTCGTTCAAATGGATAACGCTTTTCCTGATTTGCCCGGCGGTAACAAATTCTCTCCCTTCAAGGACATGAGGGGTGGCAATAACAGTTGTATAACCTATTTCCACCAGTTTCCCGGCGATTTCTAAGGACTCATTTATTGTTTTGGCACCGTCATCTAGTCCGGGCAAAATGTGACAATGAATGTCAATCAATTAGAATTTCCCCCTAAGGCATATTCTTCAGTAATATAACTTACAATTAGTCATTGTAATTTTTCGGATCAAGAGATATTTTTTTTCTCTATATTTCCTGTATCCCCGGGTAGCTCGGCATTACTCTTTATATATTTTCTCTTCTTAAGCAGTTCTTCTAAATATTGGGCAAATTTTTGTCCAAGCTGCGGAGAATCCAGCGCATATTCCACAGTAGCTTCCAGGTAACCTAATTTATCTCCGGCATCATAACGTTTCCCTTCAAAAGCACAGGAATACATGCTTTCGTATTTGCTTTGGGCTTTTAGGGCATCTGTCAGCTGAATTTCTCCGCCCGACCCGGAGCCTGTAGCTTCCAAGTATGTAAAAATGGAAGGATTCAAGACATATCTTCCCATAATTGCTAGTCTGGACGGGGCGTCCTGAGGGGTAGGTTTCTCAACCATGTCTTTCACCCTGTAAATTTTCCCTTTATTCTCGATTGGATCAATGATCCCGTACTTGCTGATCTCGTTTTCAGCAACTTCTCTGATGCCGATTACCGATGACCTGGTCATACAGGCTACATCAATAAGCTGCTTGATAGCCGGTTTATCTGCCTTGATAATGTCATCACCTAAAAGTACGGCAAAGGGCTCGTTTCCAATGAAAGATTTTGCACAATAAACAGCATGCCCTAACCCTAACGGTTCATTTTGTCTTATGTAATGGATATTGGCCATACTGGCAAGATTTTTGATCTTTTCTAACTGTTCAAATTCCCCTTTTCGCTCTAAATGGGCTTCCAGTTCAGGCGATCGATCATAATAGTCAACAATAGACCATTTCCCTCTCCCGGTAATGATTAAAATATCTTTGATTCCTGCTTCAATTGCTTCTTCCACAATGTATTGAATGGTCGGTTTATCTACGATGGGTAACATTTCTTTCGGTAAGGCTTTGGTTGCGGGTAAAAACCTTGTACCTAATCCTGCTGCAGGAATTACGGCTTTCGTAACGTACATTCAGAAGTACCTCCTATTTTTCAAGACTATCCGTAAAAAAAATGCTTTTGCCTGCTTTTCCAAATATATTCATCCACCCTATAAATATTCACAAAAATATACAGCGAATAAAAAAAGAACCTGCCTCGTGTATTACTGGACAGATTCTTACCGGTTATTTCGCTTTGTCAAAAAAACGGTCCAAAAAATAATTAAGCTTTACGCAAATATTCTCTCTCCCGTATATATTCCCCGCTTGTGCCGCCTGTTTTTTTGATCAGACAAATATTTGAAATCACCATATCCTTATCTACAGCCTTGCACATGTCATAAATCGTCAGGGCTGCTATTGAAACTGCTGTCAGCGCTTCCATTTCCACACCCGTTTGACCTGAATTTTTGACAATAGCCTCTATTTCAATTCGCGGATTTATTTCGTTAAAGACAAAAGAAATATCTATGCCGCTCAACAGCAGGGGATGACACATCGGGATCAGATCGGCAGTCTTCTTGGCGCCCATGATTCCAGCTACTTGGGATACCGCTAACACATCTCCTTTAACCAGTCCCTTTTCTCTAACCATGGATAAAGTCTGGGAAGACATTTGAATTTCTCCCCTTGCAACTGCGGTCCGGCTGGTAATTGCCTTGGCACTGACATCCACCATCCGTGCCCTTCCTTCCGGATTAAAATGGGATAACTTTTCAGATCCGCTCATCCCTTCACCCTCCGATTTCATTCATATTGCGCTTTACCATACTGCAAGGTTGCGTATTTAACCGGTGTTTCGTGGGTTTGGCCCTGATTCCCTGGTATAATAATCTCTTCAGTTCATCCGGGTGAACATTTTTTAAATCGATTTCCTGGTCCGAATGCAGGCAGGGTTTTAATTTCCCGTCCGATGTAACCCTGACTCTATTGCAATAATTACAAAAGTGACAGCTTAGAGGGCTGATGAGGCCAATTCTCCCTCTCGCATTCGGAAGTTTGTACATTCTGGCTACAGTCCCGTGTCCCATAAATGGTAAAGGAACCAGTTTCGGAACTTTACTTAAGACGGTATCATTCGAAATAAACGAACCCAGAGGCCAGTTCTTGGCCTCCCCCAAAGGCATCAGCTCAATAAACCGTACCTCTATATCTCTCTTTAGGGTAAGGCTGACAAAGTCTTCTATCTCATCGTCATTATACCCACCCATCAGAACTACGTTAATTTTTACGGGAGAAAATCCTGCTTCCTCCGCAATGATGATACCTTCCAAGACATCATCCAGTTCCCCGCAGTGAGTTATTTTTTTATATTTGGTTTTATCCAGACTGTCCAAGCTGATATTGACCCTGTGCAAACCGGCCCTTTTTAGATCCCTCGCATATTTTTTGAGGAAAATCCCATTCGTGGTTATGCTTAAATCCTTGAGCCCTTTGATTCGAGCGATGCTTTCTACTAACTGTACAATGCCGTTTCTGACCAGGGGCTCACCCCCCGTGATCCTAACCTTATCGATTCCAAGCAGAACCGCAGCCCTAACGATATTCTCGATCTCTTCAAAATTTAGGATATCACAATGATCCTTCTTTCGGATTCCCTCTGCTGGCATGCAGTAGGCGCATCGCAAATTACACAGATCAGTCACAGAGACTCTCAGATAGTTAATTTTTCTGCCATAATTATCTATCATTTTTTAATTCCTCCCGAAATAACACATCGGGTACCTGCATCTTTCACAACCCAGGCAGAAACCACCTTCGCCCATCTTGATAAAATCCTCCCTGGTCAATATCTCCCCTGCAAATATTCGCGGAAGTACCACATCGAGGATTGTTGTCTTATGATAGATAGCAGCCCCGGGAACACCCAGCAGTACCGTCTGATTTAAATAAGCCATCATAAACATATTTCCCGGTTGGACAGGTGCACCGTAAGTGACGATCCTTGCTCCGGAATTTTTGATTGCCCCGGGTGTCAAGTCATCCGGATCAACCGACATGCCTCCGGTTAAGATAATCAGGTCGGACCCCTTTTTCAGAAAAGATTCTATCGCTTCATTCAGTTTGGACATTTCATCCGGACAATAGACTTCTCCCAGAATTTCAGTGTTATCGTCTTCAATCTTCCTTCGAATAACAGGTCCGAATTTATCCTCTATCCTTCCCTTGAAAACTTCATTGCCTGTAATAATAATTCCTGCTTTCAACTTTTGATAAGGTTTAACTTCAAATACAGGACCTTTTGCCGAACAGGTCCTTTCAAGTTGAATGATTTTATCTTTTTCTATCACCAAGGGAATGATCCTTGCCCCCGCCAGCCTATCTCCCGGAAGAACCGGATAATTATCCGGCCTGGAAGAAACGGTGATACTCTCATAGGAATTTATGGTCCTGAGTGACTCGCGATTGACCTTAAACAGGCCTTTTATGGTGGATTTCAAAACGGTTTTTCCTTCTTGGGGTTCTGCAAAAACAATATTAGGTCCCATAATAGCTTTGGCGATTCGAATCGCCGCCTCATCTTCATGAATTTCGCCGGCATTTTGTTCCCAGATATATATATGTTCTTTACCGATCTGTAACAGCTCATTGACATCTTCCCGTTGAATGATATGGCCTCTTTTAAAGGCAATACCTTTAAACTCCCCGGGAATTACTTTGGTGATATCGTGGCATAGTGTCATCCCGACAGCATCCTGCACTCGAATTTTTTTCAACTTGCATCCCCCTGCTCACTTTTCAAATTCGTCATGAAGAACATTTGGCCCAGTAGAATTACTTCAGAAAATATGCCTGGAGTTTGCTTCCTGCCATTTGAGGTCCGCTCCCCGGCGGAATCTCGGCAAGAATATCACAATCGATTAAAGAACGAAGTACGCCGTTTCCTTGTCCACCGGTAATTTCCATCCATGCTGCGCCATTTTCAATAACCAACTTTCCCCTGAGAAAACGCCTGCGGGGACTTGCCTTTTGAAAATTATTTTTCAGCATCACTTTTATTTGCGGATGAAGATAATCGGCATAACCCGCTAACTTTTTGATAAAGGGAACTCCCAACAAGTGAAAAATAACGAGGGCTGCAGCGGGATTCCCTGAGAGACCGAGGATAACCTTACTATTTTTTATCGCAGTCAAATTGGGAGATCCCGGTTTTATTTCAACTTTCCAGTACAAGGTTTCTGCTCCAATATTCGCTACTGCTTCCCCCAAGACATCATAGTCTCCTACAGAGACACCACCCGTAGTGATGACCATATCGGCTTCACTCAGGCCCCTATTGATCATCTCTCCTACCTCCTCTACCCGGTCCCTGACGGTACCCAGGACAATAGGTTCTGCACCTATCTCCCTGCAATAAGCCGCGAGGGTATATGTGTTGCTATTGCGGATCATTCCCGGTCTTAAGGGTTCGGAAACATCCAGCAATTCATCCCCGGTGCAGATAATTGCAATCTTAGGGCGTTTATAAACCGGTATCCGGCTAATCCCCAAAGCGGCCATTAATCCTAAGACCGGCGGGCTGACAACCATACCCTTCCGGGCAATGATCTCGCCTTGGGCCAGGTCCTCTCCGGCTGGCACAACATTTTCTCCCGGTTTAAACCCAGAAAAGATCGACACCAGATTTCCGCTTATTTCTGTTTCTTCATATTTTGCCACTGCATTGGCACCTTCCGGAATCGGGGCTCCGGTAAGGATTTTTGCAGTCTTTCCGCTAATTATCCTTTTTCTGGGGAAGGCACCTGCCGGAACTTCTTCTATTACCTCTAAGATTACCGGTTTTTCTTTTGTAGCAGTTGCGGTATCTTCAGCGCGAAAAGCGTACCCATCGTAAGGAGAACGAGCAAAAGGCGGTAGATTTTCCTCGGCAATAATATTCTCACTTACTACTCTGTCCAAGGAATCTTGCAGGTTTATATATTCCCGGATCATCGGTGTATCATTTTCTAATAATATGGTCCTAGCTTCTTCCAATGAAATATTTGTTTTCATAGTTGCCCTCCTTTTAAAATAAAAAATCCTTGTCCCCACTGGGACAAGGATATGGAAAAACTTACAGTGCATCGCTTTACAATTGCCTGTAATTCCAAACCTTCTCCTTTCCAATCGGGGGGCATAACCGTTTCCGGTTATACCGTGTGGGTATGAACCCAGGTTTATGAACCATAGTTTCCTTTAGGTTCATGAACTTCGGAGAATTAATAAACTTAATTATATTATATGAAATCCCAAATCAATTTTCCAGGAGATTTTTACGCAGATTCATTATGGGACTCAAATTGCTGAAAATGATTGCATGATAAAAGAAAAACCCGAAAATCTTTCCGAGTTAAAAGGTTATATTTCATAAAAGCTTTCTACCGGGTTGTAACCTCTTTCTAGCTAAAAATTCATTTTATCTTATACGGAATGAAAGGAACATTTACTTCCCTGCAACATACTATATAAAGAAAATGATTACCATATAATGGAAAAAGGGGGATAATACAATGGCTTTCGACGGAACTGGTGCTGGTACTGTAGGTTTTGGAAAATGCGGCTGCGGTATTGCCATCGTAGTTGTTATCATTCTCTTATTAATCGCATTGGGAATTGTCTTTTAGGAATTTATTTTTCTGAAAATTTGTTTATCGAATCGTTTTATGGGAAATAATTTAAATTTCTAAGGAGATAAGGAGGTCGGATTATGTACGGATACAGTGGCGCTTACGGCGGTGTTGGTGCTGGAATCATCGCTATTGCAGTCTTAATCTTAATTGCTCTAGCAGTAATCTTCTAAACCAAGTTTCAGTAACAGTACCTCGTATCTCTTGAAGATATCATCATATCCGATGGATACGAGGTATTCGTTTATCAATGATCTTGTTAGCACCCGGCTGGAAGCATACGCCAATAGCCTTTTTGGGTATTTTCTATAAACTCATTAAACTTTCTCTACCCAGACTTAAAGGTCCTGGCTCTCTGTAGCTCGCATGGACACTAAAAATTTGAGACATCTTATCGATTAAATTCTGAAGCAACTGCTTCATGCTCATATCATGATCGAGCTTAAAAATTAAGCGTTCCGCTTTGCAAAGATGTCTCCAGCTTATGTTTATCCCTAATGACTCTTCCCATGTAGTCCAGGCCATACCGATAGAATAACCGATTTGCTCGGATATCATAACCTGATTTCGGTTTAAACCACTGATTTCTGCCGCAATCTTGCCGCTTAGCGCAGTAATTGATGCTTTTCCCTTATTGAAAATCTGCTTCCTTTCTTCCGTGGAAACATGGGTATTCCTGAGGCTCCATCTTAAAATAATACCTTCGGACATCACTTGAACAAGGTTGGTAAATTCTCTTGTATACGCAAACAGCCCATCGTCAATGAGTGTTTGGAATCCTAATCCCAGTAAATAATCTCCAACTAACACATGGTGCTGCCAGCAATCAACCTTTTCATCATGAACAAGGCTGTGAATATAATTTGCTAGATAAATCTGTTGGATTGATAAGGCCAGGGCTTTCCGTTTTATTCTCATATTGCTATCTGAACCGCAAATAGCCAAAGAGATAGCAGGACATAGTTCCCAGTCCAGTTTATTCAGGGGAAGCTTAAAAAACTGCGCATAGTTTACAGAATGTACGTGCATTTGCTTGCAGATTTGTTCTTGGATTTCTTCTAATTCGGATGCAATCGTACTAATAATTTTATACACCCCCGAAAAATTAAGCTGGAGTCAAAGAGAAATATTGTTATCTTTCCTTTAGCAACCCCCAGAAGACGCGATGATATCCTTATTCTTTCGTTTTCGCAATTTCCTCATGATGCTTCATTTTTGGGGTCACTCTCTTCCTTATCCCCATCAGTGGCGGATCGAAACTCTTTTATGCCCCCGCCTATCGCTTTCCCGAGTTCAGGCAGTTTGCCCGGTCCGAATACGATGAGCGCTATAATAAGAACAATAACCGCAGTTGTAGGAGCAATCATCCCAAATAAAGGTTGCATAGCATTCCCTCCTCTTTCCTCACCTTTGTGGATAACCAAAATTTTTTGTTTAAGTTATATTATAACACTGCAGACATTTTATTTCTTTAGCATAGGCTACTAATACTTGTGTTTTTGTAAAACAACTCCGAACGAAAATGGCTTTTTCATTAGTCCATGCGATATTAGAGGCACATTTTAAGTCATGCGTCATTCAGGACTTTCGACCAAAACGTGCTTTCTATATATTTAATATATTTGGAGTACCGTTTATAATTAATCCTTCTGTACCAATTACAAGGGTCGCTATCGATGCAGCATTTTTCAAAGCGGTGCAAGTCACTTGAACAGGATCGATAATTCCACATTTGATCATTTCCACAAAGGTGTTTTCTATCGCGTTATATCCATACCCGGCAGGGAGCTTTCGGATGTTTTCAATTACCGAATCCCCGTTCTCCCCGGCGTTTTGCACAATTTGCCGCAAAGGGGCTTCCAGGGACTTTTGCATAATCCGTAAACCGACCGCAGCCTCCGGATCTTCCGGGTTAATCTCTGCCAATACCTCAGAAGCTTGGAGCAAGGCAACGCCTCCGCCGGGCACAATCCCTTCCTCAATAGCTGCCCTCACTGCATTGACCGCATCATCAATCCGGTCTTTTTTCTCCTTCATTTCCAGTCTGGTAACAGCCCCGACTTTAATGACGGCGATCCCTCCCTGCAGCCACCCCAACCTCTCCCGGAGCTTCTCTTTTCGCCAGCCGGTAAGCAGTGATTCATATTCCTGGCGTACCTTTGCACAGCGCTCCTTGATTTTTTCCTTTTTTCCTTGCCCGCCGATAATTGTCGTGCTGTTATTATCAACGAGAATTGTCTTAGCCTGACCCAAGTGAAATTTCTGTACTTCTTCCAATGAGATTCCGGTTTCTTCTGAAATGACGGTCGCGCCGGTTATAGCTGCTATATCCTGCAAGTAATCTTTACGCCGCTCACCATAGCCCGGAGTCTGGACGGCCACTACGTTCATGGTCCCTTTTTTCTTATTGCTAAGCAGAAGGGCGAGCAAATCTACAGAAATATCCTCGGTAATAATTACCAGGGGCCTGCCGCTTTTCACTGCCTCTTCCAGGATGGAGAAAATCTCATAAACATAGCCGATCTTCGTATCCGCGACAAGTATGTAGGCGTCCTCCAGAGCCTCGGATTTTTTCTCCCAGGACTTAACGATTTTCGGTGTGAAACACCCCTTGTCGAAACGTATCCCTTCCGTAATCTCCAGCCTGGTGTTCAGTCTTTTATCTTCTTCCACCATGATGACCCCATGAAAGCCTACCTTTTCTACCGCTTTGCAGATAAGCATTCCGATCTCCGGATCTCCTGAAGATATTGCCGCCACCTGTTTCACTTCTTCCAGCCGGGATATTTTGACGGCATTTTTTTCAATTAGCCGGATAGCGCTTTCGGTTCCTGTTTCTATCCCGCTGATCAGGGAAGCAGGATTAAACCCGGCCGCAACGTTTTTCATGCCTTCCCGGATCATGGCCTGGGCCAGGACAATCGCCGTGGTCGTTCCATCGCCCACCCTGTCATTGGTTTTTTCTGATACTTCTTTAATGATCTGGCATCCTAAATTTTGGAACCGATTTGACAAAGAAATAGTACCGGCAATACTGGCCCCGTCATTCGTAATTTTGGGGAGGCCAACTTCCGAACCTAATACAACATTTCTTCCCCTTGGTCCCAGCGTAACCTTAACGCAAGAAGCTATTAGATCTATCCCGGCTGCAAGAGCTCGTCTGGCGTTTTCTCCAGCCAACGATACTGTCTCCATGTTGACTACCTCTTATCCCTGTGTCAAATTATCGGGCTTTCCAGTTTTCCAACAAAACTAAAACAATAAGTAAACTGGTAAGTCCGTATAAAATAAAAAGCATAATTGCGGATATATTCTCTTTTTTCTTTCTCACTTGATCTTCTTCACGTTTGGCTTCAGTTTTAGCTTTTTGCAATTTTCACATCCGCCTTTCTTGCTTTCTTTGCTGAAGACAACCCTATTATCCCCCTTATTTTCCGACCCAGGAATGCGACCTTATCCAAAAATGTGCCAACCGGGCAAAATGCCGTACACCAGAACCGGCGGAAGAAAAAGCTTGTTAACAATATGACAAAAAGCAAATACCACTGATAACTTGATCCGTTTAGGCCGAATATTGTTCCAAAAGGTTCATAACTGGAAAAGGAGGGGTTAACGAAGAGGAAAGCCCAAAATAACACTAAAAACAATAGAGTCTCCCGAACAAGCCACAGCCATTTCAAATATTTACCGATGGGGATATTCACCTTGCTGATCATATGGGTCGCTTCCTGCAAACCACAGAAAGGACATACATAGGTGCAGTAGAGGTTTTTGCCGGTAAATAAAGCCGGTCCTAAAGCTCCAGCTAAGACAATATACCAAATCGGATTTTCACTGGGTGACGGAAAGTACCCAAGAAACATCGCGCTAACGTGCCCCATGGATAATGACCTGTTTAACCAAAAACCTAAAATAATTATACTGAGCGCCAGAAATACCATTCTGTATTTCGTTAATTGCTTGAACCGGGGTATAAAAACAGAAAGGATAAAAAGTAAAGCAACTGCGATTTCCTTTAATCCAATATTCCATGGAATCCCGGCTTTTTTAGGGGTTACTTTCATTTCTTTGACAGACACGGTATGGGCAACGTCCTGAACAGATTTAGCGATGGCCCGGGAGGAAAGCGTTGCTCCCGATATCCTGTCAAGATCATAATTTAAAACCAGAGGATCATCCGCCCTTTTTTTTATGTATTGCCGGAAGTATCCCGCTTGAGTGATTTTATTAATATAAGAAAGGGTTTCTTTATGCTGAAGAATCATAACCCCTTTAATTGCCCCCGTTGGTTCCAGGATGGTTCCTACCATCATAGGCCCCCCATAGCCTACATTGCTGCAAACTCCAAGATAAGCTATGAGATTACCGTCAGCCCCTATTGCTTTGGCTGTCCGGTCATCTATCGGATCGAAATGATCCGTTTGAGGCAGCATCTGCCGGTAATACCCCTGGACTACGTCCTTATCCATTTTATTGGCGTAGTGCCCGTATCCAGCTGTACTAAACAGAATTACAACAGCAATTAATGGAATAAACTTCTTCATAAGAATTGACCCCTCTTTTCAATGTCACGAAGCAATATCATGAAGCAAATGAAAACTTTTCTAAGCGGCAAACCGCTTGGATTCCAGCTTACTAAGCATGGGGCAAAGACTCTGACAAGTTGCTAAAATCAAATGTGTATTGCTGCTTATCAACCAGTCCTTCTGATGTAAGAAGAATTGACCCAATTCCTACCGCCTTGTTTAAGGCGGTAACTACCACTTTAACCGGATCCACGATCCCTGCTTCAATCATATCTACGAATTTCCCCGACATCGCATCGTATCCTAAGCTCGGTGCAGCCTTAGCCGTCATCTCCACAATTTTATCCCCGTTGCCCCCTGCATTGACAACTATTTGACGCAAGGGCGCTGCTAAAGCCTGCCTGATAAGGCGGATACCGGATAATTCATCCTCCGAATCCGCTTGCAAGTTATCTAATATTTTTGCCGCCCTTACATAAGCTGTTCCCCCTCCCGGCACAATTCCACCCTCCACAGCCGCCTTCGAAGCCTGAACAGCATCAATAACACGGTCTTTAAGTTCTCTTAAGGCAATTTTCGTATCGGCACCGACCTTGATAACAGCTATTCCCCCGGAAAGTTTAGCTATCCGTTCCCTGAGCTTCCCCTGCTCTTCAGCATCGGATGTCTGTTTGATGAGGACCTTAAGCTGAGCAGCCTGTTTTTCAATCATTTCACGGCTGCCGCCATCTCCTATTACTGTAGTTTTCTGGCGGGTGACCGTGATCTTTTCCGCCTTACCCAGCATGGATTTCTCCACATGCTCCAGTGATATCCCAAGTATTTTGGCAGCAACAGAACCGCCTGTTACAATGGCCAGATCCTCCAAAACATTCAAACGGTTCTGTCCTATACCCGGAGCTTGAATGGCAATCGCCTTGCCCTCCCTAGCTTCGGTATTATGGGCAATAAGCATTCCCAGTATGTCTTTTGTTACCTGACCCGCTACGATCAATAGCGGCTTCTTTTCCCAGATACACCAATTAAGAACACGCTTAATCTGTCCTATGTTGTCAACAACTTGGTCAGTCATCAGAATATACGGTTTCTCGAGGTTTACAGCCAAACGTTCGTTTTCTGAGACGAAATATGAAGAGAGGTAGCCGCTTGCTAGTTCGATACCTTCTGTAACCTCAATGTACGTCCGATGTTCTATGGTTTCCTGGACTGTGACAATTCCGTCCATTCCGGCCTTCTCCATAGCTTGGGCAATAAGTTCCCCTATCACGTGGCTTTTAGCCGAGATAGAGGCTACCTGGGAAACATTTTTCGATGTTGCCTCAGCACCCATCCCGATAATTTCCCGGCTCGCTGCCTGGAAAGCTTTTTCCATTCCTCTTTTGAGCTGGATAGGGTCTTCCCCCGCTTCGACCAGAGGCAATCCCCCCTTCACAATGGCCTGAACCAGGACGATAGAAGTTGTGGTCCCGTCCCCTTCCAGGTCATTGGTCTGCCTGGCAGCTTCCCGGCATAAACGAGCCCCCATGTTTTCCTGGGAGTCAGGCAGGTTAACGTGTTTGGCTACAGTTATCCCGTCCTTGGTAATAATAGGATAACCTATCATCTGTTCAATGACTATGTTTCTTCCCTTGGGACCAAGGGTTACCTTTACGAGATCGGCTACTTTGTCAACCCCTCTAGCCAAAGCCTGTCGGGCCTCCGCCCGCAGGGTTACCGCTGATTTTCCTCTATAAGTCATTGCCTTATCTCCGTAATTAACCCGTCTTTGATGATAATCTCGGCTTTTGTTGCCAGTTCTAATCTATCTCCTGCTTTCAGTTCATATGGCCCTTCCACAGATCCTATTACAATTTCGTCACCAACCTTCAGTTCGTCTACCGACAGCATGTTAAATCTGATTTCATCCCGTTCGATATGGTATTTTGTTGCCTGTGTTTCGAATTGCTGCCGGATACTATTGAGTTGGGTAGAATCGGCTCCTTTTAGTGAAAACTCCGTAAGGGTTTTATTTTTGTTTTCTTCGAACTCCGTCTGTCGAGAATTCAGGGTGTCCATTTGTTCTTGTAATTGCTGACGGGTCCTCGTTTTGGACTCCTCGGTAACAATTTGCTTGAGAATGATCTCTCGAAAAATTGTTAAGCCAGACATACTCTTCTCTCCCTTGAAAAATTTATTTTTTATCAAATGCTAACTCCTATAAGAAAATAAATCTATTAAAGCATGCTAATAAATAATAGTTATTCAAAACTTTTTTGCAAAACATTTTGTTTTGCACCGTAAGCAACCTAATCATTTTGTTTACGTGATTAATATAAAAAAGCAGTGAAAAACTGCTTTTTTACTTTATCCTAAAAACTAATTTTTTATCTTTTGTTTTTACAAATTAATTTTAATAGTCTAAAACCTCATTAATCATATTTTTTAGCTTCTCAAGATTGTAAACATAAATTGTATCTTTCGTCTTTTTCAGTACTCCTTTTTTTTCGAGGATATTTATTAATTTGCAAACGGTGACATAATGGGTACCTGTGATTTCACCGATGGCCTTCTGCGTTAGTTTTGTTTGAATGACGTAGTAGCCTCCAACTTGCTTTCCTTCGTTAAGACACAGATTATACAGCAGACGGAACACCCTGCTTGAAGGACGGCAATAATTTAAATCCCTGGCTTGGGTCATAAAATAATATACCTTAGTTAGTGCATTTTGCAGGATGTCAAGAATTACTTGCTCATCCTCATGGAATATTTTCAAAATCTGCTCAACGGTAAAAAAACATACGGTGCTATTCTTAATCGTATAAATTTGCAGTTCATGAAATTCGCTGAGGAACGTCGCCATTCCAATAGAATGAGTACCAATATGGAACAGAAATTTATTATGCCCATCGTCCGCCCCCATGCTCACTGCAAGACACCCCGATTGAACATACATAATCACATTGGACTCCATGCCTTGAGAAAGCACGATGCTCCCTTTGGGAAACACCCGCGTATATCCAAGGTGCATGTATTTTTCCAAGCGGTCTACCTGACAAAATGATTCTGGAATGAAAGGTCCTGGAATCTGTCTTTTTACACTATCATCCACCAAATTTCCCTCCCCTAAAGGCTTATGGATGATCATTATGACATTCTTATTCCCTTCCAAACAATAATATAATGAGAGGTTTGCATATGCTAAAGTCTCTTATTATGACCTATGATACCATAAAAATATCACAACTGCGATTATCTATCTATGGGGAGCTATTTATGCATGTTCTGTACATCCCAGATAAAATACATAGTCGGTGACCCAAAAGTGTTTGCGGTTCGGGGAGCAACGGCGAGACTAAATACCCGCCGCTTAATACTATGTCCCGATGTACTGAATAATGACTGATCAATTCGTGGGCAAGCCATACCTTTCCGGCCACTCCAGCCACCACTTGTATTTTTCGATTTGTTCGTCACCGTAGCCGAACATATCGTCAATCTGTTTAAGCAGCCTGGAAGAAGCTTCTCCTTTACTACCTATCCAAGTGCCTGCTGTATGGAACCAGGATTGTTCTTTGGAGTCCCATGGGCATACTTTCATGCATCTCCCGCATGAAGAACCATCTTTGTTTGTTACACGGAATTCTGTACATTTCTGAAAGTTACTGTTCCAACGAAGGTAACCGTTGTATTCAACCATGTCCTTATCATGTGTGATAGCCCCTGACGGACAATTGTCTGCACATTTGCCGCACACCCTGCAAAAATCCAGTAATCCGAAATCAATCGGCTTGTCAGGGACCAGAGGCAAATCGGTGGTAACCGCAGCAACTTTGTGACGGAAACCCAGACGCGGATGAGCCACGCAGTCTCCGGTTCTGGATAATTCTCCGAGACCGGCTGCCATGATACAGGGAGCCATTACTGCGGCATAATTGGTAAAATGATGTGCCCTGGCATTGTATCCAAGGTTACGAATGTAATTGGCCAAAATTACCGAAATAACCCCTGTAGTATGATAAGAACGCATAGACTGGGCAGCACTGATTCCATCGTAACCCGTGGAAGCCAGCATGGTCTCCAAATGCTGGTCAATCATTACCACGATCACATATGGCAATCGTTCTGTAACGGGTACAGAGTTAGACAAATCATCCTTAATCAGATCGTCCTGGCTGGGGGCTTTATGACTATAGTAGGCATACGGCGGCATCTTGCCGATCCCTACCTCATCTGCCCTTAAAAAATAAGCACAATCTTTGATATGCTGGGACATCTGCTCAGGGTCAGGAATCCGCAGCTTTTGGGGAGAAGGTATTCCGCTTACCATGAAATCCGGAGCCAGAGATAAGGCAAATGAAGCAATAGCACCATTGAAGGGGTGCTTCATGACAAAATGATAATGATAATATCCCTTTTGCGCGTCCGGTCCGTATTTTCCCCGATTGGCCTGGCTAAATCCCGTATCACCCTCATGAATATTTTTTATGTTTCCTACAATTTTTGTCGTTCCCAACCACTGGTCATTATGTTCAACAAATTTGACTCCAGCCCCGCCATAATCCGCTGTTGGATGAAGTTTGGATTTAGCTCCGTTTTGTACTCCCGTAGCGTTCGCCGCAGCCTCAGCAGCTTCAGCCGGCAAAGCTTTCATCGCTCCCACCATTCCTGCTGTGAGAGCAGAAGCCGCCCCTGCTTTTAAAAATTTGCGGCGATTCATCCGGAACTTTTGATCCTGTTGACTTCCTTCACCATCGGAAAATCTAACCATCTGGTTCACCTCTTTACGCTTTTATACTTGGGTTGATTTCTTTACGCGTTTTTCCTAAAAACCCTAAAAGTCTTGCTAAGATTATGGCTATAACAAGTGATAATCCTAAGAACAGAAAGATTGCCGTACTTGTCGCCTTCACGTGTCCTACACTTGAATTAATATAAATGAACGAAATTCCTATCCCTGTAATCGCATACCAAAGAACGTATAAAACCCAATTCACCACTGTTTTCCACTTTAAATCCTGCTTGGCCCGCGGTTTAATAAATAAAATACCTGCTAAAAACAAAATTCCGGCTAAAAATACCAAAATCGTTCCCATCTTTCTCACCTCCCAATTCTAAAATACTTTCAAGAAATTTTTTTCTCGATTTCGACCACTGCGAAACCCCCGTTTGAAACTTATAATCAAATCATAGCATGATGCGAATAAAAATTAACTTAGTATACATTAACCCGTACTTGTTAAGCTTTTATCTGTTAAAAGATTATTTAAATAAATTTACTATTCCTTTTTACTTTGTTATGCTAGACTGAAGCAGTTGTTAACTCCAGGTTAAGTTATTGTTAATTCGCATGAATTGTCTAGTGGAGGTAAATTATTCCATGAAGGGTTTAATACCTAAAGAAAATGAGTTTTATGTATTGCTTAAAGAATGTGCCAAATTGACCTGTGAAAGTTCCGCCATACTCCAGTCTGCTGTGGAGAATCCCATAAGCTTTCAGGACAAAATGGCTGAATTAAACGCAATTGAACATAGTGCCGATGAACTTACGAAATCTATTATTATGAAGCTTAATAAAACACTTGTTACGCCTATGGACCGGGAAGATATCTATTCACTCGCTACAAATTTAGAGGATATCGTTGACTTCATTCAGGGTGCTTTAGAAAGAATGATCATGTATAAAGCTTCCAAACCATCTCCCGGTGTGCAAGAACTTGTTAGAATTTTGCACCAATGTGTCCAGATTATCAAGATATCTTTTGATTACCTTCCTAACACAAGGACTAAAATGAAGAGTATCCTTGAAAATACAGAGAAGATTCATAGTCTTGAGAGTGAAGGGGACCGGCTTTATCGGCTGGAAGTTGCCAAACTATTTGAAGAGGAAACCAATCCTATCGAAGTTATTAAATGGAAAGAGATTCTTGAGCATTTGGAAGATGCTGTTGACCGCTGTGAAGACCTGAATGACTCTATTAAGGGAGTAGTAATAAAGTATGCTTAGTACGTATCTTGCTCTCCCTTTTCCATTTCAAGGAACCATCAGGATTTTGTTTACTCTTGCTTCAAAATAAGATATAACATTATAGTAACAGATGAATTCTTAAACTTTAAACAATAGGTAAGGAAAAGCATGAAAAAGAAACTCATTGTACTTACGTTATTGATACTGCTACTCATAAATGGAACATTAATTGCTTCCTATGCAGAGAAAGTTAAAAAAGGTGATTATTTAATAACCAATAACCATTTAATTGAGGGATACAGTGATAAAATCAGCTATTACACTAGCGAAACGGTCGAATTAAAGGTCCATTGCCGTGAACCTTTCTATTCTTTGGAGATCAGCCGTTACGGAAAAGATACGGCCGTTTTAAAGCGCGAAACCCATCTTCCCGGTCAAAGGCAGGATTTCCGCCCGAATGCTTCCGAAGCGGGGGCTCAATGGAAAACCACTTATAGTTTTACTGTTCCGGATAATTGGAAAAACGGAATGTACGCCGTCAAACTCGCTGACAATAAAGGGAACTCATCTTATATTACCTTTGTGGTCAAAGCAAGGAAAGATGATTTAAGAGGAAATATAGCCGTTCTGGCCTCCACCAATACCTGGCAGGCTTATAATGACTGGGGCGGCGTATCTTTTTACAACAATACCAACGAAGATGCGGACGAAGGAAAGAGTTTCGGTTCAGGAATAGTCAGTATGCTGCGCCCGAACCATTATGCCGATCCCACGCTGGGCAACAGTCATCTTGCCGGTGCCGAACTGCACGTCCTTTCTTGGATGGAATCTAATGGATACCCCTATAAGCTTGTCGCTGACTATGACTTCAACAAAGATTCTCATCTCTTAGACCCGTTTAAGATTTTGATTATTAATACTCATAACGAGTACTGGACTCAAAATATGTACGACTCCCTGGAAAAATTCCTTAACAGAGGGGGAAGTGTTTTATATCTCTCGGGCAACGGTATCTTCTGGAAAGCCGTAATTAATGACAAAGATCAGATCGAAGTGCGCAAGGATTTTAAAAATCATATCCTGGACGGCACTCCCGGAGGGTATTGGGCGAAAGAGCTGCGGAGACCTGAAAGCGCTGCGTTAGGGGTGAGGTTTCAGAACAGTGACTTTTCTGTGCCTGCTCCTTATCAAGTCTTAAAAGCAGACCATTGGATTTTTGAAGGGACAGGGTTGAAAAACGGCGATCTGGTCGGGAAAACAGGACTTACGAAAGTCAGGGATTCTTCCGGTGGCGCATCCGGTTGGGAGACGGATCAGGTCGACAAGAACTCTTCTCCTAAAAATACGGTGTTATTAGCCAGAGGAACGAATACCAAAGGTAAAGGAGCGGATATGGTTTATTTTGATCATCCCGGGGGAGGCGGGGTTTTCTCCGTTGGTTCCATCACCTTTGGGGGAAGCCTGGCTGTAGATACAGATCTTTCTATCATGGTCAACAATGTGTTAAAACATTTTTTAGCTAACTCAAAATAAACGACCATAACACAAATCAGCTCCGGGTGGATGTAAAACATCCTCCCCTGAGCTGATTTTTATCATCATTGATTTGCTTTTGAAGCCTTTATCAAATTGGCAGGGACTTATCGAATTTGGCAGGCTTCCGCTCGCTGATCAGATTGCGGATCAATACATAGAGAGAAGCAGCCGAACCCAATAGCAAAAAGGAGAGAAGGATCGCTTTTCTTACATAGGAAGGTCTGACATTCAATAAGGTAAAGGGATAATTGAGCAAGACCATTAGAAAAATACCGAAAATAAAAGGTATCAGGCTCGTGCTTACGTTCATCAGATGGTACGCAATATGATATCTGTAAAAGACTGCCTTACAAATCAATACAAGAACTAAAATAAGCAGCACGGGGAATATGAGATACTCCCAGGAAAAGTAAAATAATTTATATGCTGAAGCGTTTAACCCTGTTTGATGCAGTTTGTCGGGAATATAATTGATAATTTTTCCTAAGAGCAAATTCCAATTTCCGCTAGAAACTGCCATTTCTTTTAATCTCTCTGCAAATTCAGACATTGCAATTCCCAACAAAATGGCTATGGATAAAATTTCTCCTTTCCCAATGGCCATTCCTTTTTTCCCTAAGGGGTTGGTTCTGAAAAAATCAATATTCTCCTTTTCACAATTTCGCAGACATTTCGTGCATAAAATACAGGAATTATTCGGCAATTCCTGTGGTGATATGAGCATCGGGCATTCTTTGCCGCAGGTTTTGTTTGTACATTGCCGGCATTTTTCTTTATTAATTCGAGTTAATCCAATAGATCCCAGCCTGGAAAAAATGCTCATCATTCCGTTAAGAGGACAAAATACCCTGCAAAAACTGTTCTTTTCAAAAAGCAACGCCATTATCGCAGTGTATTGGAGCAGAATCAAAAGATAGACGGCTGTCGTGATCGGTAATCGATTAGGGCTATAAGACACAACCGCTGCGTGAAGAATCATGAAAAGAAGGGCGGCTATAATCGCTCTATTTTTATGTACAACATGAGGAATTTGGAGTCCTACGCCATATTTGCTGTAAATCTCGGATACAAACCGCAGGGGGCAGACCATACACCATAGACGAATAGAAAATAGCGTGATTACCATCAACAGAGGCCACCATACGAACCAAACAGCATAAGTCGACAGGTTATTATATCCTCTTATCTTGTCAATAGTGCTTAAACCGAGAAGTATAACAAACAAGAATAACAGCAAAACAATTTTTTGTAATATTGGGATGAACCAATTAGACCGTATCAATCCAGTTATAGGCAATAATTTTTTTCTCATAATCGTTCTTTTTCTCCCTAATTTCCTCTCAAATATAATATAACAGAAAAACTGAAATATACATATTTTTTTCTTCCAACATCAAAGTACTGCGTAATAAGATACTATCTTCAATGTAATGTAAAAAACTCACTCATTTTAATAAAATTGCCTGCGTAGTTTGTCTTAATTTGCAAACACTACAATTAATGATTTAGCAAAGGAGGGAAAGATATTGGCAAAATATAAACTTCCGGTTGATAAACAAAGTGTTGCCAACGAACTGAAAGTGAACTTAGGTCCGGACAGCACCTCAAGACAAAACGGTTCGGTTGGAGGCAGCATGGTCAAAAAAACTTTTGAATATGTAAATGGTAAAGTTACTAAAAGCTAGTTCCTAGCCATAATGATAGAAAACCCGGGGAATCCCCGGGTTTTCTTTTTATACTTGATAAATGCGTTTTAGCCGCCTCCGAAACTACTTCTTTTATTTCTTTATGATCATTATCATATCGGAATTCTGTTATCCTTTTGGCGATGGAAGACAGATTTTTCAGCCGTTTCTCCTTAGTCATGCCTATGTATTTACTATTTAATATATCCACATACTGGCCTGCTATATCTTCAATACCAAAACTGTTGTTCATCAAATTCAGCCATCTGGAAAATGTGGCTTCTGAGAAGGTCGCTTTGACGCATTTCACAAACTCAGCCTGGAACTGAGAATTAGCTCTAATCCAATTGAAAGTGTTAAAGGTCCAGCTGGATATGATCTGACTGACATACATTCAAGTCTATCAAATGTTGAATCATCATTGAGTTCAATAGATTTTGCATTATCAATGAAAGACTGAATTTCCGGTGGTAAAGTATAAAAAATCCTTAGAACCAATACGATTCTAAGGATTATATATTGCACTGGAGCTGAAGAGGGGACTTGAACCCCTGACCTCTGGTTGTTGATAAGGTAGTATAAATGTCATTACTTTTTCTTTATGCCTTTATAAAAAGATATATTGTGCCTCGTAAGTTCAGTGAAAAACGGATCAGTTGCTATAAGAGGCATTATGCTCCCGTCTATTAGTTGATGCATTGCTATTTCGTGTAATAACAGCCATCGTGATCCTTTCATCGTTTCTCCGTTTAGTCTCGTAGCCAAACTCTTTATTTCAGCATTAATACGTCTGGCTTCAGCTGGGGTTCTATTTACAGACCTGTTTCTGTTTTTCCAGATGTCAAGAGCAATAATAATTGAAAAGTCATCTCCGGTTTTCAATAGATTAATTAGATTATTAGCCGCCAAGTTGAGGTTAAGTTCCTTAATAATCTGAATAAAGATTAAGGATTCCTGCTGCAACTCAGTTTTTAAGCTGCTTTCGAGCTCCTGATTCATGATTTGGCTTAGTTTAGCCTTATCAAGCTTTTTGATGTTATGTTTAAGATATCCTATAACATATTTTCCGTACTTAGGGTCAATGAGCATCACGTTGATTAAAGAAGGCATTATAATATCAAAATCATCAATCGGTATCTCGCAATTTTTCAACATCTTCAGGGCATATTTATATGCACCTTTTTCGCCGGATATTTGAAACTGAGCTGCGGTATTCAGAACGCCAAAGACGCCCTCTTTTTTTAATGCATCTTCAAAGGCTGTCTTCATTTGAGAAATAACATCGAAAGGATATTTATGAATCTCAGTTTTTGCAGTGTTCAGGTTTAAATTGTACTCGTTCAGCACTTTTTCAATTATGGGTAAGCTCTCTTGCGCTTGCGATTCGGTTCGGAAATAGAATTTGAAATCATCCACATAACGACGGAAATGATATCCCTTTTCAGTCAGTTTACGATCCAATTCCGCCATAATAACTTCTGATATTATTCTCGAAGTAAATGGACCAACAACGATTCCGTTTGTTTCGTTGTTTTTTTGATACCGTACATATGTATCCAACTGATCTGCTAACTCATACTTACCCTTAAGGGAAATCGGCGTTTTTGTTCTATGATAGAGCTTAGCGTCATCTTTTCCGCACATCGCCCAAGCTATTGAATGCGTGTAGATTGTGTTGTAGCAATTTGCAACGTCCACATCCAAACGGTATTTATATCCCAGCGAAGCAATAATACAATTTTTTATTCCTTCTATAAAGTCACTTTTTGAACGGATGCTCTCACGGACATTTTCGCTGTTAAGCATCTCCGAATCACCTTCACGATAAGTATGAATATATGTAATCGGGGAAAGGGAGTTCGAGCTATCCGTAGCTGCTTTAATTTCTGACCAGTTATCTGCAATTAATTTTACTACACGCAAAAAAGCTTCTGGATTTGGTAACGATAATACTCTTCTGGAAATATCGTTTTTGTATGTAGATAATGTAGTCGGCGATGTTGTTGCATCTTTAGCTTTTGCCTTTAAAGATACGAACGGCATTATTTCATCGAGTTTATTCGAAAGCTTTGCCGAACTGAAACATTCAGGGATTTGTTCTGCAAAAAAACCATATCTCACTACTTGCGAGATGAAATTTTCCTTATTTAGTTTTGTTGCAGTAACTGGCATATCTTAATCCCCTTAATTTAAGCCTATCTATCTGTTTGGTATACGATAACATTCATCAAGATATTTATGGGCAAACGAAATCAGAGTTAAAATATCAAGTGCTTTCGTTTCTTCTACTTTCCAATTTACCTTTGGCGTATGAGCTTCCGGATTCCTTGCCAAGTGAAAGATTGCTTCAAGAAGCTCTTTGAGGCCAATGAATTCGCTCAATTCGCTTTGGGTTTTCAACGAATTAAAAAACAAATACGGGTCTTTTGTTGAGAATGCGGTCTGGAAGAGTTCTCCACCATCTTTCGTAAGCCCCGTTATCTGTCTTACTCTTTCTGCCAATCCCTTTGATGCTTCAAATACAGCATCAAAATAGTCTTTTCGCAGGTAATCTTTTATGCAATATTTTATAACCTCATAGTGAATTGATCTATCATACAATTTTTTATGTAAACTGTTTACGCGACGGTCAACCTCATCCAATGTTGTCGCTTTAGGCGTACTGACTATTTTCCCATCTTTTTGTATTTGCAATCCAACCAGTAACAAAACCTTATTAATTTCTTCATAAAGCCACTGATATTTATCTCTTCTTTCGGTCGAAGTATAGCTTATAGGATTTAAAGCGCTTTCAACAAACTCATAAATCCGCGTATATGAGTGCTGTGAGTTGATTTCATTTACGAAGCAGCTAAATAACCAATCTCTTTTATTAAGACCAATTTGATAATACATACCGTTACCAATATTTCTTTTACCATCATCAATTGCTGTAATTCGACAAAGCTGAAGAGTATGAGTAAGCTCTGTTTTTGTCAGACCTCTATTGGTGTCCGCCAAAACAGTGCAGATTGATTGAAGTTGTTGTTCTGAGAGCAGTATATTTATCAAATTCAATCACCTCATTATTCACCCAATGTCCTTTAATTTCGGCTCTCATTTTCAGTCTGTTTTTCAAGCTCCCTTTTAGCAATTTTCTCTACTCTTTTGGCCTCTTTATAATAGCTTTCTTTGCTTTTCTTCCGATAATCGCACGCGACGCATCGCCATATGTATCCACCCCAAAAAGAACTGCTCTGTTCGATTTCTGTTTTACACTTCGGACATCTTGGAGGCGTATCTGCTTCAACTCTATTGGTGTTAAGACTTTCGGAATCACTCCACGGAGGAGGTGCAGGCACTTTAATGTTCCATACCAACTCAACGTATTGGATTTCTCCAACCTTTATCCATCCATATGCAGGTACGGCATAGAAACCGATCAGGGAATCACTATTAAGCTCATCCACCAATTTCTTTCTTCTATAAATTATCGACGCAAGGAGCCATATACAAATAATTGCCGCGAACACAATCCAGTAAATGCGAGGTATATTTTTAGCATAATTAAACCAATTTCCTGTATTAAACTTAGAAACAACGCTTATAATGGTAGGAAGAAAAATACCAACTACAAGAGGGAAAACAAAGTTATCAATAATTTTTTCTAAAACCGTTTTAAGCATCAAAAGTTCCTCACAGTTCTGACAGAAATAGTTACTTCTTTGGCGGCTCCAACTTTTTCAGCTGTTTTATTCCTGCACTATCCAAAAGCGATTTCATCATCTGCTTGGCATTGGCGTTGAGGCGCAGGAGACGTTCTTTTTGAGACAATTCCTGACGGATAAACGCCGCATTCAGGCTCTCCATATTCGACAGAACAATCAGCTGCTGGAGAGATGCTTCGTCACGGATATTGCCCTTAGCATCCGGATTGGCTTGCCGCCATTCCTTAGCGGTCATGCCAAACAACGCAACATTCAGAATATCGGCTTCGTTGGCGTATGTTATATTCTGCTTCTGCGGAGTGACGTCCGGTGGGATTAATACATCCTTTATGGCATCCGTATGTATACGATAATTTATTTTTGCAAGGGTTCGGTTGAGGTTCCAGCCGAGCGACAGGCGGCTATTTTCATCAGCTTTAAGGCGTTGATAATCTTTAATAATATAAAGCTTAAATTCAGCGGAAATCCAAGATGCAAACTCAAAAGCAATATCTTTATGAGCAAATGTTCCGCCGTATCTTCCTGATTTTGATACGATTCCAACGGCATTTGTTGATTCAATCCACTTTTTCGCCGCCAGTGTGAACGCATTTGCTCCGGCAGCATTTCTAAACACCTCGAATTCGAGGTGTTTAAAATTCGGATTATTAAGTTGCTCCCATAAGCCGAGAAATTCTATAGTATCCTTGTTTCGCAACCAGTTTTGAATGGTGGCTGTTGGATCATCACTTTTATATCGTGCAATATCAGTCAGAGAAATATAATCATTGTCATCTCCGCCGGAAATAACAGCGATTTCAGTCCCTTTAGCGATAATGGTTTCTTTCATGTTTTTATCCTTTGGCATCGGCTTTGCCCCCATTTCAATGTGTGACAAAATTAGCAAGAAGAACTACACACTCTTTCGCACAGTTCATTTATTCAGACTAATTATACCAAAATATTCCTTTATTCGCAATCCGAATTCTATCTGGCGAGGCCTTTCGCCAGTTCTTTTGCTTCGGCTATCAGAGCATCGTCAATCTCTACATCCTTCGCCATCGCCATGACCATCGGCAGCCCGAACATCTCTTCCATCTCCACATACCCGATGAATTTATAATGGATGTCCACCCGCTGGCTCTTACTGCCGTCGGGGTTATCCGTCTTTTCATAGACCACAATCTTCTGAATAAGCTCGTTGAGGATGTACGTGTTGAGCTCTGTGATGTCGGTGTATTTTTTTATAATCGGCAGGAATTTCTCGATGTTTTCGTATACCGATTCCGCCCGTGTAATTATCTCCGTCAGCTTATTTCGCCGCTCTTTCAAACCGGACTGTTCCGCTTCGTAACCTTTTGACATGGTCTGGTAGCGTTCCTCCGAGACTTTTTCGAGCGCCAAGTCCTCGTACAGCTTGTTCAGAATCTTGTCCAGCTCGGCGATTCTTTTGTCTACGGTCTTGAGCTCGCGCTTGCATTTTTCGGTTTCCTGCCGTTTCTTTTCGGTCTTGGCGGCGATAAGCATTTCCTTGTATTTGGGCGCCGCCAGCTTCGCCGCTTTCGCATTCCGGCGGATATCCTCCAGCACAAGCTGGTTCATGGTTTTCCAGCCAATGGCGTGAGATGTGCAGCGATCCTTGCCGTAGTTTTTATATACCCAGCAGGAAAAGCCGGTATATTTGCTCTTCATCTTATCAAAATTGACGTTGAGGGAGGAGCCGCACTTTGAGCATTTGACCAGTCCAACGAACATCTGAACCTCCCCTTTGCTGTTTTCCCGCCTACGGCTTTTCATCAGCTGCTGTACCGTATCCCATAGCTCCCGCAATATAATGGGTTCGTGCATGTTCTCCACAATGATCCATTCTTCCTGCGGAGCATGGATTCTTTTCTTGTCGAAGAGACCTTTTATCTTCGTCTTGCCGAACACCACATTCCCTATATAAGCCTGATTCATCAGGATAGACCGGACAGAAGTGGCGGCCAGTCGAAGGGCCTGCGCCAGTAATCGCTCTTGAAGTAGTCAGGATTATTCTGATTGAAGTAGGCCATAGGGTTCAGGATTTTACGCTCCCGTAGGATTTTTGTCATGCGCACATACCCGATGCCATCGGCGAACAGCTGGAAAATTGTTCTCACAACATCAGCCGCAGGCGGGTCAATGATGAGCCCCATTTCAGCATACTCCCTGCCGAAGCGGGAGAGGTCGTTGACGATAACCACATTGATTTTTCCCTTTTCAATGTCGTCCATCATGCGTCTGAAATCCGGGCGGTTGAAGTTTTGACCGGTATAGCCGTCGTCACAATAAATCTCGCCTACGGCTATATGATTGTCCTTGCAGTACCGGGTGAGTATGGCCTTTTGGGTCTGGATGCTGCCGCTTTCGCCGAGATCTCCGTCATCCTGGCTTAGCCTGCAGTAGATTGCCGCTATTTCTTTTTCCATCAAAACACCTCTCTTTCAGCAACACACGATACCATCAATCCGTTTCAATAGCTATACAATTCTCCGATTTTTCGTTCGGAATTTTACCGGCTTCGGTTGCCCGAAAGGACTGCTGTATAAGGTCGCCGACCTTGTCAAAAATGAGCTTATCCCCATAGAAAAAGCTGAAGGTTACATACTGTATCCCGCCTATAATCGTACTGTTTACCCTGAAATCTCCCTCGAATAAAAATGGCATATTGTCCTCCTTGTCAAAATATTACCGTCTACTTATCCTCGCTGTGCTGAAATTTATACGCTTCTTCAAACTTCTGAACTCCCTCCAAGCGCCGGATATCATATTCGCATTTATCACGCAAACGCCGGAAATCCTCGCCCGATATCTTGGCCTGAGACGCTAAAATATGAGAAATCAGCGCCAGCTCCACGGCGATTTTAAACTGTCCAGTGCCGAGAGACTTGCCGATTTGCTCCACCTTTTGCTGTGCTTTACTGGCAAACGCGCCTTCAAAATACCTTGCATTCTGCTCGGCGTTTAAGTGTCCGGCGTAGTATTCGATGGCTTTTTCCACAAAAGAATTGCGGAAATTGACCTCCGCCTTGCGGAGATTTTCATCGCAGAAATTAAGATGCTTTTGCGTTAATGCCAGCCCTGTTTTGACTCTTTGCTCTACCATGATTTACTCATTCCTGCTTGTTTTCTGGGGGAGGTACCGCTTAACGTGCACCTGTAACCCCGATTTGAATGCCGTAATACTGCGGACATTTCTGGATTGCTCACTTTTACCGACACCTTTGCAGGTACCATACGGCATTTACCGACACCTAAAAGGTACCATCCCCGACCCGCATTGCGGGGCGGTGTTTTCGGCGCGGGGTACCACCACCGGCCACGCGCCTTTAACCTGCATGGAATCATCCCCATGGTTCACCCCCGGTTTTGGACTCAAACCTGACTTTTCGCCATCCTGCGTCGGCAAATTTGATACTGACGCCGTATCTCTTATGCCGTCATTGCCGACGCACCCGTCGCACTCATACCGCATGCTTATTTCTTTTCTGTCGTGAGTACGCTTCATCTCAAACGTAATTCCCCGCCCGGTAAGCTCCGTCTGATTGCGTATCATTTTCTTGATGAGGACGTTAGGGAGAATGACAGCTCCGCACGTTTTCTCAATCTCGTCCGCCAGTTCCGTCGCCGTTCCCGTGAAAGAGAGAAGAGATACCATAACGGCAGTGAGATGAATAATAATCTCGTCGGTCGGCTGCGGCTCATCGGTGATACTGTCTGAGAGCAGATTCCAGATATGCGCCGCTTTATCAAACTCCAGCTGCAGCTCCCGGTACTCAATGTCCCGACCCACACAGTAGCGCGTGGCGGCGTTCCCGCTGCGCTTATCCTTTTTCAGAACAAAGTTGGAGTCCGTCGCTCCGCTGATACCCGTTGTGCCGGAAATCATATTCATCGGATCGTCGTCGTTCATCTTCCTCAGATGATGGATGAGCAAAATGGCGATGCGGTGCTTGTCCGCCAGCTGCTTTAAGATACCGATGTCACGGTAGTCGCTGGCATAGGGATTAGCGTCGGTACTAGCTTTCCGTACCCGCTGGAGCGTATCGATGACTATCAGCACCGTGTCGGGATAGGATTTCAGGAAATCCTCAACCTGATTTTCCAGACCCTCGCCGATGACCGCCGACATTGTTGCAAAGCGCAACTTATCGGGTGCATCATCCGTTATGTCGAACAGCCGGTTTTGTATGCGGCTGAAGCTGTCCTCCAGACAGAGATACAGCACAGTCCCGCAGGTGACGGGGAAACTCCACAGCGTTTCGCCCGATGCTACCCGCAGACAGATTTGCAATGCCAGCCACGACTTTCCGATTTTCGGAGCTCCAGCAAGGATGTGCAGACCTTGGGGTATAAGCTCGCTGGCGATGAACCGCGTCTGCGGCAGCGGAGTAGTGAGAAGGGTTCCGGCATCCATTGTGATTAACTTGTTCTGTAACATAGCGACCTCCTTTCTTGTGTTTCCGATTGACTACTATTTTTGTATCGGATACAATCAAGATAGCAGAAAAGAAATTTCAGCACAAGAGATTGGAGCGATGTCAGGTACATCGCAAAAGTCCATCGGATACAGGGGGCGTGGAAAAACATGTACGCTTATGACGAATTCTCAGTCCTGTTTTGGGAAGGGAATGTTATGCTCGGCGAAGGAGCAAGCTTCCCGCTGGGACAGATGACGACGGAGTTTTTGAATATTGATGTAAAGGTACTTCAGGAGATCCACCGACGAACGAAGGACTTTGCAAAAGATGCGCGTATTCTTTTCATAGAAAAAAACAGCGGCGCGGTTCTTCCAGTTCAAGAAAAAATCAACGCCGTTTGGGATGTTATATTCGATTTGCCTTTTTACCGCAATCTGCCGCTGAATATATATGGCGCACGAAATTTGTTTCCTGCGCTTCTTCAGGATAAGGCGCTATGGAAGGACTTAATGAAGGACGGCACAGAAAGAAACAAAGCGTTTATGGTGTTCATCGATAAGCTGGAGTATTTTGCGCAAAGCATTGAAAACTTCAGAGGGCAGATATCCGGCATGCTGGATCTGTATTTTGAGAATCTACCCCGCCGGAACAGCGAAGCATACGCCGTGGCTTACGCTAAATATTTTCGTGAGATGATTGGCGGCGGCGATATGCTGTCTATCGAGCAGGAATTTGTACAGGGCTTTGACCTCAAGGTCAAGTTTGTCCCGCTGCTTCACCCAACTATGAAAGGCAAACCCATCTTCGCCGAGGAAACGAAGTTTTCATCTCTCTCGTTTTTTCTTTATACGGATTTTTACCGCGGACTCATCGCAGGAAACATTCCACGCCGATGTCATAACTGCGGACGGTACTTCCTCTTGAACAAAGGCTACGATACCTGCTACTGCAACAACATCGCGCCAGGCGAAACGGAAAAGACCTGCCGGAAAGTTGGCGCTCATAAAAAAGAAGCGCGTAAGGAAGGAAAGACACCCACCCGCCTTGAGTACGATAAAGTATATAATAAGTTTAAGACCCGACGCGCAAGGGGTAAGCTCTCGGATGACGAGTGGAACGCCGCTGTCGCTCTGGCTTTGGAGTATAAGGACAAAGCTGAAGCCGGCATAATCACCGATGTGGAGCTTAAACAGCTTTACGACAAGATGTGACGGTAGTGCGCTCACAGCGTACTATATATGCCGAAGCTGAACACTCGGAAATGTAACGCACAGCTTCAAAACCCTGCGTTAGAGAATAGAAAAGGACTGGAACTCGGTCTGCTTGGATGAGTGCCAGTCCTATATATTTTACGGATTATATGGCTCTCCGTTTGGCTTATATGATGGTGGAGTGCTGTCTTTCGTAACCGACGGGTGGAGCTCTGTGTATATGACATCGCCTGTTATATCCGCCTCTGAATAAGCCGGAGGTGATGTGTTGCTTGGCGCAATTTCATCTTCGCCCATAATGCCAATTTTGTCGCCGTTCTCATACATATCTTCGGCGATGGTGCCGCCGCCCATGATGCCAACCTTGTTTCCGGTAAGCTCGTCGCCGGGATTGCCGACCATAGTTCCGACACTACCGCTGCCCTCGTCGACTATCCATCCGAATCCCGGAATCCAGACATGTGGCTTTCCATCTATTACGCTTCTGTCGCCTGATTTTGGTTCGGTAGAAGCTGGTGCTAATTTTGATACAGGCTTCGGCACTGGTTCTGTTTTTTCTTCTGCCGTTACCTCTATTTTCGGCAACTCATTTTCCGTGACAGCCTCCGCTATGGGGGTATAAATATCCGCAGAGATAAGAATTTGTGATATTTTTTCTGAACGAACCTCAATTTCGGCGCTTACGGCGGCTTTTACCGACTCGATGGGTAAATTCCCGACCCCGGAGTTCTGTGTCCACACGACGGCACACAGCGCGACACAAGCATAATGGTTATCCCAGCGATTATTTGTTTATTCATGTAACCCTTCTCCCTTCAGCAAGACACAATACTCCACTTCCTTTCTGAATCCTACAAATAAATTGTAGTTTTAGTTATTTAATTTGCATATTAGCTAATTTTATTTGCGTTTTATCGAAAAAAATATATAATATATTTTAATACAGGAGCCTGAGAGGTGCCGAAATGAAAATATCTTATAAAAAACTATGGAAACTGCTTATCGATAAAGGTATGAAAAAAATCAATTTACTTGAAAAAGCAAAAATCAGCACATCGACGCTTGCTAAATTAGGGAAAGACGAATATGTGAGTATGGATGCGCTTGTAAAAGTTTGTACCGCTTTAAATGTTGACATCGGGGATATCGTCGAATTAGTTGAGGAGGATACCTAATATGCCGAATATCGATCAGAAGCTTGAAGCATGGAAAAACAAACTACTTGACCTTGGTAAAAGAAATCGTTTGCTTAATTACCGTGATTCAAAGCGTTCTAATTTGAGAATACAAAAGCCATCTATTTTTGAACTATGGAATAGCTTTGTCGTAAATGAAAATCCTATTAAATTCCCCTATTACGATGAAGACCAAATTTCCCTTCTAAGTAATGAGCAAGAGATTGGCTTAGAAAGAAATGTTATGACAAATCAGACAATAAAAGATCAGCAAAAAACACTCCGCAATCTTCGAGAAAAGGCTAAAACTGCAATGGAAGAGCAGGGTGTTAATATCCTTTATTTGTCATTTGGTTTTCTTAAATGGAGCGAAGATGTTAACTCTGAACAATATTTTTTATCGCCTATTATCCTCGTTCCAGTGACGCTGACATTGGAATCAATTACATCGCCGTATGAGCTGAGCCTTCATGAGGATGAAATTTCTCTCAATCCTACGATTGCCTTTAAGATGTCAAATGACTTTGGCATTGATCTTCCTGAATTCGACGCGGAAGAAAACCTGTCAGATTATTTCTCAAAAGTTAATTCGTTAATAAAAACAAATAGCTGGGAAGTCGTTCATGAGACAGGACTTTCCTTGCTTTCGTTCTTAAAAATAAATATGTATCGGGATTTGGAAATCCACAATGACAAAATTAAGGGACACCCTATCGTACGGGCTCTAACTGGAGACACTACAGCCATCGGCTCTACATACGAAGATGTAAACGATTTTGACCATGATGCGCATACACTACCTTCTGACATATTTCAAGTTGTTGATGCTGATTCAAGCCAACAGGATACTGTCCTTCTTGCTAAAAAAGGGGTTAGTTTCGTACTACAGGGGCCTCCTGGTACAGGAAAAAGTCAAACCATAACAAATATTATCGCGGAATGCTTGGCTTCCGGCAAGAAGGTTTTATTTGTCTCAGAAAAGATGGCTGCCCTTGAGGTGGTTCGTAAACGTCTAACTTCTGCAGGCCTTCATGATTTCTGCTTGACTCTTCATAGCTATAAAGCGAACAAGAAGGATGTTTTAGAACAACTTTCTTCCGTTTTAAGTCTCTCTCGGCAAAGGGCAAACCTGAGTGATGGGGCTTATCAAAAGCTTGACTTGCTACAAGAAGATAAACAAAAGCTTAATGAATATGCTCAACAAATTTTTACCACCATCGAGCCACTTGGAAAGACAATTTATCAGGTAAATGGCGAATTGGCTAATCTTGAAAGCTACGAGAATATTGTTTTCAGTCTTGAAAATGTCGCAAGCACAACACCCCATAGATTTAACCGACATATTAATTTACTTAGTCAATTTGCCACCACTATAGGGAAAATGAGTGATGACTATAAAACCAACCCTTGGAACAATGCTCATGTTCCAGCAGTTACTAATGAGCTCAGTCACGACATTGGAGCATATTTATCTAAATTACTTCCAAAAATTAAAGATACAACCGCTATTTATGATTGCATACTTACTGATCTGCAGTTGGATCATACACCCTCTTTTACAGGGTTTTCTAAAATTATTAGTATTTTAAATATAGCCAAACTCTCTCCTCAAGTCCCATTCAATTGGATAGTTGGCGAGGATATAGCACCTTTGTGGAATGAAGTAGATAAATTTTCCGAGC
The DNA here is from genome assembly GCA_001515265.1 of Candidatus Dichloromethanomonas elyunquensis. Taxonomy (GTDB): domain Bacteria; phylum Bacillota; class Desulfitobacteriia; order Desulfitobacteriales; family Syntrophobotulaceae; genus Dichloromethanomonas; species Dichloromethanomonas elyunquensis. The sequence goes on from LNDB01000005.1 coordinate 136,002, forward strand.
TCAAAATCCGTTATAAAAATGCACAAAATGAATTGTTGAGTATTTATAATGAGCTCTCCGCCAATGATTCGGGCATTCCACTTTCTGAGCCAAATGAATTATTTTCATTATCTCGGATTAATTGCGAAATTGAGAAATTGGACGATGCAATTTTTAATACATACTGCTATTCAGTTTGGAACAGTGGGAATTTTCAAAAGGCACAAGCACTCTTTGCTACAACTAAACAAAATGTAGAAAACATTCTTGGGCTACAGAATAAATTACTATCAACCTTTGAACGAGAAATTTTAAATGTGGATTTCCGTGCAATGCTTTTAAGGTTCAAAACGGATTACACATCGTTTTTCAAAATCTTCAGAGGTCAATATAGGACTGACAAAAAAACAATTAAAGGTTTATATAAACAGATCGTCAAAAAAGTAAGTGATGCTGAAATTATTGAAACATTGACTTCTCTCCGAAAGTTGGATGAGTTCTCTGTATGGCTTTCAGAAAACAATCAAATATTAACACAAACCTTTGGCGAACATTATTCCGGCGAAAATACGGATTTAGCACTACTATCAAAGCTAATTAAAGCTTTTAACCTCATATTGCAAAGCAAAGACAAATTATCTCTTCTTGCCGCCTTGGCCAATACTTTAGAAGAATGTGATGCTGATTTACAAAGACATTATGACTTCCTTTACAAGGGCATGGATACCGATTGGTCAAATGTTCTTAGCTCCTTAAACTGGGCAAATGATTTTAAGAGGATTTGCGAGAATTGTAAGATTGGCACAGAATTTATCAGAAACATATGCACAAATGAATCCAAAATCGGTTTGTGTGCAAAATACTCAGCCGATTTAACTAATGCCATAGACGATATGAATACAGAGTTTTTATGGTTCCTTGATATATTTGAAAACAAGGATAATATTAAGGGTTTAGGTATGCCCGCTCTCTATGATAGAGTTACCAAGTGTATGAATGGACTCTCTTTACTTGAGGAATGGATTGATTTCAGAAATGCTCGGACTAATTGCCAGAACGATGGGCTTGCTGATTATATAACCAAGATTGAAGAACTTCATATTGATGCCGCTCTTATTATTCCGATGTTTAAGAAACGGTTTTATCGTTTATGGCTTGACGCAATTCTACCTCAGTATCCAGCCGTTCTCAATTTCCGCCGGAGAGTACAGGAAAATATAATTGATGAATTTTCCCGTCTTGATAAACTTCAATTTGAGATAGCAAAAGCGCGGATCAAGAAAAAATTAATTGATTCTCTTCCATCTTTTGAGCGATTCACTTCAGGTGTTGATGAGTTAAGCATTCTGAAAAGAGAGCTTGGAAAACAGCGAAGAATTATGCCTATTCGCAAATTATTCAGGGCTATCCCCAATCTACTCCTTACTCTTAAGCCATGCTTGATGATGTCCCCTTTATCCGTAAGCCTGTTTTTAGAAGCAGAAAGTTATGATTTCGATACCATTATCTTTGATGAAGCTTCTCAAGTATGCACTGAAAATGCTATCGGAGCAATTTCAAGAGGTAAACAGGTTGTAATAGCCGGAGATAGTAAGCAATTGCCGCCAACCAATTTCTTTATGTCATCAACCTCAGATGCCGACTTTGACTCAGATACCGATGACGATGAATATGACGACACAAATGCTTATGAATCAATTTTAGATGAAGCTGGCCTGCTTCCAGAGCGTACCCTGCTTTGGCATTATCGCAGCAGACATGAGCATCTTATCGCTTTCTCGAATGCCAAGATTTATAAAAACAACCTAATTACTTTCCCTGCTAATATTGATAAAGTACCGCATAATGGTGTTGAATACATTTATGTGTCGAACGGATATTATGACCGTGGTGGTAAAAAAGGAAATATGATTGAAGCAAAACGCATCGGAGAACTTGTATTTGATCATTTCAGGAAATTTCCTAATCGTTCTCTCGGTGTCATAGCCTTTGGGGAAGTTCAACAGCAGGCTATTGATACAGTCATACGTCAGAAGCGAAAAGAAAATCAGCAGTATGAATCATTTTTCAACGAGGATAATGATGAGGCATTCTTCATAAAAAATTTAGAGAATGTCCAAGGAGATGAACGCGATACCATTATATTCAGCATAGGCTACGCCAAAGATGCAACAGGAAAGTTTGCAATGAATTTTGGCCCTCTTACTAAAGACGGTGGAGAGCGACGCCTTAATGTTGCTATCACAAGAGCGAAGCATAATGTGAAATTAGTTGGCTCCATTCTGCCGACTGACATTGAAGTTGAGCGCATCACGAGAGAAGGCCCGAAACTGCTCCGTTCTTACATCGACTTTGCCATGAATGGACCGTCAGTGTTATTAAGAGAAATAACAGAAAGCGATGTTATCGAACATGATTCCCCTTTTGAAGCTGCTGTCTACAATTATTTGGATCGAAAAGGCTATAAGCTTGCAACACAGGTTGGTTGTTCAGGCTATCGTATAGATATGGCTGTTAAGCATCCAACCATTAGAGGGCAGTATGTTGTGGGGATTGAATGCGATGGTGCTGCTTATCACTCTGCAAGAACGGCACGAGAACGGGATCGTCTGCGCCAGGCGGTACTTGAGGACATGGGGTGGAAAATCCATCGTGTTTGGTCTACCGATTGGATTAAAGACCCTGTAACAGAAGGGCAGAAACTCATTGATGCTATTGAAAGTGCAATTAATAATTATGCTGAAGTAAACGAGCCAGACCCTCAAATGCCGTTAACACAGGTGGAAAGTGAATTTTTAAGTATAAATGAAAAAGAGGGTACTACTCCCAGATCGGATAATATTGTTAATCCATATGGATTTGAAAATCAGGTGTCCACAGATTTTAGCTCCTTGCCACGTAATGCTTCTGGTTACTTAAGTATGGGCGATTGTATTAAGGCGGTGGTGGATAATGAATATCCTATTCACTACGAATTATTGTGTAAAAATCTGGCTCCACTCCTTGGTAACGAAAAAGCTACTGTAAAGGTTCGCAGAGAAGTTGATTATGCTCTAAAATCTTTAAAAAGTGTTGTGCGTAAAGGTGACTTCTTTTATCCTTCCGGCTACACAAAAGTTATACCAAAAGCCACAGGCAATACCAGACCTATCAATTATATAAACACTGACGAACTTGCTGAAGCTATGCTGGTTATTGTTTCAAACACCTATGGTATCCTTAAGGATAGCTTGTTACAATCCACTGCAAGAGAATACGGCTTTGGGCGTACCGGCGAAAAAATCCAGATTACCTTGCAAAAGGCTTATGCCTTTTTATTAAAGAGTGGACGAGTGAAAGAAACTGACGGAAAAGTTGTGGCAGTTTAAGGGTCATTAAAATTAAACTATGAAGGGTGGATAATCAGAATGTCAGAACTTGATTATGAGTTGGAAAATCAGAAAGAACATGTGAATATTGGACTGGTTCTTTATCGTGACAACGAAAGGGATCAAGTGTTTGTCGCTACATTGGAATTGTTCGGAAATGGATATGACATATCACTTTATGAAAATAATGATTGTATAGAAATAAAAAAGTCTGTCATTCGAAATACTCGATATGAATTTCTACAATACACTGATGATTTTGAAAAGATGATAGTTGACATAAATGGCGAACTGTTCGTAATAACAGAACAGCAATTTAATCGTGTTAAAGAATATTACGCCACGAGAGATAGTGATGATACTCATTATGAAGAAGATAAAGATCGGTTAAATGAAAAACAAAATGCATTCGCACCTGTAATGAAACATAATGGTTTTCCCTTAAATATAACACCAACGGATTTTTTGTACCTTGTTAAAAGATTAAATGAAAAAATGGGACTAAAAATAATTGAGTCGAGAGAAAATGATGGTTTCTCTGCATATAGATGCCTCCGTGATAAGAATGAGGAATTTGGAGTCGGTTGCCTGCTTGAAGATAGAAGAATTTCTAAAAATGATCTTAAATTACTCCACGAAGTTGCATTAAGGAATTTTCTTATCTTTTCGTATTTCGATTTTGGTTTAAACAAGCATAGAGACGATCAGGGGGCCGATATTGATATTATTTGTGGTAACGAATTCATTCAGATGATAAAAAAACATCTTAACATAGATATAGCTTGAAATAATTTAAAAATGGAGAGTGAGGATATGGAAGAATTACTTAGTGTAATGATGGAAATCAGAGATCAGCTAATTGAGTTGAATTCAAAAATGGACGTATTAACTGGAGGTGGATTAAATAGCATATCCGATATAACTGAGGCAATTGAAAGTGTTAAAGGTCCAGCTGGATATGATCTTTCAGACGTACACTCATCAATTGAGAGCATCAAGGGTTCAACTGGATATGATCTGACTGATATACATTCAAGTCTATCAAATGAGAATCGAGACTGTTTCAGATTTTGTGTAAACCTCCAGAGTGATGTAAGATAAGAGCATCACATGGAGGTTTTATTTATGGCAAAGAGGAGAATCAGTCCTG
>LNDB01000006.1 GCA_001515265.1 Candidatus Dichloromethanomonas elyunquensis
AATATTTGAACATCCTATATAAGGCGGATATATCTGGTGACTATACCGGAGGGGTACCACCCGTTCCCATCCCGAACACGGAAGTTAAGACCTCCAGGGCTGACGATACGTTAGGAAAATAAGTCGTTGCCAGGTAACTCAAAGACCACATGCCAGTCATGTGGTCTTTTGCTATAGAGATACTTCTAAAATCACTGTATTTTTTTGATAAATTCAACAATATTTAAATTTTCCATTAACTTAACATTTAGTTAATTTGCTATTAACATATCTCTTATAATATTAAATCATAAAATTTTAGGGGGTAACAAAAAGTGACCAAATTTAAACCATTACTGATTGCTTTAGTTTTAGTTCTGAGTCTTTCTGTTGCATTAGTCGGATGTTCAAGCAACACAGCTCAGCCAACACCAGCACCCGCAGCAAATAGTCTTACGGGTTCTGCCACAGCAGTTGGGTCTTCTGCCCTTCAACCTTTAGCTGAAAAAGCTGCCGAAATGTTTATGGCAAAAAATAAAGATGCCAGGGTTCAGGTTCAAGGCGGTGGAAGTGGTACAGGATTGACCCAGGTTGCTCAAGGTGGATGTGACATTGGAAATTCTGATGTCTTTGCAGCTGAAAAGCTTCCTGCTGACCAAGCCGGTACTCTGGTAGATCATAAAGTATGTGTCGTTGGATTTGCAACGGTTGTAAATCCGGAAGTCAAAGTTGACAATTTAACCGGTCAACAGTTAATTGATATTTTCACAGGCAAGATTAAGAACTGGAAAGAAGTTGGCGGACAGGACCTTTCTATTGTGATTCTTAACAGACCTGCATCCTCCGGCACCAGAGCAACTTTCAAAAAGTATGCTTTAAATGGCGCTGAAGAAGCTGCTGGACAGGCTTTGACCGAAGAATCTTCCGGTGCTATCAAAAAAGCCCTCACCGATACCAAAGGTTCCATCTCCTATCTCGCTCTTTCATATGTTGACAGCGCTGTCAAAACTTTAAAATATGATGGTGTAGAACCTACTGTTGCTAACATTACAAGCGGCAAATATCCGATCTGGTCCTATGAGCATATGTATACCAAAGGTGAAGCTAAAGGGGTTGCCAAAGCTTTCATCGAGTACATGATGAGTTCAGATTTCACCTCAACCATTACGCAAATGGGATATATCCCTAATTCCGACATGAAAGTTTCAAGAGATAAGTAAGCAATTATTACTGCGTGGAATACTAAGAACTGGTTGATGTGTTGCTTCAACCAGCTCTTAGTTATTTATAAACAGGTCTAACATGTTCATATGATAATTAATTTTTGTTTGTCTGTTTGTTAAGCTTATTCGTGTTAGGGGGGGCGTTATGAAAAATAACACTAAGAAAATAGACAAATATTATGCATTAAAGCACGAATATTCTGGGCGTACCGTGGTAACTATTTTTGGGATTATGTTAATTCTTATCACATTAACCATGGTGTTTTTTCTTATTTCCAAAGGTTCAGCAACATTCTTCCAAAATCATATTTCGCTGAAGGAGTTTCTCTTTTCAACGGAGTGGATGCCGGGCAAGGATGAAGCGCAGGGCGGACCTGCAGTAGGAGCACTCATTTTTATTATTGGCTCGATATTAATTTCCGGTTTTGCTTTGCTGATCAGTACCCCTTTCAGTGTTGCCTTAGCGATATTCATGACACAAATATCCCCGGCGTTCGGGAAAAAACTGTTGCAGCCTGTGATTGAGATATTTGTAGGGATTCCGTCCGTAGTTTACGGTTGGATTGGTTTAAGTGTTCTTGTGCCTTTTGTTCGTCATCAATTTGGCGGATTGGGATTTAGCCTTTTGGCCGGTTCTTTGGTATTATCGGTTATGATTTTCCCCACAATCACATCGGTTGCGGCCGATGCTCTAAGTATTATCCCAAATGACTATAAGGAAGCTTCCTATGCTTTGGGCGCCACAAGATGGCATACGATTCGAAGAATTATTTTTCCTACGGCTCTTCCCGGAATTTTAACAGGCGTTGTATTGGGTTTGGCCCGTGCTTTTGGGGAAGCGCTGGCGGTACAGATGGTCATCGGAAATACCATTCGGATTCCAGGAACCATTCTGGATTCTACCGTTAATTTAACAAGTATAATAACGATGGATATGGGAAATACGGCTATGGGCACCACATGGAATAATGCGCTTTGGTCAATGGCGTTATTGCTTCTGATTATTTCTTTTATTTTCATTTTTATCATCCATAGAATTGGGAGAAAGGGGAGCGCATCTTCGTGAGAATAAATCCCAAGACTGCTGATAAAGTAACGACTGTTCTTTTTTATCTGGTGGCAGCAGGGTTTATCATATTACTGGTTTTCTTTGTGGGCTATATCCTCTATGAGGGAAGAGTCAGATTGAATTTGCATTTTATTACTTCTTCACCTGTCTTTATGCAAGCGGGCGGAGGTATAGCGCCACAATTATTTAATTCCGTATACCTGGTTTTCCTTTCTATCCTGATTACGGTACCTATCGGTTTATCTGCCGGAATATATCTGGCTGAGTATGCAACGCAAAACAGAATTACGAAAGCGATCCGATTCTGTATTGAAGCTTTGGCATCTTTGCCTTCTATTGTTATCGGACTCTTTGGGCTACTGGTTTTTGTAAGTATGACGGGGTGGGGATATACTTTGATGTCCGGGGCTTTGGCGGTATCCATCTTGAACCTGCCTGTTATCACAAGAATTAGTGAAGACTCTTTGAGAGGTGTTCCCAAATCTTATAAAGAAGCTAGTCTTGCTTTGGGAGCAACACATTGGCAGACTATAACCAAAGTACTTGTTCCTGTTGCTTTGCCTGGACTTATTACAGGTATTGTAATGACAGCCGGAAGAGCGTTCGGGGAGGCTGCAGCTTTGCTGTATACAGCGGGAATGAGCAGCCCTAAATTGGATTTTACAAATTGGAATCCATTCAGTTTTACATCACCTTTAAATCCATTCAGACCGGCTGAGACGCTCGCTGTCTATATTTGGAAGGTTAATTCCGAAGGACTAATCCCGGATGCCAGACAGGTAGCAGACGGTTCTGCTGCGATTTTGATTATTTCCGTTTTTCTTTTTAATATTGGATCCCGTTTTATCGGAAGAGTTTTGAGCAGTCGGTTCTCAGGAAAAAGCAAATAGTAGATGAAGATGGTATATTCAAAAATCGACATACCAACCATCTAGATGCACTCAAGATAATCTCCTGTTGCTGTTCCGGTAATATCAGCCCATTTTTGCGGGAATTCAATAATCAGATGTGAAAAAGGATCATAGGGGGAGACTCGCCACGGCAGAAGTTTATCTACGATTCGAATAATCTGCAATCGACGGTTAACATACCAAACAGAAATGGGATAATGCATGGCAACGGTATGAACTTGCTTACAGGGCTTAAGAATAATTCCCTGAAAAGGGAGTAGTTCCTTGGTGCCCAGCAAACCTTTCATTCTCGAAACTGTGTCTTCTGCTACAGTAACGTTTCCGAGATAGGTTTCGGTCCTTAAATTGGTTATTTTGAATTCTTTCATCATTCTGACCTCATAAACATTTTTTATAACTCTTAATTTAAACTGGGTATCCATCCTGATTTAAAGGTGGTTGGAAATTAGTACTAATTTGATTCATGTTATTTACTGAAGTATTCCATAATCTGAATAAATGCCGGACCTAATATAAGGATAAAAATACTAGGAAAGATAAAGAAAACAAGCGGGACCATAATTTTGACAGGTGCTTTCTGAGCCTGTTCCTGAGCGCGTTGTTTTCTTTTTTGTCTGATCTGGTTAGACTGGTTCCGAAGAACACCTCCCATAGAGATGCCTAATTGATCCGCTTGGACAAGAGAAGCAATTACATTGCTTAAATCATCCACATTATTTTTCTTACCCATATCCCGAAGGGCATCCCGCCGTGGTTTGCCCATTTTTATTTCTTGGAGAACAAGACTGAATTCATCGGAAAGGACACCTTTTTGTTTTTCCACCACCTTCATCATGGCCGCATCAAAGCCTAGTCCTGCTTCCACACTTACCATAATAAGATCTAAAGTTTCAGGGAGAGTACGTTGGATCTCTTCCTCATGCTTTTTTATTTTTGATTTTAGCCATAAATTCGGGTAGATCAAACCTGCTAAAAAGCCGAAAATCGACATTTCCATCTTCGCTAAAGGAGGAATGGAAAAGAATATACATGCTGCGGCCGTGAATAAGGCGGATCCAAAAGCAATCGCATGATTTAACACTTTCCATTCCGCATATGTCCAGTCTTTTAATCCCGCAGCCATCAATCCGAGGTCTTTAACTTTCATTTCTTCATTTCTTTTGATAAAGAGGTGAAGAAAACCGAGGAGGAAATGATTAACCGATTGTTTGCCAAACGGTTTGGTACGGGAGACTGTTCTCATTTCCGCTTTGTCTTTCGGCTGGGATATTCTTCCCAAAGAACGTAGAACCCTGTTTTGAGGGAGAGAAAGGTGAAGCTTTCCGGAGAGAAGCGCTAATAGAAGAAAACTGATTAGACTGGAACCGCTGAAAATAATAACAGATTCCATAGGCCTTTATCCCCTAATACTTAATATTTACGATCCGTTTGATCGCAATGAAACCGATTGCTTGCAGGACCAGTCCGCAAACAACCATGATAATTCCGATATTGCTATGGAAAAGAGCTGAAAGGTAGCTGGGCTGCATAGCGGTAATCACTAAACCAATTAAGAAAGGCAGGGCCCCGATAATATTGCCGGATAATCTTCCTTGGGCGGTAAGGCTTCTCACTTCGCCTTGAATACGAAGGCGTTCCTGTATGGTATGGTGGATGCCAATTAATATTTCCGCAAGGTTTCCCCCGATTTGACGCTGAATCAGAATAGAGGTAATCATTAAATCCAAATCGCTGCTTTTTACTCTCTCCGTCAGGTGGATTAAAGCCACTTCAGTGGACTCTCCGAAGGTCATCTCTTTTAAAGTCATGCGCAATTCTGAGGAGATTGGATCGGGCATTTCCTGGCTGGCCATTTCCAATGCCTGAAATAAACTGAAACCTGCCTTCAGAGAGTTAGCCAGGGTTAAAAGGACATCGGCCAATTGGCTGTTAAACTGACTAACCTTTTTGTTTCTTGAACGGGTAATATATAAACGGGGAAGAATGAGACTAAGCAGCGGCAGAAACATAACAGCAAAGGTCAAGTGAGATAGGACTAAGGCGACTAGCGAGAAGAAAATAAGCATAAAGACTTGTAATATAATATACTCTCCGCCTGTTAGAGGAACACTGCTGTTTTTCAGCTCTTGATCAAGCTGCTTGGTCCACCGGCGGGGTGTAAATCTGGATAAACTGGAAAGATTTTTTTTCCAGGAAAACTGAATTTTCTCACTAGATACGGCGTTTTTTTCTGAGGCCAACCGCTTTACTTTTTCTTCTACACTTTCTTTCTGCGGTCTTACGGCCATCATTAAGGAGTATACCAGAAAAAAACCCGTAAAAGAGGACAGGACGATCAGTTGTGTCAAAATGTTCACCCCTATCTTATTTGACAAAGATATTCTCAGGCAGAATCTGTCCGCAAGCAAGAAGAGTATCCATAAAACGCGGCCTGATCCCGGCGGCCTTAAAACCTCCAAGAACGTGAACGTTGGAATCAATACCGGTTTGCTCAAATTTGAAGATATCCTGGGTTACGATGGTGTCGCCTTCCATTCCGAGAATTTCGGTAATATGGGTTATTTTCCGACTGCCGTCCCGAAGCCTGCTTTGTTGAACAATTACATCGATCGCACTGGAAATTTGCTCACGAATCGCCCTGATAGGAAGGTCCATTCCTGACATTAAAACCATGGTTTCCAGACGGGAGAGCATATCGCGGGGAGTGTTGGCATGCCCGGTTGTCAAAGAACCGTCATGGCCGGTATTCATAGCCTGCAGCATATCCAGGGCCTCACCGCCGCGTACTTCACCGACAATAATCCTTTCAGGTCTCATCCTTAACGAGTTTTTAACGAGGTCCCTAATGGTAACGGCACCTTTCCCTTCAATATTTGAGGGTCTGGTTTCCAGTGTTACAACGTGGTTTTGATGGAGCTGGAGTTCGGCAGCATCTTCAATGGTTATGATCCGCTCATGTTCGGGAATAAAGGAAGAAAGGACATTTAAAGTGGTGGTTTTTCCTGAACCGGTGCCTCCTGAAACCACGATATTTAAACGTGCTTTAACGCATGCTTCCAACAAGTAAGCCATTTCCCGGGTTAGGGTTCCAAAGGTGATTAAATCCTCAACACCATAGGGATCACGGGAAAATTTTCGAATAGTAATAACGGGCCCTTTTAAAGAAAGCGGGGGAATAACCGCATTGACCCTGGAACCATCGGGAAGGCGCGCATCAACCATGGGTTGGCTTTCATCTATTCGGCGTCCGATCGGAGCAACAATTTTTTCAATGATATGTTGAACATGCTGGTCATCATGAAAAGTTACACTGGATAATTCTACGATCCCATGGCGTTCTACATAGACTTGATTGGGACCGTTAACCATAATTTCTGATACACTGTCATCTTTCAGGAGAGGAGAGATGGGGCCAAAACCGAGAATTTCATCAATTACTTCCTGGGCAATTTTTTGTCTTTCGTTTCTGGGCAGGAGCGTGCCGTTTTTTTCGACATATTGGTCGATAATTTTTTGGACGACGGGTTCGATTTCTTCCGTAACGATTTGATCCATATGATCCATGGGGATATTCTTAATGGTTTCTTTATGGATAATACTTTTCAGTTCCCTCCACGGATCGGTGGCCGGAGGCGATGTAATTGCCTGTCTTACTTCAATAATAGGCTTTTCAGGTTTGAGTTTTTCTTTATCTTTATCTTTTTCTTGCTGCAGCCTTGAAAGGAGTGACATGATTTCACCTGCCTAATCCTAATATTTTTTGCAGCCCTGTGCCTTTATTTTTTTCGTTCTCCGCCGGAGATTTTTGGGCTGCCGTTTCCGAAAGATCTTTGGCCATTTTTTTTGTTTCCAAGGCCATTGCGGAACGGGGCAAGGCCTTGACGAACGGAATCCCCTTGTTTAAGACAGAAGTAAGCTGCTCTTCTTCAGGCAGAACATAGTCGATTTTTTTGCCCAGACTGCTTTCAATCTCCTTAAGGTTGATTCCGATTCTCCGGTTGTATTGATTGAGTATCAACTTGATTTTAGGGGTATAATCCAGGCTGTACAGGATTTCCAGGGCTATTTTTGTATTCTTGATAGCCGGAATGTCCATCCCGGCTATCAGCCATATTTCATCTGCAGCCTCCAGGGAGGTGAGACTGATATCGTCAAAACGGGCAGAATTGTCGCAGAGAATAAAGTCGTAATGAAGTTTAATCTCTTTCAGAATTTGCTGAACATGTTCGGGAGTGACCATCTCCGCGTATTCCGGACGTGTAGAGGCAGCCAGAACGTCCACACCTGAAGAATGAGAAAGAATATGAAAACGGATATCTTCCTCTTTAATTGGATTTACTTGGGCAAGGTCGCTAATGGTTCTTTTGGGAACAAGATTTAAGAAGGAGGCGATATCTCCGAATTGGAGGCTCAAATCCATCAGAAGAACCCGAAAGGTATGGGATTTCCTTAACTCAACCCCTAAATTAACGGCAGTGGTAGTTTTTCCAACGCCGCCTTTCGTACTGAAAATACTAATTATTTTTCCGGTAGATTCTTTTTCTGAAGTTTGAGGAATGGAAGGGGAATTAATGATTTCCCTTTTTCGGGCCTCTTTATGGTAAACATTGAGAATGGTGCTGACAACTTCATTTCCGGTAAAAGGTTTGACGATATAGGCCTTTGCCCCCGCCAGCATGGCCTTGGTCATATGGTCCGAGTCTTTTTCGACAGACATGATGATAACAGAAGTGTTAGGTACCCGGAAAGAAAGCAGTTCTGAAGTTTTAATTCCGTCAATATCCGGCATGCTGATATCCATAAGGACGATATCCGGTTTGAGCAATTCTGCCAATCGCAAGGCATCCGACCCGCAGCCGGCTTCGCCTACCACTTCGAAATCCGAATCAAAGCCTAAGATCCGGCGGATACTTTCCCGGGTATTTCTTACGTCATCCACAATCAGGACGCGTATGCTCTGCATATGGAATCACCACCCCTATCTGTAATGAGTAAAATAATTCGAATCATAGAAAACATTGGAATCAACAGGAGGTTCTGTAAACATTTCTTTATTGGCAGGGTTACGAAGAAGCAGGCGGATTGAACCTTTTTCGCTGCCTAAAGTTACGGCCATCGCTTGAGATACGTTTAAAGCCAGAATGTAAGAACTTGAGGACGGAGCTTTTTCGCCATCTTTCGAAGCAGTATCGCCCGTATTCAAAACCAGAACATCCTGAGCTGCCAGTGTGGTGACAGTCTTTGAACCGCCATCTGCTTTGACATCGATAGTCGTCAGAATATCCACACGGTCCCCCGGCTTAACTTTAAAACCAACGCTTCCTACTTGACAGACAGAAATAGCCACGGCCCTTTTGCCCTCCGGTACGGCGAGTGAAAAACTGCTTGAAGGGTTATTGGCCGCCGTACCGGATTGATAGGATGCCTCCAACATGGGGCTAAGCAAGTAATCGCCTTTTTTAACGCCAACGAGGAGTACCTTTCCGCCTACTTCTTCAATGGAAGAAGCCCCTCCTTGGGGATAGCCGGTACTTGGGATTTTTTTGATCTCCAGTTGAGTGGATTGGACAATGCTTCTTGCGGGAATATCCACTGCGGCAACCACCAAAGGTTTCAGGTCCCTATTCGAGGAATTCTGCACATTTTTCAAGTAATAGAACAGGGACAAACCAAAGATGAGTCCCGAGAAAACTGCCATAAAAACATAGAACTTCCGCTTCATACCATATTCCTCAATTCATGAGTAGTTTAACAGAATATAAGCCGTAGTCATTGGTTGGGTCATCTTCACCTGCAAGGATAGGGCTTGTTTCATTCCCCTGAGATACAATAATTTGCAAAAAACGCCCGGTAATCCAACAATCATTTCCGCTTTGAGTCAGATTTTCAATAAAGAAAGCCGCAAATCCAAGTATTTTCACTTCCTGAACTGTAGAATTATCCCTGGCCGCGATTTCCACGATGGGGATGTAAACGATTTCCGGTGCGTTACTATCGTGATTCTCAAATGTATTTTTGGGAATCCGATGATCGGATGCAAGTCTGTTTTCCAAGCCCTTTTTTGTAGGACCGCTCATATTACCGTTTTCTATTTCTAAAATCTGACCGATTGACAGGGGCGAGGTACACCCATCTGCTAGGGACTCTTCATAGGTACTGGCACCCTGACCGTCTAGCCGAACGGGACCATACCAACCGTTTTCTCCTGCCGGGGGGGCATTTTTCAGCGTGTATTCCTGGCCATAAACAAAATCCCTCATGGTAATGCTCAAAGGAGTTACGCCTTTGATACTATGAGCTGATAATACCGCCGCTCTGGCTTCAGCACTGACAACCTTAGAAGAGATGCCAAAGAAGCGGGCCAAATATAAAGGAACTTCTTTTTGCGCCGTAACAAGTACTTCTTTATTATTGCTGGAAATTTTAATGGCAGAAAGGGCAGTGTGGTTGGAAGAGGCATACTGATCAGCTATGGAGTAAGCGCTTTGAGGTTTGCCGGGAAGTTCCTGTGCACCGGCTAAGGCTGAGGCATCCGCGGCATTTTGGAGGTTTGATTTTTCAACGTAGAGTACGGCCATATCGGTGGACAGCGCCCCGATACCCAGAAGGGCGGTCAACACTACCATTGTTAGAATTAACATACTTCCTTGGTCTCTTTTTTTATCCAATCTCTTTACCCCCTATTCAATTCGCATGACCAAAGATGATTCAATCACAACAGGATTTGGAAGAACCTGGCTCAGAAAAGGGGTACTTAAGTAAACCGGATAGGAGGCGTCAATCAGGACGCTCGACCCGGAACGGCGTAATGTCTCATTCGGGGTGATTTGGATGGTGATATGGGTACTGTCAAATAGAGGTGCCGACCCTTTAACGGTATTGGCAATATCACTGTCCAATCCACCCAAACCAGCTACCCGGGCCCCGCTTCTTACTGCGTTGTTGAGCGTCAAATAGGAATAACCGAGCCGGCTCATTTCAATGACGCCAAAGACCAATAGAAGAAAAATAGGAAGGACCAAGGCCAGCTCGGTTACGGCTTGACCCTTGGAAGATTTGAAGAATCTTTTAATCATGATTCACATCCCGTTTCCTGAGAAGATACAAAAAACTGTTCCTAAGGTCAGGGGGATTCCATAAGGCAAGGTGGAAATTTTTTGCTTCGATATCATATTGTAAAGAATTACCCCAAGAGAAAAAAAACCCCCGATGACAGCGCCCAGAAGAAAAGCACCCACTGCCAGACGAACACCTCCGAAGGTGCCGATTAACATAAGAAGTTTGACATCTCCCGCCCCGATACCACTAAGAAGATAGGGGACAAGTAATAATGCAAACCCGGCCAATAATCCTTCAAAGGACCATAAGAGACCCCGGATTCCCATTACTGCGGTATTTACGATTAACGCAACAAAAAAGAAGGGAAGAAGAAGGGAGTTTGGAATAATTCTTTGTTTCCAATCTGTCCAGGAAGCTATAAAAAGCACCACTGCTAAGAAATACAGGGAAATTGGCACGAACATCACACCTTCTTAGTTTAAGAAAGCTCTACTGCCAGAAACAGTAGAGCCTGAAAAGAAACATTTTTTGATCCTCAAATTACGGCTTACAGATGGTCGATGATACTTTGGAACGTGTCGCCCAGGCCGCCTGCAAGAAAACCTAAAGCGCCGATTAAAAAAACAGCTACTAAGGCAATTATGAGACCGTACTCTGTCAATGCCTGGCCCTTTTCCTCATTTTTAAAGGATTGTATTGTTTGGATTAAAGTTAACATGGGATTCACTCCTTTTTTGAAAATTTTTATTAAATTGGTTATTGCCGGCTTTGTATCTAAAAATTTACTCCATTTCCGAAAGATTCACAATAACCGCAAGTCTTGATTTTATAGGACCACAGGCTTATTAATAATGTGTGACAAATCGGAAGAATCAAGGGAATAATGCCTGCGAATCATATTATCTTTAACTCATTCAAACAATCAGCAGTGTTTTGTCCTATAGAAGGGTAACAGAATTGTTGGGATAATAAAAAGGATTTGGCCAAGAATTGTGGAAGTATTATTTTTAATTTGCTTGAAAGATTGAAGGGCTGGAGGTTTTTGTTTGGCTAGAAGAAAATCACAACGTAGAGTCCGCCGCAAGAAAGAAACGGTCAGCAATGCAATTAGGAATGAAATTCTGGGTATTATCATTTTGGGATTGGCCTGTTTAGGATTTGTGCTGCTTTACGGCAATAACCAAAATACTTTAGCCAATTTGATCGTCAAATCCCTCCGGACCGCAACCGGTGACGGAAGCGCCGGTATTTTCATTGTCCTGGCAGTCTTCGGTATTGGTCTGATGAGCAATAATAAGCGTACCATGAAGGTCAGAATGGTAGGGGTACTGCTGTTGTGGCTTGTTTTTGTAGGCTTTAACCATTTGAGCCTGGGAAGTCATAGTCCGTCATCTGTCTTATGGGCTCAGGGAAAGGACGGTCAAGGGGGGGGGCTTCTTGGAGCCGGTATTTGCATTCTGTTCATTAACTTTGTCGGAGTTCCCGGGGCTTATATTATTTTGATTGTCTTAGCAGCCATCGGGGCAGTCTTAACCATTAACCGATCCCTGGTTGGGACATTCATTGAGTTATTTCAAATATTGGTGAATGGTATTCAGGCCCTTCTTCAACAAATGAATGATTTTAGTAAAGTCTTGGCTGATGGGGAAAAAGAAATAAAAGATAAGAAAAATCAATCCAGAAACGATTTTTTGATCAGGCGGAAAGAATCTGCACGGGATGTGCCGGAGTATTATTTTGATTCCCAAATAGAGAACACGGTAATAGAGCATTCCCCGGACGAACCCGATATCGGACCGGAACCGCCCAGACCAGATGCGGAGAGGGCCGCAGTTCCAAGAATTATTCCGGAACCTCCTGGTAAAGAACCTATCAAAGCTATGCCCGAAAAACTCACGGGGACACCCCTCTCCCGGAAAACCGAAAGAAACGATAATTATCAGCTTCCGCCTCTGAATTTGGTTCATAAGGCGATGAAAAAAGGAAATAAATCCAATAAGGATTTGGCGGAAAACGTCAAGTTATTAGAAGATACCCTGGCTAGTTTTGGGGTCAAAGTAAAGGTTACCAGAGTAACTCAGGGACCTACCATCACTCGGTATGAAGTTCAGCCGGCCCCGGGTGTGAAAGTCAGCAAGATCACCAATCTGGCAGATGATATTGCCTTAAGTCTCGCTGCCAGAGACGTGAGAATTGAGGCTCCGATTCCCGGGAAATCAGCAGTAGGAATAGAAGTTCCCAACAGGGAAATAGCCCTGGTTCATTTTCGGGAGGTTTTGGAAACGGATGAATTTCAAAACGCACCGGGAAAACTTAGTCTGGCGCTTGGCAAAGATATTGCCGGATCCCCGGTGATTGCCGATCTCACAAGAATGCCGCATCTGTTAATTGCCGGGGCGACGGGTTCAGGGAAA
Organism: Candidatus Dichloromethanomonas elyunquensis; assembly: GCA_001515265.1. Taxonomy (GTDB): domain Bacteria; phylum Bacillota; class Desulfitobacteriia; order Desulfitobacteriales; family Syntrophobotulaceae; genus Dichloromethanomonas; species Dichloromethanomonas elyunquensis. The sequence goes on from LNDB01000006.1 coordinate 12,656, forward strand.
TCAGTTTGTATTAATACCATTATTGCCAGTATTGTTTATAAGGCAAAACCGGATGAAGTCAAACTGCTGCTGATTGATCCTAAAATGGTGGAGTTAGCTAATTATAACGGGATTCCCCATCTGATCTCGCCTGTTGTCACAGAAGCCCAAAAAGCTGCCAGTGCCCTAAAATGGATCGTGACAGAGATGGAAACAAGATATGAATTATTTGCCTCATCCGGTGTCCGGGATATTGTTCGGTACAACTTCATCGCAGGAGAAAAAAAAGACAGCGAGCAAAAAGTCCTGCCTTATGTTGTCGTAATCATAGATGAATTAGCCGATTTGATGATGGTTGCTCCAGGAGAAGTGGAAGATACGATTTGCCGTTTGGCGCAAATGGCAAGAGCGGCAGGAATTCACTTAATTGTTGCAACGCAGAGACCTTCTGTGGATGTTATTACCGGTCTGATCAAATCAAATATACCTTCCCGGATTGCTTTCGCGGTATCATCCCAAATCGATTCCAGGACAATTTTGGATATGAGCGGTGCAGAAAAACTTTTGGGACGAGGGGATATGCTCTATCATCCCATAGGAGTCAGCAAACCGATTCGTGTTCAGGGGAGTTTCGTAGCCGATAAGGAGGTCAAAAATATCGTTGATTTTCTTATCGAGCAAGCTAAGCCGGAATACTGCGAAATACCGGAAACAAGTTTAAGGGGTGTCCAGAAAGAAGAACCGGAAGATGAATATTTCTATAAAGCAGCCCATATTTTCTTCGAAAACAATACGGCTTCCGTTTCGCTTTTACAACGAAGGCTTAAGATTGGATATACAAGGGCTGCTCGAATTATGGATATTCTGGAGGATAAAGGAGTTGTCGGGCAGTATGAGGGGTCAAAGCCCAGAGAGCTGCTGTTGACGAAAGGACAATTTGATCTAAAATTTGGCAAAAATGAGGAATCATTGTAATTATTTAGAGAAAATATATAAATTAAAGAAGGATTCGTAGACAATATTGTAGAATACAGGAATGAGATGGAGTAATTTAATGGTGCATGAAATTTCGCTTAATGAAATATATCGTTTAAAAAATACTGTTTTTATTGATGTCAGATCCGAAAATGAATATCAAGAAGGCACAATTCCGGGAGCCTATAATATTCCTTTGTTTAATAATGAGGAGAGAGCTAAAATCGGGGCGATATATACCCAGGAATCGCCCAAAAAGGCAGCGGAAATTGGACTGCAGGTTGTGAGCAGTAAACTGCCGTCTCTGTATAAGCAAGTAGAGATGCTGGCCGGAAAAGACCCGGTTATGCTTTTTTGTTGGCGCGGCGGAATGAGGAGCAAGTCAGTAGCGGTTATTCTTGACCTTATGGGTTTAAGCGTTTATCGCTTACACGGCGGATATAAGGCGTATAGAAGATCGATAGTCGAGTTCTTTAGCAAAGAGTTCCCTTTCCATGTTGTGGTTTTAAAAGGAAATACCGGAACTGGCAAAACCGAAGTATTAAAACAATTAAAGGCCGAAGGTTATCCGGTCATTGACCTGGAAGGATTATCAAACAATCGCGGGTCGGTTTTTGGGCATATCGGTTTAGGCGCACAACCCACGCAAAAACAGTTTGAATCATTGCTTTACCGAGAGATAACCAATTATGTTCATTTTGTTTATATCCTGGTGGAGTGTGAAAGCAAAAGGATCGGAAGAGTGACAATCCCCCATTCTGTTTATTCAGCGATGCAGGAAGGCACACAAATCCTCATCCATGATTCCCTTGGCCATCGTGCTGAGAGGCTTGTAAAAGAATATACCCAAATGGTTGAAAGGGATATAGACTTAAGAAATGCCTTAGAAAGGTTAAAAAAAAGGATCGGGAAAGCAAGTCTTGCAGGACTATTGGATATGCTGGATAAAAATGATTATGAAGGATTTGCCGGGAAGTTAATTCTTGAATACTATGATCCGCTGTATGGCTATCCTAATGAAGATAACGATTCCTTTGACTTTTGTATTTCCAATCACTCGTTTGAGGATGCTTTGAGCAACCTTAGGGGATTTCTGGATAATAAGTTTAATCTAGGGACATTGCCCTTAAAATAAATGAGGAAGTTAGGGTGGTTGAGCATGGCAGGAGAAGGGAAAATTTTACAAGATGCCCGGGAAAAAAAGGGTTTGACACTTAAGAATGTGGAAGAAGAAATCAAGATAAGAATCATGTATTTGGAGGCCTTAGAGAACGAGCAATATGAAATATTGCCGGGTACTGCCTATACCAAAGGATTCTTAAGAACGTATTCCAAACACTTGGAACTTAATTCGGCACATATTATTGATCTTTTCAACTCATCTTTCCAGCAGAAAACTCCATCTGAATCTTACCCTCCTCTTACCCCTATTCAAAGTACTTCCGTATGGTTTAAACCCATTGTTCTCCTTGTTATGGGTTTGATTGCCGTAGCTATTGTTATTGGAATAACGTATTTAAGCCGGATGAATATAAAACCGCAACTTTCCGATTATAAGCCGGCCCCTTTGCCTACCGCTCCACAGACTTCAACTGTCCCGTCTTCAGACCAGAATACTGTCCAGCCCAGCTCTCCTGCTAAGGAACAGTCCCCTGCAGTCTACCAAGGAATCGTTGCCGAGATGACATTCAAGCAGAATTGTTGGCTAAAAGTGAAGGTGGACGGTGCAATTGTCGAGGACGGGATGAATGAGGCAGGTACAACCAAAACACTGCAAGGAACCCAAAAAATTGAATTTTTGACCATTGGAAATGCCGGGGGGATTCTAGTAAAACTTAACGGAAAAGAAATACCTTCCTTGGGCTCATCCGGAGAAGTGGTTCGGAATTACATTGTAACAGAAGAGGTAATAAAAAATTTATAAAAATTAACAAGAAATTAACATTTGCAAAACTTGCGGTTAATTTTTCTTTGTTAATATGAATAAAGGCCTAATTGAAATTTGAGATGTTTATTTCCAAAAATATCCGTTCCGGATTTAGTTTCTTAGGGGGTTAAATTCATGGCAGAATACTACAGCAACGGAAATAGCAAATACTATGATATAAAAATTAAAGTAGAAGATTTAGATCTTTTTTATGGCAGTTTTCAAGCCCTGAAAAATGTCAATCTGGAAATTCCCGAAAAACAGGTTACGGCTTTAATCGGACCTTCCGGCTGCGGAAAGTCAACCTTTCTTAGAACATTAAATCGAATGAATGACTTGGTTCATGGTGTTGTAATAAAAGGGAAGATCGAATTAGATGATCAAGATATTTATGAAAAATCAATTGATGTAGTCGAGTTAAGAAAAAAAGTGGGTATGGTATTCCAAAAACCCAATCCTTTTCCTATGAGTATTATCGAAAATGTTGCCTATGGTCCAAAGGCTCATGGTATCAAAGATAAAACAAAGATTGCAGAGATTGTCGAAAGAAGTCTTGTTCAAGCTGCTCTCTGGGAAGAGGTAAAAGACCGTCTGCATACCTCTGCATTGGGTTTATCCGGCGGACAGCAGCAAAGGCTTTGCATAGCAAGGGTGCTGGCTGTTGAACCTGAGGTATTGCTAATGGATGAACCTACTTCGGCGCTGGATCCTTTGGCCACTTTAAAAGTCGAAGAATTGGTAAACGAATTGAAAGAAATGTATACAATCGTTATCGTTACACATAATATGCAGCAGGCAGCCAGGATATCGGATATTACCTCCTTCTTCCTGAACGGAGAAGTGGTTGAGACGGATGCTACGAGAAAAATGTATACCAATCCGTCCAATAAAAAAACCGAAGATTATATCACAGGAAAATTCGGTTGATCTATTTTCTATCATATCCATTTTAATTCGGAATTTGCTGCTGGGGCATATCAAATGCTTCAGTTTTTATTTTGCCCGGATACAGGGTTTATGCGGTTTTGACACGTTAGGAGATCATGTATTATACTGAAGTGAATTAAACAATGACTCTTTTCGTTTTTTGAGGTGGAAATTGAAGAAAAAAATTGCGGTCATCAATTTGGGCTGTCCAAAGAACCAGGTAGACAGCGAAGTGATTTCGGGGATGCTCGCTGGTCATTATACCCTTACGTACCGTCCGGATGAGGCGAATATTATTATTGTAAATACCTGCGGATTTATTGAAGAGGCTAAAGCCGAATCTATCGAAACGATTTGTGAAATGATTCAATTGAAGGCAGCAGGCAATTGTGAAAGCGTTTTTGTAACCGGCTGTCTGGCTCAGCGTTATGGAGAAGAGTTACTGAAGGAAATTCCCGAACTAGATGCAGTATTAGGCGATGGGGATCTAGAGAGGATTCCTTTGGAAATAACAAATAAACTCAATCAAAAAATACATACGTCTAAGAAACAGCAAGATTTTATTTATTCCCATACTATGCCCCGGATCCGTATGGGTCCCCGGTACTCAACATATGTCAAGATTGCCGAGGGCTGTGATAATTATTGCAGTTATTGCGCAATTCCTATGATCAAAGGAAAATATCGGAGCAGACCAATTGAATCGATTGTGGAAGAAACAAAAAAGCTTGCTGCTGAGGGCGTTAAAGAAATCATACTTGTCGCCCAGGATACCACGCGTTTCGGGATTGACCGTTATGGGGAACTATTTTTACCGGTTCTGCTGAAGGAACTGGTAAAGATTGACAATATTCGCTGGATCAGACTTATGTATTGTTATCCGGATGTGTTTACAGATGAACTTATTTCGGTCATAAGCCGTGAGCCGAAGATCTGTAAATATGTCGATTTACCGTTGCAGCATGCCGATAATGATATCTTAAAAAAGATGAACAGAAGGAATACTGCAGAGGAAGCTGAAATACTTATCAGTAAATTGCGAAATGCGATTCCTGGAATATTTATTCGTTCAACATTTATTACGGGATTTCCAGGAGAGACAGAAGAACACTTTCAACATATGCTGGATTTTATTCAAAGAATTCGATTAGATCGGCTGGGGGTTTTTGCTTATTCGCAGGAAGAGAATACGCCTGCGGGAATTATGGAAGATCAGATTCCGGAAGAAGTTAAGGAAGAACGGAAAAATAGGATGATGGTCTTGCAAGCAGAGCTCGTTGCAGAATTTCAACAACGAAGAGTGGGGCAAACCATCCCGGTTATTCTGGAAGAAAAGTTATCCAATGATAATTGGGTAGGGCGGACTGAGGGAGATGCCCCGGAAATAGACGGGCAGATATACATAAAAGTTCATAAAAATTATTGCCCGGGAGATATCCTTGATGTCCGAATTCTACAGGCAGATAGCTATGATATGCGAGGGGAGGGTCCGGAGTGAACTTACCGAACATCTTGACACTTGTCCGGATCATCATGATACCGATCTTTATGGTAGTACTTTTGCTGCAGCTCCCTGGCGGAAAAACGTATTTTCTTTTCCAGGATTATGTTGCCGCCGCTATTTTCATCCTGGCCGCAGCGACAGATGGTTTGGATGGATATATAGCCAGAAAAATGAGACAGGTAACAACTTTAGGAAAGTTCCTTGACCCCCTGGCGGACAAACTTCTTGTTTCTGCTGCTTTGATTTCGTTAGTAGAACTTAAGATGGTTTCAGCTTGGATTGTCTGGATTATCTTAGCCCGGGAATTCGCCGTAACCGGAATCCGGGCAATCGCTGCAGCGGACGGAGTGGTTATCAGTGCCAGTAAATTAGGAAAGCTCAAAACCTTAACTCAGGTCATAGCAATTTCAGCTTTAATTTTGCGTGATTGGCCGTTTTCTCTTATCGGTATCCATGTAGGTCAGACTATGATTCATGTTGCGTTAATCCTCACAGTACTATCCGGGATCGATTATTTTGTTAAATCCTGGAATTTGCTCAGAGGTAAAAAATAGGATAGTAAAATAACTCAAGGGTTATTGCAAAACTACGAAAGATTTCCGTAATGTATAGCCGTACTCCGCATCGTACTTCGCTTGACGCAGTCTATACATCACGGAGACCGGTCGTTTTGCAAGAGCCTTTTCTTATAATGGCTTAAGTCAAAGAAACAGATTGGATAAGGTTCTGTTGATGGTGAAATAATGAATGGGTATGAACATTGGGAGTGTGATAGTATGAAAGCGGAAATTATTTCTACGGGAACGGAATTATTACTGGGAAAAACCTTAAATACCAGTGTTTTCTACCTTACAGGCCAGCTATCGGGAATGGGAATAGAAGTCCTTTTCCATACCACGGTTGGAGATAACAAAGATAGGTTTCTCGGAGTACTAAGGCAGGCGCTGGACCGTTCCGGATTAATTTTTTTAACCGGAGGGCTTGGACCGACTGCAGATGATTTGACAAAGGAAATAACCAGCTTTGTCCTGGATCTCAATATGAATTTCAATCAACAAAGCATGGATTCCATTCAAAGGTTTTTCTTCACGAAGCATGAACTTCCTCCCGGTTCGGAAAAGCAGGCTTTTTTTCCCGAAGGTTCAAAAATACTTCCCAATGACTTTGGGACGGCACCGGGAGCAATGATTCAAAAAGACGGGAAATATTGCGTGTTCCTTCCCGGACCTCCAGCTGAAATGAAACCCATGTTTGACCATTATGTTCTTCCGGAAATTCTAAAAATCACGAAGGATCATGCCAGAATGCACGTCCGGATCTTAAAGGTTTTCGGTCTCGGGGAATCTGAGTTAGAACGGAAACTGCCGGACTTAATGAAACAATCTTCCCCTTTTTTAACTTTGATTGACAAGCATACCTATATGGATTTGAGGATTTCCGTTAGAGATCGGGACGAAACCGCGGCGCTCACGGCATTGGGACAAACGGAAAAAGTGATCCGGCAAAGACTGGGCAATCACATCTTTGGCATAGATGAAGAGACGCATTCACAAGTAGTAGGAGGACTTCTAAGGCAAGAGAAGCTGACTTTGGCAACTGCGGAATCCTGCAGCGGCGGTTTACTGGGAGGAAGAATTACCGCCGAAGCGGGTAGTTCAGATTATTATTTGGGCGGAATTGTAAGTTATGCGAATTCGGCCAAAGAAGGCATGCTGGGTGTAAAAACAGGCAGCCTCATGACATTCGGGGCAGTAAGTGAAGAGGTCGCCAAAGAAATGGCTGATGGGGCGCGCAAGGTTCTAAGTGCGGATTTAGGGCTATCCATAACCGGAATTGCCGGCCCTGGCGGAGGGACAGAAGACAAACCGGTCGGCCTTGTCTATCTTGCCCTGGCTGATGCTCATGGTGTCCGCGCAGAAAGGAAGCTATTTTCCGGGAATAGGGAATCCATCAGGAATATGGTTGTCGAAACAGCTCTCCATATGCTGAGACTGTATCTCTTGGACCGGCAATAAGTCTTGACAATTGGTCAAAAGAAAAAGTATAATGAGATCGAACATATGTTTTGCTTGGAAATCTTAAGGGAGGCTGAAAGGGATGGCTGTTCCGGATAAATTAAAAGCTTTGGATATCGCTTTAAGCCAAATTGAGAAACAATTTGGCAAAGGCGCAATTATGAAACTTGGAGAGGCTTCGGCAAGGTTGTCTGTAGAAGTAATTTCGACAGGTTCTTTGGCGTTAGATCTGGCTTTGGGAGTAGGCGGCGTACCCAGAGGCAGAGTTATTGAGGTTTACGGACCGGAATCTTCCGGCAAAACGACAGTAGCACTGCATGTTATTGCTGAAGCTCAGAAAACAGGCGGAGTAGCCGCTTTTATTGATGCTGAGCACGCCTTGGACCCTGTGTATTCCCGGGCTTTAGGAGTCAAGGTGGATGACCTGCTTGTTTCTCAACCGGATACAGGCGAACAAGCGTTGGAAATCTGTGAGGCTCTTGTCCGCAGCGGCGCAATCGATGTGATCGTGGTTGACTCTGTGGCGGCACTTGTTCCGCGGGCAGAAATTGAAGGAGAAATGGGTGATTCCCATGTTGGCCTCCATGCACGTCTCATGTCCCAAGCCTTGCGCAAACTTACCGGTGCAATCAGCAAAAGCCGGACCTGCGTCATTTTTATTAACCAAATTAGAGAAAAAGTAGGGGTCATGTTTGGAAACCCGGAAACCACTACCGGTGGAAGAGCTCTCAAGTTTTATGCTTCCGTGAGAATGGAAGTAAAAAAACAAGATGTTATTAAACAAGGGCAGGATATCGTTGGGAACCGTACCAGGGTAAAAATTGTCAAAAATAAAGTAGCCCCGCCATTTAACTTTGCCGATTTCGATTTGGTTTATGGTGAAGGGATTTCCAAAGAGGGAAGCATTATTGATATGGGAACCGAAACAGGTATACTCGTTAAATCCGGGGCTTGGTATTCCTATAATAGCGAGCGTCTGGGGCAGGGAAGAGAAAATGTGAAAGATTTTCTGCGGCAGCATCCGGATATTTCTGCTGAAATCGAAAATAAAGTCAGAGAATTAATTCTTACCTCTCTCAGGGAAAAGAACCGGTTCGCTGAGGATACAAGAGATTCTATGGATTATGAAGGATAACCGGCAAAAAAATACGATGACCACCGCTTTACAGCTCCTGAGCAAACGACAGGTAACTGTTTTCCAATTGAAAAAACGCTTGGAACAAAAAGGATTTGATCTGGAAAATATTAACCAAACCATCATGAAACTTGTGGAATGGAAATACCTAAATGATACGGATTATGCTTTAAGTTATATAAAAGCTAAAAGAGTAAAATATTCTAAGAGAAGAACAATGTTTGAGCTTCAAAATGCAGGAATAGACCGGGAGCAAACACGGGTTTTTTTGGATAAACACTATACGGATGAACAAGAATATGAGAACTGCCTGCAACTTGCTCGAAAAATTTGGGGAAACGAATACATAAAATGGGAGAAAAAATATCAAAATATTACTAAAAAAAGTTTTATAACCAAAAGAGTTGGCGGTAAGTTGTTAATGAAGGGTTTCTCACTAACTACCGTGAGAAATGTTTTGACAAACGAATTCTCAAGAGACATTTAAAAACGATTATTACAGTTTACTTGACATTATTTACACATTTCATTAAACTAATAATAATTGGACTTGTTTGTTGTAAATTTTAACCTTTATGGGTTTTCTCTTATATAAATTGGCAACTGAACAGCGTTGTGCGCACTAGGTCTTAGTGCAGCTATTTTTAAGGGAAAAATTATGAGATTGGGGTTATTGTTTAACAGAACTGGTCTAACCAGTTTTTTTCTTTTGTATAAGCAAATTTTTATTTAAAAAATGGATAAGGAGGTGGACTATATGGAATCATCAACATTATTTGCAGTTATCATTGTACTGGTCGGATTAGCAATTGGCGCTTTAGTCGGTTGGTTAATCCGAAAAACAGTAGCGGAGAAAACGATCGGATCTGCCGAGATAGAATCAAAAAGAATTATTCACAATGCTGAGACAGAGGCCGAAGCCAAAAAAAGAGAGGCCATTGTAGCGGCAAAAGAAGAAGTGATGCAGATCCGCAATGATATTGAAAAAGAAACAAGGGAAAGGCGTAATGAGCTTCAGCGGATGGAAAGGCGTTATCTTCAAAAAGAGGAAACACTGGAAAGAAAACTGGAGGCTTTAGAGCGAAAAGAGGAAAATTTACAGCGTAAAGAATCCGAAGTCGAAAAACAAAAAGTCGATTTAAGTGAGTTGATGACAAAACAGGTAGCTGAGTTGGAACGGCTTTCAGGGTTGACTCCGGAAGAAGCAAAACAACTCTTGCTGAAAAGTGTAGAAGAAGAAGTTCGATACGAATCGGCAATCATGATCAAGGAAATTGAGACCCGGACCAAGGAAGAAGCCGAAAAGAGGGCTAAAGACATCATTTCGCTTGCAATTCATCGTTGTGCTGCAGACCATGTGGCAGAAAGCACAGTATCTGTTGTAGCCTTACCCAACGATGAAATGAAAGGACGAATTATCGGAAGAGAGGGCCGTAACATCAGGGCTCTGGAAACACTGACAGGAATAGACTTGATCATCGATGATACGCCTGAAGCAGTAATCCTCTCCGGTTTTGATCCGATCCGAAGAGAAGTAGCCCGGGTCGCACTAGAAAAACTAATTTTAGACGGACGAATCCATCCTGCCAGAATTGAAGAGATGGTGGAAAAGGCTCAGAAGGAAGTCGAGCAGAAAATTCGCGAAGAAGGGGAACAGGCAACCTTCGAAACAGGAGTTCATGGATTACATCCTGAATTGATTAGGATTCTGGGCCGCTTGCGTTTCAGAACAAGTTACGGTCAAAACGTGTTAAAACATTCTATCGAAGTATCTCATCTCGCAGGGTTAATGGCTGCGGAGCTGGGTGTAGATGTTCAAACTGCAAAACGGGCGGGATTACTTCACGATATTGGTAAAGCAGTAGATCATGATACCGAAGGAACCCATGTGGAAATTGGGGTTGATATCTGTAAGCGGTACAAAGAATCTGTAGATGTTATCCATGCGATCGAGGCTCATCATGGAGATACTGAACCCAAAACCATTGTGGCAGTGCTCGTGGCAGCTGCAGACGCGGTATCTGCCGCAAGGCCTGGTGCCAGGAGAGAAACACTGGAAACATATATTAAACGCCTGCAGAAACTTGAAGAGATCGCCGAAACGTTTGAAGGTGTTGAAAAATCCTATGCAATCCAAGCCGGTAGAGAAATACGAATTATTGTAAATCCTGACCGGATAGATGACGCACTTGCACCCCGGGTTGCACATGATATCTCTAAGAGAATTGAAGAAGAACTGGAATATCCCGGACAAATCAAAGTAGTTGTGATCCGGGAAACCCGTGCGGTAGACTACGCCAAGTAACAGGATTTTCTTATCTAAAATACAGGGTTTCCGCAACAAAGCAGGCGAGAGGATACTGCTTTGTTGCATATAATAGGTTATTATTACTAACAGCTGTTTTTGAAGGACTTTGTCTTTTTTTGAAGAATAAATAATACTGTTTGTTTATTGAATAAAATATCTCGATTTAGGAAAGGATTATTAGGATGGCCGCATTAGATGTGACAGAAATGGAATCTAATTATCTAAACTATAGCACCGGGTTATTAGTATCAATCCTGCTTCGATATCCCGAAATTGGGACGATTAGTTGCTGCAAACAACAACAAACTCTGATCTTAAAGTTTATTATGTCAAAAGAAAGCAATTTTGAATCTTTGCAAGCACAACTTATTCAAGCTCTAGAAATCTTTCACAAAATCGAAGGGCGTAAGATGAAGTTGTGTTGTATTGAAAAATATGAGCAAGAATTGGATTTGCTTATTATAACAAGGGATTTGCAGAGTATAACACAAAATGAAATCAATTTAATTGTGGGAATCTTGAAGAGCGAGTTAGGAAAAAATTTGATTATGGAAGATAATAATTTGCTCGAAGATGAAATTTTGCTGCAAGAAGAAGTAATCAGTTATATGCTGACAGCTATCCGTTCCCAAGGGACCGAAAAGAGTATCACGGCAGTACGAGAAGACGGAAAAGTTTTGGTATTTAACGGTTAAGGGATAATAATGGATATAAAAGGGAGCATCCTATATGCAGATTCTATTTATCGGAGATATTGTGGGGAAGCCTGGCAGAGGAGCCGTTACTTCCTTACTGCCGGATCTGCAGAAAGAATATCAGTTTGACTTAGTTGTAGCGAACGCTGAAAATGCTTCTGGCGGAAGAGGCTTGACGAAGGAAGCAGCCAACGAGCTTTTTGACAATGGAATACACTTTTTAACAATGGGTAACCATGTCTGGGATCAGAAAGAAATCATCAAGTTTATTGATGATGAACACCGGCTGATAAGACCTGCAAATTATCCCAAAGGGGTTCCCGGTAAAGGATATGGCTTCGTGATACGCAACGGAATTAAAACAGGTATAATTAATCTATCCGGACGCATTTTTCTTCCTCCCTTAGAGAATCCTTTTACGATGATTATACAGTTAATTAATACAATGTCCTTAGAAACGCCAATCATCCTCGTGGATTTTCACGCTGAAGCTACTTCGGAAAAAGTTGCACTTGGTTGGCTGTTAAACGGTAAAGCGAGTGCAGTACTTGGGACACATACCCATATCCAAACAGCAGATGCGCGTATCCTGGACCAAGGGACAGCATATATTACAGATGTCGGTATGACCGGGCCCAGGGATTCCGTCCTGGGTATAAAGAAAGAAACCATACTGAACAGTTTTTTAACCCAAATGCCTGTAAGGTTTGAAGTGGCAAACGGAGTTTTACAGCTGAATGCTGTGATCTTAGATATAGATGAAAAAACCGGAAAAGCACGCGGAATTATTCCTGTCCAAAAGTTTATTGGATAGGATTTTTTTAATCACATACAAGGAGAAAACAAAAAAAGAAAAAACTAACACATTCAAAAGAGGATTTTTTTTAAATTGCTAGAATATTATATACAAATTAAGTGGAAATACATGTAAAAAGAGTCGATTAGGAGGTATTCAAATAATGGATGTCTTAAAAGTCTCAGCAAAATCAAGTCCTAATTCTGTAGCAGGTGCTTTGGCTGGAGTACTTAGAGAAAAAGGCGGAGCCGAATTACAGGCGATTGGTGCGGGTGCTTTAAACCAAGCTGTAAAAGCGGTTGCTATTGCCAGGGGTTTTGTTGCTCCGAGTGGACTTGATCTGGTTTGTATTCCGGCATTTACCGACATTCAAATTGAAGGGGAAGAAAGGACGGCTATAAAGCTCATTGTCGAACCTCGATAATCTATAAAAAACCTTAGCACCTGTCTTTTACCAGGCAGGTGTTTTTTATTAAAAAATATTTTTAATACAAGGGGTTATATGGGAAATATCTGGATTGCAGACGGTCACTGCGATAGTTTAGGCGATCTGACCGATGGCAAAAGGGATTTACAGAAAAGTGCCTATTTCGGACATTGGGACATCATGAAAGCAAAAGAGGCCAATATTGGATTGCAATTTTTCGCCGCCTATATAGAAAGTGAGTACAAACCGTTCTTAGCAATGCAAAGGGGCCTTCAGCATATAGAAGCGGCCAGAAGATTTATTGATCACAGCCAAGATGAAGTTTTTTTGGTTTCCTGTTCAGACGATCTTCAATATCTGGGAAAGAACGGAAAAATAGGACTTCTGCTTCATGTTGAGGGCGGAGAAATACTTGCCGAAAATATTTTTATGCTGGATATCATTTATCGATTAGGAGTAAGAAGTTTGGGGCTGACTTGGAATCAAAGGAACGCTATTGCAGATGGGATAGGAGAACGGCAAAGCAGCGGAGGATTATCACAATTTGGCTTAAACGTTATTTCTAAAATGAATGAATTGGGGATGATTATTGATGTATCCCATATTAATAAGGCGGGATTTTGGGATGTTCTCCATCATTCTAACAGTCCGGTCATTGCCTCTCATTCCTGCGCGCAAACCCTTTGCCAACATCCCCGAAATCTCGATGACGAGCAACTAAAGGCTTTGGCCGGGAGTAAAGGGGTAGTGGGGATTAACTTTTGTAAAGACTTTCTTTGTGAAAGTGGGGAGGCAAATATGGACGATATTGTAAAGCATATTTGCCATATTGCCGAGGTCGCAGGTATCGATACGGTAGGCTTTGGATCGGATTTCGATGGAATTCCTTCAACTCCTGACGGATTCGAAAATGTATCAAAATACCCTCTGCTGATTGAAAAGTTGTATCAACGAAGTTTTTCGATGATGGAGATAGAAAAAATCTGTCATGGCAATTTTGTAAGAGTCTTACAAAATGTGTTAAAATAAACAAAATCAAAATAGAGGAAAACATTGTGAAGAGCAAATCTAACTATGAAGCAGACCTCCATTGCCATACCACAGCATCGGATGGTTCGCTTTCACCGGAAGAAACAGTAAGACTGGCTAAAGAAAAAGGACTCCGGGCTTTGGCCATTACGGACCATGATACAATTGAGGGCTGGGGTAAAGCCGAAAAAGCCTCTGCCCAATTAGGAATCGTTTTATTAAAAGGGATAGAGATTAATACGGATTGGGAAGGTCATGAGATCCATATTCTGGGATATGGAATGAAGGAACACGATCCCGTATTTCTGAATGAATTACGGGTCATCCAGAAAAAAAGAATATCCAGGATTGAACAGATGCTCGAAAAATTAGAACAATTTGGCATTAGGATTTCCTTTGAGGAAGTTATGGATTTTGCTCATGGAGAATCGATTGGCCGTCCGCATGTAGCTCAGGCGATGCTGAGGAAGGGCTTTGCAGCCACGACAAAAGAAGCTTTTCATCACTACCTGAGAATAGGTGCTCCCGCCTATGTTCCAAGGTATAAACTTTCTCCGTCAGAGGCTATTCACATGATCCGCCAAGCCGGGGGAGTGACTGTACTTGCTCACCCGGGTGCGTATAAGGTTGAAACACACCTCGAGGAATGGATAAAAGCCGGATTGCAAGGAATAGAGGTTTTTCATCCTAAGCATACTTTCCAAGATAATATCCATTACGGAATGATTGCAGAAAGAATGGGGCTCATTGCTACGGGAGGTTCCGATTTTCATGGTCCACAGACCAAACCGGAAGTTGAACTGGGCGGATGGGGTGTAGGAATGGATGTAGTAATACAAATTGCAAGCAAAATAATAACATAAAAACAACGAATAACAATAGACAGAAAATGTAATCTTACATGTAATCTCTTAAGAGGAGGTAATCTCTTGGAATTTGCACAGAGACTCAGCAGTCTTCAGGCTTCCATTTTTTCACAGCTTGCAGTATTGAAAACCGATTTAGAAAGAGAAGGAAAAACCCTCGTTAACCTCAGTATTGGAAGTCCTGATCTTGCCCCCTCTCTGGAAGTCAGAAAGATCATCAGTAAACAAGCTTTATATAATGATTCATATTCTTATACCCTCACCCGGGGGACTTCAGAATTCAGGGAAGCCTGTGCCAAATGGTATAAATTAAGGTTTAATGTTGACCTAGATCCTGAAACGGAAGTTTTGCCCGTCATCGGTTCCCAGGATGGTCTTTCCCATATATTTTGGGCATTTATTGATAAAGATGATGCGGCTTTTATCCCTGACCCCGGTTATCCGATCTATTCAGACGGACTTGCCTTGGTTCAGGGCAGAAAAATATCATTGCCCTTAAAGGAAGAAAATGGTTTTCTGCCTGACTTTTCCTCGGTCAATCCGGAAGACGCGGCTATTGCCAAATTAATGATCTTAAACTATCCTAATAATCCCACTGCTGCGGTTGCTTCAAAGACTTTTTTCGAGGAAGTTGTTTCATTTGCAAAGAAATATGAAATCGTTGTCTGCCATGACGCCGCATATACGGAATTAGCGTTTGACGGATATGTCCCGGCCAGCTTCCTGCAGGCACGAGGTGCCAAAGAGGTTGGCGTTGAATTTCATTCTTTATCAAAAACATTTAATTTGGCGGGTATCAGGCTCGGATTTGCAGTCGGAAATTCAAAAGTTATCAAAGCTTTAGAGACTATTAAATCCAATATCGATTATGGGACATTTCTACCTTTCCTAAAAGCGGGAGCGACTGCGCTCCTTGGTTCGGGCAATACGATTTTAGAGAATCAAGAAACCTATAAGAAAAGAAGAGACATCTGGGTAGATGGTTGTGCTGCGGTAGGTTGGCAGATGTTAAGACCGAAAGGATCAATGTTTGTTTGGGCACCGGTCCCAACGAATCAAGATTCAATTTCCTTTGTTTTTGAACTGGCCAGGGAGGCTGGAGTTCTCGTAGTTCCTGGCATTGCTTTCGGTGAATATGGTGAAGGCTATGTTCGAGTAGGCCTTGTCCAGAAGGAAGAAGTCTTAGCAGAGGCTGTCCAACGCGTAAAAAACTTTTTGCACTTCAGAAAACAGTAATTTGAAGGCGTCCAGATATAAGTTTTCTTCATGAACAGGATTAAAATAGAGCTTTCGGGTATAGAATAGTAACAGTAATCCATATCCGGAGGAAAAATAATGAACACAAATGAAGAAATTACGTTTTTGACAAAAAGGGTTAATGACCTAGAAAAACAGCTTGAAAACCTTCGTTTAAGCAGGAGGGTATTAATGGATCTTTTGGAGCAGATCGAAAAAGAAAAGAACAATCTCAGTTCTCAGCTTGAAAAAAAATCAAAACATCTCCAAAGATATAGAAAAATGAATCAAAAAAGAACATATTCCCAGAACTTTGAATTATACGAATTCAAAAACTATATTAAGGAATAACACAAGTAAAATAAAATGACTCAGCAACTGTTAAACCGCTAAGGTTTAAACTGGCTGCTGAGTTCTTGATTTTAATGCCTGTTGTCTGCTTTGTGCAGAATCCTTTCCATGGAATTGGCAGGTTTATGATGATTTCTTATAAGGGTCAGGATATCTTCGTTCACTCCGGCCTTAGCTGCTAGATGTCCGCCCCAGGCAGGATGCTGCCTATTAATCAGCATCGTTTTTCTTATAATATGACGCTGCTTAATAAGGTTATTCTGCCACTTGAGAGGAAGATTACCAATTAAAACAATAATCACCCGTTGCCAAAGGCGAAATTTAAAAAGTGACTTTCCGCAATCATGGAGAAGAGAAGCGTGAAGAAGGTTGGAATATTGAACTTCTCCAAATTTTCCATAAATAAATTTTTTTTGTTTCTCAATATCCTTAGCCACGTCCAGAGCATGTTTTTGTTCAGTCAATGTCTGCCGATAAAATAAAATACGCTCGGCTGGTGTGAGAATGGAATTCAGCCAATGGTATTCTTGATTATTGATTTGTGGCAGTAACGCTTTAAAGAATTGGTTCATTCGATAAAACATAATATTGTCCTTTACTTACTTAGTATCTCTATTGTAAATAAAAAATAAAATTTAATCTACTAAATGATGGTTCTTTCTGATATACTAGTTAGAAAAGTATTTTGGAGAAAGGAGTATGTCATGACTGAAGGAAGATTTCTCAAAGAAGGTTTAACCTTTGACGACGTATTGCTCGTACCTGCTAAATCAAAAGTATTACCGAAAGATGTAGATGTGAGTACTTACCTTACTCCTACAGTCAGGTTGAATATCCCGCTGATGAGTGCAGGGATGGATACCGTCACAACTTCTCGTATGGCTATTGCTATGGCCAGGGAGGGGGGTATCGGGGTTATTCATAAAAACATGACTATTGAAGAACAAGCCCTGGAAGTGGACAAAGTCAAAAGGTCGGAACATGGGGTTATTACCAATCCAATTTTTCTAAAACCGACAGATCAGGTCCAAAATGCACTGGAAATCATGGCCCGTTACCGCATATCCGGTGTTCCGATTACAGTAGACGGCAAATTAGTAGGTATTGTTACAAACAGAGACCTTCGTTTTGAAACAAAAACAAATCGTTTAATTGGGGAAGTAATGACCAAGGAAAACTTGATTACCGCTCCGGTCGGCACAACCTTGGAGAAAGCCAAGGAAATCTTAATTCGGCATAAGGTCGAGAAGCTGCCCCTTGTTGATGAAAACAGGAACCTGAAGGGATTAATCACCATTAAAGACATTGAGAAAGCGAGGCAGTATCCCAACTCTGCCAAGGATGAACGAGGAAGGCTAAGGGTGGGTGCTGCCGTTGGTGTTAGCAGAGAAACCATCGAAAGAGCAACTGCTCTTGTTCGTGCCGGAGTGGATGTTTTGGTTGTGGATACGGCGCATGGACATTCCCAAGGGGTTTTAGATACCATTGAGCTGCTCCGTCAAGAATTCCCGGATTTGCAGATCATTGCCGGAAACGTTGCAACACCGGAAGGAACAAAGGATTTAATTTTAGCGGGAGTTAATGCGGTTAAAGTAGGGATCGGACCCGGGTCGATCTGTACTACCAGGGTCGTTGCCGGAATTGGAGTGCCTCAGATTACTGCTATTTTAGAATGTGCTGAAGAAGCCGGAAAATGGAATATTCCAATTATTGCCGACGGCGGAATAAAGTTTTCAGGCGATATTGTCAAAGCATTGGCTGCAGGGGCCCAAGTTGTTATGATTGGCAGTCTTTTTGCAGGAACGGAGGAAAGTCCCGGCGATATCGAAATTTATCAGGGAAGAAGTTATAAGGTTTATAGAGGTATGGGTTCTATCGGGGCCATGAAAGCGGGCAGTTGCGACCGCTATTTTCAGGAGAAGGAACAAAAACTCGTTCCGGAAGGAATTGAGGGGAGAGTACCCTATAAAGGGCCGCTTTCCGAAACAGTTTTTCAAATGATCGGTGGACTGCGTGCCGGAATGGGATACTGTGGAACGCCAAACATTGAATCTCTTCGTAAAGATTCTAAATTTATCCGGATGACTGCAGCAGGATTAAGAGAAAGCCATCCGCACGATGTTATGATTACCAAGGAATCACCCAATTACAGCTGATTAGAAACAATTAACTATATTGTTAATTACTATTAATAGTATTGTATGGGATAAAAAAGGAGGAGCATTGTGTCTATTTGGCAAGCTGTAATCATGGGACTTATTCAGGGTTTAGGAGAATTTTTGCCCATCTCCAGTTCCGGGCATCTTGTTTTGGCACCATGGATATTTAATTGGGAAGTACCGGGCATAACATTTGACGTTGCCTTGCACATGGGTACTTTGGCGGCTGTTCTTCTGTATTTTTGGAGAGACTGGATCAAATTGCTGAAAGCAGCTCTTAGCGGTAAAGATAAGGAGAATCAAAGGGTATTCTGGTATCTTGTAATCGGATCTATTCCAGCAGCGGCAGTTGGATTTTTATTTGATGATGTCATAGAAAACCTCCTGCGGTCTCCCGTCATTGTTGGTTTTATGCTGATTTTGTTTGGTATTTTTCTCTTTCTTTCAGATAAGACCAGGCAAGTCCGAAGACTCGACAGCATGAATTTGCGTGATGCGCTTCTCATCGGAGCGGCACAGGCAATTGCCCTTATCCCGGGTGTCTCCCGTTCGGGAGTTACCATCACGGCTGCCAGGTTATTTTCTTATACAAGGGAGGAAGCTGCCAGATTCTCGTTTCTTCTATCTACTCCGGTTATTTTTGGAGCAGGGGTGCTTAAGATGACCCATCTGCATCCCGGTGACATAAACCCAGCCTTTATTAGCGGGGTTTTGGTTTCGGCAATTGTCGGGCTTCTTAGCATATCTTTCTTATTACAATTTATAAAGCGCAGCAGTTTCGCGCTATTTGTCGGCTATCGTATTATTTTAGGACTTTTGATTATTTTCTTGTCATTAAAGGTCTTTTAATAAAGTTAATTAATCATTAAAATTTGATTAAAGTTGTTGTGATAACGTCATCAATCAGTTATTCTAGTTAATATATGGATATGGTTATGGCGGGAGGGAGCACAATGCGTCATAAATTTGAAGTCCAATTAATGGAATTGAAGAAAAAAATCGTTGCTATGAGCGATTTGGTCGAGGTCGCAGTAGAACAGGCAATTATTAGCCTCAAGGAAAGAGATTTGGAAAGTGCCGAAAAGATTGTAGCAAATGATGTGCATATCAATAATTGCGAACAGGAAATCGAACAGCTTTGCACCCATCTCGTTGCTACGCAGCAGCCTTTTGCTTCCGATCTTCGGAAGATCGTTGCCAGTTATAAAATTATTACAGCACTCGAAAGAATGGGCGACCTTGCTGCGGATATTGCCAAGCTTTCTCTGCGTATTGGACCTGTTCCATTGATTAAGCCCCTTATTGATTTACCCAAGATGACTGAGATTGTGATTAAAATGATTCGTACTGCGGTAGAAGCATTTATCAATGAAGATATTGAGATGGCAAGGTCTCTAGCGGATATGGATCACGAAGTTGACCATTATTATAAACAGATATTTACCGAACTCAATGAAATTATGGCTAAAAACGCTTCTCTGGCCCATCAGGGAGTATATATCCTGTTAACAACCCGTTACATGGAAAGAATCGGAGACTATTGTACAAATATCGGCGAAGAAGTCATCTACATGGATATTGGTGTAAGAGAAGATCTGAACCAATAATCCGAATGACTTAACACTAAAGCTTTTTAACCCGCATCTTACGAAAGGCCGGAAACTCTGCTGCCGAAGGCGACAGAGTTTTATTTTTCTCAAATTAGCGGTAACCAGTCATTTCCAAACTTCTTAAAGCGTATTTATTATCATATTCCGGATTCAGGTGGGGTTTTACTCCATCTGAATCTGTAAAAAACAGCTTGCAGGGAGGAAGGCGTTTTGAAGGTTGACTGGAAAGAGATTTGGGATGCTAACCCGGAAATATTCGTAGGATCAGGATGGGAACCATGTTCGGAAGAAAAAAGAAAACTTTGGTACCTGCCTTCTCAATTCAGTTATTTTAGTGCAGGAGATTTAAATTTACGAGTCGGAATTATCGCCGCACACGGAATCTATAAAGAAGAAGATTTCCTTTTAGGGGGTATCTTATTTGGTCTACGTTTAGGGAACGGCGCAAGGACTGTAATTTATTTTGTGGCACAGGACTTTTCCCCGCTTTTTTTTGGTTCTATAGCGAAACTCGGAGGAACGCTCATTGCCAAGGCCGTCTATTGGAGAGAAAAACTGACTCCCAGTCTCTATCCGGTTCAGGAAAAAAGTTACCGGAAAAATAACTATAGCGTTAATCTGGGTGATCCCCGGCCTACTTGGGAATACTGGGAGAGGCAGTTAAACCCCGTGGCCTGGAATCATCTAAAAATAATCAGAAATTATTTTAATGGTTTAGCGAAAAGAAGGGTGAGAGCTTCTTTTGAAAAAAACAAAATAGTATATCAATGGGGGAACATCGATATTGCTGAAATCAGGCAAAAAGGAAATAAATTTGAACTAATGACCAAAGTAAAATGGACCAGGAATAAAAATATCTCCACCAAATTTTCGAAATTAGGGTGGGTGGACCTGTCAGGAACTATTAATGAAGAATTTTGCAGAGCAGCTCATGGAATCTTAGACCTTTTAGAAGAGATAGAAACGAACGGAAGCTTGGATACCCGAGATCAATTGGCCATAAAGCTGCTGCATGACAGAGAGTCCGTTCCTGAATTTTTTGGAAGGCCAATTGAGTTTCCGCGGTTGATCAAAGAACGAAGCGATATCCCCGATACCGGACAGCTCATCTATTTTGAATTGAATGGTCAAATCAGCGCGGTAAATGTGATCTTAGATAAGCCGGTTCAAAGAATGGTTCATACCCTTCTGATTTGTACCGCTTTAGAATACAGTGTGCTTGCAGAAAAAGGGTCAGTACCTCTTCAATGGAATCAAAAGATTTATTTACTGACACTACCCGAATTAATGGATGAATTGAGATTATGCCAATCTTGGTTGAACCAAGAAAATAGGTTTACCATTATCTTGTTACCTGAAGATTGGAGAACTGAAGGATTTAAAAAATATAAAGGATTATCTCCGAAAGAATGGGAAGATTCATTTTTTTGCAATGGATAATCCAATTGCATTCATCTTGTCAACATAGTAAGATTAAGAATGGAGTGTTATCCCATCTAAAGTAATTTGAAACAACTTTTATCCCGAAATGAAAAGAGGTTAAGGAGAACAAGATGATCGTTTACAGACATGCGAAACTAAGTGATGTGGAAGAAATTATGATGCTTATCAATCAATATGCCGAAAAAGGATTGATGCTACCCCGTACTAGAAATACCTTATACGAAGGGATTAGGGAATTTGTAGTAGCAGTGGAAGAAGAAAGGATCATCGGCACAGGATCTTTACATATCATTTGGGATGACCTTGCTGAGATCAGGGCGTTAGCGGTAGACCCGGGCAAACGGGATAAAGGGATTGGCCGTAAAATTGTTGAACGCTTATTAAAAGAAGCCGTGGGTTTACATTGTCCTCAAGTGTTTGCACTTACCTATCAAGTCGATTTCTTCAAAAAATTTGGATTTGAAATTATAGATAAAGAGCAAATGCCGCATAAAGTATGGAAAGAGTGCATCAACTGCATAAAATTCCCGAATTGTGACGAAATCGCAATGATTTTAAAAGTGGGATAGACAATGTCCCCGAATTGGGAGGCTGAATGTTCAAAAAAAGAATTATCATCTATACAGACGGGGCCTGTTCGGGTAATCCTGGGCCCGGCGGTTGGGGTGCTGTACTGCAGTATGGGGACCATATTAAAGAAATCAGCGGCTTCGAAAAAAATACTACAAACCAAAGAATGGAATTAATGGCAGCCATAAAAGCTCTTCAAATGTTAAAGGAACCATGTTTTGTTGATTTATTCAGTGACAGTGCCTATTTGATTAATGCTTTTGAACAACAGTGGTTTACCCGTTGGCAGCAGAACGGATGGCAGAATGCCAAAAAAAAACCTGTCGAAAATCGTGACTTATGGCAAAAACTTCTTGAGATATCTTCCAAGCACCAAGTGAACTGGAACAAAGTTAAGGGTCATTCGGGGGATTCTTCGAATGAAAGATGTGATCAACTCGCGCGAAAAGCCATAGCAGACCTTGATAAGCAATCTCAATAGATTTTTCATTCCACAGACGGACTTGTTTTTGCAAATAATTCAGTTATAATAATCTGTAAATAAAAGTGGAATAAAAATTAAATTTGAATATTTAGACACTTTTAAATTCAGTTGACTATTTGGATGATTCATTAGATAATAATAATAATGAAACTCTGTTTTAAAGAGTGAAACAATAATTTCTGTCTTATTTTTGGGTTATCGACACATTTGGCTTTTTGGTCGAAGGTCGTACGGCAAAAGTTCCTCGGTCTATGGGAATAATTGCTGCTGCGGGATTCGGTCTCCATAGCCGGCTGGTGTCATATCTATATTATTTTACATACCGGGTTAACGAAGTCGCATGTGGATATTTTGGCATGCGATTTGTGGCAAATACTGTGTACAATAAACAAAGTCAACCTTGGTATGTTAAGAAATAAGCGAGAGGGGGGAATACTTCTAAGTAGAGGAATTATTCAACTTTATTTATTTGACAAAGTTATTGAACAAAATTTCTTTATGGAAGGGATAATGCATGGCTAAATTTCTAGAGTATCAGGGTAAGGAATGGCTTGGAAAAGCCGGTATGCCGGTTCCTAAAGGGAGAGCGGCGTCTTCCCCGGAAGAAGCTAAGCAAGTTGCGGAGTGGATCGGTGGTCCTGTTGCAGTAAAGGGTCAAGTACAGGCTGGTGGACGCGGTAAAGCCGGTATCGTTAAACTGGTTAACACCCCAGATGAAGCGGCAGCTGCAGCAGAAGAAATTATGTCTAAAACAGTAAAAGGACTTCCTGTTCGTCAAGTGCTTATTGAAGAAAAACTTGACATCAAGAAAGAATTTTATTGTTCAATCGTTATTAACAACGCCAAAGAAGCGCGCTGCCCAATGATGATGTTCAGTACCGAAGGCGGTATGGATATCGAGAGTGTTCCGGAAGAGTTAATTCATAAAGTGAATATTGATCCCATTTTTGGTTTCCAAATTTATGATGCAGTTGATCTTTGTGTTAAAGCAGGAATACCTGACAAAGACATCAGCAAATTTGCATCTTTCCTTACAAAGTTAGCCCAGACTCATAAGAAGTATGACTGTCAGACTCTCGAAATCAACCCCTTTGTTATGACAGGCAGCGGCAGTTTGATCTGTGCAGACTGCAAGATGGAAATTGACAATAGTTCTGTTGGCCGTCATCCCGAGTTTAATATCAAGATCGCTCGTGATCTTCCAGGTGAAGTAACCGAACTGGATATGATCGGCTGGAGTATCGAAGAAACTGACGCCCGTGGTACAGGCTTCCTCATGAATATGAGTTATGATGAAGTAAGCCCAGGTTATGTTGGTTATCATCCAATCGGCGGCGGTTCCGCAATGATGGGACTGGATGCTTTGAACCAAGTTGGATTAAAGCCGGCCAACTATGCTGATACTTCCGGAAACCCGGTTGGTTCTAAAATTTATCGTGTTGCTAAATGCGTTCTTTCCCAGCCAAATCTTGACGGCTATCTGCTTGGTGGTTTCATGATGGCTAACCAGGAACAGTGGCACCATGCTAATGCAATGGTTAAGGTGCTTTGGGAAGAACTTCCGAAAAAACCAGGTCTGCCTTGCGTACTGCTTCTCTGCGGTAACAGAGAAGATGAGTCTCTGGAAATCTTGCGTACAGGCTTAGCGGGTCTTATGACTCCGGACGGTCCCGGCAAGAGAGTCGAAATCTACGGAAAAGAGCACGTTACAGATACTAAATTCATCGGCGAAAGACTCTTAGCTCTGGCTAAAGAATACAGAGCTGAGAAAGAAGCTCAAGGAAAGTAGGGAAATACTGTGCTGGAAATCAAAGAAAAAAGTATTACTGTGAAAGTCGATACCAGCAAGTGCGACACATGCACAACCAAAGCGTGTGCCGATGCATGCAAGAAATTTGCCAGAGGTGTACTTCAAATCGTTGACGGAAAGCCATCTGTAGCCCATATGAGTGCTGATGAGATTCTCCGTTTAGGTACTGAATGCCTGGCCTGTGAAATTGCTTGCAAATTTGATGGCAATAAAGCGATTCAAATCGATGTTCCTATTGAAGGACTCGAGGCCTATCTCGCAAAACGCGGTTTAGCCTAATCTCGCTTGTCTGGTATCGAAGGATACAGAGCAAAAACTAAAATGAGGGATAAGTAATGGGCATATTGATTAATAAAGACACGAAGGTAGTTATCCAAGGGATTACCGGTCGTGAAGGATCGGTAAGAACCAAATACATGAAGGAATACGGTACAAAAGTTATCGGTGGAACCAGCCCCGGTAAAAAGGGCGAAGAGGTTCATGGCATTCCTGTTTACAACACTGTAAAAGAAATCGTCAGGGAACAAGGGGAAATTGATTTCAGTGTTGTTTTTGTGCCTGGCAGTGTATTAAAGACTGCTGTATTTGAAGCAGCTGATGCAGGTGTTAAAAATATTATTCCCTGCGTTGAAGGCACTCCTATCCATGATATTATGGAAATGGTAGCCTATTGTAAGCTGAAAGGAGCCCGTCTGATCGGGCCTGGTTCCATAGGAATTCTTACCCCTGGCGAAGCTGTTGTAGGCTGGCTTGGCGGTAATAAAGAATGGGCAAATAAATTCTTTCAAAGAGGAAATATTGGGGTATTCTCCCGCAGCGGCGGACAATCCGGCACGATTCCCTGGGTTTTAAGAGAAGGCGGCTTCGGTGTGAGCACCGTTGTTCATACCGGTACTGAGCCTGTTCTCGGAACCTCCATGGCAGATCTTCTTCCTCTCTTTGAAGCTGACTCCGAAACCAAGGGTGTTGCTGTATACGCTGAAATCGGCGGTTCCCAAGAAGAAGAGTGCGCAGATGTTATTGCTGCCGGTAAATTCACCAAACCATTCGTTATTTATGTTGCCGGTGCTTGGGCTCCTGAAGGTCAGCGATTCTCCCATGCTTCCAACATCGTTGAGCGCGGCCGCGGGTCAGCTAAGAGCAAAATGGAGGCCATCACCAAAGCTGGCGGCTACGTAGCTCAAACCCCGACGGATATTCCTATTATTCTCAAAGAAAAAATTAAAGCTTAAGCGCTAAAGTTCGATTAATTTAAACTGCATGAGTGTATAATAATTTTTGGAAAAATAAATATAAACAGAAGTTACTGGCCTGAAAAAAGGCCAAGAAAACGAAGGAGGCGTACCAGAATGGCTGTAATGCGCTCTATTCTTTATGTGCCGGGAAATAACCCCAAAATGGTGGAGAAAGCTCCTACTTTTCCCGCGGACATTATTACTCTGGACTTGGAAGATTCCGTACCACCGGCGGAAAAAGAAAATGCCAGGAAAATTGTTGCTGAAAATCTCAAACATGCTGGACAGGGTGGTTCCCTGGTATTTGTTCGTATCAATAACTGGGAAACTGAATTGACCAATGATGATCTGGAAGCCGTTGTATGGGAAGGATTAAATGGCGTTACCCTCGCCAAAACCGGCCATCCCGATGATGTAAAGCGTCTTGACTGGAAACTTGAAGAACTGGAACGCCGCCGTGGCATTCCGGTAGGAACCGTAAAAATCTCTATGCTTCTCGAAACTGCAAAGGGTATCATCAATGCTTATGAATGCTGCATGGCCAGCAAACGTAACGTAAATGCGATTTTCGGAGCAGTTGACTACTGCCGTGATATGAGAGTTAAGCTTACGTCCGAAGCCGTTGAGCAGACCTGGGGTCGTGCCAAAGTTGGCGTAGCTTGCCGTGCTGCCGGTATTATAGCTATTGATGCTCCTTTCGTAGCATTCCAGGATATCCCGGCTTTTGAAAGAAACGTTGCTGAAGGCAAACAAATGGGTTATGAGGGCCGTATGATTATTCATCCAAGCCAAATCGAACCTTCCAATCGCATGTATGCCCCAGACCCAGCTGATGTTGAGTGGGCTATCGGCGTTGTTAAAATCTTTGAAGAGGAAGGTATTGCTAAAGGGAAAGCTGCTGTTTCCTATAACGGAAAAATGGTTGATACCCCTGTATACCTCAACGCCAAAGATATCCTTGCTGCCCAAGCTGAAATTGAGGCTAAAGAAGGCAAGAATTAATCTTACGGTATATACATGTTTGGTCGTCTCAGGTGAGACGACCCAGCATTTTTCTCCTTTATTAAATAATAAACAAGATGTTCTAAAATTATTTCATAGCTGAAACATACTAAAATATCTAAAAATACAAAAAATATGAACATATTTGACCTTGTTTTATTAAACTTTGTATGAAAGGAAGACATACGCATGTCACGTATTAAAAATCTTCGCGAAGAAGCTCTTGCATTTCATGCCGCTACACCTGGGAAATTGGAAGTAAGAGTAACCTGCCCTGCTAACGACAGAGACGATCTCACTCTTGCTTATTCTCCCGGAGTTGCCGAACCTGTAAAAGAAATCGCTAAAGACATCTCTAACCTTGATGTTTACACCAACCATGCCAACTATGTCTGCATTGTTTCCGATGGAACCGCTATCCTTGGTTTAGGTAACCTGGGCGGAGCAGCCGCTATGCCGGTTATGGAAGGTAAAGCGCTTCTCTTCAAAACTTTCGCAGACGTTGATGCTTTCCCGATTTGTGTCAACACGAATGACACCAATAAGATCGTTGAACTTGTTGAGTTAATGGGACCCACTTTCGGTGGTGTTAACCTTGAAGATATCAAAGCTCCTGAATGCTTCATGATTGAAGAAGCACTCAAAGCCCGCGGAATCTTCAAAGGACCTATTTTCCATGATGACCAGCATGGTACGGCCGTTGTAACACTGGCCGGTCTGTATAACGCGCTTAAAGTCGTCGGCAAGAAGATTGAAGACATTACAGTTGTTGCCAACGGAGCTGGTGCTGCCGGTATTGCTATCATTAAACTGCTCATGGCTGAAGGTCTGAAAAATGTTGTTATGTGCGATACAAAGGGTGCTATCTACGAAGGCCGTAAAGAAGGTATGAATCCCTGGAAAGAGCAGATTGCTAAAGCTACCAATCCCAAGAAACTCTCCGGCAGCCTGAGAGACGTTATTAAAGGCGCTGATGTGTTCATTGGAGTTTCTGCTCCTGACAGTATTGACGAAGAAATGATCAAATCCATGGCTCCAAGCCCGATCGTTTTCTGCCAAGCTAACCCCATTCCTGAAATTTGGCCGATCGAAAGAGCTATCCAAGCCGGCGCAGCTGTTATCTCCACCGGGCGTTCCGATGTTCAGAACCAGATCAATAACGTTTTGGCATTCCCCGGCATGTTCCGCGGTGCTATTGATGTAAGAGCTACCGATATTAACGATGCTATGAAGATTGCTGCTGCGAAAGCAATCGCTTCCTGCGTAAAACCAGAAGAATTGAATGCTAACTTCATTATTCCCAGTACATTTAATCCTGATGTTGCTCCTGCAGTTGCCGCAGCCACAGCTCAGGCAGCAATCGATTCCGGTATTGCCAGAAACCCAATCGATCCTGCGTTGATTGCGGAAAATCTTAGAAAGAGACTTGCTAACCAATACAAATAATTTTTATTATAATCAGTGATCATTGAATTTAACTACGACAAGTTTTTCATTCAGGGCCGGTATACTCGGCTCTGAATTTTTTGTTTCAAGTGCGCCACACATGTCGCGTAACTTGACGTAAGCGCTCGATGAAAAGGGGTATTGATAAAAAATGGAACAGACCGCTAAAACTCGCGTATACGCTTATTGCAGGGTTTCAATAAATTGCTATATAATTAAAAAAAGTCTTTGAGAGAGGTTACATTTCAACGTACAAAGCAGCCAGTATGTAATTGAGATATAAGGAGGGGCGAGATGAGGCACCCGTTAGTTGAGATGGCTTGTAGTAAGTATTATCACAAATCACATATTAATGAACCGCTTATCATAGGAAAAGCCATCTCGCTCGAAGAGAAAGGGTTCAAGGAGAACGCTGATAAATTTGTACGAAATATAGAAAAATATCCGCATGCATTCGTTTTAGCCTGCTTAATGGACAGCGGCGTTGATGCGGATGCGGCATGGTCCATCCCATATCGCGCTTGCAAAGAACTTGGGACTTTTGAGATCTCTGACCTTTATAAAATTAAGGAACATCAATATATCGGGATGTTTAGCGGCGAAAAAAAGTGGCATAGATATCCTATAATAAAAGCCAAGGTATTTCATGATGCCGTACATAAAATTGTTGAAACAAAATTGATGAATGGTGATGCTTCAAGAATATGGGCGGACAAGCCAGGCAGCTATGATGTTGTGATGCGTTTCATTGATTTTAACGGATGTGGATTTAAAATTGCAAACATGGCTTCCAATATTCTCTTTAGATACTTTGGAGTTGAATTTTCAGATTACAGTTTTATAGATATTGCTCCGGATGTTCATACAATGAGGGTGTTTCAGCGCTTGGGTCTAACGCCGTATGTAAAGGATACTGAAATCGCTCGAATATATACTATTGTTAGAGCAAGAGAGTTAAATCCCGAGTTTCCTGGTCTTGTTGACGGACTGTGCTGGGAGGTTGGCAGAGAGTTCTGCCGTCCGGGCAAACCAAAGTGCGAGAACTGCCCTTTGGGTACATTTTGTGAAAAAGTTATTTTGGAAGAGATTAACGTCTGGAGGTAGTGTAAAAAGGAGGTGATATTTTGAACAAAGAAAGACTGAGAGAGGCGCAAGAAAGGTTCTTTATGAAATACCCCAATGGATTTTCTGATCCTCAGTTCCTTGAACAGGTGAAAAAACACAAAATAGAAAAAATGAGAAATCTGGCTGCAGATAGTTTCTCGCTAGAGCAATTTGAAAATCCGGACATGATTGCAGATTCAATGATTAAGATAGTTGTTCAATCTTCGATGATTTCCATTTTTGAAAAGCCAAGGTTTAGAGATTGTGTGAAAGGGATGAACCAATGCTGAAGAAACGCATTTGGCCTGCGGGCTGAAGGAATTTTTACATGGAGATCAGGCCTTGGGTTTTAGGTTGATGACAGATCTTCTTAATGAATACAAGTTGGCGAAATGGCCGCTTCTGACAATCTTTCCGATATATTACAGACCAAGTACTGAGGTTTTTATCAAGCCTTCTACAGTGAAAGAGATAATTGAATTCTTTGAGTTAAAAGAGATCAAATACAACCCCCGTCCAACCTTTGAGTTTTATCATGCTTATCGGGAAAAAATTATGGAGATGAAACAAGCGGCTCATATTTCACTGCAGGGTGGTAATGCTGAGTTTTGTGGGTTTCTCAAAATGATGGCGGAAAATCCGGAGGGGCTTGAAGCTCTATTCGATAAAATTTAAAAAAAGCAGGTGTTTTTTTGAAATACTATGCGGTTAATAAAGCGACAGAAGAAGTTTGTCAAGTAGGCCGTCTTCTTTTTGATAAAGGTTTTGTGGCAGCGAATGACGGCAACCTTTCAGTCCGGCTTTCGGAAGATGTAATTCTCACAACGCCGACAGGGGTAAGTAAGGGTTTTCTAGAACCAGACATGTTAGTTAAAGTAAATTTGCAAGGTGAGGTTCTAGAAGGGAAGACGGAACCTTCCTCTGAACTGAAAATGCATTTGCGAGTCTATTCTGAACGTCAGGATGTACAAGCGGTCGTCCATGCCCATCCGCCAATTGCCACAACGTATGCGATTGCCGGAATTCCCTTGGATCAGGCGATGATGCCAGAAGCAGTTATCACATTGGGGACCGTACCGGTTGTAGAATATGGTACTCCTTCCACAGAGGAGATTCCGAATGCGATAGCCCATTACATTCATTCCTACCGTGCTCTTTTGTTGGAGAATCATGGAGCATTAACTTGGGGGAAAGATATTTTTTCTGCTTATTATTTGATGGAAACTTTAGAGTTTGCAGCTCAAGTGAATTTTAATCTTAAGTTATTAGGTAGGGAACGGGAGTTATCAAAGGGGCGCGTACAAGAATTGCTGACAATAAAAGAAAAAATGGGAATCAAAGGCGAATCTCCGGCGGGGATTTCCTGCGGTTCCGGAGAATCCGTATGCAAATCTGCGGCAAAGCAAACCGGTATGCCGATGAGCATAACAAGAAGCGAACTGGAGACACTTGCTGAATTGATCACGGAAAAGGTGTTGTTTAAAATAAGAAAAGAAAAATGAAATAAAAATATCCCCCCTGTCCGGATAGTAAAAATTATGCAAGAGTGCCATAATGAAAAAAATAAATTATTACTTAATCAATGAGGTGTAAAAAATGCATATTCCGGACAATTATCTTAGTCCTGCGACCTGTGCTGTAATAGGTGCTGCCATGGTCCCGGTTTGGGCTGCGGCTGTTAAAAAAGTCAAAGAAGAAATCCCCAGGGAGAAGATGCCGTTATTAGGTGTCGGTGCTTCTTTCTCCTTTTTAATGATGATGTTTAATGTTCCTCTCCCTGGGGGAACAACCGGTCACGCCGTAGGCGGGACATTACTGGCAATTCTTATGGGACCTTACGCCGCGTGTATCTCAGTTACAGTAGCCTTGCTGATCCAGGCGTTACTTTTTGGGGACGGCGGGATACTCGCTTTTGGCGCAAACTGTTTTAACATGGCCTTTATTTTGCCTTTCTTAGGCTACGGCATATACAAGTTTATGAAAGACCGGGTTCAATCTGAGAGAGGAGAATACACGGGGATCGTACTGGGGTCATATTTCGGAATTAACATTGCGGCCTTAGCTGCGGCAATCGAATTTGGTATCCAGCCGCTGTTATTTACCAATGCTGCGGGACAGCCGCTGTACTGCCCCTATCCGTTATCGGTCTCCATTCCGGCGATGACCATACCCCATTTACTGGTGGCCGGTATTGTCGAAGTCATTTTTACGGTAACGATCGTAGGCTTTATCAAAAAAGTTTCTCCGGGGACCATTTACCAGGGAGCTAAACAAAAAACGAAGGCTATTTATGGACTGCTTTTGGCCCTAATCTGTTTAACGCCACTCGGACTCCTTGCCTCAGGCACAGCCTGGGGCGAATGGGGGGCTGATGAAATTCACGAAGTGGTGTCCGGCAGCACGCCTCTGGGCTATACGCCGGAAGGAATGCGCCATGGCTTTAGCTTTGGAGCTGTTATGCCCGATTATTCCATCAACGGCCTGCCTGAAGCAGCCGGATATATTTTATCTGCGGTGGCAGGAGTTGCAATAATGATTATTCTGTTTAAAATAATAAGTGCATTGAAGAAAAATACCTCCGGGAAGATTACCGGTTGATAGCTGGGAGACAGGAATTAAATGCCCGAATGGCTGTTGAAGGATGAAAGTTACATTCCCGAGTCTGATAAGGATACTTTTATTAACAAAAGTATCCTGTCTTTATTGGGCCTGCTGGCTAGAATCAGAACTCAAGGCTGTGACAAAACCGATAAATATTTTGTTCATGCGGCTTTAAAGGTTGCCTTTACCTTTCTGCTTATTTTATTGCTTTCGATTTCAAGAAATTTTACATTTATCGTTATCTCAATGGTATATCTGCTCGTTATCTTAAGCTTGATGCGAGGCAAAGAAATACTTCATATTCTTAAGGTAAGTTCAGCCATGGCGCTTTTTACTTTTATTGTCCTTTTGCCGTCCGCTTTCTGGGGGAACGGTTACAGTATTGTGACCATTACTTCCAAAGTCTTGGCAACCATCATAGCCGTCAACATCCTGTCACATTCTGCGAAATGGAACTCCATTACAAGTGCGCTGAAGGTGTTTCATGTGCCTGATATTTTTATCTTTGTTTTGGA
This sequence comes from Candidatus Dichloromethanomonas elyunquensis, assembly GCA_001515265.1. Taxonomy (GTDB): domain Bacteria; phylum Bacillota; class Desulfitobacteriia; order Desulfitobacteriales; family Syntrophobotulaceae; genus Dichloromethanomonas; species Dichloromethanomonas elyunquensis. The sequence continues at coordinate 44,805 of LNDB01000006.1, forward strand.
TATCACAATTAAATATATTGCCATGTTAGGCGAGTTTTCACTTTATATGCTTTATGCCTTAAAACTGAGATCAGTCGGAAAGAATCATAACAAGTATGCAGCACTTTCAGGGATTGCCGGGACGCTGTTTATCAAGTCCAAGGAAATGGCCGAAGAAATGCACGCAGCAATGGAATGCAGGGGATTCACAGGGGAATACTCGGTGCATAACCGATTTAAATTTACCGCTGCAGATTTTATCTATATCCTTATTAATGCAGGGCTGCTGACTATTTTCGTATATCTGGAAAGGATTTAAAATGATCGAATTAACGAATGTATCTTATGCGTATGCCGGAATTGATGCCTTAAAAGATGTGAGTCTCCGTATTGAAAAAGGTGAGGCGGTTGCTTTAATGGGGGCCAATGGAAGCGGTAAATCCACACTTTTGAAAATCATTAACGGAATCGTGTCACCCGACAGCGGGGCCTACCGGTTCAATAACGAAGAGATTACCCCGAAGAAGCTTAAGGATACAAAGTTTGCCAAATTATTTCACCAGAAGATTGGATTTGTTTTTCAAAATTCAGATACCCAGTTGTTTTGTACCAATGTATATGACGAGATAGCCTTTGGTCCAAGACAGATGGGGATGGATGAAGCTGATGTGGAGCAAAGGGTCAATGATTGCCTCAGCTTGCTTAATATTCAGGACTTTAAATCCAGGCAGCCCTATCATTTAAGCGGAGGAGAGAAAAGAAAAGTAGCGATCGCCAGTGTCCTGGCTTTAAATCCCGAAGTGCTGGTTCTGGATGAACCGATGAACGGTCTTGACCCAAGAACCCAGAGATGGCTGGTAGAGTTTTTAATCATGCTGAACAAAGCCGGTAAAACGATCCTTACATCAACGCATAATCTGGAACTTGTCCAGGAAATCTCGCAGCGTGCCGTGCTGTTCGGCGAAGATCACAGCATCGCGGCGGATATGGCGACAACCAAATTGCTGACGGAAACAGACCTTTTAAAAAAGGTCAACCTGGTGGATGAATATTACCACCGCCATGATGGCGACCAGCATGTTCATTTTCATCTTCACAATTATTAAAAGGGAACTCTTTATACTCCTGTGGACGAGTGTTACACGGGAGTTTTTTCATAAAGGGAGCTTATTTGATGCTTAGAAGGCGATAGCGTTTATGGTGTAAGAGATTGTCGAAAATTCCATTGAAGAAGTACTTGACTTGGAGTTAACTGCAAGTATTAGAGTTTAAGATAACAGGAACCCTTTAAATTTATAGTATGGTAAAAAAAGAATAAAATAACGGAGGTTTTTGCTATGAAGTACAAAAAATTAGGGAGAACAGACAGTGAAGTGTCGGCAGTGGGATTGGGCTGCATGGGAATGAGCGCTGCTTATGGAAAGGCGGATGAGAAAGAAAGCATTACCACCTTACAATATGCATTGGAACTTGGCATAAACCTTTGGGATACCGCTGATGTTTATGGAAACGGTGCCAATGAGGAACTGATTTCCAAAGTGCTGGTACCAAACCGCAGCAAGATTTTTATTGCAACAAAATTTGGTTTTCGCTTAAGAGATGATAAGGGAGATGTGTTTGCCGGCGGCAATTCTTATGTCGATGGTTCCCCGGATTGGGTGAAGAAGGCGGTTGAGGACAGTCTCAAACGTTTGAAAATTGATACTATTGACCTGTACTATGCCCACCGTGTAGACCCGAATGTTCCTGTGGAAGAAACGGTCGGTGCCATGTCCCGTCTGGTAGAAGAAGGGAAAGTGCGTTACTTGGGATTAAGCGAGTGTACAGCGGAGGATTTAAGAAAGGCCAATAATGTTCATCCTATCACTGCCGTACAAAGTGAATACTCCTTGCTTACGCGCGATGTGGAAAAAGAAGTTCTTCCATTAACCCAAGAGTTAGAAATAACATTCGTTCCATTTTCCCCTTTAAGTCGCGGGTTGATAACAAACAAACTCAATGTAAGCGCACTTGAATCAAATGATTTCCGCAGAAATCTGCCGCGTTACAGCGGAGAATATTTAGACAATAATCAAAAATTAGCATCCGAGTTTGCAAAGTTTGCTGCAGATAAAAATTGCACACCTTCCCAGCTTGCCATAGCGTGGGTCATATCCCAGGGCGATCATATTATTCCTATTCCCGGAACAAAACGCAGAGAATATCTGGAAGAAAATGCAGGCGCGGCAGATGTAACGCTGACGTCCAGGGATATGGGAGAGATAGAAAACATATTAAAGAAAAATCCCAATATAGGGCCGCGTTACAGTGCACGTGAGAATAAATTTTTAAAAAAATAAATGGATGCTTACTCAAATTAAGGGGGTTCTATGATGCTAAATTTTGATTTTTATAATCCGACACGTATTTTTTTTGGTAAGGACAGACCTGAGCGTATTGATCAGTAGGTTCCGACTGATGCCACTATCTTAATAACTTATGGAAGGGGAAGGGCGTAGCGTTTGGCCCAAGTGTCTTGAAATAATTATCAAGGTTGTCTTCAAGGGCTTTATTAAAGACTTTGGTTACTTCAGGATATTGGCCTACAATTAACGTTATTGTGTTCCTAAATGAAACTTTGGCATGATTTGCAGACCCAATGTCTATAATGAACATTATTTGTTTAATGAAAAGGAAATTTGTAAGAAAAGGAGAATAATCAAAAGATTGACTAACCAGAAGAAAGTTAAGGAGATAAATCCGAACAAAAATTAACGGGGGATAAAAATGCATAGCAACGGGAAAATTTTAATTGCTCAAAGCGGAGGACCGACTGCAGTAATAAATCAGACCTTAGCGGGGATCGTTCTGGAGGCTAGAAAGTTTACCCAAGTGTCCAGAGTGTACGGAGCGTTAAGAGGGGTAGAGGGAATAGTTAATGAAGATTTTCTGGACTTGACCCAAGAGACTACCCATAATTTGGAGCAGGTTGCCTTAACGCCGTCCTCCGCTTTATTGTCTACCAGGATCAAACCGGACACCCAATATTGCCACACTATTTTTGAGGTTTTAAGAGCTCATGATATCCGGTATTTCTTTTATATAGGCGGTAATGATTCCTCGGATACGGCACGTATTGTCAATGAAGAAGCCCAGGTGGCAAACTATGATTTAAGAGTGATTCATGTCCCTAAAACTATAGATAATGATTTAATGCTGAATGACCATACTCCGGGTTTTGGTTCGGCGGCCAGATTTGTAACCCAGGCCTTTATGGGGATTAACCTGGACGTAAGGTCTTTAAACGGGGTATATATCGGAGTGGTAATGGGCAGACATGCAGGCTTTTTAACCGCATCTTCGGCTATTGCCCGAAAATATGAGGGCGATGGGCCTCATCTCATCTATCTGCCGGAAAGAGTTTTCAGCGTAGACCAGTTCATCCGAGATGTAAAAGAGGTTTACGAGAAATATGGGATTTGCATCGTTGCCGTTTCCGAAGGGATCAGTGATGCTTCCGGGGTACCTATCATTACCACTATGTGCAGGGATATTGAGAAGGATGATCATGGAAATGTGAGGCTTTCCGGTACCTGTGCCCTGGGAGACATGTTGGCGGGTCAGATTAAAGAAAAACTAAATATTTCCCGGGTACGAAGCGATACATTCGGTTACTTGCAGCGGTCATTTTTTGGCTGTGTCTCCGATATTGATCAGCATGAGGCCAGGGAGGCCGGAGAACGGGCTGTGCAACTGGCGATGTGGAATGATATGGACGGCTCTGTGACCCTCAAGCGGACAGGCAATTATTCGGTTGACTATATCTTGGAACGGTTTGAGGATATTGCCGGCCAGACGAGACAGATGCCTGATGAATTTATCAACCAAGCAGGAAATGATGTCACGGATGCCTTTAAGTTTTACGTAAGGCCGCTGTTAGGCTCCGGTCTGCCCCAGCCTTCTTGGGTACGGGCACCCCGCGTGCCTAGAATTATTAATAACCGGAAATAAATGACACATCATACAAGATTTACGGTCTAGAAGTCGTTCTTTACTAATTTTTCTATTGGATTGACATCTCCGTCTAAAGTGAGGGGTTTAACGGCTGGGCCGTCAATGATATCTCCCAGATACGTGAATCTTGATCCGTGACAAGGGCAGTCCCAAGACTTTTCCGCAGAATTCCAGTTTAATTCGCAGCCCATATGCGTACAAGTCGTATTAACGACATGCAAAGTGCCTTCCTCATCCCGATAAGCTCCAGCTCTTTCCCCATTGGCTTCAATTACTTTTCCCTCACCGAATTGAATATCAATGTCTTGGGGTAAGGAAAAAATTTTACCTCCAATCAGTTCCTTAGCGACATTCAGATTCTCTATAATAAACGTTTTGGCAGAAGCGGCCGTTGCTTGGCGTGAAGGGTTATACACATCCTGCCAGGGGCTAAACCGCTTAATGATGAGGTCCCTTAATATCATCGCGGATGCTATACTGTTGGTCATTCCCCATTTACCATAGCCGGTGGCGATATACATATTGGGCGTTTTCGAGGTAAACTGACCAACATAGGGGATGTCGTCCAAAGTCATACAGTCTTGAGCAGACCACCGGTAAGGGATGTCTTCCACCGTGAAGTGCTCATTGGCGAAATCCATTAATGCCTCATAATGCTTGATAGTATCTTCCCCCTGTCCGGTTTTATGGTGTTCGCCGCCTACCAGAATTAATTCCCCATGATCAGATGTTTGGCTGCGCAGGGAACGTCCGGGCTCTTCCGCAGTTATATACATTCCTCCCGGATATTGTTCTTTGGCGCGAATTGCAGCCACATAGGATCTTTCGAGATAGATTTTCGTGAAATATAAACCGGATTTATTGTAACAAGGATAATGGGAAGCAATAATTAATTTTTCAGCGGTAACTTTGTTTCCGTGGTTTGTCTGCAACGTGTACCGATTATTTTTTTCAATATTGACAATTCTGCTTTGTTCATAGATTTGACAGCCATTTTCAGCTATTTTTTGGACAAGAGGCAGTAGAAATTTACGGGGGTGAAATTGGGCCTGCTCATCAAAGCGTACTGCTGCTTTTACGGAAAAAGGCAAAGGGATTTCTTCCAGATAAGTTGCTTTGATCCCCAACGAGGATGCAACCGATACTTCCTGACTGATCTTATCCATATATTTGTCTAAAAGGGTATAGTCATAGGCTGACTGCGGGACATAATCACATTCAATATGATTTTCACGAGCGATGGCATTGATCATCTGAATTGCAGCCTGATTGGCATCCGCATACTGTTGGGCCATTTCCTGGCTCATTTGTTCTTTGATTTTACTGTAAATCAACCCGTGTTGGGAAGTGATTTTTGCTGTTGTATGTCCCGTTGTCCCCTGTAAAATACGGTCTGCTTCAAGGATGGCTGCCTTTACTCCATGCTGGTTCAGGAAGTATGCGGTGGAAATACCGGTTATTCCGCCACCGATAATGGCGATATCGACTTGAATATCCCGATCTAAAGGCGGGTATTCCGGCTGTGGCGTTGAATCCATCCAGTAAGATTGGGGGGGCTTTTGGAAACGCTTCTGCTCATCTATCTCCATATCTAATCTCCTTTTCTATAGGATTTGCTATTCTGTATTTTCTTCCGATAAAGAAAAAATATCCGCTTAATTAAAGCGGATGATTCACTAAGACAAAACAAAGTGATGAACAAACCATCATTTAAAATGAAATTTAAAAATAAAGAAAATTAAAGAAGGGTTTTTTGCAAAATCGCTGAATATTATCGTGTATTTATGGGTATGATTCTTTTGGCGAAATGATTTCAACCATGATGCTGTCTATTACCTTAGTTTATATGGTTCTGGTAGTACTGTATGAGTCTTTCTTAACCCCCTTCATCCGCTTGTTCTCTCTACCCCTGGGCTTTATAGGGGCTTTGTTTGCCTTGGCCATTACCAGAAACACCCTCAATATGTATTCCATGATTGGCTTTATTATGATGGACGGGTTGGTTGCCAAGAACGGGACCTTGCTTTTGGATTATACCCTGACACTAATAAGTGGGGGTAAAACACCAAGGGAGGCAGTGATTGAAGCCGGGATGACCCGTATCCGGCCGATTGCCATGACCTCGCTGACTATGATTTTCGGAATGCTCCCTACGGCTTTAGCCGTCAGTGAAGGTGCTGAACAACGGGTGGGTATGGCCTGGGTCTTGATAGGAGGATTAATTACTTCTACTGTCTTTACCTTAGTCATTATCCCGATCCTATTTTTAGCTTTCAACAGCCTGAAAGATAGACTTAAGCAAAAGCAATGGCCGAAATTTAGTTTTAAGAAACTTGGTTCTCAGGCGTAGTTTTGCAATAACCCTTTCTATATGAAAAATTGAATTGTGTTAAGGGCATGATAAAAAAAGGTTAATTTGTAAAAAGCTATTGAAAAATCCCAAAATTTTAGATATAATTTGGCTTGCGAAAAGAGGCATAGGAGCCTTTTCAGCAAAGAATTTTTTGATCAATCTCTGTACCAAGCAGAGAAATAAGGCCATACGGACAGCCGGGTCAAAAGCCGAAAATGGCAACTTTGTTGCTTTATTGATTGAGCCGGGCGGCTCGAAGCTGCGCATCACACTTGTGAAACGATCAATAAGAGTAGTAAAAGTAATTCCTTGCTATATAGACTCTGAAAACCTCGAAAGCTGAATAAATAACTCTACATTCATTTGAGGCTTAGCCTGTGGAATGGGAGAGCCAAATAATAAGTTTTTCAAGATCGTCCTGCTTAGGTGTGGTGTACTGTTCTATTTGTACAGTTACTGTTCCTGAGTTTTTTTATTGTTCTGAAAAAAAATGCGCATCAGATTGGAGGAAAAAATCATGGGAAAAGTACTTGTAATCGGCTGCGGTGGTGTAGCCGGCGTTGCGATTCATAAAATCTGTCAGAATTTTGAAGCTTTTGGTGAGTTGTGTATTGCCAGCCGTACTAAATCAAAGTGTGATGTACTGGCGGAGAAACTCGGGGGCGGCAAAACTAAAATTACTACTTCCCAGGTGGATGCCGACAAGGTAGGAGAACTCATAGCGCTAATCAATAAAGAAAAACCTGAAGTCGTTATAAATCTCGCTTTGCCTTACCAGGACCTGCATATTATGGATGCTTGCCTTGCTACGAAGACCCATTATGTAGACACTGCCAACTATGAGCCTGAGGATACCGCTCATTTTGAATACAAGTGGCAGTGGGCCTACAGGAAAAAGTTCAAAGAAGCCGGGATTACAGCACTGCTTGGATCCGGCTTTGATCCCGGCGTTACAGGTATATTCAGTGCGTATGCCTTGAAACACCACTTTGACGAGATTCATGAAATTGACATCCTTGATTGTAACGGCGGAGACCATGGCTATCCCTTTGCTACGAATTTTAATCCCGAGATCAATATCCGGGAAGTCACAGCCAAAGGCAGGTATTGGGAAAACGGACGTTGGGTGGAAACTGAGCCTATGGAGATCAAGCGGGAGTATAATTTTAAGGGCATAGGGATGAAAGAGATGTATTTATTGCACCATGAAGAGCTGGAGAGCCTTGCCCTCAATATCAAAGGGATTAAGCGTATCCGTTTCTTTATGACCTTCGGCCAAAGTTATCTGACACATCTAAAATGTTTTGAGAATGTCGGTATGACCAGTATTGAACCTATTCAGTATAACGGGATGGAGATCATACCTTTACAATTTTTAAAAGCCATCCTTCCTGACCCTGCTTCTCTCGGGCCCCGCACTAAAGGAAAGACCAATATTGGCTGTATTTTTAAAGGCATCAAAGACGGCAAGGAAAAAACGTATTATCTTTACAATATCTGCGATCATCAGGAGTGCTACCGCGAAGCGGGCAGCCAGGCAATCAGCTATACAACGGGAGTACCGGCCATGATCGGGGCGATGCTTGTGATGAACGGCACTTGGTCGAAACCCGGCGTTTACAATATGGAAGAATTTGATCCCGATCCATTTATGGAGGCGCTCAATATTTGGGGGCTGCCTTGGGAAGAAGACTTCAATCCGGTGTTGGTACCGTAAATGGAGCAGTATTTTTATCAGGTTCCAACTCCGAGCTATGTTATTGACGAGAAGCTGATTATTCGCAACCTTAAGATTTTAGACGAAGTACAAAACCGAAGCGGCGCAAAAATTTTGCTGGCCCAAAAAGCGTTTTCCATGTTCAGCGTTTATCCCTTGCTTGCCCAATCCCTCACAGGAACAACAGCCAGCGGATTATTTGAGGCCCGGCTTGGATTTGAAGAATTTGGCAAAGAGGTACACATTTTCAGTCCTGCTTATCGGGACGATGAATTTGATGCAATTCTCAAGGCGGCAGACCACATTGTTTTTAACAGTATTTCTCAATGGAAAAAGTTTGGAGTCAGGGCGCTTACGGCGGGAAAACAGTGCGGTTTACGGGTAAATCCCGAGTGTTCCACGCAAAACGGCGGAGAAATATATGATCCTTGTGCCCGATACTCACGGTTTGGGGTAACCAAGGCTAACCTGGACGCTGATGAACTTTCGGGACTATCCGGCCTTCATATGCATACATTGTGCGAACAGAATGCGGATGCCTTGGTAACAACCCTCGAAGCCTTTGAATCCGCTTTCGGAAAATATCTATATGGTATGAAATGGCTGAACCTAGGCGGAGGGCATCACATTACCCGATCGGATTACGACCTGGAACTTCTGATTCGAACCATTAAACGGCTGCAAGAGACCTATAGCATCACAGTTTACCTGGAACCGGGAGAAGCGGTAGCGCTGAATGCCGGATTTTTAGTGTCATCGGTTTTGGATACGTTACAAAACGAAATGGATATTGCTATTCTGGATACTTCAGCAGCCTGCCACATGCCGGATGTGCTGGAAATGCCCTACCGTCCCTATATTATAGGGGCCGGCCGGCCTCAAGAAAAAAGGTTTACCTATCGTTTGGGCGGACCCACTTGTCTGGCGGGGGATATCATTGGAGACTATTCTTTTGACCAGCCGCTACAGCCGGGGGATCGTCTGGTGTTTTGCGATATGGCTATTTATTCGATGGTTAAAAATAATACCTTTAACGGCATTCGGTTGCCGGATATTATTCTGCGAAAGAATCAGGGGACGCTGGAGATGATTCGCAGATTTGACTACTTAGACTTTAAACACCGTTTATCCTAATTCAAAGGGGACTATGTTTATTAAGGATTGATTCAAAAAAGCTGTCCGCTAATGGACAGCTTTAATCTATCTATCTATTGGCATACATTTGAAATCAGGAGGTTATGGGGTGAGATAATTGTTTACCACAAAACGGATGATATCCCCCCGGCTGATGACCCCAACCAGTTCCTTATTCTTAACGACCGGAACTTTCTTGATTTTTTTGTTGCCTAAAATTCGAGCCACTTTATCTAAATCTTCATCAAATTGAACCGAAATGACCTGTTTTGTGGCAATCTTCATTACGTTAAGTTTGTTGAGCTCTTTTATTTTTTCTTCGAGGGATTCAGTTTCCACCCAGGTAGAGGTATACGAAGTGATATCAAAAAAGAAGACAATCGAGTCATGATAACCAATGTAAGCCATAATATCACCGTCACTGATGAACCCAACCGGTTCGTTCTTTGCGTTAATGACAGGGACACCGCTTATTCTGTGCTCTACGAATGTTTTTAACACCGTTTGAACCGTATTATCCTCACTCACCGTGAATACCGGATTAACCATAACTTCATGAGCTTTCGCCACAATTTATCACCCCTTTTCATAGTCTAATCTTATTAATATATTACTATATTTTTGTAAGGAATAAAATTGTCTTAAACATAAACAATAAAATTCTTCTACAGCACAGGTGTATCTTCGTGACCAGTTTCTGTTCTGATTATTGTTCTATAGGCATAAGGTGTCATGCCAGCATGCTTTTGGAAGGCCCTTGTAAAGGTTCGCAATGACTTAAACCCAATTTCCTTTGCGATAATACCGGTAGAAATATTAGTTGCTCCAAGCAAAGAGAATGCTTTATTTATCCTTATCATTGACAGGTAATCGGGAAAAGACATCCCAAAATATATCTGGAACTCTTGATTTAATCTCTGCTCGTTTACTTCAAATTGCTTTGCTAACCATTCTACATTTAAATCCTTTGTATAATTTTGAAATATATATAGGACGATCTGTTCCTTTAATGCGGTTGGAATAGCTTTCACAGTTGTTTCAATGCAACGGAAAAGATATTGGCGACGGTATTTGTCAGGGGTCAGGTTCCAAATCTTTTTAAAGGTGCGAAAAAAAGTAGCATCGGATTGAAAGCCCACAGTTTTGGAAATAAAGGATACTGAGAGCTCTGGAAAAGCTAAAAGTAAAGAACATGCATTTCGTATGCGTACTTCATTAAGCAAACCGGTAAAATTTATGCCCAGAGTTGAATTGATTTCTAAGTTGAGTTCTGAAGAGCTGTAATTTAGCTGTTCTGCGACCGATGTCAATGTAATGTCATCACCGGAATGTCGATAAATATATTTAATCGCCTTCCATGCGTCATGTTTTTCCGCTGCCTGTTCGGATTTGTGTTTGGATTGCAGACGCAAGTATTTCAGAAATAGATGAAAAGCTTCATTGGCAAATAATGAACTAAAGTGGCTGTCTTCTCTATTGTTAATTAATGAGTGGTAGATATTTTCAAGAGTATTCTGTTCTTCGGAAGAGCACTGAATAACTGGCGGAGATGAAAAGATCAAATTGATGATTTCATTAAAGTTTTCTCTGATATCCAATTTTTTCAGGAGCAACCCATGATCAAAACTGCAACGGTAATATATTACCGGTATTTCGCTTTCGGATTTTATTTCATGAACATGATAAGGCAAGACTAAAGAAAAAGAACCAGGCTGGATAGGATAGGATTGTTCATTGATAATATGTGTTCCTTGTCCGGAAATAAATAAAAGAATCTCGATAAAATTATGTCGGTGTAAAGTTATAGTAGTGTCCAATGCATCTAAGGACACATGAATTTCGTGAGGAGCAAGAGGCAAGATTTCGATGTTATCAGGTCCGAAATAGTATGGGGTATACTTCATAAATCAGAAGTCTCCTTAGCTTTCTTGTATTGCTGAATAATCAGGCTTGTCTTTCCTTCAAAGCAGTTATATTTATTTGAAAGGGCAGCATGCAAATGAAAAAGCGATATCAGATGAACCTTAATGAATAGGGGAGAAAGCAGATCTTGCCGCTGGCGGTATTCACAGTATAATCGCTCAAAAGTTTCCAGTAACAAGGCAAAATCCATAGAGTCACAAGGTAAGAATGGTTGAATCGTCAAAAAATAATTAATTTCTTGAATTTGCGGAATTGGATAGATATGTTCTTTGGCTATATAGCTCCAGTTAAACTTACAAAGCATATATTTAAGAGGCTGGGAGCGTTTAACAGTAATTTGTGTCAAGTGAAAAGGAGTTAAAAAACAAAATGTTCCGGGTGATATATCATAAGGAATGCCATTTACATGAATAACTCCTTCTCCAGATAAAAATAAATAGAATTCAAAAAAATTATGTTCTTCCAGTGAACTAAAATCAATAAATTTATCAACCTTGACTTCTATAAGAGTTGAGGTATCAATATTATACCGGTCCCCACTGCTGTCTCGATTCTTTGTTAGGGTCATTCGAATAACTCCAATCGTCTTTTAATATTCTATAATAATGTATCCATACAGAATAAATTATAATACAAATTTGTGAAGTATAGTACAAAAAAATCTTCTTTTTTTATGTTATAAAATATAGATAATTTGTCATTTAATATGTTCGTAATTTGTTTCACAAATTAATGAATTTGACCTTATTGCAATATAAATAATCTCAGAAAGTTTATCCATAAAACAGTGCGAATATATTTTATTAGTATATAAAAAGAGCTATAATAAAGACTGAAAAGAAATTTTTAGAAAATTCTAAATAAATTAATATTGAATTTTCTGGATTTACCATATACAATTAAATGCAATAAATAGTATGGTACTTGGTTAGATGTTGTGATAGTTTTAACAATCTATTCGTCTATTTTATTTATAAGATTTGTTTGGGTTTTAAAATTTTTTAATTTAGCTATAAAAAACGTTTAAAAGGAGGAAATGAAGAGTGAAGAATTTAGATAAGCTAAGTTCTAGAGGAATTTCAAGACGTAAATTTTTACAACTTATCGCTGCAGCTACAGCGGCATTAAATCTTCCTAACGCTGTAATTCCGAGGGCTTCTAAGGCTGTAGAGGCAGCTTTAGGCAAACCGCCGGTAATTTGGTTGGAAGGAATGGACTGTGCCGGCTGTACGGAATCCTTACTCGCGACCCTTAATCCTTCCGCGGCAGAAGTAGTGTTGGATATGCTCTCAATCCGATATCACGAAACGATTATGGCCGGATCCGGTGAAGTTGCAGAGCAAGCTTATCAAGAAACCCTGCGAGGGAATTATATTTTAGTTGTTGAAGGAGCAATCCCATCCCAAGAAGATAGATATTGCATTGTTGGAGGCAAGCCTTTCCGAAAAACTGTTTTAGAAGCTGCACAGAAAGCTCAGGCCATTATTGCTGTAGGGAGCTGCGCTACCGATGGGGCCGGAATCCCAGGTGCTTGCGAGGTGAATGCTGTAGGTGTCCGCGAACTACTGAAAGCGAATGGCATTAATACACCGGTAATAAACTTACCTTCTTGTCCTGTAAAACCTGCAACTTTGCTGGGAACGATTATCTATTACTTAACCTATAAGAAAATACCGCCGCTTGATACACAAGGCCGCCCAGTTGTCTTTTACGGAAAACTTTTGCATGATAATTGCCCGCGTCGAGGACAGTTTGAAGCAGGTAATTTCCTAAGAGACTGGAATGACCCTCAGCAAAAAGATTACTGTTTACTGTTGAAAGGCTGTAAAGGGCCAAAGACGTATACCGACTGTGCTCAAGTCTGGTGGAATGATAATGCTAATTTTTGTATTAATGCCGGTTCTCCTTGTTCCGGCTGTTCCGAAGCAGGCTTTTATAAAAATTTCAGCCCTCTTTATGCTAAGCAGGAAAACTTCCAGCTTCCTGGAGCCGGACCCGTTAACGCCGATAAGGCCGGCAAAATTATTGGAGCTGTTGCCGCTGCCGGTGTAGGGATCCATCTCGGGGCTTCGGCCCTAAGCGGACGGCTGGGGAAAAAAGACGAAAAACAGGAGGAGGTATAAGTAATGGCTACCCAAAAAATACTGATTGACCCGGTAACCAGGATTGAGGGTCATTTAAAAATAGAAGTTGAGATAGAAAACGGTGTAGTTGTTAATGCGAAAACCATTGGAACAATGTATAGGGGTCTTGAAGCTTTATTAAGAGGCCGTGATCCCCGAGATGCTACCTATGTGACGGAGCGGGCCTGCGGTGTCTGTGCCGGTTCTCATGGCTGGGCTTCCTCTCTTACCCTGGATCAGGCTTACGGAGCAAAAGTTCCGGCCGGCGGGCGAATTCTTCGTAACCTTATTTTAGGAGCAATGTGGCTGCATGACCATCCGCTGCATTTCTACCATCTAAGTGCTCTGGATTATTTGGATATTATGGCAGTCGTCCAATATCAGGGAAAAGATCCGGGGCTGCTGAAAGTGAAAGATAAGATCGGTAAATTGGCAGCTGCCGGGGACACAGCCCCGCTGACCCCCCGATATAAACCTGATCAATTTTGTGTGAATGATCCGGAGTTAGTAATTACGGCAGTGGCGCATTATCTGCAAGCATTGGAAATGCAAGCAAAAGCGAAAAAAATGTCGGCCCTTTTTGCCGGAAAACAGCCGCATCAATCTTCAATCGTAGTTGGCGGAGTAACTATGCTGCCAGGGATCGAGGCACTGGAACAATACAGATCCATGCTTATGGAACAGATCGATTTTATCGAAAAAGTATATCTTCAGGATGTTCTGACTTTCGGCACCGGCCCCCTTCTTCCCTTAGCTCAGGCGGGAGTAGGTGCAGGGGATTTAAACTTCTTAGCTTTCGGCGGATTCTCGAGAAATGATGAAACTAAAGATTTATTCTTAAAACCGGGAGTTATTATCGGAGGAGATTTAAATAACGTTTTACCGTTGGATATTCAAAAAATTACGGAAGATATCCAGTATGCTTGGTATAAACAGAGCGAAAAAGGCAGAACCCCTTATGAAGAGGATACGATACCTGATCTTGAGAAAAAAGATGCATATACCTTTGTTAAAGCCCCTCGTTATGACAGCAAGCCAATGGAGGTTGGTCCTTTGGCCCGTATGCTGGTGATGCAGCCGAAAGTGCTGATGGATATTATCGCAAAATATAATATTAAGCCTGGTGCCGTAGCCAGACACGCTGCTCGCGCCGTAGAAACGTCCCTGCTGGCAAGGGAAATGGTTAATTGGGTCAATGCACTGGAAAATGAAATGGGCAAAAAAGATTTCCGAATTCATGATACCGAACACTGGGATGCTCCGGAAAGCGGACAAGGCGCCGGAACTACAGAGGCTCCCCGCGGAGCGTTAGGGCACTGGATTAAAGTAAAAAATCACAAGATTGAAAATTATCAGATGATTGTCCCTTCCACTTGGAACTTTTCACCCAAAGATGCCCAAGGTGTCTTAGGCCCTTGCGAGAAAGCTCTAATCGGTGTTCCGGTACCTGATCCGGAAAATCCAATTAATATTGTTCGTGTTATTCGCTCTTATGACCCATGTTTAGCTTGTGCTATCCACTTAATTAACCCTCAGAGCAATGAAATTGTAAAATATCAAATTGGTTTTTGAGAAAGGAAGGGAAATCAAAATGGCCAAAGCATCAGATCATCCGTTTTCACACCGTGTTTCTCACTGGATAAATTTGGTTAACTTTTCCGTTCTCATTGTGACAGGTTTCCTTATCCACGCTCCTTTTCAGGGAATACAAATGAATATGGCGAGAAGTCTTCACTTTTTCTTCATGTATGTGCTGATGATTAATGGGCTTGTGCGGTTATACCTTGGTTTTTTTGGTAAGAACAAAGATTATACGGAGTTTTTCTTCAGTCAGCTGGATGTAAAAACATTGATACCCCAAATTAAGTTTTACTTGTTTCTCGGCCCTCACCCCAAAACAAACAAATATAATCCTCTGCAAAAACTTGCCTATCTTGCCTTGCCGCTCTTCACAATTTTTCAGGCATTTACCGGTCTTATCCTTTACTTCCCGGTAAGATTTCAGGGTCTTGCCGATAGCTTAGGCGGTTTAGCAGCTGTTAGGGGAATACACTATGTAACGATGTGGGTGTTTATCCTGATTATCTGTGTTCATATTTACTTAGCTTTCACAGAAGCTTATGACCAGGTAGGCTTGATGTTCTTCGGCAAAACCGATAATAACGAAGGGAAAACCATCGGTGAAGTGGCTAATAAAAGTATATGACTGCGAAATCTCCTAAAATTATGATTATGGGAGTAGGTAACGTTCTTCTTAGTGATGAAGGCTTAGGTGTTTACTTTCTTCAGAATCTTAAACAGGAGAATTTGCCGGATAATGTGGAGTTGCTGGAAGGTGGAACAGCAGGTTTGGAATTAGTGCACCTGATACGGGAAGTTGACTACTTAATTATTATTGATGCCGTTAATGCCGGAGTCCAACCCGGTTCTATCTTCAGATTCCGCCCTGACGCGATTAAAGTTCTGCCTGAAAACTATGAAGTCTCATTTCATCAAGTAGGTATTATGGAAGTTCTTACCCTGGCCAATATTCTGGGAAATGCTCCCAAAACTATTATTTACGGCATTCAGCCCAAAAACCTGGAATGGGGACTTGAACTTTCGGAAGAAGTTAGAGTTGTATGGCCTTGTCTTAGAGAAAAAATGATAGAAGATATTAATAATATTAATACTCAAGGCGACTTTCAAAATTATGTTCAGGCACCCTCCTGCCAAGGCGGCTAGAAAATTTTTAGTTAGGTCGGGGATAGCACTTTGCACGAAATGTCATTGATGTCAGAGGTCTTTGAGATTATCAATCAAACAGTGGAAACAAATAATATCCGCCAGGTAAAGAAGGTTAATCTTCAGGTGGGCAGGCTGGCTAATGTTGCTCCCGACAGTTTAAGTTTCATCTTCGGGATTTTAGCTCAGGGAACAAAATGCCAGGGTGCGTGCCTGATGGTTGAAGAAATGCCGGTAACAGCTAACTGCCTGACCTGTGATCAAGAGTTTCATGGAGAAGGTTTTCCTTTAATTTGTCCTGCTTGCGGCAGCAGAGAAACTTATATAACCGGGGGGACAGAATTTAGGGTAGCTAGTTTGGAAGTTGACGAAGAGGTGAAGAGCAATAATTAACATAATGAAAAACGTTTATGAGGCAAATCAGCAGATTGCCAACCGAAACAGGAGTAAATTTAAAGAAAACGGTATTTTTGCATTTGACCTCATGGGGTCTCCCGGTGCAGGTAAAACTTCACTTTTGGAGGCAACACTAGGTATGCTGAAAGAATATGTCAAGCCGGCTGTTATTGAAGGAGATCTTTCAACTGCTTTGGATGCCGGACGCATCTCAAATCTTGGTATTCCGGTAATTCAAATCAATACGAATGGGGAATGCCACCTTGATGCCAGAATGATAGACAAGGTGCTTTCTGGTTTTAATTTGGATGAAGTTGACCTGATGATTATTGAAAATGTCGGTAATCTTGTTTGTCCGGCTGAATTTGACCTTGGGGAGCATTTTAAAGTTGTGGTCATCAGTGTTGCTGAAGGGGCAGATAAGCCGGTGAAATATCTGCCGGCCTTTCTAGCCGCAAGTGCGGTAGTCATTAATAAGACTGATCTTTTGCCCTATTGTGATGTTGATATCAACCAAATGAAGAAAGATATCCTGGATATTAATCCCGATATGAAGATATTTGAAATATCGTGCCGGCTGAAGGAAGGCCTTGCACCATGGGTGAACTATATACTGGAAGGGATTAAAGGGACAAAAAGTTCATGATTAGCCGAGCTGCTCTTCATGTTTCTGGAATCGTCCAGGGAGTAGGCTTTCGTCCGTACGTATATAACTTAGTTCATTTGTTCCCTTCCTGCAAAGATACCCTCTCCGGCAAAGACTGAGGTTATCAATATTGTTTAAATTCGCTGGGATAAACCGTTTGCAGTCATGATGCCTATTTGGAAACTGTAAAAGACTACAGTATTATCCATGATATTGAGAAAAATTTGCTTTTATCCCCAAAAAAGGCCTATCGTACTCCTGGAGAAAAAGCAGGGGATTCACGTACCTTTCCACAAAATATGCCCTTGATTATCCCGGAAAAACTATAAAGATTGGCGTCCAGCATCATCACGCCCATCTTGCTTATATACAAATGCCGTCCGGAGCTATGGCGATTAAAGAACCTTGGCGTATGGCGGCATCTTATCTCTATACTGTATACGGCAGGGAAATGGAGGGGCTGGAGACTATAGCCGCCGGTGAAGCTGGAAATTATTCTTTCAATGTTGTTGAAACAGTTGCTTTGAGCGGGGGCGTATTCCAGAATCTATACCTGCTGGCTAAAACTGAAGATCTGCTGTCCGGGTGCGGGTTTCGGGTTCTGATGCACAAAGGAATTCCGCCTAATGACGATGGATTATCCTTAGGGCAGGCTCTTATTGCCCATTCGCAAGCAATCGCAGATGGAAAGGAGAATGTTGCATGTGTTTAGCGGTTCCGGGAAAGATTGTTAAAATTAAGGATAGACAAATAGCTGATGTAGACTATGGGAGTCTAATGAGAGAAGTGAGTTTGAGACTCATTCCAGAAGCCGGGGTAGGAGATTGGGTGCTGGTACATGCAGGCTTTGCCATCCAGGTGTTGGATGAGGGAGTAGCAAAAGAAACACTGAGCATTTTTGAGGAGCTGCTGCAACGTGAAGAATTTGAATGTGGAAAATTTGAATGAAGAATTACGCGATCCCGCCAAAGTTCAAGCTTTATTGTCGGCAATCCGAAAATTTGGATCGCGGTCCATATCACTAATGGAAGTATGCGGTACGCATACCATGTCTATCTTCCGTTACGGGATAAGGGAGATGCTTCCTCAAAACATTAAGCTCTTATCCGGTCCCGGATGTCCGGTCTGTGTTACCCCTTACCGGGCCATCGATGAAGCTATTGCAGCAGCTAAACATCCAAATAGGATTTTAACTACTTTCGGGGATATGGTACGTGTCCCCGGTTCTAGAATGAGTCTGGCACAAGCAAAAGCAGAAGGAATTGACCTGAGGGTTGTCTACTCTCCGCTTGATGCGGTAGGTCTGGCGGCAGAAAATCAGGACAGGGAAATTATCTTTTTGGCTATTGGGTTCGAGACTACTGCTCCGACAATTGCTGCAGCCGTTCTCACGGCTGAGGAACTGAACTTAAAAAACTTTAGTATTATTGGAAATAATAAAACTTTGCCGGGGGCGCTTCGTGTTCTGCTTACCAGCCCTGACGTAAAAGTCGATGGGTTGATTTGTCCCGGACATATAAGTACAATCATTGGGAGCGAACCATTTAGATTCATACCTGAAGAACTCGGTATTCCGGCAGTAATTACCGGTTTTGAACCAGTCGACATCCTGCAGGGAATATATATGTTGCTGACTCAGATTCAAAAGGAAACCGCACAAGTGCAGATTCAATACAGACGCGGTGCGTCATCGGGAGGAAACCCTCATGCCCTTAAGCTCTTAAACCAAGTGTTTCAATCCGGAGATGATAATTGGAGAGGATTTGGGGTAATTCCGGGCACAGGTCTTAAAATAAAAAAAGAATATGAACATTTTGATACTCTTAAAAAATTTAATGTCACTATCCCTGATGTGGATGATCCTATCGGATGCAGGTGCGGGGACGTCTTACGGGGAGCGGCTGCTCCATTAGAGTGCCCCATGTTTGGGAAAGCCTGTACTCCCGAGAAACCTGTTGGGGCTTGTATGGTATCAACAGAAGGCACTTGCGCAGCTTATTATAAATACGGAGGATAAGAATATGGACGATAAAATCCTCTTAGCTCACGGAAGCGGGGGAAAACTGCAGCAACAACTTATTAATGAAGTATTTTTACCTGCTTTTGATAATTCGGTATTGAACAGGATGGAGGATCAGGCCAGCTTGGTCCTGCCGCCTGGACGGGCAGCTTTCACTACTGATTCTTATGTGGTAAATCCCCTTTTTTTTCCCGGAGGTGATATCGGAAGATTAGCGGTCTGCGGGACTGTAAATGACCTGGCTGTTGGTGGTTCCAAGCCCCTTTATCTAAGTGCCGGATTCATCATTGAAGAAGGGCTGCCTGTCGGTATCCTGCGTGATATTGCTTTTTCTATGAAGAAAGCTGCTGATGAAGCGGGAGTTCTTATTGTCACCGGCGATACAAAGGTAGTCGAAAAAGGGCATGCCGACCAGTTATTTATTAATACTGCGGGAATTGGTGTAACTCCGGATCAGATTAGTATTCGGGCTTCTTCCGCCCAACCGGGAGATGCGGTACTTGTGAGCGGCTATATTGGCGATCATGAGATTGCCGTTATGTTAGCCAGGGAAGGAATACAATTGAAATCTCCCATCAAAAGCGATGCGGTTCCTTTAAACGGGATGATTCAAGTTCTTTTGTCTGCAGTACCGGATGTGCGGATTATGCGGGATCCTACGAGAGGCGGATTAGCCACAACCTTAAATGAATTAGCGCAGTCTTCACAAGTCACTATCAAAATTTTTGAAAAAGATTTGCCGGTTAAAGATGAAGTCGCTTCTGCCTGCGAAATATTTGGTTTTGATCCGTTGTACCTGGCCAATGAGGGGAAAGTCATTGTTATTGTTCCTCAACGCCAGGCAAAAACTGCTCTCCAAGCACTCCAAACCCATCATTACGGCCAACAGGCAGCAATCATTGGAGAAGTAACAAAGGATCAACCCGGTAAGGTTTACCTGGAAACAAAAATCGGCGGTATGCGGATAGTTGATATGATGGCCGGGGGACAGCTGCCCAGAATCTGTTAATTTATAAAACTTAACTTTACTAAAACCCTAAAATACATATATAATAAACTCAATCAAACAACGTTTTAAACATTGTTTGATTTTTCCATGTTAATATTTTATGTGGGAGTTTATTGAATGACAAGATTGATAATTTACATGAAGCCTTATACGCGATTAATCTTGTTTGCTGTCTTACTGCTGTTTATTCAGGCCACCTGCGATCTGGCCCTGCCGGATTATATGTCGGACATTGTGAATAAAGGGATAATGAACGGCGATTCCGGCTATATTTTTAAGATCGGAATGAAGATGCTTGGGGTCGCTTTGCTCGGAATGACGTGCAGTACAGCGGTAGGTTTATTGGCATCCAGGACTGCTGCGGGAGTAAGCAAAGATTTAAGGGCGAACATATTCGAAAAGGTAGAGTCGTTTTCTAACAGAGAATTTGACCGGTTTTCCGCATCCTCTCTCATTACGAGAACTACTAACGACATTACGCAAATTCAGATGCTCTTGGTCATGATGATTCGACTTGTGATTTATGCGCCGATTTTAGGCGTTGGCGGGGTTATCCATGCCCTAGCCAAGAGTAAATCCATGTCCTGGATTATCGGAGTAGCAGTCGTAATGCTTTTAGGGCTTATCTTAGTGATGTTTACTCTTGCCATGCCAAAATTTAAAAAGATACAAACCATGATCGACAAATTGAACTTGGTTGTACGAGAAAATTTGGCTGGAATGCTTGTTATCAGAGCTTTTCGGACCCAGCGTTTTGAGGAAAAAAGATTTGATCAGGCCAACCGGGAATTAACTGATACTAACTTGTATGTGAACCGGGTTATGTCCGGAATGATGCCGGCCATGATGCTCATTATGAATTTAATTACGGTATTGGTTGTTTGGGTCGGTTCCAAGCAAGTTTCAGCTTTACAAATGGATGTTGGGGACATGATGGCGTATATCCAGTATGTTATGCAGATTATCATGGCTTTCTTAATGATGTCTATGATGTTTATTCAAATCCCAAGATCTTCGGTTTCTGCAGTACGTATCGCGGAAGTACTGGAAACAGAACCATCAATTACCAATCATCCGCACCCCGTGGAACTGAAGGAAAGGGTACAAGGTGCAGTTGCTTTTAAAGATGTTACTTTTACTTATCCCGGAGCGGAAAAACCCGTTTTGCATCGCATTAATTTCACTGCTTATCCTGGACAAACAACCGCTTTTATCGGATCAACGGGGAGCGGTAAATCAACACTCATTAATCTCATCCCAAGATTTTACGATCCCACTGAGGGTGAGGTGTTAATTGACGGCATCGATATCAAAAAACTTACACTGCATGATCTTCGTCAAAATCTCGGTTATGTCCCGCAAAAGGGAATACTCTTCTCGGGAACCATCCAGAGCAATCTGCGTTATGCCGATGAAAATGCGGCAGAGAGTGAAATGCTGAAGGCAGCAGAAATTGCCCAAGCCATGGAATTTATTGAATCGAAACCGGAAGGTTTTCATACCCTGATCTCGCAAGGGGGATCCAATGTATCCGGAGGGCAGAAGCAGCGACTTTCAATTGCCCGGGCACTGCTCAAAAGTCCGCAAATCTTTATCTTTGATGACAGCTTTTCTGCCCTAGATTTTAAAACAGATGCGAATTTGAGGGCAGCGTTAAAGGAACAGACAGCTTCCAGCACCATCCTTATTGTAGCACAGAGAATCAGCACCATTATGAATGCTGACCAGATCATCGTCTTGGAACAGGGCCGGATTGTCGGACAGGGGACCCATAGGGAATTGCTGGATACTTGTGAGGTCTACCGGGAAATTGCGGTATCCCAGCTAAGCAAGGAGGAGTTAAATTGAGTGAAAACAGGCCTCCTCGAAGACAAGCGGGGGGTTTTGGTCCTGGGCCTATGGTGATGGCAGGAGGACAAAAAGCCAAAGACTTTAAAGGCACCATGAAGGAATTAATCAACTACATGACGGCCTATAAGACATCGTTTATCATCGTGCTCATATTTGCTGTCTTCTCTTCGGTTTTCTCCATTGTCGGACCTAAAATTTTGGGGAAAGTGACTACAAAACTTTTCGAAGGACTCATCGCCTACCGCTTGGGAACCGGTCTCTTGACAGATTTTGATTATATGAGGCATTTCGTACTCTTGCTAGTAACCCTTTATTTGATTTCTTCTATTTTCTCCTATCTGCAAAATTTCATTATGTCCGATGTTTCCATGAAGATCACCTATCAATTCCGGAAGGATATTTCCGAAAAGATTAATCGCATGCCCTTGGAGTATTTTGATAAAAAAACACACGGCGAAGTCTTATCCAGAATTACCAACGATGTTGATACAGTAAGCCAGACCCTAAACCAAAGCCTCACCCAGATCATCTTCTCAGTAACAACGGTCATCGGTGTGCTCACCATGATGCTGTCTATCAGCTGGATTATGACGCTGGTAGCACTGCTGGTGATGCCGGCCTCTTCCGTTATTGTCATCCTGGTCGTAAAAAAGTCCCAACAATTTTATAAAACCCAGCAGAAGTACCTGGGCCACATTAACGGGCAGATTGAAGAAAACTATTCCGGTCATAACATTGTTCAAGTCTTTAACGGTGAGAAAAATGCCATCCGCAAGTTTAAGGAGTTGAATGAAGAACTATATGATTCCGCGTGGAAATCACAGTTTCTCTCGAGTATGATGATGCCAATCATCTCCTTTGTCGGAAATATCGGGTATGTGGCAGTCTGTATCCTGGGGGGCTATCTGGCGGTGAAGAGAATCATTGAGGTCGGTGACATTCAGGCTTTTATTCAATACATGCGTTCTTTTACCCAACCTCTTGCCCAGCTCTCCAATATCTCCAACATATTGCAGTCTACTGCAGCGGCGGCAGAAAGGGTGTTTGAGTTCTTAAACGAAAAGGAAGCAAGTCCTGACCCCTTGGATTCAGCTCCGCTTGACCAGGTTTCCGGCCATGTCGAGTTTAAGAATGTAAAATTTGGCTATAGGGAAGATAAAATAGTAATTAATGATTTTTCAGCCAATATAGAACCAGGCCAGATGATTGCCATCGTAGGACCGACCGGAGCGGGGAAATCGACCGTTGTCAAGCTTCTGATGCGTTTTTATGATATTAATGAAGGCGAGATTTATATAGACGGTCATGAAATATATTCGTTTAGCAGGGATGACCTCCGCAGTTTATTCGGAATGGTGCTTCAGGATACATGGCTGTATAACACCAGCATCCTGGAAAATATCCGGTATGGCAGCTTTGATAAAAGCGATCAGCAGGTTTTTGCGGCTGCCAAAGCAGCGCACTGTGACGAATTTATCAAAGCGCTGCCGGACGGATATCATCTGGTACTAAATGAAGAAGCCTCGAATATTTCGCAGGGACAAAAGCAATTGTTGACCATAGCGCGTACTATTTTGGCAGACCCCAAAATTCTTATCTTGGATGAAGCAACAAGCTCAGTTGATACCAGAACAGAGCTTTTAATTCAGAAAGCCATGGCTAATCTAATGAAAAACAGGACAAGCTTTGTCATTGCCCACAGGCTTTCAACCATCCGGGATGCCGATCTCATTCTGGTAATGAAGGACGGGGACATTATCGAACAGGGTAAACATGAGGAACTTCTGGCGCAAAGCGGTTTTTATGCAGAACTTTACCAAAGCCAGTTTTCAAATTGCGAATAAAAAATAACTTAGAGGAGCGGTAGAAGATGAAGAAGTTAAAAAAGATCCTTTTTCCGTTGCTGATCGGCGTAGTGTTAATTGGAATCGGCATCGGCTATTACTTTTATTCGGCCGGTGCGAATTACTATTCGACTGACAATGCCAAGGTGACCGCCCAAATGTATACGATTACCCCAAGCAGTTCCGGAAAATTGCTGGAATGGGATGTAAAGGCAGGCGACCTTGTGGAAAAAGATCAAATCTTAGGCCGAACTGAAACCCTTCCTTATATCACTTCACCTTCAGACGGGATGGTCATCAAAACAGATATGACCGTCAACCAGGCGGTGACGCCGGCCACCCAGCTCGCAGTAATCGCGGATACTTCCAAGATGTATATTGGGATAAACGTGGAGGAAACCGATATTTATAAAATTAAAGTCGGACAAAAAGCGGATGTAACAATTGATGCCTATGCCGGCAAAATATTTTCAGGAAAAATTACGGAAATTACATCGACCACGCAGACCTTTTTTTCCAATCCAACCAGCTTTTCTACAAGCGGCACCTATACGAAGGTAACCCAGCTGATACCGGTTAAGGTCGAAATCGAAAACGGAGATAACTTGCCAATGACATTTGGTATGAACGCTGCAGTTAAAATACATTTGAAGTGAGGGAGGGAACAAAAATCATGAAAAAAGGGACGAAAACGGTCTTGGTTGCGTTATCCTGTCTGTTCTTTTTAGCCGGATGCAGTACAAATCAAAATAGCATTAACATTACGGCGGCACAGGTAAAAACTGATAATGTAATCAGTGATACTACTTATAGCGGTTCAACCGAAGCTTCCGAAACAAGGAACGTGTTTTCTAATATCTCCGGAAAAGTGGCCAAGGTTAATGTTTCTGTCGGAGATCAAGTCAAAGCAGGAGACGTGCTCTTTACCCTGGATGATATAGATGCTCAGCTTCAGGCCAGACAGGCGCAATTGAACGCAGAACCCTCGGCAATTACCCCGGCCCAAGTAGCCTATGACGAAGCTGCAAAAAATTATGAGCGGACAAAGAGCTTATTTGATGCGGGAGCAGTTTCCCAAATTGATTTGGATGCGGCGAAGGCTAAGAAAGATACAACGGAGGCCCAGCTCGAAACCGCCAAAAGATCTGCACAAATCACCTTGGATATGGCCAACAAAAAATTAAGCGATACCGTTATTAAGGCTCCCATCTCCGGTATTGTTTCAGCCAAGACTGTTCAGGAGGGGGACACGGTATCTACTCAAGTGCCGGCAATGACGATGATTAACCCAAGTCAGGTCCAAGTTGTAATTCATGTGACCGAAAAAAATGCAGGCCAGGTTTATTCCGATATGCCTGCGCAAATTACTATTGGATCAAACGGTGAGACCTTCCAGGGCAAGGTTACCATGATTGCGCCAGCCGGGGACCCGAAGACCGGCCTGTTTGATGTCAAAGTAATCATGGATAACGCCCAAAATAAAGTCAAGCCGGGAATGCTTGCCAATGTAACCCTGCAGGGGGCCAAGGAACCGTCCGTCCTCCTGGTGCCCAAGCAGGCCATTGTAACTGAAGATCAAACATCTTATGTCTATATCGTTTCTGAAGAAAAGTTAAAAAAATGTCCGGTTCAAACGGGTAAAGTCCGGAACGCGTACATTGAAATCACCAGCGGCCTGACTAAAAATGATGTGGTAGTGGTGCAAGGAAGCGACAAAATTTCGGAAGACAGCAAGTTTACTGTTGTTTCAGTGTTATTCTAATGGAAGAATTAAGGATTATTTTTGGATAAGGTTTGATGTTTGGAGGGTAGGCCTTATGATAACCCCAAACGAGGATCAATGTACGTATGATCGGATTTTAAATGCTGCCGTATATTTGATAAAAGAAAAAGGGGTTTCTTTAGTTAAAATCCGTGAAATAGCCCAGATTGCCAATGTCAATGTTGCCTCAATTAATTATCATTTTCATTCTAAAGAGAGGCTAATCTATTTTGCACTCAATAAGCTGTTTCCTTCCCTTAAAGATGCCCTCCGGGGATTAGAAGACGGGTCTATTCCCGCAAAGGAGCGGTTAAAAAAATTTTTAACCGCCCATATTGAAAGTATGCTGCAATTTCCCCAACCCCTAAAACACTTTTTTACCATCATCAGCTATTTGCATGATAACCAGAAAGAATCTATTCAATTGCATCAGGAATGGCAATTAAGCAAGCTGGAAAGAATTATTTCCGAAATCACGGGATGCAGCGATCAAACAAAGTTGAAAGTATTAAAGTCACAGCTGTTTTATGCGGCAATCATGCCCAGCTTAATAAACTCGTATCAACGGTCGTCTCAAGAGAAGGAATTTCCTGACATTCAGACTCAAATTGAAATCTTAATCGAACAGTTTTTTGGTTTATAAAATAAACAGGAATGGATTATTCTGTTTCCGCATTCGATCCAATCAAACTCTTTCATGGAGTTATAAATTCAAATATTGTATAATAATGTTAATTGTGATGAGGATATAATTGAACGTAAAGAGGGGGGGACGGGTAAATGAATGAAAAAGTAAGGGATATTGCAGCCAGAATCAAAGGCCTGAGATTACTTTTAGGCATAACGGAAGAAGAAGCTGCCCGAAGAGTAGGATTAACCGTTTTGGATTACCAAAAATACGAAAATGGCGATGATGATTTTCCAATCAGCATATTATATGAAATTTCGGAGTTATTCGGTGTGGATTTAACAGAGATTCTTACAGGGGTCTCACCGAAGCTTCATGACGTCTGTTATTTGAAAAAGGGAACAGGGTTAAAAGTTGAACGTTATGACCAATACGACTTTCAGGATTTAGCCTTTAAATACGCCGACAGGAAAATTGAACCACTTTTGGTCAGTTTGGATGGTACAAAAAACCCCGAATTAGTTTCCCATCAAGGACAGGAGTTTAATTATTGTCTGGAGGGAAGAATAAAAGTGGTTATCGGTAAAATGGAATATATCCTGAAACCGGGGGATTCCCTCTATTTCAACCCGATTATTCCCCACAAAATGCTGGCTATGGATGAGAAGCCGGCAAAATTTATTACGGTTATTACGGTGTAAAGGGGTGTAATAATTGAATTTTGCTTATCGATATATTTCCCAAGAAAATTTCAGTTCTTACGAAGATTTTTGTGAAAATTTTAAAATTATCGTTCCTAAGAATTTTAATTTTGCGTATGACATTGTGGATGCATACGCCCGTCTGGAACCGGAAAGGAAAGCGCTGGTATGGTGTGACGATCATGGAAATGAACGGGTATTTACCTTTACCGATCTGAAAAAATATTCTGACAAAACTGCAAATATGCTTAAGGATGCCGGAATTTGCAAGGGAGACCGGGTGATGCTGATTTTAAGAAGGCGTTACGAGGTTTATTTTGCTATTCTTGCCTTAGCTAAAATTGGTGCGATTTATATCCCATCTTCCAACCAGCTGACGGAGAAAGATATTGTCTATCGAAATAATGCTGCGGGGGTCAAGGCGATTATTGCCTATAAAGAGCCAAACTTACTTAGCCAGATTGAATCTGCTATGCCACAGTCACCTTCTGTAGAAAAATTATTTCTGATTGACGGGAAGCGTGACGGGTGGGAAGACTTTGACGATTTAATGGTAAAGTCTTCGGATGTCTGGGTCAGACCTTCCGGAAATGAAGCAACTTTAAACGAAGATACGATGATTATCTACTTTACTTCGGGAACAACCAGCATGCCGAAAATGGCAGTCCAAAATTTTACTTATCCCCTCGGACATATCGTTACCGCAAAATATTGGCAGCGCGTGATAGACGGAGGGCTTCACCTTACCGTTTCTGATTCAGGCTGGGCCAAATTCGGCTGGGGGAAAATTTATGGTCAGTGGATCTGCGGCGCTGTGCAGTTTGTCTATGACATGGACAAGTTCGTACCGGAAACGCTTATGGAGAAAATGGAAAGATACAAGCTGGCAACCTTTTGCGCTCCACCGACAATCTACAGGTTTTTGCTGGATAATCAACCCGAAAGATTTGATTTATCCTCTATTAAATACGCTTCCACGGCCGGAGAACCATTAAATCCTGATGTTTTTAACAGGTTCCGAAGCCTGACGGGATTACGTATTTTAAATGGGTTCGGTCAATCAGAGACAACTGTGCTAGTAGCTAACTTTGAGTGGCTGGATATCTATCCGGGAGCTATGGGGAAACCCAATCCGGCCTATAAAATAGACGTGGTTGACGAACAAGGATGTTCCTGTCCTCCCGGCGAGGAAGGTGAAATCGTTATCCGCGAGGCGGATTCCAACAAGCCCGTGGGACTTTTCTGCGGATATTACCAGGATAAAGTTACTACAGCCAAAGTTTGGTACGAGGATACGTATCACACAGGGGATATGGCCTATTGGGACGAGCATGGTTTTCTCTGGTTTGTGGGAAGAAATGACGATGTGATTAAAGCATCAGGTTACAGGATCAGTCCATTTGAGGTTGAAAGCGTACTGATTGAGCATCCTGCTGTACTGGAGTGTGCTGTGACAGGGGCACCGGATCCGATCAGAGGAACGGTAGTTAAAGCTACGGTTGTTTTGGCTAAAGGGTATGTCGCCTCGGCAGAATTAAAAAAAGAAATTCAGGACTATGTAAAAAAAGTCACTTCCCCGTATAAATATCCGAGAATATTGGAATTTACAGAGGAGCTTCCGAAGACGATCGGCGGAAAAATTAAACGGGCTCAAATTCGGCAGATGGACAATCAGAGATAGATTCATACTGAATATAAAGATTGTCTTCTTGCGCCTTATATAGCTTGATACTTTTTGTGGAAAAGAGGTAAGAAAAGTGAGCGCATCAAGGGTTACGATTTTTGCCGGCCATTATGGCAGCGGTAAAACAAACGTAGCAGTAAATTACGCTTTATGGCTAAGATTTAGCCATCCTAAAGTAATGATTGCCGATCTGGATATTGTTAACCCTTATTTCAGAACGAAAGACAGTGCGGAAAAATTGCAGGCGGCAGGGATAAAGCTTATATCATCGGATACTGCCAATTCGAATGTCGATGCACCTTCTGTTCCCGGGGAAATCAACTCGATTTTCGATAATACAGAATGGTATTCGGTCATAGATGTTGGCGGAGACGACAGGGGAGCTTATGCCTTGGGACGTTATCATGAAAAATTTTTACAAGACAGTGTCTCGTCTTTCCTGGTTGTCAATATGTATCGTCCTTTAAGCCGTGATGTTGAGGCAACCCTAGAAATTATGAGGGAAATTGAGACTGCGGCACGCCTAAAGTTTACAGGGATGATTAATAATTCAAATCTTGGTCCGGATACCACGCCGGCTGATATCATTAATTCAATACCTTACGCTGAAGAAATTTCCCGCGAGACGAAACTTCCGGTTGTAATGACATCAGTGATCAGAAGTCTTGCGGCAGAACTTGAAGCATCTATTCCTAATTTATTTCCTATCGATGTGGAGGAATATGTATGGCAAAAATCACAAAAGTAACATTTAATGTTGACCGGTGTAAAGGCTGTTCTCTTTGCGTAGATGCCTGTCCGAAAAAAATCATTCGTCTTGCACCCGAGACCATGAACAGCAAAGGGTTTCACCCGGCAGAAATAACAGACCAGCAGGCTTGTACAGCTTGTGCATCCTGCGCTATGATGTGTCCGGATGCCTGTATTATGATTGAAAAAGAG
This sequence comes from Candidatus Dichloromethanomonas elyunquensis, assembly GCA_001515265.1. Taxonomy (GTDB): domain Bacteria; phylum Bacillota; class Desulfitobacteriia; order Desulfitobacteriales; family Syntrophobotulaceae; genus Dichloromethanomonas; species Dichloromethanomonas elyunquensis. Next base: position 74,234 of record LNDB01000006.1, read on the forward strand.
GTGGGATAAAGACGATGGCGGAGAAAGTGTTAATGAAAGGAAATGAAGCGGTAGCTGAAGCAGCGATCATGGCAGGATGCCGTCATTTCTTCGGTTATCCGATTACGCCGCAGACAGAACTGGCAGCTTACATGGCCAAGCGCATGCCCAAACTAGGCGGAACCTATTTGCAAGCGGAGAGTGAGATTGCGGCCATTAACATGGTTTACGGAGCATCCGCAGCGGGGGTCCGCGCCATGACATCCTCATCAAGCCCCGGACTGTCCCTCAAAAGTGAAGGCTTATCTTATCTGGCAGGAAGCGACCTTCCGGCTGTTGTGGTGAATATTCAGCGCGGAGGTCCGGGACTCGGGGGAATTCGCCCGTCACAAGCGGATTATTTCCATGCTACCCGTTCCACAGGGCACGGGGATTTTCATTTGATTGTTTTAGCCCCTAATACAGTTCAGGAAATGTTCGACCTTACGATAGAAGCTTTTGAGTTAGCGGATAAGTATCGCGTGACCGCAATGGTTCTGGGGGACGGGATGCTTGGACAGGTAATGGAACCGGTGGATATCAGCCGTGCCGGAAATATTACAACGTTTGCCAAAGATTGGGCTCTTACGGGTACCCAAGGAAAGAGAAGCAAGAACATCGTCAATTCTCTCTATCTGGAAGCGGAAGAGCTTGAGATGCTTAACCTCAAGCGTTACGAAAAATATGCGGAAGTAGGAAAATATGCCAGAACGGACAGTTACTTAACCGAAGATGCGGAGGTAATCGTTGTTGCTTATGGAATTTGTGCCAGGATTGCTAAAAATGCCGTCAACGGGGCACGGAAAAAAGGTGTTAAAGCAGGCCTTATCCGTCCGATTACCTTGTGGCCGTTTCCCAAAAAACAGATGAAAGCTGCAGCAGCAACGGCTAAAGCCTTTGTCGTTGTAGAAATGAGTATGGGTCAGATGGTTGAAGATGTTGAACTGAGCATCCGCTGCAGCCGGCCTGTTATTCTCTGCAGCCGCACCGGCGGTATGGTTCCCACAGACGAAGCGGTTATTTCTGCAATCATGGAAGCAGACCGGACGGAAAGGAGTTAAAAAATGACTATTGTTTATCAAAGACCTCAAGCGCTTACAGATACAGTGACACATTATTGCCCTGGCTGTACCCATGGTATTATTCACAGGTTGGTGGCGGAAGTAATCGATGAACTGGAAATAATGGATCAGTGTATTGGTGTTGCTCCTGTAGGCTGTGCAGTGTTTGCCTATAACTACTTTGAATGCGATATGGCCCAGGCTGCGCATGGACGGGCACCCGCTGTGGCCACCGGCATTAAACGTGCCAATCCGGCCAATATAGTGTTCACCTATCAGGGGGATGGTGACTTGGCAGCAATCGGAACGGCGGAAACGGTTCATGCTGCTGCCAGGAGTGAGAACATTACTATTATTTTTGTCAACAATGCTATTTATGGCATGACGGGAGGACAAATGGCGCCTACCACCATGCCGGGTCAGATTACGCAAACTTCGCCTTATGGCAGGGACCCCAAACTTGCCGGATACCCGGTAAAAGTCTGTGAAATGCTTGCGGAAGTGGACGGGACGACCTATGCCGAACGTGTATCGGTAGACAGTGTAAAGCGTGTCAGAAATGCTAAAAGGGCTATCAGGAAGGCTTTTGAATATCAGATTGCCGGCAAAGGATTTTCTATTATCGAAGTACTGTCCACTTGTTCCACCAACTGGGGCCTTGAGCCCGTTGAAGCGCTGGAATGGCTTCGCAAGAATATGATTCCATATTATCCGTTGGGTGTATACAAGGATAAGGGGGCCTCAGAATGAGTGTAACCCATGAATTAATGATTGCTGGGTTTGGCGGACAGGGAGTATTGTTTGCCGGTAAAATTTTGGTATACGCCGGGCTCTTGGCGGGGAAAGAAGTCAGCTGGCTTCCTTCTTATGGTCCGGAAATGCGGGGGGGAACGGCAAATATTAATGTGATGATCAGTGATACGATGATAGGATCACCGATCGTTACCAATCCGACCATGCTGGTAGCGATGAACCAGCCTTCATTGGAAAAGTTTGAAAAGGACGTTAAAAAAGACGGCATTATTCTTATTGACTCGACATTAATCCCGGCTCAAGTAAAGCGTGCGGATGTAAAAACCTGTTATATCCCCGCAACAAAGCTGGCTGAAGACAAGGGTTTGAAAGGTCTTGCCAATATGATTATGGTTGGAAAAGTTACCAAAGAATTAGGTGTATTTGACCTGGAGGTTGTTAAAGCTGCTACTTCCAAGTCCGTTCCGGAGAGGAAGCAGGATCTCTTAGCATCTAACCTGAGAGCCATTGAAATCGGCTTCAATTACATGGAGGGGTGATCATGTTAACAGAGCAATTGAAAGATATTGGCGTACGTTTATCTATGGTGCGTGAATCTACGGGATTTACTCCTGGGAAGATAGCCGAAGAACTGGACATTTCACTCGAAGACTACTTGCTTTATGAATCTGGTGAAAAAGATTTTTCTTTTAGTTTTTTGTATAATGCAGCGGCTATTCTGGGGGTTGATGTTTTGGACCTCATCAGCGGTGAGACCCCCAAGCTCTCGACCTGCTGTGTGGTCAGAGCAGGGGGCGGTTACGATATCAACCGTCGAAAAGCCTATAATTATAAACACCTGGCTTTTACTTTCCGAAATAAAAAGGCAGAGCCTTTTATGGTTACCGTAGAACCAAACGGTATAGAAATTCCGGAAAGACATGCTCACGAAGGGCAGGAGTTTAATTACATGGTTTCGGGAAGTATGGATTTCTTTCTGGGAGAGATGGTTTACAGACTCAGCGAGGGTGACAGCATTTATTTCGATTCGGCGGTCCCCCATGCCATGAAAGCACATGGCAACATCCCCGCGAAGTTTTTGGCCATTGTCATGAAATAAAGGAGAAAACCACCTATGATTATGTATGAAAAATATATCGGCAGGAATCGTGATGAATTTGTAACGTTGGAAGACTTATACAGGAATTTTTCTATAAAATGTCCGGACGATTTTAATTTTGCCTATGACGTTCTTGATAAGTTAGCCGAGGAGAAACCGGACCGGCTGGCCATGCTATGGGTGAGCAACGATGGAGAAGAAAAAAGAATTAGTTTTGGAGAAATGAAACGCCGGACAGACAAAACAGCCAATTATTTTAAGTCTTTAGGCATTCAAAAAGGTGATTTTGTCCTGCTGGTGTTGAAAAGAAGCTACCTTTTCTGGTACGCGATCTTAGCTCTGCATAAAATTGGTGCCGTTGCCGTTCAGGCTACGCATCTTTTAACTGCTAAAGATTATGTTTACCGCTGTCAGGCCGGGGGCATAAAAATGGCCGTAATCACCGGAGATGGTGAATGCACGCATCACTTTGACGAGGCGGCCCCGGAATGTGAGACCGTCCAATTAAAAGCGGTTTCCAAGCATAAGGCAGCCGGAGAAGGCTGGCTGGACTTTGAAGCGGGTATTGAGGCTGCTTCTGATCAATGGCAGCGCCCTGTGGGAGAATCCGCAACGAAAGTTACGGATATGATGATTATGTCTTTTTCCTCAGGTACTACGGGGTACCCCAAAATGGTTTCTCATGATCATTCCTACCCCTTTGGGCATCTGATGACCGGGGTTTTTTGGCACCGGGCTGAGCCGGGGGCTTTGCATTTCACCATCTCCGATACCGGATGGCTGAAATCCCTTTGGGGGAAATTGTATGGGCAGTGGTTTGCGGAGTCCGCGGTTTTCACTTATGATTTTGACACTTTTAACGGTGCGGATATCCTTGAAAAACTGGAGAAATATCAAATTGCAACTTTTTGCGCTCCGCCGACAATGTATCGATTTATGCTCAGAGAAGATGTAAAAAAATATAACCTCTCCTCTCTGAAACATTGCTGTACAGCAGGAGAAGCTTTGAATCCGGAAGTTTTTAACAAATGGAAGCAAGCTACAGGGTTGCGTATTTTTGAGGGCTTCGGGCAGACGGAAACAACGCTTTGTTGTTCTACACTTTACCCTTGGGTACAGCCGAGACCCGGTTCCATGGGACTTCCGACTCCAGGTTACAGTTTAGTAATCACGGATGATAACGGGAATGAAGTTGACCCTGGTGTTACCGGCGAAATATGTTTAAAAGCTGAAAACATGGAAACCAGAACAAAAGGTTTGTTCATGGGTTATTACCGGAGTGAAGAAAATACGAAAAAAGCCTGGCATGACGGATTGTATCATACGGGAGATATTGCCTACAGGGACGAATTGGGTTTCCTATGGTATGTAGGCAGAAATGATGATATCATCAAATCTTCAGGCTACCGTATAGGACCCTTTGAGGTAGAGGCGGCCTTGGCAGAACATCCCGCTGTTCTGGAATCGGCAGTGACAGGCGTCCCTGATCCGGTCAGAGGGTTTAATGTCAAAGCGACAATTGTTCTTACTAAAGGCTATGAGCGCTCGGAAGAACTGATCAAGGAATTGCAGGAACACGTGAAAAAAACAACCGCCCCTTATAAATATCCGAGGGTTATTGAGTTCGTATCTGAACTTCCCAAGACCATCAGCGGAAAAATTCGGCGCGTAGAAATCAGAGAAAAAGACCTGAAATTGGAATAAGGGAAAGTAATCATTCGAAATTTATATAGACATTATTTAAACTGGAAATGTTCATAATACAAGTTATTAATACGCAACCGGCTCTTTTTCATTTCTTTTCGCAATTTTTTTCGCATTGCTGCAGGGCCGCAGAAGTAGATATCCAAGGGTTCTTTGTTATCCAGCACATTTTCGATATATTCCATTGAAAGGAACCCTTTTTCGTGATGTGGAACCAAATGAATTTTAATGCCGGTCTTTTTCTCTAAATCCTGCAACTCCTCCAGGTAGGGTGCTTCCTGAGGATTGTTATAACAATAGAAAAGATCAATCTCGAAATCCTTTGGAATAGCAGTCTGGTAAAAACTCCGGAAAGGTGTGATCCCGATCCCGCCGGCAATCCAGAGTTGACGCTTTGTCCCTGTCAAGTAGTTAAACCGCCCATGGGGCCCGGAAACGGCGAAGGAATCACCTTCTTTGACGCTTCTTAGCAAGGATGCCGTATGGCCGCCTAAAGCCTTAATCGCAAATTGTACTTCTCCCTTCCGGCAGGCTTGGCTGATCGTAAACGGATGGGAGGGGAACTTATTTTTTTTATCCGGCAATTTCAGGAAAGCAAATTGTCCAGCTTGATAAAAAATTCCCTTCTTTACAGTGCTGCCGGTGACTTCCAGCGTATCTTTGGCGATAGGCCGTATGCTTGTTATGGTATAGCGATAGGGGAAAGCAGTTTTTTCATATATCAGGATACTATAAATAGCGGAAGCAAGGCCGGTCAGGTTGACAATGTTGAGCCAAAGACCGAATGCCTGGAATCCTGTTACCGCATAATCAGAACTTCCGTAATAGTGAATCGTTCCGATTAAGTAAGGTATAATGAAGAGCTGATGGATAATTTTCCATTTCTCATAATGCAATTTCCAAGCAAAGACTGCAAACAGGGTAAAGATGATAAAGAGTGCCATGCTCAGAGAAGCCATGCCGGTAAACATTCCATGGCCTGCGCCATGAGGAGAACCCGCCGGCAGGTTGTAAATTTGACCTGTAATTCCTCCGGGCTGTCGGAAGAGGTTCCGCTTGCCGGAATCAAGTAATTCCTTATGGACCACGATAAGAAGCACATTCACGATGCTGAGGAATTTGTGGCAGACGTAGCTCTTATCCAGCCCTTGAAATAGCCTGTCGGTGAGTGGGTGCCGGGTACTTAGGAAAAATACCCAGGCAAAACAGGTCATCATTACCGCAGCAATCAGCTGAGAATACTGTCTGTTGAGGGAAATACTTTGTAAGGGTTCACTTATTGACCAGAAAATTACAGTTATAAGAATTGTGATTAAAATATAAAGGGGACCCGGATATTTACGCATACGCAACCTCCACATTACATTTACACAGAAAATAGTAACAAATTTTGATTAGAAACAACTTAATTACTGCAAAAAAATTCCTCGAAAAATTAATGGGATCTGCGGTATCGGCATTATTTTTATCCGGTATATTGACAAATAAGGTTGTTTCCAAATATACTAGTTTTTAATTAGAAATTCATATAACATAGAGCAGGCGATGCACTTTTTTAGTGTGTGGGGCTGGGCCGGCAAGCCGGCAGCAGGTTGTAAAGAAATACCTGTGGGACTATATTCAGTTATAGTTCCACGGGTATTTGTGTATATAGGAGTATTCAAGCGATTGTTTACTTGTTTAAGATGCAAGGGGGAAAATATATGGGTAACGGGAATAGGAAAATTAAGTATGCAGCTTTATCCATCATATCCAACACAGCACTTATATTGTTGAAGATTATGGCCGGGGCATTAAGCGGATCGGTTAGTATTATCTCAGAAGCAATACATTCCAGTACGGACCTCGCCGCATCGCTGGTAGCATTTTTTTCTGTTAAACAATCCGTAAAGCCTGCTGATAAAGAACACCCGTACGGCCACGGGAAAATAGAGAATATTTCCGGCTTGGTGGAGGGGTTTTTGATTTTCATCGCCGCCGGACTCATTATTATCGAAGCCGTTAAAAAATTATCAGAACCGACCGAGATAGAACAGGCTTTTGTAGCCATTGCCGTGATGTTTGCTTCAGCTCTTATCAACCTGCTTGTATCCGGTAAATTATATAAAGTAGCCGGAGAAGAGGAATCGATGGCTTTGGAAGCTAATGCGCTTCACTTAAAAACGGATGTATATACCTCTGTAGGAGTTGGTGTTGGAATTCTGTTAATTAAGCTGACAGGATTCGTTTTGCTTGATTCTATAGTGGCTATCTTTGTTGCAGTTCTTATTATTAAAGAAGCATGGAATCTTTGTCAAAGTGCCTTAAACTATTTGCTGGATTCGAGGCTGTCGGAGAAAGAAGAAGCAGAAATCGAAATAATAATTAGGGAGAACAGCCGGCAAATTAGAGATTATCACAAGCTTAAAACGAGAAAATCAGGGAATATCAAACATATCGACTTTCACATTACAATAGATCGAAACATTACGGTAGAGGATGCTCATAATATTGTTGGCGGTCTGAAAAAGGCTATGAGTGATAAATTTTCGAATACCAGGGTAAATGTTCATATCGATCCGTATAAAAATGATGACCAATAATGTGTTTTATTATAAAATATACGTAAAATTAAGAAGTTAAAAGGAGAAATATTGTGGATTTACGTGATAATTCCTCTTTAGAGAATTTGTTAAAAAAAGTCATTACTGTCGGGCTCCTGATTTTTGTATTAATCAGTGCGAAGAGTGTTATGGAATTATTTTTGTTAACCTTTATTTTTACGTACTTCTTTTCCCATATTCAAAACTTTATCCATAAGTATATTAATAAAGTCTTTCGGGTACCGCGTTTCATCGTAACAACTCTCATTTATTCCGTTATAACCGGATTTATTGTACTTTTTTTGATTAAATATATTCCTGTATTATCCTCACAATTAACAGCGGTTATCAATCAGATTGCGAATTTCAACATTGCCAATTATCAAGACAAATTAGACAGCCGCTTGGTAGAAGTGATTAAAAATATTAACATTGCACCGTATGTCAAAGAAGGAAGCACATATCTTCTGCAAACGATGGCGGATGTTGGGAAACTAAGTCTTAATATCTTGTTAGCACTTTTTTTAAGCCTCCTTTTCATTTTGGGGTACGAAGAAATAATCAAGTTTGGCCACAAATTAGAGATCAGTAAAGCCTCATATCTCTATCATAATTTCCAATATTTTGGTCGTAACTTTTTGAACTCCTTCGGCAAAGTAATGGAAGTACAAATTGTTTTTTCCTTAATCAATGCTGCGGCATCTCTAATTATTCTTTTTTTTATGGGGTTTCCCCAAGTATTGGGTCTTGCTTTTATGATATTTATACTGGGGTTAATCCCTGTAGCGGGAGTTATTATTTCATTAATCCCGTTATGTATTATCGGTTTTATCATCGGCGGTATTGTCAAGGTTATTTATGTACTGGTTATGATTGCGGTACTGCATTTTCTGGGAGGTTATATTCTTTATCCAAAACTGGCAGCGGCAAAAATGCGCTTGCCTATTTTCTTAACGTTTATCATCCTGATCCTAGGGGAACACTTTTTAGGAGTTTGGGGATTACTCATCGGGATTCCCCTTTTCATGTTCCTGTTGGATTTGGCTGAAGTAAAGTTATAGGAACGGTTGAAGGGGCTGTCGCAAAACGACTCGTCTTCGTAATGTATAGACAGCGTCAAACGAAACACGATGCGGAGCGCGCCAGATTGCGCCATGGAGGACGCAATCTGGCGAGAGTGGACATCAAAATATCAGATGTTTCCAACTTTTAAGGTAGTATTAATAATTGTATTTATAATTAATATTAAATTACTGAAAGGGGTGCCAACATGAAGAAGTCAAAACTAGTTGCCGGCATTTTGCTAATGGTCCTGGGTGTTGGGGTTGCCGCAGGCTCTATTGTATGCCGCCATTATGGTTTCAGCCCGATGAATTATGGTCACAAAATGATTACGAAACAGCATGGTTCATTCAAAGGGTTTGACGGAAAAACAAATCCAAATCAAAATAACGGCCAAAACCAGAACGGAGGGGCTGCACAATGATGTTCATCGGAGTCGTAATATTCATGGTCGGCTTATTTCTTGTGCTCGATAGAAATAATCACATCTCAAATACCTATCTGCCCAAAAAAGAAGATAAGGCTTTAAACATACTAAGGGAACGTTATGCCCGCGGTGAAATAACAACGGAAGAATTTATCGCTGGAAAAAACGCTTTGCAAGCGTAGCGGTAAATAGGGTTTCACGCGATGAATATGCGAAGTATGTTCATTCGTTAAGCGATAATGAGTTCTAAGTGCGAAAACGCTTAGAACTCTATTTATTAGAATAGCCGTATTTAAACATGTGCCGTTAATAAGTTATGTTATAATAATTGTGTTTCATTCGAAAAATGAGGAAAGAAACAATGGAGATTTATAAACAATACATTAAAAAATACAAGTTTTTATTTCTATTGGCTGTTAGCTGCGTATTCTTTGAAGCTGTCTGTGATTTGCTGCAGCCTACGATGATGGCCCGCATTATTGATCAAGGGGTTAGAAACGGGCAGATGGATGTTGTAGTCCGTCTGGGACTGGTTATGCTCTGTATTACGCTTTGCGGGGCCTTTTTTGCTGTTGTGAGGAATATTTTAGCCAGCAGGGTATCCCAAAGCTTTGGCAAGGATTTAAGGGCAGATGTTTTTTCTAAAATAATTCATTTCTCCGAAATCAGTGTTGACAGAATAGAGAGCGGTTCACTCATTACCCGGATGACCAATGATACCTCACAGGTGACACAATTCATCAACGGTTTAATGCGGATTTTTTTTAAAGCACCGGTAACCTGTCTCGGCAGCATTATATTAGCGGTTATGCTAAGCTTTCATCTAAGTATAATTCTTTTTATTGCGGTATTAATTGTTTCCTCTTTTATTATAATCAGCATGAAAATGAGTTATATACGTTTTGCCAGGGTACAGGCGGTTATTGATAAGGTGAATACAGTCGTGCAGGAATATCTGATGGGAATAAGACTGGTCAAAGCCTTCGGACGGTATGAAGACGAAAAAGATAAGTTTGAGAACGCCAATTCGGAGTTATCGCATAGAACAGTTTCCTCTCAGCTGGTTATCGCCTATTTCTCACCCTTGATGTCAATGACGGTCAGCCTTGGAATGGCACTGATCCTCTATACCGGAAGCATACTTTTTCAATCCCGGCAGATTGAAGTCGGCAGGGTTGCTGCTTTCATGAGTTATATGGTTCAAATTCTGGTTTCCTTAATTATGATTACCAATATATTTAATGTCTTTGTCAGGACGAAAGCTTCTACAGGAAGAATCAGGGAAGTGATAGACAGTGAAGAAGATTTTACGGGTTCCGATCAAAGGATAAAAATTGAGCGTGGCGATCTTGAATTTAAAGGAGTTACTTTTGCCTATCCCAACGGAAGTGGGATGGCGGCCTTACATAATCTATCCTTTCGAATTAACCAAGGAGAAACTTTGGCTGTAATAGGCCCGACCGGGTCGGGAAAATCAACCTTTGCCTGGTTGTGCCTGCGGTTTTATGATGTTCAAAAGGGTACTATATCTATTAATGGCAAAGATATTAAAACCATAGACATCGGTGTTTTAAGAGAAAATATTTCCTTAGCCCCGCAGAAAAGTATGCTTTTTACAGGAACGATCTTGGAAAATATCTCTTGGGGGAATCCAAACGCTTCCTTCAACGATATCATACAGGCATCTCAGGCGGCTCAGGCAGAGGAGTTTATTCAAAAAATGCCTGATCAATATGACAGTATCCTGGGTCAGGGAGGCGTAAATCTTTCCGGCGGACAAAAGCAGCGTATTTCTATTGCCAGAGCTTTGGTAAAGAACGCAGCTATTTTCATTGTGGATGACTGTACCAGCGCACTTGATGCGGTAACGGAAGCGAAAGTCAGACGGGGTTTGAAAACTGCTTGTGAGCAAAGGACCATCATTATGATTACCCAAAGGGTAGGGACAGCAATGTCTGCGGACAAAATTCTGGTACTTGACAATGGGGAGAAGGTCGGATTCGGCAGTCATCAAGAACTCCTTGCATCTTGCAAAACCTACAGGGAAATTTACGATTCGCAAATCGGCGGAGGCTTAAAAAGATAGGATTATGGCGGAAAGCAAATCCAATAAAAATTATCGGAATATGCCGAGGTTTGGCCGAGTGGGAGGGGGGCCTCAGCGGTTCGCACCCGCGGCAAAACCCCAAAATACAAAGGAAACCCTGCTAAAACTAATGAAGATATTTATGCTTTGGCGGAGATCTTTTTTATTGGCCTTGGTTCTTACGGTTATCTCCGCTATGGTTTCCTTATTGACACCCTTTTTATTAGGGAAAGCAATTAATGCTTTTCATATTCAGACCAATACGGTGGATATTTCTCTGTTAAAAGTCATGATCATGGCCCTTGTTTCTTGTTACCTGACGAGCTGGGCCATGGACACGGTCAATGGCGTTTTGATGGCAAATGTAACGCAAAAGATGATCAGGCATATTCGATTTGAGTTTTTTTCTAAACTTCAAAGGATACCGCTGAATTTTTTTGACACGAGGCCTCATGGTGATACAATGAGCAGGCTGACCAATGATGTGGATAATATCAGCAGCACCATTTCTCAAACCACAACACAACTGACCGGCAGCATCTTCTCCATGACCGGATCATTTATAATGATGTTGATTTTAAGTCCTCTTTTAACACTTGCAGCCATGATCTCTATCCCGCTTTTTATGCTATTGACTAAAACCATAGCAAGACAAAGCCGAAGTTATTTTTTGGGTCAGCAGCAAAAACTTGGGGCTTTAAATGCGCTGATTGAAGAAAACATTACTGGGCTTAAAATTGTTAAAGCATTTAACAGGCAAGGTAATGTTTTGGCTGCTTTTAACCGCATTAATGACGAACTATTTGAGTTTTCGGCCATGGCTCAAACTTGGGCAGGGTTTATGATGCCGTTTATGAACGTGATCAATAACCTGAGTTTTGCGTTAATCGCCTCAATCGGCGGGATCCTGTCCGTTAAAGGAAAGATCACGGTTGGAGTAGTCGTGAGTTTTCTTACTTATTCCAAGCAGTTCGGGCAGCCGCTTAACAATATTGCCGGTATGTTTAACAATATTCAATCCGCGCTGGCCGGAGCCGAAAGAGTTTTTGAGATCATGGACGAGGGGGAGGAACCCCCGGATAAGCCTGGGGCCATGGAACTTAAAAAACCTAGGGGAGAAATTGAGTTCCGCAATGTGACGTTTTCTTACAATGTTGGAACACCTGTTCTGAAAAATATCAGTTTCAAAGTGAATCCCGGTGAAGTGGTGGCTTTAGTCGGTGAAACCGGAGCGGGAAAAACAACGGTCGTCAACCTGCTTACACGGTTTTATGAGTTGGATCAGGGAAAAATTTTGATTGATCATATAGATATAACGGATATTATCAAAAGAGACTTAAGAAAGTGTTTTTCTATTGTTTTGCAGGACACTTGTCTTTTTACGGGTACCATCAAAGACAATATCCGATATTCCAGACAAAATGCGTCAGATTTTGAGGTAAGGCAAGCCGCCGAGCTGGCTCATGCAAATGAGTTTATTACCCGTTTGCCTAAGGGTTATGACACGATGATTACAGGCAGTACGGACAACCTTAGCCAGGGACAGCGCCAATTACTGGCGATTGCCCGGGCTATTCTCTGCCAGGCGCCAATATTGATCCTGGATGAAGCGACAAGCAGTGTCGATACCAAAACAGAAAAAGAAATCCAAAAGGCCCTGCTGACTCTGATGAAAAATCATACAACCTTTTTAATTGCGCACCGTCTTTCCACGATCCGCGATGCAGACAAAATTATGGTCATCGGCAGCGGAGAGGTCTTGGAGAGCGGGACCCACGAAGAACTGATGCGAAAAAGGGGAACTTATTATCATATGGTTATCAGTCAGATGGGATATGATGAGAACTGTCTGGAAAGGGCATAATTTTTATGAATAAACAGCGGATTAAAGAACTAGATGTATTACGAGTAATCGGATTTATCTTTGTTGTTGCACAGCATGTTGTGGGAGCGTATGCCTGGCGAGAAGGGGCAGCGTATTCCGATTCACTCATTTTGAGCTTCTTATATAACTTTGCTAAGCCTGCTGTTCCGTTATTTATAACGGTCACGGCGGTGAGCCTTTGCTCAGCTTATTTGGGGAAAATGAACGTACTAAAATTTTATAAAAACCGTTTCCTGTATATTTTTTTGCCTTATGTTAGTTGGACAATAATCAATATTTATGATGCTCAACACGATGGGACTGGTTCTTATAACAATTTTTTAGGGCAGCTTCTGGCCGGAACCGGCAGGTATCATCTCTGGTATATGTCTTTGATCCTGCAAATTTATCTCCTTTTTCCTTTGGTCTTATGGATTGCGAGGCAAATGATAAAAAGGGGGAAACCGCTGCAAGTCGGGTTTCTCATTACTTTTTTCGTGTTTTATGTGATTTTGCTCAAAAATAATGAAATCATGGATACCATAGCCTCGTTTATTTTTGGTAGTCCAACAACAAACCAACAAAGATTTTTGGAGCGGAACCCATTATTATGGTCGATTTATTTTGTCATGGGCATGTATATTTTTGTCGGGAATGAGGGATTCAAGTTTTGGATCAGGCGTTTTCAAAAACAAATATTCTTCCTATATGCCCTATCTTTAGCCTATATGTACTATGCTGAAATCTGGCCTCATCTTCCCCGGCATATCGATATCGGGTCCGGATATCTCAACTGTTTTCTTTATGTATCCTTTATGGTTCTGTCTATTATTATTTTTTACAGATTGGGCTGTTATATTGCCGATGAAATGCCAAGAGTCTATTTTTTCCTGCAAAGGATAGCAGTGAATACTTATTCCGGTTATTTAGCCCACGTCATTATCCTTCAGGCGGTTGCAGAAGAAATTATCAGAATCTACCATATAAAGAGTTTCTTACTGTCAGGACTTATCATTTTTTCTCTGACGGTTGTGCTTAGTTTAATTATTGCAGAAACCTGCAGTTTGTTTCCTTTTTCCCAGGTTCTTTTGGGTTCGAAAAATAAGTATTACCCATCGTTTGATGAAATTGTTAAGAGATTCACCATGCCTAACAGGCAGATAACCGGTGAAAAAGCAGAAGCAAGATAAATTAACTTTATAAAAACCAAAAGTAACTGCCAGGGTGGTGTTATGTATGCCCTGGCAGTATTGTTTAAGCGGTTATAATACTGTTGGCTGCCTGTAAGCCGAGTTTTTCGACTGCATGTTCGCGCATTTTATACTTCATAACTTTTCCCGCCGCATTCATCGGGAATTCTGTAACAAATTCGATATAACGAGGGGTTTTATGCTTGGACATATGGGAACGGATAAAGTCCCTGAGTTCATCTGCAGTCAGTTCTGCACCATCCCTTAAGACTACGCAGGCCATAATTTCTTCGCCGTACTGTTGGTCAGGGACGCCGATTACCTGGACATCCTTGACCTTAGGATGGGTGTAGATGAAATCTTCAATTTCCTTTGGATAAATATTCTCGCCTCCCCGGATGATCATATCCTTGATACGCCCGGAAATCTTGTAGTTTCCATTTTCATCTCGTCTTGCCAGGTCTCCGGTATGGAGCCACCCGTTTTCGTCAATAGCGGCTGCGGTAGCCTCAGGCATTTTGTAGTACCCTTTCATGATGTTATAGCCGCGGGCTACAAATTCACCGTCAACACCGTCAGGTAAGTCTTCACCCGTTTTAGGATCAACAATCTTGCATTCCACACCGGGCAGGGCGCGTCCAACCGTTTTAACGCGGATATCAAGAGAATCATCCACGCGGCTTTGGGTACAGCCGGGAGAGGCTTCGGTCTGCCCGAATACAATAGAGATCTGGGTCATATTCATCTTATCTACGACATCCTGCATCACCTTGACAGGGCAGGGGCTGCCCGCCATAATGCCCGTTCGCATATGGGAGAAATCCGTTTTCGGGAAATCCTCATGTTCCAGCATGGCGATAAACATGGTGGGAACACCATGGAAGCAAGTGATCTTTTCTTTATTGATGCATTCTAATGATTGCTTCGGTGAAAAATAGGGAATCGGCGACATAGTAACGCCATGTGTCATGGCGGCCGTCATAGCCAATACCATCCCAAAACAGTGAAACATGGGAACATGAATCATCATGCGGTCAGCGGTAGCAAGATCCATACAGTCGCCGATGTTTTTGCCGTTATTCACGACATTATAGTGTGTTAGCATAACTCCCTTGGGAAAACCGGTTGTTCCGGAAGTGTACTGCATATTGCAGACATCGTGCCTGTTAAGGGAAAGTGCCCGTAGGTGAACTTCTTCGATTGGGATTTTTTCGGCCATGGCAAGGGCATCCTCCCATGTCAGGCAGCCTTTCTGTCTGGAATCTATGGTAATAATATTACGTAAGAAAGGAAGCCGTTTCATGTGAAGCGGTTCGCCCGGCTCCGCTGTTTCCAATTCAGGGCAGAGTTCTTTAATAATCCCAACGTAATCCGAATCCTTATAACCATCCACCATTACCAGGGTGTGCGTGTCAGACTGACGAAGCAGATATTCCGCTTCATAAATCTTGTAGGCTGTGTTTACCGTAACAAGAACGGCGCCGATCTTTGTCGCTGCCCAGAAGGCGATGAACCACTGGGGAACATTGGTAGCCCAGACAGAAACATGATCGCCGGGTTGGACCCCCATGGCAATCAGGGAGCGGGCAAAGGTATCCACGTCATCCCTGAACTGAGAATAGGTTCGCGTATAATCCGTAGTCGTATAGCGAAAAGCATACTGGTCCGGAAACTCATCAACCATCCTGTCAAGTACCTGGGGAAAGGTCAAGTCAATGAGTGTGTCTTTTTGCCAGACATATTTTCCTGTTTTCGAATTATTGTCATATAGGTGGCCTTTTACTTTGCTCTTCTCGTCATAACGGCTCATAAAACTAGCAAAGTTAGGGAAGACAACACCCGCATCATCCAAATCAGCAGCCCAGCGCTTAACCCATTCCAGTGAAACATAGCCCTGATAGTTAATGGAGCGCAGTGCCAGCATCATATCGTCAATCGGCAAATCTCCTTCACCGATCATTTTGTATCGGATCGAACCGTTCTCCACAACAGAATTTTTAATATGTACATACTTAATATAGGCGCCTAGGTTTTGCACCGTCTTTCCGGGGGTTTCCCCTGCAAACCGGTAAGGATGATGCAGGTCCCACAGGGCGCCAACCGCATCGCTTTCCAAATGGTTAAGCAGTCTGCTTAAACGTACCGTGTCAGAATAGACTCCATTCGTTTCGACCAACAGCGTGACTCTTTTTTCTTCAGCAATTGGAAGCAAACGCTTTAAGGCGGCAAGAACGGCTTCATCATCTACCTCGCCTTCAGGGTGCGGCTCCATATCCCCCAGAATCCGGATGTAAGGTGTTCCAAGTTTAGAAGCCAGCGTCATATATTGGACCAGTTCGTTATGGTTTTTTTCTGCATGTTCTGCAAACTTCAAGCAGCATCCTGAAGAAAGACAAGGAATCTCAAGGCGCAGTTCGGAGAGCTTACGGACAGTCTGCGGAAGCTGGGCTTCTGTAAAAGGCTGGGCCTCCACAGCAAATATTTCATTGCCCAGTCCTCGGATTTCAATGCCGGCAAAGCCCATATCTTTTGCCATAGAATAGATGTCCACCCAACTAAAATCGGGACAGCCAAGTGTGGAAAACGCAAGTTTCATCTCTATTTCCTCCTCATAAATCGAACAAAAAGCTTTCGTCTCCTAAACCTTCTGTTAGAGACGAAAGCTCTATGCTTTCCTGTTGCTGCTTTTTCTGATTTTTTTGAATGTTATCAAATTCCAATGTTCTTGTCAAGCAAAACAACACCAAATGCTGGAAATAAATTTATGAGTAAATTAAAAGTTTCTAATCTTTATGTCTGCCGATAGTTTTCATATTTGAGGCAGCAACGGTATTCCTTTTCGCAGAAGTATCATCGGTTGCTTCAACTCCTTTGGAATTTAGATATTTGTCCTTGATTGGGTCAGTGTTTTGCTTAGCCTGCATGTTGTGATTCGTGTTCAGCCGGGCAGGGTCATTAGGTTCTTTGGGAATTTCCTTTTTGTTTTTCATAAGCTCTTTCTTTTGTTCTTTCAGGACTTCCAGCTGTTCCTTTTTGATATCTTTTTTGAATTCCCGGACATCCTTTTTTAATTGTGCCACTTGATCCCGGTATTGCTCTGTTTCCTGGACTTTTGCCTGAGCGGCCTGGATTGCAGTTTGGTCGCCGCTTTTTAGGGCTGTATCCAGTTCCTGTTTGGCTTGGGCAACTTCGTGTACGGAATTGACCAATTCATTTTTAACAGCTGCGAAAGCTTTACTGGCTAGGGTGATCTTAACCTGCGCTTCTATGGATTTCATAATTTCCTGGGACTGTTCCTGAGGCAGGGATCCTGTAATTTGAATGGCTACTTTTTCTCCGTCGTTTTGTAATACTTCAATTTTATCTAAAAGGGCACCTGCGCTGCTATCGGCGTTATCCTGGTCCAGAGTTGTCTGGCAGATGCTGTTTGCTCTTTCAACCGTAGTGATGTAAGAATGCAATACCTTCTCCACCAGTTGGCTCTGATTTTTTGCATTAATGACCTGGGCCTCAGCCAATCTCTCATTCGCAAATTGAATCAGCAGCTCTGCTTTGCCTTCCTGATTAAAGGTTAAGGCTAACTGCACACTTTCGATCATTTGCTCGAGTGAGTAAAGAAAGCTGTCCGGAGTAATTCCGGCTTCTTCCTTCACTTGGTCATCGGACGGGGCAGCAGTAGTGTCTCCTGTCGCATTTGCCGGGTCTGTGGCAGCGGAAGGGTCAACGTTTACCGAGGTATCGGCAGTACCGGTGTCCGTTGCAGAACTTGTGACAGTACCGGAAACGGTATCATCCGCAGTTGCTTCGGCAAATCCTGTTTTTGGAGAAATAGAAAAAACTAAAAGGGCACAAAACAGGGTTACAAATAGTTTCTTAAGCATACACTCACTCACTTTCAAATTGATTTACTACAGTATTCGGGAGAGAGTACGCTTTTGGGTTCCTTCATCAATAGAAATCATCAATTGGACTTTGGTATTGGAATGATTTGGACTTGACTATTATAAAAAAATAGATTAAATTTTTCCTATGTTCATATGCAGCACAAATGGGGGACACCACCAAAAGGGTGTCAATTTTCATTTGTGCTTTTTGTTTTAGGGGGAAAATATAATGAAAGTCAACGGGAAAACGATCGTTCTGGAGAATAATCTGAGTTTATCCGGTTTTTTGGAAGAAAATCAGTATGATGCCAGGTTAATTGCAGTAGAACGCAATGGGGAGATTGTCCCAAGATCAACTTATGGGAATGTTGTACTTGAGGACGAAGATATCTTGGAGATCGTAAGCTTCGTGGGGGGAGGCTGAGCATGAATTTATTTATTAATGGAAAGGGCATAGAATTAGACTGTCATACGGCCTTTCAAGCAAGGGAAATGATTGGCAACCCCACAGATATTGTAATTTTGAGCGGTTTCCAGATTGAGGAAGATTGTCTTTTGAAGGAAAACGATAAATTGGCCATCATACCCAAAGGGATACTGCCTCCACAGGAAGAACTGGAGAGTATGATGGTGGCAAGGCATACCCCGTATGTCCACGAAAAAGTAAAAAAAGGCAAGGTTGCTATTGCAGGGCTTGGAGGTCTTGGCTCCAACATTGCCGTCATGCTGGCCAGAATCGGAGTCGGACAGCTGCTCTTAGTAGATTTTGATATCGTTGAGCCCAGTAATCTGAACAGGCAAAGCTACTATATCAGTCATTTGGGAATGCCCAAAACTGCTGCTTTAAGAAAACAGATCGAAGAAATTAACCCCTTCATTAAGATCGAAACACAGACCACCAGAATAACAGAAGACAATATCGTAGAAATATTTAGCGGTTATGACATCCTCTGTGAGGCTTTTGATAAACCGGAAGCCAAGTCAATATTGGTCAACACCGCGATAGAGAAACTGCCTGGGATGAAAATTGTCGCGGCTTCAGGAATGGCGGGGTACGAAAGTTCTAATCTCATGCGCACAGTACGGCCAATGAAAAATTTATATCTCTGCGGAGATTTGGAGAACGGGGCCAGGATTGGAAGAGGCCTTATGGCACCCAGAGTGCAAATCTGTGCGGGTCATCAGGCTAACATGGTACTGCGTTTACTGCTGGGGATAGAAGAGGTATGAAAGGAGACTGCAGCGTGAGTGATAAATTAATGATCGGCGGGCATTCGTTTCAATCAAGATTTATTTTGGGTTCCGGCAAATTTTCCCTGGAAATCGTCAAAGCAGTTGTAGAAAACGGCGGGGCGGAAATGGTAACGCTGGCGCTTCGCCGGGCTAACCTCGGGGGGGAAGGGAACATTCTGGATTATATCCCTAAAGGGCTTACCGTATTGCCAAATACCTCCGGGGCCAGGAATGCCCAAGAGGCAGTAAGAATTGCAAGGCTGGCGAGAGAAATGGAATGCGGTAACTTTGTAAAAGTAGAAGTCATTCAGGATTCCAAATACCTGCTTCCTGATAATTCTGAAACCATTAAAGCAACAGAAATTTTGGCTAAAGAAGGGTTTATTGTTATGCCCTATATGTATCCTGACTTAAATGCGGCAAGGGCTTTGGCCGATGCCGGAGCGGCGGTGGTTATGCCTTTGGCTGCACCCATTGGAAGCAATAAAGGGCTCTGCACCAAGGATTTCATTCAAATCCTAGTGGATGAAATTGATTTGCCAATTATCGTTGATGCGGGTATCGGACGCCCGTCCCAAGCCTGCGAGGCCATGGAAATGGGTGTTGACGCCATTATGTGCAATACTGCGGTTGCTACGGCCCGGGACGTAGCGCTTATGGCTAAAGCATTCAAGCTTGCCATTGAGGCCGGACGAGCTTCCTACCTAGCCGGGCCCGGACGTGTATTGGACCATAAAGCTGAGGCGTCCAGTCCGTTGACGGGCTTTCTGGAGGATTAATCATGGTAGTGAATAAGCTGAACCACATGGAATATATCGATGGTATGGAAACCATAGGTTCAAATATTATGGATAAAGTCTTGTTTATGGTTGAATCCTATGATTATGAGCGTTTTACGCATCAGGATGTTAAGAAGGCGCTTAATAAAGAACACCTTTCCATAGAAGATTATGCAGCGGTCTTGTCACCGGCGGCCATGCCTTTTTTGGAAGAAATGGCCCAGAAGGCTAAAGGTGAGACGAGAAAGCATTTCGGAAACTCGGTATGTTTGTTTACCCCTTTATATATCGCTAACTACTGTGAAAATCAATGTATCTATTGCGGGTTTAATTGTACCAATAAAATTCGCCGGGGAAAGCTTTCTGTTCAAGAAGTGGAAGAAGAGCTCCAAGCTATTGCAGCTACGGGGCTGAAAGAGATTTTGCTTCTTACGGGTGAATCCCGTAAAAAATCCGGGGTAGAGTATATCGGTGAAGCGGTGAAATTAGCTGCAAAATATTTTTCTGCGATTGGGATTGAAATCTATCCCCTCAATTCAGACGAATATGCCTATTTACATCAATGCGGTGCAGATTTTGTTTCAGTCTACCAGGAAACTTATAACATTGCTAAGTACGGACAGGTCCATGTAAGAGGCCCGAAGAGAATTTATCCCTATAGGTTTAATGCCCAAGAGCGGGCTTTACTGGGGGGAATGCGCGGGGTTGCTTTCGGCGCTCTGCTGGGGCTGGATGATTTCAGGAAAGACGCATTTGCCGCAGGGCTTCACGCCTTTTTCATCCAACAAAAATACCCTCGTGCCGAAATTTCTTTTTCTACACCCCGCTTAAGGCCTTACATCCATAACGCGGAGAACAATCCGACTGATGTTCACGAAAAACAACTGCTGCAGGTCATTCTCGCTTATCGTTTGTTTATGCCCTATGCGGGAATTACGATATCAACAAGAGAAAGGGCCGGTTTCCGTGATCATGTAATTGGAATGGCTGCGACTAAGATTTCGGCGGGCGTTCGGGTTGGGGTCGGCGGACATAAGGAAGAGGAAAAGGGGGATGAACAATTTGAAATATCTGATTCCCGAAGTGTTGCCGAAGTGCATCATATGATTTTAAGCAGGGGCTTGCAGCCTGTTTATACAGATTATATCTGGGTTTAGGAGTTCTTTATGCTGATCTGTGTAACCAATCGAAAAATTTGCCGAGATAATTTTACTCAACGGATAGATCAGATTGCCAAAGGAAAACCATATGCGATCATCTTAAGGGAAAAAGATTTAACTATTTCGGAATATGAAAACCTTGCGAAGGAAATTAATAATATCTGTCTTGAAAATCAGGTGCCGCTGATTATTCACCAAAATATTGAGACTGCTGCAAAACTGGAACTATCTTTCATTCATTTATCCATGCCGGATTTGAGAAAGTATAAAAGCGACATCAAATTATTTTCAGAAATCGGTACTTCGGTTCATTCTGTTCATGAGGCCAGAGAAGCTCAGGAACTAGGGGCTTCCTATGTAATAGCCGGACATATTTTCCCAACAGATTGTAAAAAAGGAGTCCCGCCGAGAGGGCTCTCCTTTTTAAAAGATATTTGTGATTCTGTTTCGGTACCTGTCTTTGCCATCGGGGGGATTACCAAAGACCGTGTTCAAGGTGTAACAGAAGCGGGTGCAAAGGGATTCTGCGTGATGAGTGAGGCAATGGCTTGTGCAAAACCCATTGAATTTGTTCAGGCTTATAGAGTTTTCTAGAATACCCTTCGTGCACCTAAAAAAGCGGATTTCCAGTATGGGCCCATTGCATAAATTATAACGCCCTTAGAACTGGAGGCATTGATAAACTGATTATTACCGATGTAAATACCATCGTGGTCTACTATTCCGTTATTGGCGGTGGAAAAAAAGATGATGTCTCCAGGTTTTAAATCAGGAAAATAGACGGGTGTTCCCACGGTATACTGATCCCGTGAAATCCTGGGAAGTGTAATACCGTTTTGGGCAAAAACATATTGGACGAATCCGGAACAGTCAAATCCAGCAGGGGAATTTCCGCCCCATTGATAAGGAACGCCAATATACTTTTCAGCCGCGGCAATAATGGTGTTGGCTTTATCGGTATGGAGTTTATCTGTATAAGCACTGGCTAAAGCGCGGGCAGTGATAGGACCGACAATACCATCCGCTGACAAGGAATTCGCTGTCTGAAAACGGATTACCCCCGCTTTTGTTTTAGGTCCAAAGATACCGTCTGCCGTACCGATATTATAACCGAGATCATTCAACTCCGTCTGCAGTTGGACAACATCCGGACCTGTTGAACCTGCCTTGAGCAGGGTATCCCCTAAAGCGGCTTGGGCCGTCTGAGCTATTCCAAAAACAAATAAAGCTGAAAGAACCAACAGGATAGCTATTTTTTTGCTCAAAAAACTCTCCTCCCTGAAAAAAATAATTGACTAAACTTTGAATAATTTATTATATAAAAGAGTTAAAGAACCAGTCCATAGCAAAAAATTGGGATAATTTAATGATTACAAAAAAGACTCCTTACAGAATAGAAGGAATCTTTTATTAAACGAATAGACTTTTAAGTTGTGCAGCGAATCTGCTAATACCGGCGCGCCCCGAGATAACGGGAGGAGTAATACCCGTCATTCAAGCTGGTTATGGTAACATCGACCCGGGGGTTATCAGCATGGACAAAACGTCCGCCGCCGATATAAATACCTACATGGGATGCACCTTTGGAATACGTTGTGAAGAATACCAAATCTCCGGGTTGCAGTTCATTTCTGCTTATGGCTGAGCCTGATGCGAATTGGGCAAAGGAGGTTCTTGGAAGGGAGATTCCATAATGACCAAACACATACTTGGTGAATCCGGAACAATCAAATCCTGCAGTGGTTGTTCCCCCAAATACATACGGAGTTCCTACCAAGCTTTCAGCGAAATCTACCAAGCCGGAAGAATCGGCACTTCCGCGGGAATTTTCTTCAGATCCTCTTGAAGCCACTTGCATAGCCCGGGAAGGTCCTTTGGCAACGACTTTCGTAATTGCTGCAACAGTAATTTGTTCATTTAACACCTGTCTTTTGAGATCTGTGCCATTTTTCTGCTCATAGGAGTACGTCACTAACTTCGAGCCGTTGCTTCCTTCAGTTACAACCTTTGTGTTTTCATTCTCCAAGCTATTATCCGTTTTGATTACCGTATCATACGGTATAGATTCTGTTTCGGTAACAGTCCCTGAACTGATAACGTTCAAATAAGGGGTGACGCTCACTAATTTAATCACTTGTCCCGGAATAAGTTTTGTATCTTCAGTTGCCCCTGGGTTGCCTGCTAGAACTTCTAGAATCATCATGTCGTTTTTACGGGCAATCAGCCACCAAGAGTCATTGGCTTGGACGGTATAATCTTTGGAAGCTGCGTTTCCGGCAATCAGCAATTGTAAGACTTGATCAGGTGTTTGAATTTGGGACGCAGGTACTTTAGTTCCTTCGCTGGTGACTTTTTCGGCGAAACTTACCGAATCAATTTTGTTTTGAGCACTGGGTTTCACGTAATAATTCCGATAGTCTTCAAGAGTCTTATCAACATCCTCTTTCGAAGGCAAAAAGGCAACAGCAGAACCATTAATTTCCAACTGATAAGCCTCTTTTAGAAAAGTGTTTTCCGGATGATTTACCGTATTGCCATTGGGAACAGGTCCGGGACGCAGATTAATAGCTATTGCGCCAATCAGGATGATAAAAAACAGTAAACCACCGAGAACCGGCGGTGACTTCCAAGGCATTCTTTTTAGGAACCCCTGGATAGATTGTGACATTTGGGGCCAATTGAAACGAGGAAGATTCATCTTCTTTTCACCTTTCCTAAGCTTGCGAGGTTAGTTGACGGATTCGGGCAAAAAGGTTAAGCCCTACGCGGAAACCGCGATTCACCCCATATAAAAGAGTCCCCCGCTCTAGTAAACCTAGATTCAGCTGTGATATTGGTATCTAACTATCATATTCGACAGAACCTGGAAATGTCCTGTTAGAATTGGCATAAAATCTTTTAAAGCGTTTAGTATTTTGATATTGAATTCTCCCCGTCGTAAGTCAAAATCATTTGATATAAGTCAGGCCGCCGGTCCCGGAAAATTCCCCATCCAATCCTCTGAGTTTCCAGTTGGTCTAAATTAAATTCGGTGATAAGAACAGTTTCTTCTGTTCGGTTTGCTTCAGCGACTTTATTCCCAAACGGACCGGAAATGAAGGAAGAACCGTAAAAAGTAATTTTGGAGCCTTCGTCTTCCTCAACGCCTATACGGTTGGAAGCAACCACTGGAATCAGGTTGGCAGCGGCATGCCCCAGCATGCAGGTTTGCCAGTGGTCCTTGGAATCGAGCGAGGTATCACATGGTTCAGAACCAATGGCCGTGGGGTAAAAAAGAATTTCAGCCCCCAGCAAAGCCATGCATCTTGCGGCTTCAGGATACCATTGGTCCCAACATACGCCGATACCGATTTTGGCATAGCGGGTATTCCAAACACGAAAACCCGTATCCCCAGGATTAAAGTAAAATTTTTCTTCATAGCCGGGGCCGTCCGGGATATGACTTTTCCGGTATTTCCCCAAGACTTCTCCGGTAGCGTCAATTACGGCGACAGAATTATATCGGGCGTTATTTTTTTTTTCATAGAAACTGATAGGGAGAACAACCTGAAGTTCCTTCGCTACCTCTTTAAAGTGTTTAACAGCTCTATTTTGCTCCAGTTCTGCAGCATAGGCATAAAAATTGCATTTTTCCTTTTGACAGAAGTATGGAGTTTCAAACAGTTCCTGCAAAAGAATAATTTGGGCCCCCTTGGCTGCGGCTTGTCTCACTAAGGTATCGGCTTTGGCAATATTCTCTTCTATAATGGCGGAACAACTCATTTGGGTTGCCGCTACTGTAACATTTCTCATTATTTACCTCCATAGGTTTTGAATTGCTTTGCGGCGGGCATCTGCTGGGTAGTGCAGTGCACGTTACCGCCTTCCCGGATGATGGCCATACCATTGACAGTACGGATACGCCTGCCGGGGAAGGTCTTTTGTAAGACCTGTAGAGCCGAATCATCTGTCTCTGCACAGAAAACCGGCAAAATGATACCGCCGTTTACAAAATAAAAGTTAAGATAGCTTAAAGTTAAACGCCTGCCCCGGTAATATGACCTTGGGGGCTGCTTTATGGGAATGATTTCAAATTTTCTGCCGAGAGCATCCCTATGGCAGTGTAAAATCTCTATGTTTTTCTGGGTAACATGATAATTTTCATCATCGGGATCATCGCAAACTTGCAGCAGGATTTTGCCAGGGGCCGCAAAACAAGCGATATTGTCTACATGTCCATCTGTTTCATCACCGTATAAACCGTTCTTAAGCCAAATAATTTTTTGGATATGAAGGAACTTTTCTAATTCTTTTTCGATTTGTTCTCTTGTGAGTTTCGGGTTCCTGTTCGGATTCAGCAGGCACTCTTCGGTCGTAATCATTGTGCCTTCCCCGTCTACATGGATAGAACCGCCTTCCATGACAAGTGAGGCATCTAACTGTTTTAACCCCAAATGCTTCAGGATTTTGGGAGCAACCAGATCATCCAAATCCCAGGGCGCATATTTTCCGCCCCAGGCGTTAAAACGCCAATTAACCCCCGCAACGCCCCCCTGATCGTTAACAACAAAGGTAGGACCGTTATCCCTGAGCCAGGCGTCGTCATGCTCTGCTGCAAGAAATTCAACAGGACGATTTTGGAACAAGGCGGACAGCCTAGGCAGGTCCGAAGGATTTACGATGACTGTAACCGGTTCAAATTCTCCAATTGCCTGAATAATTTCGGCATATCCATCGCAAACCTTATCATAGTCTTCGGGATAACACATGGAAGCCTGAACCGGCCAGGAAATGAAAGTGCGTGTATGCTGCCCCCATTCAGGGGGCATTTTATAAGTTAAATCTCTGGGAAACATGATATTTCCTTCCTGATGTTATTGTAAAATTGCAATAAAAGATGATTTATATTTTATGGCAACTTGAATGAATTTACAAGTTGAACCTATCCGCTGCCATATCCCCAAAAAGAAAAGAGAAGCGTTTAATCCTGATTACCCTCTTGCCTGCTAATTTTAGTTATCTTCCGTTTGTTATTATTTTGCTGATCGCAGGAGCAGGGATGGGGATGTTTGCGGCCCCCAATACTACAGCAATCATGAATGCTGTTCCTGCTGAGCATAGAGGAGCGTCATCGGGAATGAGGGTGACCTTGCAAAATACCGGAACGGCCTTAAGTATGACGTTGTATTTCAGCATTTTGATTTTCGGGTTAACCCAGCATTTGCCCGCAGCAATGTATCAAGGGCTTATGAATGCCGGTGTTCCTTCCGCAGTAGCGCTTCAGGTTGCAAATCTAAAATTAAATACTGCTACCGGTGAGCGGTTTTTCCCGTCCGAATTGTCTATGGAGAACAAGCACGGTCATCGGAGGGTATTTTAAATATAACCCCCTTTGTAAAAGCTTGACATAAAATGTAAATCTTTTACAAAGACTTTTACAGATTAGAGGAGTGATGCCTGAAATGAAAAAAATAAAGGAAAAGATAGCTCACCGCCCTTATGTGGGGAGCAGCAATGATAATTCGGAGATCAGTCTTATTAGTAGTAGTATATTGAAGAATTAATATTGACAGATTATAATTGAAGGAATGAATTTTGATTCATTATTTCACAATTTGGAGAGGTATAATTTGCAGTATCAAGAAAAGGAAATCCGGTTAGGAAACCCTCTTTTTTTCTGGAAGCATTTTGATAAAGAAGAGCGTGTTTTATTTTTCAATCCTTTGAATAAAGAACTTATCATCGGAGCGAAACGTTTAAAAACATTTGCAGAAGGAGAAAGCCTTAGAAATTTTTTATTCGTATTTTCATCAAGGACTTTTTTTCAATCCATTAAAGATCAAAAATGGGCAGAGTTTGGTAATGAAACGATCGCTTTTGAATATTATTTTTTTGAAAGAAATGGCAAGCAGACGCTTTTTTATTTTCATGATCCTATAGAGATAGAAAACATGGAATTAAAAGATTACCATCATTCTTATGAAATTTCTACTGATGATTATGAAGAATGGAAAACATTATTTACGAAGGTATCTGAAGAAATTTCAGCAGGGAACATAAATAAAGCGGTTATTTCCAGGGAAGTAAAAATTGAATGTGACACTTTGGTAAACGCAGAAAGTATATTAAATAATCTGTTGGAGAAAAATCCAAGTAGTTTTGTTTTTGCCTACTATAAGAAAGGAAAGACTTTTTTAGGTGCAACGCCGGAGATATTAGTTCAAAAAGAAAAAGATAAGATCATTAGTTATGCTTTAGCTGGAACAATATCCCGAAACCATCAAAATGATGAAGCCCAAAAATCAAAGTTTCCCAATGACCGTAAAAACTGTTATGAACATCAGATTGTAGTGGATTTCATAGTAAGTGCCATGAAAAAGTTTAGCAGCGAAGTCACCGTGGGGGAAACCAAAATTCTGACTCTTAAAAATCTGCACCACTTGCAAACAAAGGTTGAGTGCAAGGATAACGCAACGTTACAGGAGTGGGTGACACGGCTGCACCCTACTCCGGCTTTAGGCGGAAACCCAGTACATAAAGCTTTAGAGATACTTGCCGGGCTCGAAAAGCATGAAAGGGGATTGTATGCCGCTCCGCTTGGTATCATGGATGAAAATGGAGAGGGTATTTTTGTTGCCGGAATTCGGTCGGCGCTTGTTGAAGGAAATACCGTATTTGCCTATACAGGAAGCGGTATCGTCGATAAATCGGAGTGTGAGGATGAATACCTGGAGACCGATAATAAATTAAGAACGATCATTGAAAGTTTATAAATAAATACAAATTATTACAGATAAAGGGGTGATCATTTGACCAACTATATTGCGGCCTTAGTCGATGAATTATATCAATTGGGTGTGCGTGAAGTTGTCATAAGCCCGGGTTCACGTTCAACTCCTTTATCGGTTTTATTCTGTGAACATCAGTTTAAAATCTTCCTCAATATAGATGAACGTTCGGCAGGTTTCTTTGCCCTGGGTATTGCTAAGGAACATCAAAGGCCCGTTGTATTGGTTTGCACTTCAGGTTCTGCTGTTGCCCATTACTTTCCGGCCGTCATTGAAGCCAGGTATTCAAGAGTCCCATTAATTGTACTAACAGCCGACCGTCCCCATGAACTGCGGCATGTCGGGGCGCCGCAGGCCATCGACCAAAACCGAATCTATGGCCATTATGCCAATTTTTACGAAGAATTGGCTTTGCCTGAAGAAAAAGAAAGCATGTACCGATATGTCCGGGTAGTTATGCAAAAAGCCTATGCCAATGCGATGTCGGTGGGATACGGTGTGTCGCATATTAATGTTCCGCTGCGCGAACCTTTAATTCCCGATCTGAAAAACTTGGATTATACAAAAGGACGTTCCAAAGAACTTTTTCAATATAATAAAGAGGAAGGGCAGATCTCTTTCCGGGATAAGCTATTCCAAAATAAGAAAGGGATTATCATTTGCGGGGGAGATGCTTATGCCGATTACCACAGGGAAGTACTGGAACTTGCCGAAAGGCTTCAGTCACCGGTGTTGGCCGACCCGATCTCCAATTTCCGGAATTATTCCAATGAGATCATCATCGACTCTTACGATGCGTTTCTCAAAAGTGATTCCATAAAAAAAGAACTTGCACCGGAATTTATCCTTCATTTTGGTCAGGTCCCGGTATCCAAGCGGCTGCAGCAATTTATATCCATGAACAGGGAAGTTCTCACGATTCAAGTCGGTCAAACTTTTGAGTACCGCAATCCCGCGCTTTCTACAGATCAATTCGTTGCCGCCCTGCCAAAACGGTTTGCCGATTCTATCCAAACCCGAAACAGCCATACCGGATATCTAAGAAAATGGCAACTCTATCAGAGACGAATGCGCACCTATCTCAAGATGGCAAGAGAAGAATTAGGGTGGTTTGAAGGCAAATTAATTCAAATTATCCAGGAGATGCTGCCTAAGGCCAGCCGTTTGGTCGCAGGCAACAGCATGGCCATTCGGGACGTAGATTATTTTTTCGAAGCCCGCGATCAAAATATTAAAGTTTTTGCTAACCGCGGAGCAAACGGCATCGACGGAATCGTCTCCACAGCTCTGGGGATATCCACTTGCAGCGAACCAACGGTTTTGTTAACGGGAGACCTGTCCTTTTTCCATGATTTCAACGGGTTGCTCATTGGTAATACACATCATTTGAATATGGTAATCGTTTTATTCAATAACGGGGGGGGAGGGATATTTCGGTATTTGCCACAGAGCGGGGAAAAGTACTTTGATTATTTGTTCCTCACGCCTCATGGGATTAATTTTTCCGGGTTAACTGCACTTTTTGGGGTAACCTATTTCAACCCGCAGAATGAAGAGGATTTTATCCGGTATTTTAATCAAGCACTCACAATGGATGGCATCAAGATAATAGAGGTCAAAATCGACCTGGAGGTAAGCAAAGCGTTACATGATCATTACACCTCGCTTCCGGAAGAAACAGAAATCCAAGAGGGGAAAAAATTCGGGGGTTTTGAACCGTGTGGATGACCGTTGAAAATATAAAATACCACCTGAAAATAATAGGTGAAGGGAAGCCGGCGGTCTGTTTACACGGCTTTTCGGAAAATTGGTGTACCTGGGATTTCATCCGGATAGAGGGCTATCAAATGATCCTGTTCGATTTGGTAGGCCATGGGGAAAGTGATAAACCTTTCCCCGGGAAAGCTTATTACTGGAAAAACATTGTCAAGCATTTGCACCGGCTCATTCAGCAATTAGATCTAAAGAAATACTCACTGTTAGGTTATTCCATGGGAGGACGGATTGCCTTAGCTTATGCCCTGGCTTATTCCGGAGAAATAGACAAGCTGATCCTGGAAAGCACCTCTTATGGAGAATGCGGGTGGATCAACCGGTTTCAACGGCGCAGAAAGGATGCCAAACTGGCGAAAAGTATCCGGCGAAACGGAGTGGAATGGTTTAACCGCTATTGGTCGGGATTAGGTCTTTTTGCGACGCAAGCGCAATTGTCTCAAGATGTGATTGAGCAAATCAGCGCAAGGCGTTTAATGAACAGGACTCATGCTTTGGCCAATACGCTGCATGGCAGCGGACAAGGAACTTTCCCATGTTTGAAGCATCAAATCTCCGGACTTTCCATGCCCGTATTGTATATCAGCGGGGAATATGACATGAAATACGGTCAAGCAGGTCTGGAATTCAGAAAATTAAACCCAAAGATAAAGCATGAAATCATTAAAGGGGTAGGGCACAATACGCATATTGAAGATCCCCAGGCTTTTAAAAAAATTATAAAAAAATTTTTAGATAAGGAAAGAACTTAATAATTAAGCCTGCTGTTAAACTTGATGAGAGCCGGATTTGGAAAGGAGTTAATAAAATGACGAAGTTGCCTTGGGAAAAATTAAACCGTCCGTATGAGGATACTATTTATGAAACCTACGGAGGAATTGCTAAAATTACGATAAACCGTCCTGAAGTCCGCAATGCTTTCCGTCCGAAAACGATTATGGAACTCATTGATGCTTTTACAGTAGCGCGGGAAGATGCGAAAATCGGTGTCATCATATTGACAGGTGCCAATCATGGGCAGGGTCAGGATCAAGAAGCATTTTGTTCAGGTGGGGACCAAAAGGTACGCGGACACGGGGGTTACATCGGTGATGACCGGATTCCCCGGCTCAATGTTTTGGATTTACAGCACCTAATCCGCATCATTCCCAAACCGGTTATCGCTATGGTCAACGGATTTGCGATCGGGGGGGGACATGTGCTGCATGTGGTGTGCGATTTGACCATCGCCTCTGAAAATGCGAGATTCGGCCAGACAGGACCTAAGGTAGGATCTTTTGATGCCGGCTACGGTTCCGGATATTTGGCGCGGATCATTGGGCATAAAAAAGCGCGGGAAATCTGGTATCTCTGCAGGCAGTATACGGCTAAGGAAGCTTTGGAGATGGGACTGGTTAACACGGTTGTCCCCTTCGATCAATTGGAAGAAGAGACGGTAAAATGGGCCAAGGAAATTTTACAGCATTCACCTACGGCGCTGAGGTTCCTCAAAGCAGCTATGAACGCCGATACCGACGGTTTGGCCGGGTTGCAGCAATTGGCAGGAGATGCAACCCTGTTATTTTATACAACCGATGAAGCTAAAGAGGGACGGGATGCTTTTCAAGAAAAACGCAAACCCGATTTTCAAAGGTTTCCTCAATTTCCGTGATTTGATGTAAAGGGTTAAAAGAAATGAACTGGCTAAAAAAGCAGTCTATCGAAAATCCAAACAAAAAATTTATCAATGACCTGACTTTCGGCGAAGTATATCTTCGTGTTTCAGATCTTGCCCTTAGGTTATATCCTTTTGTTAAAAATCAAAAAAGAGCAGCTCTTTTCTCCAGTAATTCTGTGGATATGGCTTTGTTTTTTCTGGCTTTGCAAGTATTACGCAGGGAAGTGCTGATGCTCAATACCCGTTTGACTAAGGAGGAGATCACCAAGCAATTAAGCGAACTTCAGATTCAGATTGTTTTTTCCCGAGACAATCAAATTTTACATCCTAGTTTTATTCCCTTTCAGGAAGTATATGAAAGCGAAATTCAGGAAGTCAATCAAAATGATCTGCACAAAGTGGTACAAATAGAGCGGAATTTTTCACCGGAACAAATCGCTGTTATCATGAATACCAGCGCAACCACCGGTCATTTTAAATCGGTGCCTTTACGCTGGAGGCAATTCGAGGCACATGTCAAAGCCTCGCAGAAAAGTCTGGGCAGCACTGAAAACGATAATTGGCTTGTCATTTTACCCATGTATCATATTAGCGGATTAACAATTCTGGTTCGAAGTTTGTATAACGGGACTGGGATAACAATCATGGAAAGATTTGATGAAGACCAAGTCGTGAACTTCATTCAAGAGGCGGCCGTGAATATGCTATCCATCGTACCCACTATGTTGAATCGGATTATTGACCGGATCGAGAAACATCAGTTGCGGGTAGTCCTTGTAGGCGGTGAGTTTATTCCTCAAGCGCTGGTGGAGAAGAGTTTATTGAAAAAGATACCCTTCCACAAAACCTATGGGATGACAGAAACAACAAGCCAGTCGGCTACTTTCTCGGTATTGCGGTATCCTGACAAGAAGGATTCGGTTGGTCTGCCTCTCGAAGGGGTTACAATCCGGATTTATGACCCTGATGACCAGGGAATCGGAGAGATTGTAATTCAAAGTCCGATGTTAATGGATGGGTATCTCGGACAAGAACCTCTTTCCGGTTTTTTTCATACCGATGACATCGGATATTTCGACCAAGATGGTTTTCTCTACATCCTTGACCGCCGCAAAAACGTGATCATTTCCGGGGGAGAAAATATTTATCCCCTGGAAATCGAAAATGTTCTTTATACGCATCCCCAGATAAGGGAATGTGCCGTAGTCGGGAAGAAAAATACCCAATGGGGGGAAGTACCCGTTTTATTTGTTGTATCTTCATTAGATAAAGATACAATCTTACAGTATTTGTCTAACAAAATAGCCAGGTATAAACTTCCTTGGGAAATTATTTATATGGATGCACTTCCCAAAAACGCATCAGGAAAAATTGTCAAGCAGAAATTAGTACTAGGAAACGGGGCGGGTGCAGAAAAGGATGCGAATTAAAAGGATAGAACTCTTTCACTTACAAATGCCCTTGAATTTTACCTTTAAAACATCCCAAACCAGTCTGAAGCACCGCGAGACCATGGTCATCCGGGCGGTGGATGAGTTGGGGAATACGGGATATGGAGAAGTTGTCGCTTTTCGCGAACCGTTTTATACCACAGAAACGATCACGGATTCTAAATGGGTATTACGCAATCGATATATCCCCCAATTATTGCCTGTTGAAATCAACCATCCGTTTCTGCTTCATGAGAGGATGGATTTACGCTATCCTATGGCGATTGCCGGTCTGGAAAATGCGCTATTAGATCTGTATGCCAAGCGCAATGGGAAGTCTATTATGGAACTTGTGTTTTCTGAGGCAACGAGGGACAGAATTGAAGCCGGTATGGTCCTGGGAGATTTAGATATTTCAACCCTTGTCCGGCAAATAGATTTATATCGAGGAGAAGGGTATACCCGATTTAAAATTAAAATTAAACCGGAAGACGGATTTTCAAAACTAAAATTCATCCGGGAAAAATACCCTGATCTTAAACTGCTGGCAGATGCCAACAAAAGTTACGAATACCATCAGGTTGACGAACTAAAAAAATTAGACGGACTGCAATTACTATGTATAGAAGAACCTCTCGCCCGATTTGACTTTACAGTTTATCAAAAACTTCAGGAAGAGATCAATATTCCGATCTGCCTGGATGAAAGTATTCAAACTATCACTGATTTAGAGCGAGCCGTTCAGTATAAGGCGTGTAAGGTTTTGAATATAAAAGTCGGGCGAATAGGGGGAATGTATTATGCCAAGCAAATGATTGAATTATGCAGAAAAAACCGTATTCGCTACTGGATCGGGAGTATGGTGGAAAGCGGTATTTCCAAGATATTGCATGTTCATTTAGCAAGCCTGCAGGACACTTATATCCCAGGAGATTTATCATCCTCCGGGCGTTATTTCCCAAAAGATATCATTGATCCCGAAATCATAGTCGAAAATGGCATGATACAAGTACCTAAAGGCTGGGGGCTAGGAGTCAAGATTAATGAAAGTGCTTTACAGGCGTATACCATTGACCATGAAAGAATAGGTGAAAAAGATGAACTTGATTGAGGGTTTGAATATTGAATATATCAATGTGCAAGAAGATACATTTGAGGCTAAAATGAATTTAACCCAGTTTCATAGCCAGAACTTAGG
Source organism: Candidatus Dichloromethanomonas elyunquensis (assembly GCA_001515265.1). Taxonomy (GTDB): domain Bacteria; phylum Bacillota; class Desulfitobacteriia; order Desulfitobacteriales; family Syntrophobotulaceae; genus Dichloromethanomonas; species Dichloromethanomonas elyunquensis. Next base: position 107,961 of record LNDB01000006.1, read on the forward strand.
TTTTTTGCACGGAGGGGCCATGATTGCCTTTGGCGAGACGGTCTCGGGCTATGCATCCAACCAAAAAGTGAGCAGCAATCGGGTTGCTATGGGGCAGACCATTGTTGCCAATCATATGAAACCCAAAAAGACAGAAGGTTATATTCTGGCCATGGGGAAGCTGATGCATCAGGGAAAAACATCCCATGTTTGGGGTATCGAAATGTATGATGAAAAAGGCCGTTTACTTTCCTATTTGACCGTTACCAATGCCATCGTATCCGCTGTAATCCAGGAATAAAAAAGTAATTTCGCTTCTGGAAATAATTTGTTATAATGGTATCGATCGACAATTGTGTTGGAGGCTTACAAGATGCAGAGTCTATGGGATTTATTCGTTGCTTTTTTCAGAGCTGCCAATTTGGCTTTTGGGGGTGGACCGGCAATTATTCCACTGGTCCAAAATGAAGTCGTCAATCATTATCATTGGCTTTCCATTTCTCAAATGGCTGATGGAATTGCGATTTCCTCTGCCCTTCCCGGGCCTATTGCCACTTTACTGGCAGGGTTTGTGGGGTATCATGTATCCGGGTGGTTCGGGGTACTGGTTGCTTTGTTAGGGACTGTTGTCCCGACAACATTGATCGTTATTTTATTGTCGAATATACTTATGAAACATATTAATTCTCCTTCTCTGAAAGGGATGCTCAAAGCAGTCAGACCCGTGGTCGTAGTCCTGATTGCCAAAGCCTCTTTAGATATGGGGATAAATTCCTTTCTGAATATTTATACGTGGACCATCGCCGTCATTACGGCTATTGCTGTGATCAAATATAAAATTCACCCGGCTTTTTTGATTATGTTTTCTATGGTATTTGGACTGGTGGTTTTTAGATAGGGGGAAAGACAATGTGGAAGAAATATATTAATGTATTGCTGGCATTTACAAGGGCTTCCAACCTTGGTTTCGGGGGAGGTCCGGCAGTCGTGCCCCTTATTCAAAAGGAAGCCGTAGACAGGTACCATTGGATGACCTTCGAAGAATTTGCCGATGCCTTAGCCGTGGGGAATACCCTTCCCGGTCCGATTGCCACCAAACTGGCAAGTTATATTGGTTATAAAGTAGCGGGTTGGACAGGTGCTCTTCTGGCGCTGATCGGGACAATTCTGCCGACGCTTTTGATTACGGTATTCTTAGGGGATATTATCACCAGATACGCCAATACACCTACAGTGTCGGCCATGCTGCAGGCTGTTCGCCCTGTGGTCGTTGTACTCATAGCCCAATCTGCCTATGATTTGGGGAAAAAGGCTTTCCCCTCAAAAAGTACGTGGGTAATTGGTGTAATTGCTCTTGCAACCTTATATCTTCTAAATCTTCACCCTGGAATCTTAATCTTAATAGCCTTGATTTTTGGATATTTTGTCTATGGGAAACAGAGTAAAAAGGCCTGAAAGCGTTTCATTCATCGAAAATGGACTTGCGCAGTGCTTAAGAAAAGAGATTAGTCTAAGAATGGATTTGAAAGTAATATTATTCGTTTGCTGTTTCGTTTTCTTGGCCGGACTTATTGATTCAATCGCCGGAGGAGGAGGGCTTATATCCTTACCTGCATATATCGCTTCGGGTATTCCGGTTCATGTCGCATTAGGATGCAATAAGTTTTCTTCGGCCTGTGGGAGTACTGTCTCCTCATTACGGTTTTGGAAAAATAAGAAAGTACATATCAGGACGGTAGTAGTGTCCGTCATCTGTGCCTTAGCCGGTTCTGCGGCCGGAGCAGGGACTGTATTATTAGTAGATGATTACCTGTTCAGGATTATTCTTATTAGTACTATACCTATTGTCGGGATATTCGTGACACTAAAAAAAGATTTCGGTATTCAGAATGAAGTCGACAAGCTGAATAAACGTAAGGTCATGATCCTTTCAGCCTTAATCGGTTTAGGGATTGGTTTTTATGACGGTTTTCTTGGCCCGGGAACCGGAACATTTCTTATTTTTTGTTATGCCCTTTTGCTGCATTTTGATTTGGTTACGGCTTCCGGGAATGCCAAACTAGTGAATTTATCTTCGAATATTGGCGCTTTGATTATGTTTTTAATCCATGGCCAAGTTTATTTCGTTTTGGCAGTACCGGCTGCTTTTTTTGGAATTGCCGGGAATTATATTGGTTCGGGACTGGCTTTAAAAAATGGCAGCCGGGTTATCAAACCGGTTTTTCTGATTGCTTTAGGATTACTGATTGTCAACTTAATTTACAGTATCGTCCAAAGAGCCTAACTTTCATCAATTGAATTTTACTACCGCACTGCGGATAGAGTTGGAAAATAGACTTAAATAATGTTCCCTAGTGTTTTCTGCTTAGGGCAATGATGGCATTGCTGAGAAGGCCCAGACTGGCTCCTGCAAATAAACCGACCCCAAAGCCGATTAGCGTATTAAGCAAGGTGTGGCCGAGGAGATAGCCGAGAAATGCCCCCAGGGTCATTCCCAATAAGGTAAAGGCTGCGTAAAACAAACCAATTGCTTCCCCATTGTTTTGATACCAGTGTGCCATATACTCCTCCATTCCGAATCCGTCAAAAGCATTGACGAATTCATCAAAAGTTTCATTCAGTTCTGCCTCATCGAATTTATCCATTGTGATTTTTATAGCTTCTGCCTCGGTATAACCTTCATTCATCAGATCAAGAAGTCCATCTTTCAGATACGTTTTGATTTCCTCGGCGAAATCGGGGTTTCCTGGTTTCATACTGAATTTATGGCGGTACTTGTTAATCCCTTGTTCAATTTTCCCGCGTTGATTTCTTATTTTGTGCGATATTTTTTTGCGCTGCTGCTCATATTTAGTCTGGAGAAGTTCCATATAGGTCATATTTTCGCGCCCAGTGTAGCCCGCCTTCCTGGCAACACGTTCAACCATTGTATCGATTTTGGCTAGTGTCTCTGAGCTTAAATTATTCATTGATAATCACACCTTTCAAAAATAAATCAATAATGTCTTTCAGATGTTCCCATTCTTTTTTCTTAGCGGCCAAGTGTTTTTTGCCGTCCGGCAAAAGTTTATAATATTTTCGCCGCCCGCCAATACTTTCTTCACCCCAGTAGGATAAAATGAAACCGCTCTGCTCCAGCCTTTTGAAAGCGAGGTAAAGAGTACCTTCTTTTATTTCAAAATTGTTCTGGGTTTGATTTTTGACCCGTTTGCCAAGCTCATACCCGTATAAATCCTGATGATAGAGAAGAGCAAGAATAATGATGTCAATATAGCCTTTAAGCATTTCCCGTTCTATTTCCACCAGTTTATCACTTCTTTCCTTGGTCCGTATCTTGCAGAAGGCTTGATAAAGTGTTTCCGCAGCATTTGTGGTTCTATAATGCTTGATACGTTGTATCATAATTTATTATATATATTAGTACTTAATTATGCAAGGTATCTTGCATTGTTTTTTATTTCGTTACGATATTAAGAATAGAGAATCGAACTCGTTTTGACATTGATGCTGGAAATTCATGCTTTCAATATTAAGGCGTATACTTACCTGAAACAGCGAAGACAATAGTAGTAAAACTGTTTAATAATTCTATGGAAACATAAAATTGCATCGGACTTAACACTTGGGACTTATTAAAAGGAATCAATTGAAAAAATCCTAAAAAGATGCTGAGGGAGACGTAGCATGCTGAAGTTAATCAAATATCTAAAACCTTTTACCGTAACAGTACTGGCAATCGTGACACTTCTTTTTGTTCAGGCTGTCTGCGACTTGTCCCTTCCGGACTATACGTCGAATATCGTTAATGTCGGTATCCAGCAGGCGGGAATTGAAAATGCGGTTCCGCAAGCCATCCGCAAGAGTGAATTGGATAAAATCAAATTTTTTATGAGTCCGACCGGTCAAAGCAAAGTATTGGATAGTTACACCTTACTGGATAAGAACACCATGTCGGCAGCCAGTTATACCGAGAAATTCAAGGATTATCCCAAGCTCGCGGAAGAGCCAATTTATCAGCTCAATGTAATTGATCAAGCGAAAAAGACAGAATTAAATTCCATCTTGGGAAAACCAATTTTGATTATTGCTGAGATGGAGAAAAACGGGATAGGGAATGTTGATCTTTCCAAAATTTCTTTTGTACAAATAGAGGCGATCAAAAAGATGGCCGATGATAAGTTTGCCCAAATGCCGGAATCGATGATAACCCAGGCAGCAGTATCTTATATCCGTCAGGAATACTGAATTCTGGGAGTTAATACGGATAAAATTCAGAGCGGCTATATCCTCTATTCCGGATTTGTGATGCTTTTAATTGCTTTATTGAGTATGGCAGCTACCGTAATCGTCAGTTTTTTAGGGGCCAGGGTAGCTGCAGGCCTATCTAAAAAATTAAGAGAAAATGTATTTCGAAAAGTTGTCAGCTTTTCCAGCACGGAATTTGAAAAGTTTTCAACTGCATCACTGATTACCCGAAGTACCAATGATATACAACAGATTCAGATGATGATGGTCATGCTTCTCAGAATCGTTTTCTACGCCCCTATTTTAGGGGTAGGCGGAATTATCAAGGTTCTAAATAGTGATTACTCCATGGGATGGATTATTGTTATCGCTGTCGGAGCAATTTTGATCCTGGTCATTGTCTTGTTCGGTGTTGCAATTCCAAAATTCAAAATGATCCAAAAGCTTGTTGATCAGTTGAATCTGGTTACACGGGAAATCTTATCAGGAATAATGGTTATTCGTGCCTTTAATACCCAAAAACATGAAGAAAAGAAATTTGAAAAAGCCAACTGGGACTTAACAAAAACAAATCTGTTCGTAACAAGGACGATGTCTTTGATGATGCCTTTGATGATGCTGATTATGAATGCAATTACGCTCCTTATTATTTGGGTGGGAGCCCGTCAGATTGATCAGGGGGCAATGCAGGTTGGCAATATGATGGCCTTTATTCAGTATGCTATGCAGATCATTATGTCTTTCTTGATGATATCCATGGTATCCATCATGCTTCCCAGGGCGACGGTTTCGGCCGAGCGTATCGGTGAAGTCTTAGACGCGGAAATATCCGTCAAAGACCTTCCTAATCCGCAACATTTTTTCTCGACCCAGAAAGGCCTTATAGAGTTTAGAGATGTTTCCTTCCGGTATCCTGGCGCTGAAGAAGATGTTCTTTCCGGTATCAGCTTCAGTGCCCAGCCTGGGCAAACAACGGCCTTTATCGGCAGTACGGGAAGTGGCAAAACAACGTTAATTAACCTGATTCCTCGTTTCTATGATATTACCGGGGGACAAATCCTCATTAATGGTATAGACATTAAAAAGGTATCTCAGCATGACCTTCGGGAAAAAATTGGCTATGTACCGCAAAAAGCAATTCTTTTTTCCGGCACCATCGAAAGCAATTTAGTATATGGAGTTGAGAGCACCACGGAAACGGAATTAACCAAAGCAGCCGCGACTGCACAAGCAATTGATTTTATCAGATCAAAAGAAGAAGGATTTGCAGCCAATATTTCGCAAGGCGGTGCTAACGTTTCAGGCGGACAAAAACAAAGACTATCCATCGGCAGAGCTCTCGTCAAAAAACCTGAAATCTACATTTTTGACGATAGCTTTTCCGCTTTAGATTTTAAAACGGAAGCTGCTTTACGTAAAGCGCTTCGAGAGGAAAAGACTGACAGTACCGTTCTGATTGTAGCCCAAAGGATCAGCACGATCATGAATGCCGATCAAATTATTGTACTCGATGAAGGTAAAATCGTGGGAAAAGGTAAACATCATGAGCTCATGGAAAACTGTGAAGTGTATCAGCAGATCGCTTTGTCTCAGCTTTCAAGGGAGGAACTTGCGTAATGAGCGATGCAAATCATAACCAAAATCCGGTCAGTGGTGGGACATCAAACGCCCGGCCGTCTGAGGGCAGGCCAATGGGCAGGGGGCCCATGGGAGGAGGTCCCATGGGCGGAATGCACATGGGGGAAAACGCTAAAGATTTCAAAGGCACTATGAAAAAGTTAATTGACTACCTGAAACCTTTTCTCTTTTCGATATTCATCGTTATCACCCTGGCAATCGGCAGTTCAGTCTTTTCTATTGCCGGTCCCAAAATTCTGGGTAAAGCCACAACGAAAATTTTTGAAGGTCTTGTCGGTAAAGTGTCCGGAATTCCCGGAGCGGGTGTTGATTTCAGCTACATAGAAAATATTATTTTACTGTTAATAGGACTATACGTTGTCAGTGCGCTTTTTTCTTTCACTCAAGGCTATATTATTTCAGGGGTGGCTCAAAAGGTATCTTTCAATTTAAGACGGGATATTTCAGAAAAAATCAATCGTCTGCCTCTTAAGTATTTCGACACGAAAACTCATGGAGAGGTACTTTCCAGGGTAACCAATGATATCGATACGGTCAGTCAGACGTTAAACCAGAGCATGTCCCAGATCATCACATCTGTCATAACCATAATTGGCGTACTGGTAATGATGTTTTCCATCAGCTGGCTAATGACGGTTGCAGCGATACTTATATTGCCTATATCCATGGTCTTAACTGCATTTGTCATCAAAAATTCTCAAAAATACTTCAAACAGCAACAAGCATTTTTGGGGCAAGTCAATGGACATGTCGAAGAAATTTTTGGCGGACACCTCATCATGAAAGCTTTTAACGGAGAAAAGAGAGCCGTTGAGGCATTTGACGGGTTAAATGATAAATTATATCGCTCTGCCTGGAAATCTCAATTCTTGTCCGGTATGATGATGCCGATTATGATCTTTATAGGCAACTTGGGGTTTGTTTTGGTAAGCATCCTCGGCGGTTGGCTGGCGATTAAGAAGACGATAGAAGTTGGAGACATCCTGTCCTTTATTCAGTATGTCCGCCAGTTTACACAGCCTATCGCCCAAGTGGCCCAAATCTCAAATATTATTCAATCCACCGCAGCGGCTGCAGAAAGAGTATTTGAATTTTTGGAAGAAGACGAAGAAGTTTCCGACACGGCAAATCCTGTAAGTCCACAAGGCATTATTGGGGAAGTGTTATTCAAAAATGTTCATTTCGGTTATCGTCAGGATAAAATTGTTGTCAACAATTTAAATGCCGTGATAAAAAAGCAGCTAAATCCGCTTATGCCCATCTGTTTATTAAGACACTGCCTCATGGCTATGACATGGTTTTAAATGAAGAAGCTACCAACATCTCACAGGGACAAAAACAGCTGTTGACTATAGCAAGGGCAATCTTAGCCGACCCCAAGATACTTATCTTAGACGAGGCAACCAGTTCAGTTGATACCCGCACTGAAGTTCTGATTCAAAAAGCCATGGAAAACTTGATGAAAGGCCGAACAAGCTTTATTATTGCCCATCGCTTGTCGACCATCCGGGATGCGGATTTGATATTGGTCATGAAAGAAGGAGACATTATAGAAAAAGGCCGACATGAAGAATTGCTGGCTGCTAACGGATTTTATGCCTCACTCTACCGCAGCCAATTTGAAGTAAGCGATGCGGGATAAGCTACAAACTAATAATCAAAAGGAGAAGGCAAGATGAACGTTGTGGAAATCAATCATTTAACCAAGTATTACGGCAAAAAGCGCGGGATTATTGATGTAAATTTTAATGTAGAGGAAAAAGAAATCTTTGGTTTTATTGGACCAAACGGCGCAGGTAAATCCACAACGCTCAGGACTATCCTGGGTCTGATTTACCCAACGGGCGGAAGTGCCAAGATTTTCGGGAAAGACAGTATTCAATACGGCCCGGAAATAAAAAAACAGATCGGGTATCTGCCGTCCGAAGTATTCTATTATGACAAAATGAGGGTAAAAGACCTCCTCAAATATGCGGCAAGCTTTTATCAAAAAGATTGCCGCAAGAGAATTAGAGAGCTGGCTGAAATCATGGATTTGGACCTTGATAAAAGGATTGATGATTTATCCTTCGGCAATAAGAAGAAAGTTGGAATTGTCCAGGGGCTCCTTCACGAACCTAAGCTGATTATCCTCGATGAACCCACCGGCGGATTGGACCCTTTAATGCAGCAAAAGTTCTTTGAACTTTTACAAGAAGAGAATAAAAGAGGTGCGACGATTTTGCTTTCCTCCCATATCTTAGGTGAGGTTCAAAGACTTTGTGACCGCGTAGCCATTATTAAAGAAGGGAAAATTGTCGAACTGCAAAGAATCAGTTCATTACAAGAAAGAGCCTATAAAAAAATTAAAATTCAAGTTCCTGAAGACTTGGATTCAAATTATTTTCAAATAGATGGGGTTAGTAATGTTGAAGTGAAACAAAACATCATCAGCTTTATGTATAAAGGGAATGTCAATGCAATAATGAAAAAGATTTCCGAAATCAAAATTGTTAATATCTGGATAGAAGAGCCGGATTTGGAAGAAATTTTTCTTCATTATTATGAAAGGGGGGCTTAAACGAATGAATATCTTTCTTCATGAACTCAGGGCCTACCGGAAATTCACAATGACGTGGACCCTCTCCCTAATGGCCGTAGCAATTCTCTTTTTTGCCATGTTTCCTTCTATTTCCAGACAAGCGGAAGAGTTTAAACAAATCATAGAAAGTTATCCGGAAACGCTTAGGGTTGCCCTAGGGTTATCCATCGAAAATATTGGTTCCATTTTGGGATTCTATTCTTATATATTTATTTATATTTCTGTGGTTGGGGCAGTACAGGCCATGAATTTAGGGATATCCATCATATCGAAAGAAGTAAGGGAAAAAACAGCTGATTTCCTGCTGACCAAACCGGTTACCCGCAGCAAAATTATGACTTCTAAGCTTCTTGCCGCCTTGACATCCTTGGTCGTTACCAATGTATTATTTTTAGGAACTGCCACAGCTATGGCTTTGCTCGTAGAGACAAAACCGTTTAGTATAACTGTTTTTTTGCTGCTCTCTTTGAGTTTATTTTTTATCCAGCTTATTTTTTTAGCTTTGGGTATTTTGCTATCAGTACTGATTATTAAGATCCGGTCCGTACTGTCTATTTCTTTAGGAACAGTATTTGGACTATTTTTTATCGGAGCTTTGGCCGCAACCACTAAAGATGATCTCCTGCGCTACCTGTCCCCATTTAAATATTTTAATTTTTCTTATATTATTCAGCATTCAGGTTATGAGTCATCTTCTTTAACAGTGGCAGTTTGCTTTATTATATTGTCTATCGTAACCAGTTATCTGATTTATTCCCGCAAGGATATTCATACGGTCTAGATGAAAGAATTTTCCTGTTTCCCAACAGATAGGGCAAAGGGAGGACAAAAAATGAACATCTTTTGGAGAGAAATCAAAGCCGGCAGGAAAAGTTTATTGATATGGAGTGTTGGGATTATCCTATTCATGATGAGCGGAATGGTAAAATATGAAAGTTATACCGCATCTCCGCAATCCATCAACGAAATGATAGCAAAAATGCCGACCGTTTTGAAGACGATTCTGGGCTTAGGAACTTTTGATTTGACGATGGTCACCGGTTATTACGGGATGCTTTTCTTTTATTTGGTATTAATGGCCGCCATTTATGCAGTAATGCTTGGAGCAAATATTATCTCTAAGGAAGAGCAGGATAAAACGGCAGAGTTCTTGTTTTTAAAGCCTATTTCCAGAAATCAAGTTATAACTTACAAACTTTCGGCTTGTTTAGTCAATATTGCGATCTTTACTCTGGTAACTTTTCTTTCCTCTATTCTTATGGTAGAGCATTACAGCAAAGGCGAAGATATATTTAGCCCTATTATTAAGTTAATATCCGGAATGTTCATTATTCAGCTTATTTTTTTATCAATTGGCTCGGCTATGGCCGCAGTGGGCAGACACCCCCAAAAGGCGTCCTCTTTGGGAACAGGAATATTGCTGCTGACATTTTTTTTATCGATTATTATTGATCTGAACAGCCGGATTGAAAATTTGAAATACCTTACCCCATTTAAATATTTTGAGGCCAAGGACGTGCTGTATGGTCCCGGTTTTCAACCTGTTTTTCTAATTTTGTCCTTTGGAATCATCGTACTCTTATTAGGGACAACATATGTTTTTTATCAAAAAAGGGATTTATATCTTTGAAATAATATTTGAATTTTAGGGAAGATTATATAACAAACCAAATTTAATGATCAAAGGAGGTATAACATAATGGATGCAATGGGCATTATTGGTTGGATTGTCCTGGGAGGAATTGCAGGTTGGATTGCAAGTAAAATAACCGGGAATGATCCCAGAATGGGTGTAGGTATGAATATCCTGGTGGGTATCATTGGTGCTTTCATAGGAGGATGGCTCTTAAGCATCTTTGGGACTACCGGCATCAGTGGTTTTAACATCTGGAGTTTCCTCGTTGCTTTGCTGGGTGCAGTCGTTCTGCTGGCCGGTGTCAATGCTCTTACAGGGAAACGTTATCATCCTAATACCTAATTCTGTAGGCAATACCTATATTGCAAGTAGAAGGGGCTGTTGCAGCTAAATGGCTTGAAGGCAACAGCTTTTTTTATCCAGAAATAACTAATGCGGGCCCCAAGGGCCCGCAATTATTATCCATGTAATTAATCTTGTCTTAGGGCTTCAATCGGATTCAGGCAGGAAGCCCGGTAAGCCGGGAAGATTCCGAAAACGAGACCTACTAGGACAGCAAATCCAAAAGCGAGGGCAACTACATTGAGTGAATAAGCGAACGAGTACCCTAAAACGTTTGCTGTGCTGCCGATGCCTAATCCCGTCAAGATGCCTAAGGTCCCTCCGAATAAACAGAGTACCAGGGCTTCAATCAAGAACTGCACCAGAATATCTGTACGCTTAGCACCGAGGGATTTCCGCACACCGATTTCTTTGGTGCGCTCTGTAACCGATACCAGCATGACATTCATGACACCGATACCTCCTACAATCAGGGAGATGCTGGCGATACCCGCTAGCAGCAGAATTAGAGTATTTTGGAAAAAATAATAAATAATAGTAGAATTTTAAAGCAATTAATGAAATAATTGTCATTCCAAATTGGCAGTTTCCAAGTGGCAGAACTGTATTGATTACGTTAATTAGACGGAAAAACTCTGAACTGGAATTCATAGGAATAGGACCGATTCCACGAAGGTATTTTTCCTCATCCGTAGAATATTCTTTACCGAAATACAGTATCAATAAAAGGTGAGGGTATGAATGAACTATGAAAGAACTTTCTATGGAGAAAAGGTTGAAGGCAAAATACATTCTGACAATGCTTTTGTCTGCCATGATATTGTTGATATCACTTGGCGCTTCACCCTCAAAACACGTTTCTGAAGGCTCAATCTCTTTTCCGGTTTCGCAGTATCATATTTCGGAAGAGGTAAAACATGCCCTTCACCAAGAATCTTCGTTAAAACATGCTGACTTATTGCGTAAATTCCCTTATCCCTACGATGCAATGCTGGCCATTTGTTCAGACGCGGATATGACAACGTTACAAGAGTTTGAAGAATACCACCGGTTCTTAAATACCAAGGAAAAAACTTTGAACGGAATTGGTTTGGGATTGGATATCGGTGATTCTGCCTGGATGTATATCGCTAATGATACTCGTGTTAAAGCGGATAAAGACGGAAATTCGGCCGATTTTTCCATGTCCTATTTTCAAGGGGTTAATTCCAATACCCTCAAGGATGCCGATAAGATTGTCCATTATTTTAAGGCCGGATGGATTGACTCACTGCATACCTTTGGAGATTTCTCAAGAAATGATCACACTGTTCTTTTTCGGAGAGATTTGGCCGTAAGTGCCTGGAAGGCGATGAATGAGAGCGGATTTAAGCCAAAAGTGTGGATAAATCATGGGTCTGAATCCAATGTCCAAAACTTCGGGGGATATAATTCCAAAAGGATTACCAAATATCAGGGGGGGATGACCCTAAATCCCCTTATTATCATACCGATCTAACCTTGAGTTATGGAGTCCGTTATATCTGGAATTCTTTGGGCTCGGAACAGTTTAGTACAGATAACCCCCTATATCCCATTAATCTTCGCGATGGCCAAAAAGTTTGGGGTTTTTACCGGTACACAAATGAATTGGTCAATGGAAAGATTGTTTGGACCTGGGAGCCATCCGAATTATCCAAACAGATCACCAAGCCCCGTTTGGACCAGCTCGTGAAAGATAGAAAATACGCGGTTGTTACACAGCATTTAGGTAAGGGAAGCAACGGATTTCCTTTTACACAGGAGGGAATTCAGTCACTCCGGTTGTTAAAATCTTATGATGATGAAGGCAAGATTTTAGTTGCCCGCACATCTCGTTTGTTGGATTATGCAAGGAGCAGCAAATATGTAAAGTATACGGTTGCTGAGATAGAAGGCAAGACATACATTGACATTATTTCTATCAATGATCCCCTAGAGGGTGCCAGTGTTCCATCCTTGGATGAAATCCGGGGGCTTACTTTTCATGTTGAAAATCCTGAATCCGCTTTTTTACTGCTCAACGATAACCTCATTGATCAGGAAGATATCCAAAGAAACAGTGCGGACAAAAGCCGTGAAAAAAGTATAGGGGTTACATGGTTTAAGCCTGATTATACAGATTACACTAAATCGTGAATATAACCGTTTAGTACAAATTTTATAACTTTTCCCGTATTCTTTTGTTCTTTTCTAACCTGAGTTATAATAACCTATATAACCTGACACACGAAGGTTCGTGTGTTTTTGTAACGAGGTATGGGGAAGAGTGAAATGATTGAATTTAAAGAAGTTGAAGTTGCTGATAAAAAATGGATGGATCCTTTTTTGGCAGCTTCTGACATGAGTGGTTGTCACCACAACTTTACGAATATTTTTGCCTGGGCGGACAACTATCACAACCGGATAGCCCGAGTAAATAATTATCTTTTGGTCAAAGGTGTAAGCGAATTAGGTCCGTACTATTTTTATCCCTCCGGATGGGGCGATATTGCAGAGATTTTTCAATTGCTGAAAAAGGATGCGGCTGATTGCGGCCATGACTTTGTTTTAGCCGGCATATCCCATGAAAATATCGATAATATGGATACCCTGTTTCCAGGCTGTTTTCGATATGAAGAGATGCGGGACAGTTTTGATTATGTCTATTCATTAGAAAAACTCGCAGAACTCTCCGGGCGGAAGTATCAGGCAAAACGCAACCACATCAACCGTTTTCGGGAGAATTATCCGGATTGGAGGTTTGAACCGATATCCTCACAAAATATCGAGGAATGCAGGGAAATGAACAGAGAATGGTGTATTGTTCATAAATGCAATGATGATGACCTTTTGAAAAAAGAAAAATGTGCGGTAAAACGCTGTTTTGATCATTATTTCGAGCTCGGGTTAGAAGGAGGGCTTCTCCGTGTTAACAACAAGGTAGCTGCCTATACCATGGGGGAAAAACTCAATTCCAATACGTATGTAACCCACATCGAAAAAGCCTTTAACGATATGCAGGGTGCTTATCAAATGATTAATCGCCAATTTGCGGCTCTTGTTCAGGAAAAACATCCCGAAATAGTTTATATTAACCGGGAAGAAGATATGGGTTTAGAGGGACTGAGAAAAGCAAAGCTATCTTATCACCCGGTTAAAATGGAAGAAAAATACCTGGCTACATATACCGGGAATGCAGAATAACCGGAGGAGACATGAATAAAATAAGACCTGCACGAAAAGGTGAAACTGCTTCTCAAAAAGAAATATGGAAGCTCAGTTTTGGGGATAAAGATAAGTATATTGATTTTTATTATGCCAACAGATATAAAGAAGAAGAAACTATTTTGCTGGAATATAACGGAAATATTTTAGCAATGCTTACCCTTATGCCGGTTAAAACAATTGTTCCCGATTCCGGATGTTTTGATTCCGTGATGATTTATGCCATGGCCACACATCCAAACTACTGGAACCAAGGTTTTGCCTCCCGGGTCATGGAATTCAGCGACCAACATTTATCTTCAGCTAATAAGGCGTTCTCCGTTCTGGTTCCACAAGGGAAGAGTCTTTTTAATTTTTACCGCAAACATGGATACCAAGAAGCCTTTTATATCAGAGAAAACTTATTGGCCCTGGAAGAGATAAACCTTTTGCCGGACAACCATGTCCCTTGTACCCTCAGCGCAAACAATCCTGACGAATATAACGTAAGACGGAATAAATACCTTCGGGGAAGATTGCATATTGCCTATTCGGATAAAGATGTCCGCTATCAGCAAAAGTTATCCCGGTGGTCAGGAGCGGATATTTATCTTGCTGATTTTCCGGACGTTCAATGCTGTGCGGTAACAGAGAGAATATCGGCTGAAAAAGTACTGATTAAGGAAATTCTGGCCCCGGAGGGTTATATTCCTGTTTTAATCCGGAAGCTGGCGCAGCAGGTACCTGCTCAAGAATATTTGGTACGTACGCCGGCTTACTTAGGCGAAAAATTGGGGGGTTCCATCCAGCCTTTTGGCATGCTTAAAATGCATAAAGACATGGATATGGAGATTAATCAGAAAAAATTGGGATATATGGGGTTGGCCTTCGACTAAGAGGATACCTGGTCGGCAACCGTTTTCAAAGTAAGGAGCTCCCTCCTAATCAAAGGAGAGGCTTTTTTATTTTATTATAAGCAGTCTATCGGGGTAGGCGAAATTTGTAGCAATTAGTATAATATTGTTAGTACCGGTTGCAAAAGAATAAAGAATGTAAATATAAAATAATGTAAATGCAAAATAATGCAGAATATAAAATGCAAAGTAAAATAATGCAAAATGGGATGGGGGTGCCGGAGTGCAAGGATATTTGGAACAGTCTAATAAGACAAGCCTTATTTTCAAGATTTTTGTTATTTTTGTTCTGTTCATCCTTTACCTAAGCAGCTTATATAGCTATCTCCTTTTTCATACCCTTGTTGAAATCTTTAGTATCTGCATCGCTTTTACCGTTTTTGTCTTAACCTGGAATTCTTCAGGTTATATCAAAAATAATTATTTGCTGCTTATAGGAACGGCGTATCTTTTTATCGGGGTTTTGGACTTATTTCATTTCATGTCTTACAAAGGGATGCCTATTTTTTGGGATTATGATTATTATGCCAATCAAATCGGGCTGGCTACCCAGTATCTGGGGGGTATTACCTGGCTTATTTCTTTTTTCTTTCTGAAAAAACAAAACCATATCAATAAATATATCATCTTTGCAATCTATCTGTTACTGACAGCGCTTATTCTTCATTCGGTGTTCGTTTCAAAAATATTTCCTGTTTGTTTTGTTGACGGAGTAGGATTGACTCCCTTTAAAATTTATAGCGAATATGAGATTTGTTTTATTTTCACCATCGCCATTTATGTTTTGCGAAGGAACAGAGACGTGTTCGATAAGAAAGTATATCATTATTTGAATTGGTCTATGATTTTTACTATTCTTTCTGATTTATGTTTTACCAGATATGCCAGCATCTATGGATTTACCAATATGGTCGGCCATTATTTCAAAATATTCGCTTTTTACTTTATCTATAAGGCCATTATCAAAAATGGAATTCTTGAATCCTATGAATTGATCCTCCGGGAGTTCAAAATGAATGAGAAGATATTGAGTGAAGAAAATGAAAAATTCAGGAATGAGGCGATTATTGACGGACTGACCGGTCTTTTTAACCACAGGTATTTATATGATAAACTGGAAGAGGAAAAATGCCGGTGTGAAAGATATCAAGGTACATTCAGTATTATCATGTTGGACATAGACCATTTTAAGCTCGTAAATGATTCATTCGGTCATTTGGCAGGGGATGAAATTATTAAATCCATTGCGAATATGATTAAGAATCATATTCGGGTAACAGATATAGCCGGAAGGTATGGAGGGGAAGAGTTTCTTATCATATTGCCTGAAACAAAGCTGGACAGTGCCGTAGTCGTGGCAGAAAAAATTAGAATGGTCGCAGCAAATACGGTATTCGTCCATGATGTCAAGCTTACCGTCAGCGGAGGGGTTTCCGAATATCAAGGGGAGAAGGTCAGCGATCTGGTAAAATCGGCAGATCATAAGCTCTATACCGCCAAAAAAAACGGAAGAAACAGAATTGAATATGAATAAAAATAGCGGGCAAAATTTGAGCAGTCTCCTATTGGACTGGTATCAAGAGAATAAAAGGGATCTGCCATGGAGAAGAAGTAAGGACCCTTATTCGATTTGGATTTCCGAAATTATGCTTCAACAAACCCGGGTGGAAACGGTAATCCCGTATTATACACGTTTTTTGCAGGATTATCCTAATGTCCGAGCCTTGGCAGAAGCCGGGGAGGAAGAGATTCTTACTTCTTGGAAAGGGTTGGGCTATTATTCCAGGGCCAGAAATCTTCATCGGGCGGCGCAAATGATTCAGGAAAAATATCAAGGCATCATTCCGAACGCTTATGAAGATCTCCGTTTGCTTCCCGGAATAGGGGATTATACTGCAGGAGCGGTCCTGAGTATCGCTTTTAACCTTTCTTTTCCGGCAGTAGACGGAAACGTTTTGCGGGTTGTTTCGCGCATCGCAGGTTGGGAAGAAGATATCAGGGATGCAATGGGCAGGGAGAAAATCGGGCATATTGTTTCGGGATTGATTCCTCCCGGAAGAGCGGGAGAATTCAACCAAGCTTTAATGGAGCTTGGAGCTGAGTTATGCATTCCTAAAAATCCGTTATGTACAGATTGTCCGATTCGGAGCTGCTGTAGTGCCATGTCAACCGGCAGACAGAGTTGTATCCCTGTCAAGAAGCAGGCCAAGTCCCCTGTACCCTTGGAATATTGGGTGGCTGTACTGCGCAGAGACAAAAGTGTATTAATGCAATATCGGGATCAAACCGCTTTACTTGGCAGGATGTGGGGGTTTCCCATGCTGATAAAAATGTTGTCAGCCGAACCGCTGAATGAGTTTACACAGCAAATAGGATTGGAACTTAGAGAAATGAGGAGATTGGGAGAGACGAAACATGTTTTTACCCATCAGGTTTGGCGCATGGAAGCGATTGAATTCATTTGGGAAGAGACCCAAAACGAATTGCCCAAGGGTTTAGCCTGGATTCCATTCGATAAAATGGATCATATTCCAATTCCCAGAGCCTTTCAAAAAATTATCAAGTTATGTGATATCGGGGTATAGTCTAAATTGATATTGAACGCTGTATTTTTTCCGGGCGGAGGTTAAGCTATGGACGAAATGGGTCAGGAAATTCTGAAAGTATTTCAACGCCAGCAGGAAAACAGCCGTAGTGTGGCTGCAACGTCTTATCAGGTTAGGATAAAAAAACTGGAGAGACTATTAGAATGCGTTGTGAAAAACAGGGATAGAATCAAGGAAGCCATCTATTCTGATTTTAGAAAACCGCCTGAAGAAGTGGATCTGACCGAAGTTTATCCTTTGGTTTCCGAGGTCAGGCACATTATCAAAAACCTAAAAACCTGGTTAAAACCTGTCCGTGTCCCGAACTCTTTGGCAACACCGGGAACAAGATGCAGAGTGACTTATCAGCCGAAAGGGATTTGTCTGGTTATTTCCCCCTGGAACTATCCTTTTCAACTCGCGATGGGACCTTTGGTCAATGCTATTGCCGCTGGAAATTGCGTGATCGTCAAACCTTCGGAATTCAGTCCCCATACTTCTACCTTGATTAAGGAGTTACTGAATGAAGTATTCGAACTGCAAGAGGTTGCGGTATTTACAGGCGATCAGCAGGTGGCCCGGCAGCTTTTGCAGCTGCCTTTTAACCATATATATTTTACCGGAAGTCCTTCAGTTGGGAAGATCGTTATGGCAGAAGCTGCAAAAAATTTATCCTCTGTAACCCTGGAATTAGGCGGCAAGTCCCCGGTTGTTGTGAATAATACGGATTTGCAGGGGGCTGTAGAGAAAATTATTTGGGGAAAGCTTATCAATGCAGGACAGACCTGCATTGCACCGGACTACGTTCTTCTTCCCAGGAACAAATTGCAAGAATTTATTTCTAGAGCAAAGGAGTCCATCGTACAGCGCTACGGGGACCTGGAAAGGATATCGGAAAACCGGGATTATTGCAGGATTATTAATCAACGTCATTTTCTCAGGCTGAAGAAGATGGTCAATGAAGCGGTAGACCGGGGTGGAAAACTGGATTTCGGGGGGATTATGCGGGAAGAAGACTTGTATGTGTCGCCGACCCTGATCTCTGATCCTCCGCTGACAAGTATTTTAATGCAGGAAGAAATTTTTGGTCCGGTTCTTCCGGTCATAACCTATGAGAAGTTGACTGAAGCCTTGGAGACCATCCATGCCAGGCCCCGGCCCTTGGTGCTTTATATTTTCAGTTCGGATCAAGGATTTATCCGGGACATTTTAGAGAATACGCATTCCGGAGATGCCGTTATCAACAACGTTGTGATGCATTTTGCCAATGTAAACCTCCCGTTTGGAGGAATCAATAACAGCGGAATCGGGAAATCACACGGGGTTTATGGATTTAAGGAATTTTCCCATATGCGGTCGGTAATGTACCAGGGGAGAATCAATATTGCCAAAATGTTTTATCCGCCATATGGACAGAAAGCAAAAAAAATGTTAAATATGTTATTTAAGTAAGATCATCTGATTTACAAGATATTTTTACAACGAAGATACTTCAAGGAGGAATGGTTCATGAAAAAACCGGTTCAAATTTTTTTTTTGGTATTTCTCACAATTTTCAGTATGTTCTTTGTCACGGTCACAGGCTGCAGTGCAAAAAAACCAATCGATAATCCTCCGGCCAATGCCACTCATCCGGTTGTCCAAATAGAGATGCAAGACGGGGGCAAAATAGTTTTGGAACTATACCCGGAATATGCCCCGCAAACAGTTCAGAACTTTGTCTCCCTGGCCCAATCCGGCTTTTACAACGGCTTGAAATTTCACAGGATTATGAAAGGGTTTATGATCCAAGGGGGCGATCCTAAAGGGAATGGCACAGGCGGTTCCGGTAAAACAATTAAAGGTGAGTTTGCAGATAACGGATTCACGCAGAATACCTTAAAACATGCTAAAGGTGTCATTTCCATGGCCAGAAGCAGCAGGTTTGATTCTGCAAGCAGCCAATTCTTTATTATGGACGGGGATAACAGTTATCTGGATGGAAAATATGCTGCTTTCGGAAAATTGATCGAGGGAGAATCTACACTGGATAAAATAGCAGATACACCTGTTGAACCTAATCCGAATTCACCGCAAAGGGAATTGTCCCTGCCAAAAATAGATGTTATTGTCAAAGAAATAAAAGTCCTGAAGAATTCATAAAACAACACTGAAAAATAAAAAAACCTACAAATAAATCCTACAAATAAATTGTAGGATTTATTTGTAGAGGAATTTGCTATTAAAATAGAAAATATTGAAGGAATTTGTTGAGTGATTGGTGAATTAAAAACAGAGTTATAACCTTATGTAAGGAAAAGATGTAAATATTATACTTAAATATTTCAAAGGGAAAAAGGAGATGGAATTAACTTATGTTTGATGTATTTTCAAAAAAACCTTGTCATGAAACATCATTAATTATAAAGTACGTGGAAGACAAGCTTGAAGGGAAAGAATCTCAGGAACCCAAAATTGAATACCCCATCCATATTACCTTTTTGAATTATTTCAAGCGTCTTTTTTCTAATGAAAAACAAATGGGCGCTTCTTCCAAGAAACTTTTGACGATAACGGCTTCACTGAGCAGCTTTGATGTAAATATGACCCATATTTCCAATAAACTGATTGATTTTGCCAGCAAAATGTCTTTGCTCAGTGAATCCAATCTGGCGGTGGTTGAGCAAACCAATGCCGGCATGAATGAAGTTAATCAAACCGTAACGAATACTTCGGAAACGCTGTCACAATTATCTGCTGCATCAGAAGAGCTGGTTCAAAGCAATCATGCCAGCTTGCTTCAATTAAAAGAAGTTAACCACCTGAAAGAAAATGTAATGGCTGATGCAGGTATCATGGGACAAAAAGTGGATCAGCTTGTGGAGATGGCGAACCGCGTTAATGAGATTGTAAGCGGGGTTGGGGAGATTGCAGAACAAACTAATCTCTTAGCACTCAATGCCTCCATCGAGGCAGCTCGGGCCGGGGAAAACGGACGAGGATTTGCTGTCGTTGCCGACGAAATCCGAAAACTTGCCGATGATACCAAAAAGAGCCTTGAAGGGATGCGGTCTTTTGTAACCAACATTCAAAATGCCGCCCAAGAAGGCAAAAAAAGTATGGACAATACTATTTCTTTAACTAAGAAGATGAGCCAAAAGATTGAGGTTATTACTGGAACAGTGGAAAAGAATGTCGAGATGCTTCAGACTACGATTAACGATGTTCGAATGATTAATGAAGCAATGGATGGAATTAAAGCGTCAACAAATGAGATTAACCATGCGATGGAAGTATCCAGTCACGATGCGGAGAATCTTACCAGGATGACACAGATTATTCATCAGGATGCTTTAGTCAGCGCCGATCATGCCAAGCAAATATCCGTAATAGATGATGAACTTTCCGGAATTGTGAAAGATCAAATGAATTCCCTGAAAGGAAGCATCAATGCATTAAATAATCGAGAGTTTCTGGATAACATTCTCCATGCTAGAGAGGCCCACACCGGCTGGTTAAATAATCTTAAGAGAATTGTTGACGAGATGACGGTATATCCCTTGCAGACGAATTCCAACAAATGCGCGTTCGGACATTTCTATCATGCTGTAAAAGTAACCCATGACGCAATCATCAACGATTGGAATAGCATTGACAGAATTCATGAAGAATTTCACCATTATGGAGATAAAGTAATCCAAGCTGTTAAGAACGGGAAAAAGGATGAGGCTCTGGTATTATATAGAGACGCTGAAAAGTTATCCAAAGAGATTTTTACGTATTTGGACAAAGTGTCGCAAAAAGTTGAAGATTTATCAGGAAAAGGGATTCAATTATTTAGTGTCTAAAAACAGATATGTAATCGAAAGGATGAATGCATGAGGTTAGTTACGCGATCGGACTTTGACGGGCTCATTTGCGGAATGTGGTTTGATCATCATGCCTCGGAAGATGACAGAATCGGCTGGTCTCAAGGGATACCCGGGGAAAGCAGATTCGCCCCGTCCGCAGCACGAATTATTTATGAATATTACGGAGGGGAAAAAAGGTTTTCTCACTATTATGATATGATTAACGCTGTGGATAAAATGGATTCGGGGAACCTGACGTCAGAAGATATTTTTAATCCTCAAGGATGGGTATTATTAGGCTTTATCTCCGATCCCAGGACGGGATTAGGAAGGTTCAGAGAATTCAGGATCAGTAATTATCAACTGATGGAGAACTTAGTCAATCATTGCCGAAACATGAGCATTGATGAAATACTGCAGCAGCCGGATGTTTTGGAACGCATTCAGCTTTATCAAGAGCAAACCAACCTTTTTATTGAGTTAATCAAAAGATATACTAAGCTTGATGAGAATGTGATTGTGACCGACCTCCGCGGGATTGAGACCATTTATACGGGAAACAGGTTCTTAATCTACAGCCTTTTTCCTCAACAAAATGTATCGGTTTGGATAGTAGACGGCAAACAAAAGCAAAATGTGGCTATCGCCTGTGGGTATAGTGTTCTTAACAGAACCTGCCAAGTCGATATCGGTAAATTGATGCTGGAATATGGCGGCGGAGGGCACCGGATGGTTGGAACTTGTCAGGTTCCCTACGAAAGAGCAGAAACAATTATCGGACAAATCATCGAGAGATTAAAAGGATAATTCAATTAGGATAAGTAAAAGATAAAGCAGGGGGTCGCCCTGCTTTCCCTACGGTTTTCAATGTATAGATTGATTTGGCGGAGGAAAAAATGATAGTACTGCATGAAGTATTAAACGATGTAAAACATTGGGTAAAGGAAGTAGGTCAAATACAGAGGGAGAACCTTGGCAAAGAAAACCTCTTGGTCCAAACAAAATCGACTGAATATGACCTTGTTACGGAAATTGATAAGCGTTCAGAGGAATATTTTTTACAAGCCATTCAGAAGGAATATCCGAATCATTGTATTCTCTCCGAAGAAGCGGGAGAATGCCAAAACAACGGGTCAGACTATCGATGGATCATTGACCCTCTGGATGGAACAACAAACTATGCACAGGGTCTGCCCATATTTTCTATTTCGGTTGCCCTGCAGCAGAAAGGTGAAACCGTCCTGGGAGTTGTCTATCTTCCAGTGATGAATTTGCTTTTTGAAGCGGTGCGGGGACAAAACGCATATGTTAATGGTAGAAAAATAACGGTCGCCCGGAAGAACAA
The DNA here is from genome assembly GCA_001515265.1 of Candidatus Dichloromethanomonas elyunquensis. Lineage (GTDB taxonomy): Bacteria > Bacillota > Desulfitobacteriia > Desulfitobacteriales > Syntrophobotulaceae > Dichloromethanomonas > Dichloromethanomonas elyunquensis. The sequence continues at coordinate 130,260 of LNDB01000006.1, forward strand.
TTTAAATCAATGTCTTTTAGCAACCGGTTTTCCCTATGACCAAGCGATTAATAAGGATAACAATATCAATTATTTCTCACACTTTGTACCAAAAGCGAGAGGAATCAGGCGACTGGGTTCTGCGGCCTATGATCTGGCAAATGTAGCTGCGGGAATTTTTGACGGGTACTGGGAATTGAACCTGAGTATATGGGATGTTGCAGCAGGGATTTTGCTGGTGGAAGAGGCAGGCGGTACGGTGATTTTGATGGAAAATAAAAGAGGTATCTCCATTATCGCCGGCAACGATCTCATTTCAGAAATTATTCATAAGGAAATTCTTTCATTAGGATAAAGAAAAAACCCTTTTTAGGGTTTAAAAACATAAGAAAAAAGGTCTATGCACGGTTTATCTTTAAAGTGATACTCCTTTGACGCTAAAAAAAGGACCAAAAAGAGGAAGGTTAGATTTTAAATCGATTTCGACTGTTTCAGAAACTCTTAAAGTTTTATCGATATAAATTGTGATGTTATTGCATACATATTTGTGAAAATGATCTTCTTTTTTTTCTTTGGAGCTTGCCTCTGACCAGAGGCGTTTACTGCTGCCATATCAACTTCCGCAAGAAACTTGGGTGATTGTAAATATCCCGCCCTTTTTCTCGATGATTTTTAAGGCCTCTTCGGTAATCTTAAAACTCAAATGAAAACCCCCTTATAAAACTATTATATACCCCTAATGGGTATATAATAGTACATATTTACAAAATAATCAATCACTTTCCATTTACTAATACGTTTTTTATCTTTTAGCTATGTTCGTACCCAAGAAATCTGGCTGGGAAAATAGAGGAAATATTTTTCCGATGACGAATATTTTTATAGAATAAATTAGAGGCGGATAAACATGTTAAGTGAATTAATCAACCAAGGTTTTGGAGAGCGCGAAGACTTAAATTGCGCAGAGACAATGTTATTTGCTGCAAATAAGGTTTATGATTTAGGCTTAGACAAAGAAGCCTTAAAACTGTCTGCCGGGTTTGGCGGCGGAATGGCTATAGAAAATAAATGCGGAGCTTTAACGGCATCCATAATGGTTCTGGGGAAAATGTTTGTAAAGGATAGAGCTCATGAAAGCAGCAAAATCAAAGAACTCACCAAAGAACTGTTTGAAAAATACCAAGAGGAAATGGGTTCGATTGACTGTGCCCCACTCAAGAAAAATTACAGGACTGAAGAATTCAAGTGCCGGTATGTGATCTATAAAGCCGCAGAAATATTAGAAAGAATGATCGAACGAGAGAGTCGGGGCATATCATAAAAGGTTAGCTGCGGTGTATTTTAGGAAGGATGACATAGACAGAGTGGATGCGTACGAAGAAAAAATATTAAAAGAACTTATAGTCTGGCAGAAAAAAATGACGCGTAAACCCACGTTAACCGATAAAGTTGCCAAAAAGATTCAAACGCGAATGAATCTTCTAATTCCCCAAAAAGCTCATTCTATAATTACTTCTGCAATAAAAAAAATGGTCATGGCGGTTTTGGCAGGATCAGAATTTAGTACTCAAGCCCCCTTGCAAAAGTTGAGCATAAAACAGCGTGAAATTATTGTCCGTAAAAGGATTGCCGTTTATAAAAGAACCGCAAGCCTTGAAGGGGCAGGAACAGGAGCGGGGGGAATTTTTTTAGGTTTTGCCGATTTTCCGCTTTTGCTAATGATCGAGATGAGATTTCTTTTCGATATAGCCGGTGTGTATGGCTTTGATGTCAAAGACCTTAAAGAGAGATTATATGTACTTCATCTTTTACAACTGGCATTTTCCAGCAGACAAAAAAGGGGAGAAATCTTTGAGAAAATCCTTCATTGGGACGATTTGACAGAACAAAACCCGGCATCCATGGATTCCATCGACTGGAAAACGTTTCAGCAAGAATACCGAGATTACATCGATCTTGCCAAAATGCTGCAGTTGGTTCCGGGAATAGGCGCTGTCATTGGCGCTTATGCCAATTACAGATTGTTGGATGAACTAGGGCAAACAGCAATGAACGGGTATCGATTAAGACTCTTGCTGGATTGTCGTCCCGGAATAGGGAGAAAAGTGTAGAAAGGAAGCCGGTTATGGATAAAAAGATTGGAAAACCGGAAGAACGAAATATAAACTGGACCTTTATAACCCAAGCCGCCAGTGAAAATGAAGCAAATATTATCGAATCAGTTATGGATTCGGAGGGAATACCGGTTGCCAAAAGATACCGGGAGTCGGGTGATTACTTAAGAATCTATATGGGAATGACCAATTTAGGGGTAGACATCTATGTTCCCGAAGATATGGCTGAAAGAGCCCAAATTTTACTTGTGAATGGATTTGAAGATAATAGTTAACAAAGACGCATTTTTTTGTTAATATAAGATCGGATCGTCTGTGAACGAAAACGGCGAAATATGAATTGAAATTCTACATATGATCTCAATGAGCTCTAGTAAGGGCTCATTCTTAGTATACTTCACCGTTTGAAGGAGTTCCGCCGTGGGTATTTTTAAGGCAAAAACAAAAATCGGAATATGTTTTTTGGTTATAGCTATCTATCTTGTAACGGGAACAGGTTCTCTTATGTATGCTCAGGAACTCCCCACCTCCCGGCAGAGTATCCTGGGAGAGATCTCTGCACAGCCGCGTTTTGAGGTTCTGAGTAGTCAGCAGCAAACATTGCTTCTTCCAACGAATTCCGGATTATACCTGATTCAAGACGGAGTAATTGTCAGTCATCTTCTCCCGGGTAAAGAGGTTACCTTTGCGGTAGTGGTACTTGATCTTGATTCGGATGGCACCAGAGATATGGTTATTTCGGTTAAGGACGACCTGCAGCCGAATGTCTACTGCTTAAGCAGCAGAACAGGGCAAGTTCTATGGTGGTTTTCACCCGATGCCAAGGTTTTCGCGGAAGGTTTCGGCTGGTTTACCGGTCAGCCTGAAATTAATGAGTTGATACCCTCCAGTGGGAAAGACGATCAATATATCTATGTTTCTGCCGGCAACACCCTCTATAAAATATGGGTTGCGGATGGAAATGTTGTTTGGGAGCACAGTGAACAAAAACAGATTGTTTCTTCTGTTCGGATTCTGGATGTTGACGGGGACAAGGAAGCAGACCTATGTATCAGCAGCCAATCCGGTGAAATCATAACTCTCGGAGCGCAATCGGGTAAGGAACTATGGCGTCAAAAAAATAAAACCGGTTTCTTTTTTATTAGGAATTTCACCAATGACAAAGCTAAATTGCTTTTCAACGATAAACATATCTTGGCTTTAAGAGAAAACGGAATAATTGAGGCCTATAATCCGGCAGACGGAAGGAGTGTCTGGCGGAAAGATTTTTCTAAAGAGAGAATGGGATCTATTCATGATCTCCAAAACCAATATATTGGAAAAATTGACGGGGACGAGTATCCTGATTTTATTATCACTTCGGAAGAAAAGATGAAGGTTTTGTGCCTGAACGGGAAAACAGGAGATATCATTTGGGAATCTGATCTTACAGGTTCAGTAAAGAAAATTTTTATGGCAGCCCAAGCTGCGAAAAAGACATTATTAATTATTAATCCTTCCCTTTCTAACATCCAACGTTATTTGCTGCTGGATATGAAGAACGGAAAGAAGGTTCAAGATGGAATAATTCCTTTAGCCTATGCCGAATCCGCTCATTCAGCAAAGAATTTTATAGCGGCAGATTCCCTGGGGAGGATTGTTGCGGCATTCTTTTTAACTGAGGTTTGTTTTTTTGATAATGAATTAAAATACAAAGTTTGGTCCATGCCGAAGCTAAGGGATGCGGGGTTTCTGCAATTAAATAATGAAACTAAGGAGTCCTTGCTGCTTTTTTCTTCTGTTCAAGAAAATGGAGGTGAAAAAATTGCCAGGATCAGGAAAATATCCCAGAACGGGAGAACTCTCTGGGAATACAATCTAGATCCGTCTTGGCAGAATATTTTCGGGGGCTTGCCAAAGATTCAGATAGCCGGAGATTGTGATAAGGATGGGGTAAATGACATTGTAGGCGGACTATCTTCCCCCAAGACCCTCGAACCGTCCAAAATCATCACTCTCAGCGGAAATACAGGAAATGTCCTTTGGCAGACTGATTTACAAGTTTCTGAGGAAATTAATTCCCTCTTTTGTTTTGACGATGTCAACGCTGACGGAATATCGGAAGTCATAGCCGGGACTCCTTCCCATTTCTTTATTCTTGATGGGGCCGGCGGGAAAATATTAAAAACCTGGCCGCATTTTAACCTGAAGGACAATACATATTTCGGACCTTCAAAAGGATTAGCTGAAAGGGTTATTCTTTTGCCGGCAGCGGATGTGAATAAAGATGGTATCAGAGACATATTTGTTATTTCTCCCCATCAAATAAGGTTAGGTTTAACAAGTAGGATAAATGGGATTGATTTTTACTCAAAAGACCTCCAAAAGCTTAGCCAAGGGGAATATGACCTGGAAAGAGCAAATCTGTTCAGTGATTTAGATCATGATGGGGTCCCGGAATTGATTTTAAAGAAGAAGTCAGCAGGTAATAAGACGGAAGTACTGCTTGTTTCGGGCTCAAGCGGATACCAGCTGGCCTCCTTAACCGGGACTAACCCGATTCTTCAGGAGGCAGCTGCGGATTTTAATCATAATGGAACGCGTGATGTTCTCTATTATGATCAGACGGAAAGTTCAGGTGCAGTATTTAAAATTTTGGAAGGAAGCAATGGGAATGTCCTTTGGAACTATTCAGGATTTAACATCGCAAATGAATTCAGAGATTCTGACCAAATACCGGGTTGTGTAACAAATGATTTAAACGGTGACGGCACCCCGGAGTTTGCGGTGGTAAAAAATACAAATTCGGGGACCGGATTGGTTATAGAAATATTTGATATTGCGGGTGGATGGGAACAACCCTATAAAACATTGGTTCTTCAGCAACAATCTGCGGGTACTTTGACCAGGTCCTGGTCCGCCGGGTATTCCCTTCAGAAAATTGTATCTCAAAACAAGTCTTATCTCGCTGTCGTTGGCAGATTTGGCGGTATGAATGAGGGAACAAAACTGATTCTATACGATGAGGGACAGCAAGTGCCTATTGGCGTATATCCCATCTCTGCTAAAAAATTCAGTCTTAATCATGAGGGATTAATTGCAGAGGATTTTAACGGGAAGGTAAGCCTCTGGAACTTTTCAAATGTAGATTCTAATATTCAAATTGTGAACAGGTCTTCTTCACCCATCCGGATTGAATGGCAAAACCGTCAGGAATTTGTACGAACGCGTATTTTAGTGGACAATGTGCTGGCTTCAGAGACAAAAGCTGAAGATGCCATTCTGGACCTTACGTCAGGGGAACATTTTATTGGAATAGCCCAATATACAATGGATGGAAAATATACATACCAGTCTTTTCAGGTTAATGTAGTTAAAAATACGGTGATGCAGTATGTGGTATTCGGGGTTTCGACAGCTTTTATTATGTTGGTTTTTGTATTGCCTTTCATCATAAGGCACCGTATGAGGGCAGGTGCAAGAAATGTTTAATTCCGCAGTGCTTATCCTGGATTTGTATAAAAAGATCGACAAGGAGGCTGTGCTTAACGACTTTAACCTCACGATCAGACAGGGTGAGATTCATGTCATAGCGGGTTCAACAGGCGCAGGGAAAACCACTCTGCTCAATATTTTAGCGGGTACCGTCCAACCAACTAACGGAACTGTCAAGATTTTTAACAAAAAAGCCGGAAGTATGGAGATTAGGAAAAGGATTGGTTACGTCCCTGCAAAACCCGCTTTTTACCCTCTAATGACGGTGTTGGATTACCTTGTTTATATGGGAATGCTTTCGGGATTGGAACAGACAGAGGCTATTTCCAGGGCGGTTTTTTTCTTAAAAAAAGTTGAACTGAATACCTTCCGGGATAAGTATCCTACTGACATTTCCCCTGGGATGAAAAGGAAGATTGCGATTGCTCAAGGTATGCTCTCCGAGCCATCTTTATTGCTTTTAGATGAGCCTGTCACAGGGCTGGAACAGACGGGAAAAGAAAGTATACTGCAGATCATCCATGAACTGGTACAGGATCGGAATATGACCGTTATCGTAACAGCGGCGCAGTGGACCGATGTTTCGGGTATTGCCGATACGGTTACGATTGTTCATGAAGGAAGGTCTGTCTTAAGTGATGAAACAGCAAATATCCGCGATTTTTTTAATCAAGGTATTTTTCTAATGCAGACGTCCAACAATAATTTGCTGCTGGAAGCATTACGACGAACGGAATATTTAAAATACATTGTACGTTCGGAAAAAGACATTATTACAGTCATTACAGGCCAAGTAGAAAGATTAAAAAAAGATCTTCCGGGTATCCTTTATAAGCTTCAATTGGAACTTATTTTCTTCCGGCAGGAAGAATTGAATATGGAAAATGTTATACAGTATTTATTGTGAACTGAAGGTGAATTAATGGGTTCAATCTTTATGATGACTATGGCCCGGACATTAAGGCCCAAGTACGTTCTTCCCTATTTCATGATGATAGCGGCCGTGTCTGCAGGGGGAACTTTATTTGCGGAGAATCTATCCAACACAATTCTTCAAGGCAGAATTATATCATTTAATACTTATTATACCAAGCTGGTGTTTTTCTGGATCCTTGGGCCGCCTTTCCTTTTCTGGATTGCCGGATATGGCATTCGGCTGATTTCAGAAGAAAGAAATCAAGGAACACTCTTATTGCTTGTCAGTAAACCCCTGCCGAGATACAGTATTATTCTAGGAAAATATCTTGGCCTGGTAATGTCTGCTCTTTTGATAGGCGAATGTTCCCTTTTCTTAGCTCTTGCTGTTATCATCCTGATGGTTTCTCCAGACCCGGTTATTATTTTTGAACTCCTTAAGACCATACTATTCCTGGGTATGTATCTGCTTTTTTTGATTATTTGTATTTCCGCACTTTCCTTAAGCGCATCGATTTTGTTTAAGGAGTGGAAAAAAGCTTTTGGGGTATTCCTGATCATCACTTTAGCAGTTTATGGTGGTTTTCCTTTCCTGAGATTTGCGATTTATTTTTATTTTCCACAATATTTATGTTTGTTGTATTTCGATCTTAATGCATACCTTACCGGCATTTTTTGCTATTTTTTATCCTTGGAGCCGGGTATTATGCTCTCACCGTACATCGTATCGGATCTCTCTTATTGGTACTTGGGTTTTCTTCCTCAGTTTTTAAAAATACGGGAAATTCAGGAACAAGACCTATTTGTGGGCAACCCTCCGATTGTTATCCTTATTTTATTAGCCTTCAGCTTGATAATACTTACTTTTTCAATTAGGCAGTTTAAGAAAATGGACATCTTAGAGTAAAATTGTACCAATACGATATTATTTTAACAGAAATAGGATATTATATATATTGTATGGCCCGAGCTTTTTTAATATAATCGGAATTAAGTTTGATTTAGTATATAGGAGAGAAAATGGATAATTTGCTGGTAAAATATGATGATTCATTCTTAAGTATTGCTGCGCCCATTTTGCAGCATGATGCGTATCAAAAGATGAGAGAAATTCCCCATCATCATGGATCTGTTTATGAACACTGTTTGGATGTAGCGTATTTATCCTACCGTATGGCTTCTAAACTGGGACTTGACGTAGTTTCAACCGTCAGAGGAGCATTGCTGCATGATTTTTATCTCTATAAATTTAAAAAGAGAAAAAATAAAAACCTTTTGGCTGAAAGCTACAGGCATACCCGGAATCACCCGAAAATCGCCAAAGAGAACGCCTTGAGATTTTTTCAATTAAACAATAAAGAGATTGATATTATTACACATCATATGTTTCCAATTGGTTTTCCCAGAAGTTATGAGGCCTGGATTACAACATTTGCTGATAAAAGTCTGGCGTTACGGGAATATTCTGCCAGGGCAGCGGGTTATGCTAATTCAAGAATCGACAAAGTCCTATATTCCGGTGCGGTTGAAGAGAATGAATACAAAGTGATTTAATATTGAAAAAATATTATCAAATTCTGTTTAAGACCGGATTACCGGTTTTTACTTTTATAAAAACCAGGACGCACTATTTTTCTTTCTAAGACAGGAAACAACAGGGTACTAATATACTAGAGCGTAGGTGATTGATATGAATAAACACATTATTATAATACTTGCCAATATGATTTCTTTGTATATTGGAACAATACTGTTCACCAAGGTCGTGATTTCATCTGTTTCCGTTATCCTGATTGCGGGAATAGGACTTTGGATAGTAAATTTAATTGTTCGTCCGCTGCTTTTAATCATCACAATTCCGGTTAATGTTTTGACTCTGGGTTTATTTTCTTTGGTAATCAATACCTGGATGGTCATGTTGGTCGGAAAATTTGTGAATGGTCTCTGGATCGGCGGTTTT
>LNDB01000007.1 GCA_001515265.1 Candidatus Dichloromethanomonas elyunquensis
TCAGGAGCTCGGTATTCGAGTTCTGCCTTAACTCACCGTTTATTCGGCATTGAACATTCAGTTTGACCGGTTGTCCAATTTCGTCTTTCGTAACAAGGAACGGTCCCATGGGTGCAAAAGTGTCAAGGCTCTTCCCCATAAACCATTGACTATGCTGTTTTTGGAGATCCCGTGCAGACACATCGTTGATAATTGTATAACCAAAGATGTAATCATAGGCCCTTTCCTTAGAAATGTTTGTCCCTTCTTTTCCAATGACAACAGCTAACTCAGCTTCATAATCAATTTTGCTGGTTACATGACGGTGACTTTTAATTTTTTGATTAGGCCCGATCACCGCAGTTGCTGCTTTGGTAAATACGATTGGGTATTTTGGCAGGTTTGGTGCCTCTTCCATTGCAGAAGCATACTCTGCAGCATGTTCCTTATAATTTAAGCCCAAACATATAATATCTCTTTTGGGTTGCGGAAGCGGTGCTTCTAGAATGACAGCAGAAATAGGACGAATGTTGTCTTTGCCAATTTGCGGCTCTCTCTGACTTATTTCTTTTAAACGCATCATTGCCCGAGGGTCTTCAATAACACCTTGTAATGAATCCGGCAAGATACATGAAGAAAACAGTTGTTTTTCAGCCTCAACAGCATCTACGACATAACTTTCAATCTTTGTTCTAAACCCATACTTTGATTTTCCATTTTCCGAAAAAGACACTAAGTACATTTTTTCCTCCTGTTCATCACCGAATTTATTTTTGAAAGTCCCTCTTTGATTAATACACTCTTTACCAGAAAAAAGCCGCCCTTCCCCGACAGCTTTGTAAAACTACAACCCCTTTATCAAATAATGAAGTGATCCTTATATTATTCTGAACTCGTCAATGAGGTTCGGCGGTTCTTCTCCCTGCAGTGCTTTTACAAGGTTTTCCGCTCCGAGCAGAGCCATTGCATCCCTTGTCTCCTTTACGGCGGATCCAATATGAGGAACAGTAACAATATTATTTAATTGCAGCAAGGGATTATTTGGGTCCACCGGTTCCTTCGCATAGACATCTAACGCCGCAGCACGTATTACCCCATTCTTTAACGCCTGATACAGTGCGGATTCATCTACTGTTTCCCCACGTGACGCATTCACAAATATCGCCGAATCTTTCATCAGCGAAAACTCTCTTGCTCCAATCATATTTCTGGTTTTATCGGTCAGGGGTGTCGTGATGAGAACAAAATCAGACTCCTGTAATAGTTGATCTAAAGAACAAAATCTCGCCCCCAGTTCTTGTTCTCCCAGAAGGTTGTTCGACTGATTATGATAGAGAATCCTCATATGAAATCCGAATTTTGCCCTGTATGCTATGGCCTTTCCGATTCTCCCCATTCCAATAATGCCAAGGGCAGTATCGTGGACATCTGTCCCAAATAAATCCTCACCAATGAGTTTATCCCACTTGCCTTCCTTGACATACCTGTCGAGTTCGGGAATTCTGCGGGCAGAAGCTAGTATTAATGCCATAACATTATCAGCAACGGTTTCGTCCAATACCCCGGGTGTATTGGTTGCAATAATCTTACGTCTTTTCATTGCTTCAATATCAAAATTGTTATACCCTGAGGACATATTGCTGACAACCTTGAGCTTTAGTGCCCTGCCCAACAGCTCATCGTCAATTTTATTGGTATGGTTTAATAATCCGTCTATTTCTGGGACTTCTTGGAGGAGGACTTGCCTGGGTATAGGATCTTCAGAATCCCACATTCTAAAATCACAATATTTAGCAATATATTCTTTCACTTCAGCTGCAACTTTTCTGGTAATAAATACTTTGGGTTTCATACTACCCCTCCAAGGTATTTAAATTTATTGTATTATAATTGTGATTTTGAGTCAATTACGGTTCTTTATAAGTTTGGGCAAGAAGTTGAACAGGGTGCACTACTTTAGCGTTGGAACCGGCCTGTTTCATTCCATAGCTCAACTGCATAGCACAGGTCGGACAGGAGGTCGCAAGGAAATCCGCTTTGGTCGCTTGAGCTCCCGTTATCTTTTTATCCAGTACCTTGATAGATAACTCGTGATGCATGACCGTAAAACTTCCGGCCGATCCACAGCAGCGATCCGCATTTTTCATCTCAACAAAGACATCGGGATAGATATGGTTAGTAGCACAACCAATAAAGTAAGCAACCGGAATTCTCGAGCGGGCAGGTTTTTTGCTGATATCCGGCATGATCTTTGCCGCAGCGTTAAGTTTTTCAGGGAGCGGATATTATTTTCTTCTCAGGGAGGAGGACGGTATCCTGAGTTCCTCCCTGTATTTGGCCACGGTTCTTCTGGCAATTGTTATCCCGTCTTTCCGGAACATTTCTGCGGAGGAAATAAAATTTTTAAGATCATTTTTTATTTTTTTGATGTTATGTCTTTTTGACCGCCAATACTGCCGGCCTAATTGAGCCGGTCATTTCTTTCAGTTTGAATCTTTTCAGCAATCTCGTCTATTTTTCGCAGTCGGTGGTTTACTCCGGATTTCCCAACTTTTGGATTAAGCATTTCCCCTAATTCTTTCAAAGTTGAATCCGGGTACTCCAAACGGAGGCCAGCAATGGTTTGGAGGTTTTCCGGCAAGGATTTTAGTCCGATGGTTTTTTCAATATAACGAATATTTTCCAATTGCCTTACTGCGGCATCTACTGTCTTATTCAAATTGGCGGTTTCACAATTGACGATTCGATTGACTTGATTCCGCATCCCTTTTAAAATCCGAATATTTTCAAATTCAAACAAAGCTTGATGTGCACCAATTAGGGCGAGAAATTCAAAAATATGTTCGCTTTCCTTCAAATATACAACATGAAAGTTTTTCCGCATACTGACTTTGGAATTTAAATCAAAGTTATTCAAAAGGACACTGAGTTCTCCTGCCAGCACGGAATCATTGGTAATAATTTCCAAGTGATAGTTCCCTTCCGGATTGCTGACCGACCCGCCTGCCAGAAATGCGCCTCGCAGATACGCTTTTTGATCGCAGCGGTTCCGAATGAGATTCTTGTCAATCCCCGCCTGAATCGTTCCCTCCATATTCACAAGTCCAAGTTTCTGTAAATCTGTAATCCCCTGGGGATAGATCCTTACTAAGTAAGAATTATTCTTCTTCAATCTCAGCTTGCGCCTGACCACAATCGCCGCAGGCAGCTGCAGCAAGTCCTTAGCCAGATTGTATATTTTCCGGGCCACAGGAGCACTCTCCGTAGTTACGTTGAGGGAATACTGCTGATTGGTACTGATCTGAAGCGTCCCGTCCATACGGATAAGTGAAGCCAACTCTGCCAACTCGCAACATCTTTTCTTCGTTAATAATCTGGCAAGCTCTTCTTTGGTTACAGTACTAAAGGACATGACACTCAACTCCGTAAGCATTGATAGAGACCGGTAAGATCATAGTGTTTTCAGTTTTCTGTTTAACAAATAGGAGTCTACCAAGTCAATTCTTTCGCTCATCGGTTTTAAGCGGAAAAGTAACCGCAGCAGTTCTTTAGCAAGTTTATCGGGGTTATGCCGCACCACTTCTCCTCCTGTATAGAAAGAACTTTCTTGATATGTTATCCCTAAGTCCTCTGTGGACTCTCTATCTCCCACTACTTCAACAGCCCCTTCCGATAGGTATCGTTCCACTACACTCTGGGGAATATTCTCTTTTGCCGCCAGCACAACATCCACCAAGTCCTTTCCCCCGTGCTCTATAATAACCCTAAGGTGATCGGCTACCGAAAAGTTATCGGTTTCACCCGGTTCAGTCATAATATTACAGACATACACACAGGGAGCTTTCACTTCAGTAATTTTATCTTTTATCCCTTTGATCAGAAGGTTGGGAAGTACACTGGTATACAGACTTCCCGGGCCTAATACAATCATATCCGCTTCTTCTATTGCTTTGACGGCACCGGGCAATGGTTTGCAATCTGAGGGGGAAATGTTTAAGTATTTGATTTTGCCGGGAGTTGAACGGATCGCAGTTTCTCCATTAATCGATCTTCCGTCTTCAAAACAAGCTTCTAAAGTTACCTGTGATAAGGTTGAGGGATAAACCTCCCCCCGGAGCGCAAAAACCTTTCCAATGTGCTCAATCCCTTCTTGAAAGTCCCCGAACCTCCCTGCTAACCCGGCCAGAAATAGATTGCCGAGACTGTGGCCTTCCAGTGTTCCATTTTCAAAACGATAGGAAAATAAGTCCTCCATAATCTCTTCTTTATCAGCCAGGGCAACTAAACAGTTTCGCACATCCCCCGGAGGCAGGACCCCTAATTCCCGCCGCAAACGTCCCGAGCTTCCGCCATCATCACCTACGGTAACAATGGCAGTTAAATTACTGGTATATACTTTCAGTCCTCTAAGCAGTGCGGAGAGACCTGTTCCGCCCCCTACCACAACAATTTTAGGTCCTCTTTTGAGTTGCCGCCTGGAATACATCACTTCAACAATCGTATCTTCATTTCCGGGGAGCAAAACCGAAATAATCGATTTCAGCATCTTTTTCAGGGCATAATACGTCGTTATGGTCCCCGTAATGATAATTAAGATCCCCGCAGGAACAACAGAAATCATTTGTTTCCCTGTCAGCGTATAGATAATCTCCCGGAAGCTGCCTTCCAAGAATCCAAGAGTTTGGCCGTAACTGATTACTGCCAGTCCGCCGGCCACAAGAAATGTCCCCAGAAGAGCAAGGAAAAAATACCTCTTTACTCCCAAATTCGGATATAACCATTTTAAGGCTTCAATAAAATTGTTTTTGACTTTTTTCATAGGAACTTCTGCAGTCCTTTCCGGTCAGTCAATGTCCCTGTGGCTGACCGTACAAAAATATTTCTTTGTTCTTAAAAACTCAGCTGTCTTTTCAGTAATTGCCACAGAACGATGCTGCCCCCCGGTACATCCTATGCCGATCACCAAGTGACTTTTCCCTTCGTTCAAGTAATGCGGCAGAACAAAATCCAACATCATCAGGAATTTTTCCATGAATTCTTGAGTGGTCTGATTGCTAAGGACATAATCTTTTATTTTTGGGTGTTTCCCATTCATCGGTTTTAGTTCGTCAACATAATACGGATTTGGCAGAAAACGCACATCGATAATCATATCTGCGTCCAAAGGGATTCCATATTTAAAGCCAAAAGATACAATGGATACGGACATTCTGGCAGGGTCATTATCTTTTCCAAACAACTCCCTGATCTTGCTCTTCATTTGCGGCGAAGTAAGATCCGAGCTGTCAATAATTTTATGCGCGCTTCCTCGCAGCTCGGTCAGCTGCTCTCTTTCCAAACGAATTCCCTCAAGCACATTGCCCTGCGGGGATACGGGATGTCTTCTTCTTGATTCTTTATAGCGATTAACGAGAACTTCGTCCGAAGCTTCTAAAAAGAGAATTTCATAACGAAATCCGGACTTGGCTAAATCCAACAAAGCTTGGTTCAAAGACGAGAAAAATTCTCCCCCTCTTAAATCGCATACAACTGCCGCTTTACTGATTTTTCCTTGGGATTGGGAGCATAACTCTACAAATTTCTCCAGGAGACTGGGCGGAAGGTTATCTACACAAAAAAAACCCATGTCTTCCAGACTCTGCAAAGCCTGTGTTTTACCAGCACCTGAAAGGCCGGTGATAATGACTAAGTTAAGATTTTTTAAGATCATATTCCACCCGCTCCCTCTATTTATGTCTAACAATACATATTTCAACTTGGAGAAACTCATTCCAAAAATCGTTTTTCAGAATTTAAGGTTTATTTGCTGCCTCAAGAGCCAAAAGCTGTTGGGTACTCAGTTCTTTCTCTATATTAGATCCTGCGGAAACATTTTTCCAAGCTGTATTTTCGAATTCCATCCATCTCCAATCAAGATTATTGCCTTCTAAATACCAGGCATTTTCTAGAGTTATCCTGATTTGGTCATTGTAACTTCCAGACTGGAAACTGTTATAATAAGCGTCCTCCAAGGGCACATTCCCCGTGCTTTTCTGCACGGACTCTTCTGTCTCAATCTTTAAGAGCTCCTCTTCGACAAGGCGTATGGAATTTTCCAGCCCCGATACAGTTTTTACGGATGAGTTGGCAATCCCTAAAGTATGATCCAGAAATACCCTGCCGTTTGCTCCAAGCAAGCCGGCAAGAGAGACACTTCCCCAAGGAATACCGGCCTTATCTAAGACCGTACTGTCGCTAGCCCATCCCAAATAATAATTTACTTCGCCTTTAACTAACCGATCCTGTCCTTGGCTGTCAAAAAGGAGGAGTCCCTCGCTCTTAAGGTATAAAAGTTTATTCAGGAAAGCAATATTGCCTTGCCCATCTATCACAGGCATACCCTCTGAACTTAATATTCCGCCTTCAGCCTTCCACCAAGGGCTTAACAGAGCTAAATTGAGAGTTTTAACGGCTACCGTATTCTTGTTATCCAGTATTTCACTGAGACTTAGGGGCGGTTCTTGAACTCTGTCTTTACGGTAATAAAGAATGGGAACATCTGCTATCCACGGCGCCGCAAAAAGTTGATGATTAAACGTAAAAACAGCTTGTGCCGAAGGGAACGCGTGATATTGATCGGCCAGCGCAGGGGAAATAGCCCCTTTTTCGTATAAGTGAAAAATGGTTGCCCTGCTTGCAATCATGATTTCAGGACCCTCTCCGCCCGCTTGCAGATTCCAGACCTTCTGAACAAAATTGGATTCCGCTACTTTCTCGCCTTTGACAATTACACCGGGATGTTCTTTGTTGATTCGTGTGAACTGCCTTAATAATTCTTCCTCGCTCTTTCCCTGAAAGGAGTACCATACCGATATCACAGCCGGTGCTTCTCCGCCCGGTTCGCCTTGGGTCGGTTTACTGCACCCTCCTGCGGAAATCAGGATAATAACGCAAAATATGAAAATCCCTAGTCCTTTTCTCATCCGGTTTTCTTCCTCTGCCGCATTTTTACCTTCGTACCCTTTTGTGTCCTTTCGCCTATGAAAACCCTATTGTTCTTTTTCTTCTATTCTAATTTATCCTGGTTCAAGTTACAAACGATGTTCTTGATGTTAACTGCCTTAAAATAGCGTTTCCCCTTCTTGCCGTAATAAAATAAGTACCAAGCCCCGGCTCCTTGTCCCGTTTCCAAATTAATATCAAAATATTCAACGGCGGTAGCCCGCGACCATTGCCTTCTATCCAATTCTTTAGCATCCGGTATAACGAGCTTCCAATTCGGATGGGAACGAATCGTTTCCCGCACTGGGTCCCACTCTTTGCCTGACCGGTTACCCTGCAGAAATAGCGGAACCTGTCCGGGCCGCTCCAACAGAAAGTAGTCAAAGCGAAGAATTTCTTTCCAAATCTTTTCTTTCCCTGCGAGATATTTCCGAATTCCTTCAGCCTTATTATCCTTCTCTGTGAGGAATTCCCACAAATTGCTGAATAACGCTTTTGTGTTCCATTCCAGACCGAACCATCCTTTTTCCTTCCAGAAGTCAGCCAGCGAATGAAAAAAGTCAAAGGGACTTATAACGCTTTGCAGGACGTATTTCATACTGTAATGGAACTTGCCGGAATTATAATACCTTTCCAACATTTCCTCCAGTTTTTTTAAGTCCAAAACTTCAGAATACGCTAATTCTTTCGTCCTAAGTATACTATATGGCGGATCTGGGGAATACACCAGCCCGAAGTCGCTGCTTTTTTCTCTGACTCCCGATCCTTTTAGAACTTTGAGAAACCCAAGTTGAAGATTATCCGGCTGCACCTCTATTACATCATTAAAAGAATTGCGAAATTCCCTCAACCCCTCCCCAGGCAGGCCCGCAATCAGATCAAGATGGACGGGAATCCCGAAACGGTGCTGCAGTATCCTGGCTTGTTCCTTCCACGCAGCAAACCGCTGAGGCCGTTTAACTGTCCTTAGAGCCGGCGGGTAAGTAGATTGGACACCGATCTCTACTTGAATCATTCCTTGCGGGAAATTTCCCAGAAACGAAATCCATTCTTCATTCAGGAATTCTCCGGCGATTTCGCAATGCGCCCGCGGCACCTCTTCCGGCTGCAGAATTCCTTCTTTTCTTGCCTTAAGTACTTCTTCCCTAAATATATTGAGAATTGCAAAGCCGTGATCTTTACTGACGTTAAAGGTCCTGTCAACAAATTTGACCGTTCTGGCACCGCTGAGAAGAAGCTGCCGTAAAATATATCGGAATTTTTCCGGCTCTAAATACCTGATTCCCCGTATAGTAGAAGAAATGCAGAATTCACAATGAAATGGACATCCTCTGCTTGTCTCTGCATATACCAACCTGCCGTGAAAATTTTCAGGCTGCGAATAGGGATTCGGCAAATCATTCAAATCAGGCAGCTCACTTTCAATCTGATTGGATACGATGATATCTGTCCCGTCTTTCCGTACTTTCCCCGGAAATCGCTCTGGAATCAAATCCATGACAAGGTTCCCCCGGGCCGATACCGCTCTAAAACGCCAGACGAGATTCCGGACTTGAAAGGGGAATTTGCCCCTGAATAAATTTTCTATCAAATCCGGGAAAACTTTTTCCCCTTCTCCGATAATGACTCCATCTAATTGCGGTACTCTAATCAACAAGTCTTCCGGGTCAAAGGATACTTCAGGACCCCCTGCAACCAAGAAGCTTTGGGGCAGCACCAACCGCAGATTCCTTAGGAGGACAATCATTTGGCTCATGTTCCAGATATAGCAGGAGAAGCCGATGATATCCGGCTTCTCCTCAAATATTTCTCCTGCAATGTATTCCAGGCGATCGTTAATAGAGAACTCTCTAACATGAACCTCCGTTCCCTTCAGCGCCTTTTTCTCGAACCCTCCCCTAAGGTAACGAACCGCAAGATTAGTATGTACATAACGAGCATTCAAAGCGACCAACAAAATACGCACTTTCAAATTACCTCAATACATTAGGGATAAAGATTATCATCAGGTGTTCCTCTAAGAATTACTATGCCCAAAATCAAGACTCAGGAATCATTATTGTTAATTCTTACCTGAGAATCTCGCTGGATATTCCTCCGAGAGATGAACAGCCGGTTAGTATCATGGAAACCTTCATTTCAGAGATAAGTTTATTGAGAATAAACGCGACCCCTTCTGCTCCTCCCCCTGCTGCACCTACTAGCAACGGACGTCCGATAAGGACTGCATCTGCACCCAGCGCCAGCATTTTGACAATATCTGCCCCCGAACGGATTCCCCCGTCAACCAGGACCGGTATTCTTCCGCTTACCTCTGAGGCAATCTCCGATAAAACCTCGGCAGCGCCAGGCGTATGATCTAATACTCTTCCACCGTGATTGGAGACTACGATCCCGGCTGCACCTACTTTCACAGCAAGGTCAGCTTCATCCGAAGTCATAATTCCTTTTAAAAATACCGGCAAAGATGTGCTCTTGACGATATCACGCAGCTGCTGCTCGTTTTTGGGTCCGACTGGCTGCCCCTTCAATTTCATGTTAATAATTCCTGCCGCATCCACATCAATCCCAACCGCTAAAGCCCCTGCTTCCTCAGCACGTTTGATATATTCTAAGATATCCTTGTTCTCTCTGGGCTTGATGACAGGAATTCCCTGAACTCCATGCTTGGTCAATGCTTCAATTCCTAGCTGAAAGTGCGCGGGGTCGGGTCCATCGCCTGTCCAAGCTATCGTTCCCGCCATCTCGCTTCCGAGTACTGCCGATTCCGCCCATACCTTATCACTCAGCTTTCCGCCGGTCTGCATCCCTACTGCTGTAATAGGAGCAGCCATAAGGGGCGCAGAGAGGGTTTTCTCCAAAAAAGCATATTGCGTATCCGGGGAATCGGCACTGTGCAAGGTCCGGAGGTTTAACTTATGTTGGGCCAGCGCATTAATATTATTCATAAATGAAGACCCGCTTCCCGTTCCTCCTAACCCGGGCATTTCACCTGCACATGCTTTACCATCACACTCCCTGCAGACCCTGCAATAAGGTTTTAGTCTTTCCCGGGCATTCGTCCTTAATAACTGGATATCCATAATGCCTCCTCCTTAATTTCTGTACTTGCATTCGCTGCTGCCACACCTATACCGGCTCAATATTCATTATACCATGGGTTTCTTTCTCCCGATAATGAAAAACGGCCCCAGGCACAGCACCTGAAACTGTTTTCATTTTGGGAACTTGCTTATAACTCTTCCCTGATGGTTCAGATAAAATCCCCTTATCTTCCCATCTGTTTGAGAATTTTTTCCAATTCTCCTTCCTTTAGCTTGTAGCAATGTTCCTCTTCGGGGTACTGCCCTTCCTGCACTTCACTTTTATAGTTTCCGAGCGCTTCAAGAATGATAGCGTTCAAGTCCAAATATTTTTTTACAAATTTGGGCACAAAAGCATCGAAGAAACCCAATGCATCGTGAACAATCAGGAGCTGGCCATGAACCTGAGGGCCTGCCCCAATTCCAATGACAGGGATCTTTGCTTTTTCAGTAATAATCTCGGCGACTTCGGGAGGAACCGCTTCTAAAAGCAGCAAACTGATTCCGCATTCCTCCAATATCTTTGCATCTTCAATGATTTTCATTGCTCCGGAACAATCTCTGCCTTGAGATTTATATCCGCCCAATTGTGCAATTGATTGCGGCGTGAGTCCCAAATGACCCATCACAGGAATGGTTGCATTAACCATTGCTTCCACGGTTTTAGCCATATTGGCGCCGCCTTCAAGCTTAACCGCATCGCAACCCGCTTCTGCCATAAAACGTCCGCCATTGCGGATCGCCTCTTCTTTGCTGATTTGATAGGACATGTAGGGCATATCCCCCACTAAAAAAGCAGTAGGCGCTCCTTTTCTAACGGCCTTGCAATGAGCAACCATGGTATCCGTTTGCATATTTAAAGTAGATTCATGTCCAAATACCGTCATAGCCATGGAATCACCACAGAGGATTATATCAATACCTGCTTTTTCTTCCAGAAGAGCCATTGGGTAATCATAGCCTGTAAGCATTGTAATCTTTTTTCCGGTATGGACTTTTTCTCCCAGGGTATGAATGGTAACTTTCTGCCTCATCTTGTCTCTCCTCCTAAAACTTTCTTTCTGCTATTTATCTCTATGCAATGCAAATTGTTACTCATCTAATATACCCTATCGCGGCCTGATTGTCTACCCCTTGATTACATATTTCCACCAGAGAGATACATCTCTCTGGTTCCAAGTATCTTGAATTGTTCTCATTGTGTCTCTGTTCATCATATCAGATATTTTTTCAGGAACTGACCGGTGTAAGAAGCCGGGCAATTAACGACCTCTTCAGGCGTCCCTTGGGCAATAACTTCTCCCCCTCTGCTCCCGCCTTCGGGCCCTAAGTCAATGATATAATCAGCTGTCTTGATTACATCCAGATTATGTTCAATGACTAAGACGGAATCGCCCGCTTCAACCAGACGATGAAGGACAGCAAGGAGTTTATCGACATCGGCAATATGCAGACCTGTAGTTGGTTCATCCAAAATGTAAAGCGTCTTACCTGTACTTCGACGGCTGAGTTCTGATGCTAATTTGATCCGCTGCGCTTCTCCACCGGATAAAGTGGTTGCAGGCTGGCCCAACCGGATGTACCCCAACCCAACATCCTGCAGTGTCAGCATTTTGCGGGCAATCCTAGGTACTGCGGCAAAGAAATCCACAGCCTCATCGACCGTCATATCTAGGATCTTGGCAATATTTTTGCCTTTAAAGTTCACTTCCAGGGTTTCCCGATTATAGCGCTGTCCACGGCACACCTCGCACGGCACATAAACATCAGGCAAAAAATGCATTTCAATCTTAATAATGCCGTCACCCCGGCAGGCTTCGCAACGCCCTCCCTTAACATTGAAACTGAATCTCCCCGGTTTGTATCCTCTCACCTTGGCCTCAGAAGTCTGTGAAAACAAATCACGGATAAAATCAAAAACCCCTGTATAGGTTGCAGGATTGGACCTGGGGGTTCTGCCAATCGGCGACTGGTCAATATCGATGACTTTGTCTATATATTCCAATCCCCTGATTTCCCGGCACAATCCGGGTCTTACTTTCCTACTGATTCCAAGTTCGGTTTGGAGCCCTTTGAATAATACTTCATTGATTAACGTACTTTTCCCGGAACCGGATACTCCGGTTATGCAGGTAAAAACACCCAAGGGAATTTTGACGCTGAGATCTTTGAGGTTGTTTTGCGCCGCTTCAATAACTTCCAGCCATTTTCCGTTTGGCTGGTGCCGCTCTGCAGGAACTTCAATTCGTCTTTTTCCGCTCTGATATTGACCTGTGATTGAATTTTCACATGCCATGATTTCCCCGATACTGCCTTGAACAACGACCCTTCCGCCATGAACTCCTGCTCCAGGCCCGATATCTATGATGTGGTCTGCCGCCATCATAGTATCTTCATCGTGTTCAACCACAATCAGGGTATTTCCTAAATCCCGCAAGTTTTTCAGCGTATTCAGCAATCGTTCATTATCCCTTTGGTGCAGACCAATACTTGGCTCATCCAGAACGTAAAGGACCCCGGTCAGGCTTGAACCTATCTGGGTCGCCAAGCGGATCCTTTGCGCCTCCCCCCCGGACAGCGTACCTGCCGCCCGGTTGAGAGTGAGATAATCGAGTCCGACATTGACCAAAAATCCTAACCTTTCCCTGATTTCTTTCAAGACCTGATGAGCAATGGTCTGCTCTTTTTCACTCAGTTGCACATTGCTTAAAAAATCTAATCCTTCGGAAACTGTAAGTGCTGTCAATTCGCAGACGGATAAATTCCCTACTTTTACCGCTAATGCCTCCGGCTTCAGCCTCTTTCCCTCACAGACCGGACACGGCTTCTCGGTCATATAACATTCAATCTCATTTCTGACATACTCTGAAGCGGATTCTTTATGTCTCCTGTTAAAATAAGGAATTAACCCTTCGAAGGGGGCTTTCCAGGTTTTGTATTCATCAAATATATTATAATAATTAAATTTAATAGGAATCTCTGAACCGCAAACGAGTGCTTGCCATTGTTCTTGCGTCAGGTCCCGTACGGGTGTATCCAGGCTGAAACCTAATTTCTCAGAAAGTCCCTGAAGCAGGGCGGGGTAATAAGCAGAGCTCGATCTTGCCCAGGGTACAACTGCCCCCTCATTGATAGATTTACTCCGGTCAGGGATGATCAGTCCGATATCCGCCTCAAGATTGGCCCCCAAGCCCGTACATGCGGGACAGGCTCCAAATGGACTGTTAAAAGAAAAAAGCCTGGGTGAAAGTTCCTCAATGGCTATGCCGCAATCCGGGCAAGCAAAATTCTCACTGAAAAGCACTTCTTCGTGTTCCATGACATCGACCAGAACTGTTCCTTCCCCCAGTTTCAAGGCCGTTTCGAGAGAATCTGCAAGCCTGGCCCCAATATCAGCCTTAAGAGATATCCTGTCTATAACAACTTCAATGGTATGCTTTTTATTTTTTTCCAATTGTATTTCTTCGC
Organism: Candidatus Dichloromethanomonas elyunquensis; assembly: GCA_001515265.1. Classification (GTDB taxonomy): domain Bacteria; phylum Bacillota; class Desulfitobacteriia; order Desulfitobacteriales; family Syntrophobotulaceae; genus Dichloromethanomonas; species Dichloromethanomonas elyunquensis. The sequence continues at coordinate 13,512 of LNDB01000007.1, forward strand.
TAAGGTCCCGAACCTTGCCATCGATTCTGACCCGGACATACCCATTTTTCTTCGCAAAATCCAACGTTTTGGCGTGCTCCCCCTTTTTTCCCCTAACCAAGGGAGCAAGAATTTGAATACGGGTTTTTTCCGGGTAGGCCAAGAGCTGGTCCACCATCTGCTGTACGGTTTGCTGGCTGATCTCTTTTCCGCAGTTCGGACAATGGGGATGTCCGATCCTTGCATAAAGGAGCCTGAGATAATCATAAATTTCCGTAACAGTTCCCACCGTTGATCGGGGATTACGGCTTGTTGTCTTTTGATCAATGGAGATTGCCGGGGAAAGACCCTCGATATAATCAACATCCGGTTTATCCATCTGCCCTAAAAATTGCCTGGCATAAGCTGAAAGAGACTCAACATAGCGGCGTTGTCCTTCTGCATAAATCGTATCGAAAGCCAGTGAAGATTTACCCGAACCGGAAAGGCCCGTCATAACGACCAGCTTGTCCCTGGGTATATCGATATCAATATTTTTTAAATTGTGTACACGGGCCCCGCGCACCTTAATAAATTCCTGTGTCATCCTGACCTCCGGTTAATATTTCCTTCTGGACCCTTTATTACATATCCTGACTGCTTGGGAACTATTTTAAACAAATGAAAGATGCAAAGCGATAAAGTCGACTATTTTCGGCTGCCCTTTCTGTTACGGTTATAACTCCCGCCGGAATTCTGCCCTTTTCTTTTCCCGGCTCCCGGAGAAAATTTGACATTGAAAGGTTTATTTCCTTTTAGTTCTATGATTGCATCCCGTAAGTCTGCCGCTTTTTCAAAATCCAGCTCTTTAGCGGCTTTGAGCATTTCTCCTTCTAAAGTGCGGATCAGGTTTTCCTTTTCTTCAGGAGTAAGACCTGCCTGCTTACTGCCGTATGCCGTTCTTTTTTCGGCAATTTTTGTTGCTTCGGGTATTTCGTAAATCTGTTTGCGAATCGTCTGAGGCGTTATCCCGTGGTTACGGTTATATTCCATCTGAATACTGCGTCTGCGGTTCGTCTCGCTGATGGCCACTTTCATTGACCCCGTCAAATTATCCGCATACATAATGACCCGCCCATTCACGTTGCGCGCTGCTCTTCCAATAGTCTGGATCAGTGAACGGTCCGACCTTAAAAAGCCTTCTTTGTCAGCATCGAGAATAGCGACCAGGGAGACTTCAGGCAGGTCAAGCCCTTCTCTTAGAAGGTTGATTCCCACGATGATATCAATTTCTCCTAGTCGAAGTTCCCGCAGAATTTCCATTCTTTCCAGGGTGGATATATCGGAATGGAGGTAGCGCACCTTCATATTAAGCTGTTTGAGATAATCTGTCAGGTCTTCCGCCATTCTTTTGGTGAGTGTCGTCACAAGAATCCTCTCATCTCTCGCTACCCGCTCATTGATTTCCCCAATCAAATCATCGATTTGTCCTCCGGTCGGTTTTAAAATGATCTCAGGATCAATCAATCCTGTTGGTCTGATAATTTGTTCCACCGCTATTGGGCAGTGGTCCTTTTCATAGGGACCGGGGGTGGCGCTGACATATACTTTTTGAGGGGTTAGAAGTTCAAATTCCGTAAAACGCAGCGGCCGGTTATCCATTGCCGAGGGCAGTCTGAATCCGTGTTCTACCAATGTTGCCTTGCGGGAGCGGTCACCTTCATACATTCCTCTGACCTGAGGGAGAGTCTGATGTGATTCGTCAATAAACATGAGAAAATCTTTTGGGAAAAAGTGCAGCAAGGTATAGGGAGTCTCTCCCGGTTCCCTGAAAGTAAGATGCCTGGAATAATTCTCGATGCCGTTGCAAAAACCCATTTCCCTCATCATTTCAATATCGTAACGTGTCCTTTGCTCCAAACGCTGTGCTTCCAAAAGCTTACCCGTGGAACGGAAAAAAGCAAGTCGTTCTTCCAGCTCTTGTTCGATGTTTTCCGCCGCCGCCATTAGTTTTTCTTTCTCTGTAACATAGTGAGAGTTTGGAAATATAGAAACATGTCTCCGTTCCCCCAAGATTTCACCCGTTACAATATTTACTTCATAAAGATGCTCAATCTCATCTCCGAACATTTCTACCCGTATCGCTTTCTCACTGGATGAAGCGGGACAGATCTCCACAACATCTCCCCTTACTCTAAAAGTTCCTCTCAGAAATGACAGATCATTCCGATCATACTGGATCTCTACCAGTCTGCGCAGCACTTGGTTCCGTTCCATTTCCTGTCCCTGTCTGAGAGACAGAACCAGGTCACGGTATTCATCAGGAGAACCCAACCCGTAGATACAGGAAACACTGGCTACCACGATAACGTCTTTTCTCTCAAAAAGGGCTGCCGTTGCAGAGTGTCTGAGCTTCTCAATTTCTTCGTTTATAGAAGCATCCTTTTCAATATATAAATCATTGGAAGGAACATAGGCTTCCGGCTGGTAATAATCGTAATAGCTTACAAAGTATTCGACAGCATTTTCAGGAAAGAATTCTTTAAACTCACAAAAAAGTTGTCCGGCCAGGGTTTTATTATGTGCCAGCACCAAGGCAGGCTTTTGAACCCGATTGATAATACTTGCCATCGTAAAAGTTTTTCCCGAACCGGTAACCCCTAAAAGTGTCTGATGGTTTCTTCCTTCCAGTATCCCCCTTGTAAGCTTGTCCACTGCCTCCGGCTGATCTCCGGAAAGATTATAAGGTGCACGCAGCCGAAATTGCATATAATACCTTCCTTCCACTCATCAAACAAAAAAACGAACGAATTCCAATTTGCATTCGCCTGATTATTATTTATTCATATGACTGAATCCCATATTATTTACATATTTTAATTATAACATCAAGTCCTATAAATATCACCTTGGGATATACTAACAATGCCTCGCTTAATCCTGTCTTAAATCCATAAGAATACTGCTTAATAAATCATTGCGCATCTCATCCAATCCCCGAAAATTCACCGAATCATTGACAAGACTTTTTAACTCAATCCGGGCTTTTTTATATGTTTCCAACATAGTTGTCAGTTCTGTGCTGTGTTTTGTGTTAAATCCCTGTTCCTCGATCCTGCAGGGATTGCCTTTCCACACGGCAAGATTTCTTTCCGGAAAAACGATCCCAACAATGGTATAAGGTTTAAGCGGATGCACAATAATTTCCATAACTTGCCCCAGGCACTTGACTTCCTGCAGAATATCCCGCAAAATTTTTGCCGAATCTTCCCCTTCCAGACAAATTCTATCAAAATCACGAATATATTTGGGAGCAAGGTTCAACCAGCCATCCAGTTGCAATCCATGGAGGAAATGGTAATACAAGTAGTTCTTTTTGATTTTTGATACAATTTTTGTTATTTCTGTAAGATTAGGTCCATCCTCCTTAGAAGACAGAATAGTTTCTATACTTAACTGTTCTTTTTCTATTACTTCTTTTTCTCCTTCCTGGATTTCACTCTCATAATCTTTACGAAGCCGGTTAATAACCGTTTGTTCAATTTGTTTCAGCCTTATGTTTAATTCTTCTATACGGGCTTTGTGCTGTTCAATTTTACTCTTCCTGCAAAAAGAGTCAAAATCAATTTCCCGGTGATATTCTCCTGTTAAGCATTGCACAATAAACTCGTTCTTATCAAACAAGCAAATCTTTTGCTTTGGCAGAAAAAATCCGGCTACGGAATCCGGTTCTTTTATAGATCGTATGTAATCAACATCATATCCCCTGTCGATGAGCTGAATACCGATCAGTTTGATCATTGTGGATTTGCCTGTTCCCGGTCCGCCCGTAAGAAAGTATGTATAATTCATGTCCTTCAGTAAACCCCCTGCGAAAGAGATGAAGCCGAAAGGGGTAAAAGCCTCGAGAAAATAATGACGAACATCAGCCGAACTTCCCACGATGATTCCTCCCAGCAAAATACTTGTGTGATATTGTATGCGCAAAAAACTGCCGGGGTTCTCCCCGGCAGTGCAATATATATTTGAATTTTATTGTTGGTTCATTTTGCGGCAGCTAGATTTTTTTCAGAAGGACTTCTACGGCTTTCGTGAGCTGCGTATCAAATACAGGCTGCTGAGGAAGAATAGTAGCTTTTTCGCCTTCCTTTAATTCAACCTTTACATCTGGTTCAATCCCTTTTTTATGAATATCATTCTTTTTAGGGGTCAAGTATTTATCCGTGGTTAAGCGAACACTGGTATTGTTATCCAGAGGAAATACCGTCTGTACCACACCTTTGCCAAACGTTTTTGTTCCAACTAATGTTCCGCTTCCATAATCTTTGATAGCACCAACCACTATTTCCGATGATGATGCCGAATATTCATTGGTCAATACGACAAAAGGTTTGTTGACAAATTTGGCGGTGGATTTTTTGGTATCAACATTTCCGTTCTTATCGACAATATGGACAATATCGCCTTGCGGTACCAAAAGACTGGCAACTTTTACGGCTGCATTCACTTCTCCCCCGTAATTGTAACGAAGATCCAGGATAAATCCCTTATATTGATCAATTTTAAGGTCCTTAAATACCTTCTCCAAATCATCCCCGGTTTGTACTGAGAAACTTGAAATATCAATGATTGCAATATCTTGTCTCCCAGGAAGTGCCATTCCCTCAACGGTAGGCACATTAATATTGTCGCGGGTCAAGGTCACCGAAAAGTCCTTTTTGGCTTTAGAACGGTAAATTCCAACCGTCACTTTAGTTCCCGGCTCTCCCCTCAGGATGGCTATCGCCCTGTCCTGAGTGATAGTCGAAACATCCGTATCATCGATCTTGATGATGATATCTCCGGATTCCAAGCCTGCTCTCTCCGCCGGAGACCCCTTGATGGGACGCATAATGACCAATTGAGTCGGGTCGGCGGTACTGATATGAACCCCTATCCCCCCAAAAGTACCCTTAATGGAGTTCATGAGCGCTTTGTTTTCTTCCTCATCCTGGAAAGAAGAATAGGGATCAAGAGAACCCGCCATTCCCTTGACCGCTCCGTCAATCAGTTGGGCGGTCGGGGTATTGTAAAGGTATTGGCTGTCTATGAGATAGACTACCCGAAGCAATCTTCCCAGGTTATCATAGTTGTTAAAGATCAATCCGCCTATCAGTAGCGTAAACCCTGCCAAAAGTATCAGTCCGACAGCTACGGCCTGTTTCAATGCTCTCTTCCAATTTATCTCATTGGACAATAATATACCCCTTCCCCGCCTGTACTTGGTTGTACTTTTCTATTATATGCAAATGACTTTTTAGAAATACGCCATAGGAGTAGTCGGAACTCCGTCTTTACGGACTTCAAAATGGAGATGGGGACCTGTACTGTATCCTGTAGAACCGACATAACCGATCGTTTGACCGGGAACAACTGTCTGATTGGTTGTCACGGCCCTGGAGGACATATGTCCATACAAAGTGGATATCCCATTGCCATGGTCAATAATAACCGCATTGCCATAGGCTCCGTACCACCCCGAAAAAATCACGACCCCGGCTCCCGCAGCCACAATCCTGGCGCCATAAGGGGCACCGATATCGACCCCGGTGTGGAGTCCGTACTGTTTGGTAATCGGGTGTATCCGGTAGCCGAACGGACAGGTAATATACCAGTAGCCGGGAGTAGGCCAAACACTGACTGTTCCTTTCACTCCGGGATTGTTTTTCTGAAGTTCCCGGATTTTCGATTCCAGTTCTTTAGAATCCTTTGCTAATTTATCAATCTGAACGATGAGGTCTTCCTGGTCTTTTTTGTTCTCGGCCAGGGCAAGTTCTTTTTTTGATTTGCTGTCATTTAAATATACCCGTGCTGCTTCCGCTTGTTCCTTTAATTTTTGGGCCTCATCCGCTTTTACGATAAGTAGCTGTTTCTTATCATCCAAGTCCTTTTTCTGGGAACGGATGTCCGAGACAACGTTCTGATCATTTTCCACCAGACTGCCCATATACTCAACCCTGGAAATAAAATCAGATATATTGCTGGATTGGAAGATGACTTCCAGATAACTGACCTGACCTTCTTCATATATCGAACGCACCCGTTTCCGAAGGGTTTCTTGACGGGCTTCCAGTTCTTTTTGCTTAGCGTCCACTTCTCCCTGAATTGCAACGGCATCCTGTTGTGATTGGGTATAAGCCTTTTCTTTGTTGTCTAGATCAATTTCTGCTGAAGCAATCTGATTGGTAAGGGTCTGAACCTGTTTTTCCATCTGTTGTTCTTTGGTTGTCAAGTTTTTTAGAGAGCTCTCCGCACTGCTCTGCTGCTGCAAGATGTCCTGCTGTTTTTGAATCGCATCATTTAAATCGTCCGCAGATACCGGCCAGACCAAAATAGCGATGATAAATACTGTTACGAACAGAGTTTTTACTCTTGACATTCTGTCCATCTCTTTCTCCTCTATTGAAAAAATCCGTTTAGAACTCAAGGAACTTTCGAATCGAAAACACACTCGCCAGAGCGCCCATGATCATCCCGCTCAAAATCATAATAAAGAGCACCAGCATAAGAAACATTTGGTCGGCAACTACAGGCATAAAAGCAAGCGTAGCAACAATGTACTGTAGCAGCCAGCTATATCCGGTTCCGACAAGAATAACTGCTAATCCGGCACCAAACAATCCAATGATTAATCCTTCCAAAAGGAAAGGCCACCTGATAACACTATTACTGGCGCCGACAAGCCGCATAATCTGAATCTCTTTCTCCCTGAAGTTAAGGTTGGTTTTAATATTTAAAGTAATTAAAAGAAATGAAGCAAAACTAAATGCCGCTACCACCCCAATGCCAATCCAGCGCAGCCACCCGGTAAAAACAATGAGCTTCTCAAGAATTCCTTCGCCATAGCGCACTTTATCCACACCTGCGATTCCCAAAACCTGTGAGGCAATATTTTGTACCTGTCGTGCATCAGTTGCTGTGACGGTCAATTTATTGGGAAAAGGATTTACACCTCCTAAATCTTCCAATAAGGATTTAGACCCCAAGGACTCCTGAAAATTGATAATAGCCTGATCTTTCGATGTAAACGTTACTGCGGCAACGCCATCCCTATTTTGAATATTGTTCTGAATGGCAATAATTTGATCGGCATTCAATTTATCATTTAAGAATACAGCTATCTCCAGCTGTGATTCAAAAGTTTTCGCAATGTGTGAAGTATTCGCCAAGAATAAAAGAGAACTTCCCAATAGCGTTAAAGAAATCATCACTGTTAAAATAGATGCCACACTAAGCCATATATTTCTTTTTAAGGAGATCAGGGATTGCCCCAAAACATATTTTGCAGAATCAAAAGCCAAATTTATATGCCCCCTCTGCAGTGTCTTCAGCAATTTTCCCTTCTTCCACACGTACGACACGTTTATTCATTTGCTTCACTATTTGCATGGCATGGGTAGCCATGACCACAGTAGTTCCGAGTTTATTAATATGGTTTAGCAACTCCATGATTCCCCAGGCCGTTTCCATATCCAGATTTCCCGTAGGTTCATCTGCTACCAAAAGGCTGGGATGATTAACAAGTGCTCTCGCTACACAAACTCTTTGCTGTTCTCCCCCTGATAATTCGGAAGGAAAAGCATTCTTCTTCCTTCCAAGCCCTACTAATTCTAACATGTTTTCTGTGCTTGCTTTACTTTCTTTTTTATTTTTACCGATGACATGCTGGGCGAAAGCAACGTTTTCAAATACTGTCTTGGTGGGCAATAACTTAAAATCCTGAAAGATAACGCCGATATTTCTTCTGACCAGCGGAACTTGATGGGGTTTTAGCCTGATTAAATTTGCATTATTAATATATACCTGTCCTCTGGTAGCAACTTCCTCTCGATACAGGAGTTTAATTAATGTGGATTTTCCTGCTCCGCTTTGTCCAACAAGGAATACAAATTCGCCTTTGGCGATTTCCAGGGAAATGTTGGACAAGGCCCGCGCTCCATTCGGATAAATTTTGGATACATTTCTCAGCTTAATCATTTTTCCTCCAACGGCCACGGATTGGCCTAATATCGCGATGCCATGGATGGCAAAAAACGATGAACGACCATGGATGCCTAATACGCAACAGTTTTATTTACTTCGACATTTTACTTTGATTTCCTGTTTTGAAAAGCTGAAAAAATTAATCATTTCGGAACAAGAAAGAAAGAGCCTGAAAGACAGACTCTATTAACGTTACGCACACTTTTTTCATTACAATTTGAAAAAGCCAAGAAACTTCTTATTTGTTCTTTTTTTTATGATACACCTGCTGCACAGCTTTAATAATCTCTTTGGAAGTGAGCCCGTATTTCTCCAGAAGTTCTTCCGGTTTTCCGGATTCGCCAAAAGTGTCTTTTATTCCCACCCGGATCATCGGCACCGGATAATTCTCCATCAGGACTTCGGCTACCGCGCTTCCAAGCCCGCCAATGATGTTATGCTCTTCCGCCGTAACAACGGCCCCGGTTTGTTTGGCAACCTTGATAAGGGTATCTTGGTCTAGGGGTTTAACCGAAGCACAATTTACGACAGCTATTTCCATACCCAGTCCGCTTAACTCTTCGGCAGCTTTTAATGCTTCTTGGACCATAAGTCCCACTGCGAAGACCGCTGCGTCCTTTCCTTCCCGAATCACATTAGCTTTGCCGATTTGAAACTCGTAACTTTCATCGAAGAGAACCGGTACTGCCAGTCTTCCCATCCTGATATAAACCGGTCCATTCCATTCTGCAGCCTTTTTTATTACCTGGAATGTTTCCTGGGCATCTGCCGGGACAAACACCGACATATTGGGCAGACAGCGCATCAGGGCGATGTCCTCGATGGCCTGATGAGAGGCTCCGTCTTCTCCGACACTGACCCCGGCATGAGTGGCAGCTACTTTAACGTTCAATTTCGGATATGCCACAGAATTACGAATTTGTTCAAAGGCCCTGCCTGTGGCAAAAACGGCGAACGTACTCGCGAAAGGCACTTTGCCCGAAGCTGCTAATCCGGCAGAGAAACCGATGAGATTCTGTTCCGCGATCCCCATGTTAAAGAAACGTTCCGGAAAGACTTTGGCAAAATCGGCCGTCTTCGTCGACTTAGACAAATCTGCATCAAGAACTACAATGTCTGAATTCATCCCGCCGAGTTTCACCAAAGCTTTTCCGTAAGCATCCCTTGTTGCTATCTTTTCCAGGCTGATCAAACTTTTCTCATTCATGGTCCATACCGCCTTTCAGTTCTTTCAGGGCAATCTCCGCCTGTTCAGGACTGGGGGTATTACCATGCCAGCCAGCTTGATTTTCCATAAAAGAAACCCCTTTGCCTTTAATGGTTTTGGCGATAATCATTGTCGGCTTCCCTTTACAGTTCTTTGTAAGTTCAAAGGCATCCATTAATTGCTTTAGATCGTGACCGTTTACTTCTATCACATTCCAGCCAAAAGCTCTCCATTTGTCAGCAATCGGAGAAGAATTCATTACATCTTCATTCCTGCCATCGATTTGAAGTCCATTATAGTCCAGAACTGCAACCAAATTATCCAGTTGGTAATGAGCCGCAGCCATCGCGGCTTCCCAAACGAGTCCCTCTGCAATCTCCCCGTCTCCCAGCAAGGTGTAAACCCGATACTCTTTATGATCCATTTTACCTGCTAAGGCCATCCCTGCAGCTGCAGATATCCCTTGTCCCAAGGAACCTGTGGACATGTCGACTCCCGGAACTTTTTTCATATCCGGGTGTCCCTGAAGAAAATGTCCGGTCTTTCTTAATTGAATCAGTTCTTCCCGCGGAAAAAAGCCTCTTTCTGCTAAAGCAGCGTAGAGCACCGGTGCGGCATGCCCCTTACTAAGCACGAAACGGTCCCGGTCAGGCCAGTGCGGATTCTTCGGGTCAATTCGCATTTGCTGAAAATAGAGCACCGCTAAAATATCCGCAGCTGAAAGACTGCCCCCGGGATGCCCCGACTTTGCGGCCGTCAGCATCTCTATGATATCCACACGGATCTTGCGAGCCATTTCTTCGATGATGGTCATCTTTTTACCCCTTCCAAAAAGTGATCTATTAATAATTTTCATTGATCGGTCTGACCGGCGGTATGCTGCAAATAAGCCGTTATGAACGGGTCAATCTCGCCGTCCATGACAGCATTCACATTCCCCGCCTCCACATTGGTCCTATGATCTTTAACCATGCTGTAGGGATGGAAAACGTAGGATCTGATTTGGCTTCCCCAAGCGATGTCATTTAATTCGCCGCGAATTTCCAGTAATTCATCCTCCTGCTGCTTCCTCTTTAACTCGAGGAGCTTGGCCTGGAGAATACGTATGCAGTAGGCCCGGTTTTGAATCTGCGACCTCTCACTCTGACACTGAACTACGATACCTGTGGGGATATGTGTAATCCTTACCGCAGAATCTGTTTTGTTGACGTGTTGGCCTCCTGCGCCGCCTGATCTGTAAGTATCAACCTTGAGTTCTTCGGGGTCAATCGAGATATCCATCTCTTCGTTGACTTCCGGTATGACATCAACTGAAGCAAAGGATGTATGTCTTCGGCCTGATGCGTCAAAAGGAGATATCCTGACTAACCGGTGAACTCCTTTTTCGCATTTCGCATACCCGTAAGCATTCTCGCCGGCCATCGAGAAAGTTACGCTTTTTATCCCTGCTTCTTCTCCAGGGAGCAAGTCCAGTGTTTCAAGCTTATATCTCCGGCGTTCCCCCCAACGGACATACATCCGATAGAGCATTTGCACCCAGTCTTGCGATTCCGTTCCCCCCGCGCCTGAATGCAACGTAATAATCGCATTATTGCGGTCATAAGGACCGCTTAATAAGATTTCCAACTCCAGTTGGGAAAAACGATTTTTAAGTTTTTTTACAGCTTTTTCAATTTCTTCTTCAAGCGAAGTATCATCTTCTTCCACGGCCAATTCCCATAGGGCAGCCGTATCTTCCGCTTCCAGCTTCAGTTCCTCATAGAGATTGACTTTATCCTTTTGGCGGGTCAGCTCCTGCATTACTTTCTGGGCTGAACCCGGATCATCCCAGAAATCAGCTTGATTCATCTTCCCTTCCAGTTCACTTATCTTATACTCTCTTCCTGGGACGTCAAAGGGAAACCCTCAAATCTGCCAAACGCCTTGTTAAATTTTCGATATCTTTTTTCCAATCGGCCAGCATCTTATCACCCCTAAAATTTTCATATCCCGCTTATATAATTCGGGCAAACATGTAAAGTATAAACGAACCCTTCTCGTTTCACAATCATTCCGCCAGGTTATCCGTTGATCCCACAGCACTTCTTGTGCTTTTTCCCGCTGCCGCAAGGACAAGGGTCGTTTCGCCCCACCTGTTCCCCGATGCGATGAGGTTTTTTGACTTGTTTCTCTTCTTCGTAGCGGTTCTCAGAGACATTCTGGGGTTCCTCAGGCACTTGTGCGGTTATCCTTGGTGTAACCCTCATAATATAGGTCGATACATCTTCCTGAATGGCCTCAATCATGCCTTGGAACATCTCAAAAGCTTCATTGCGGTATTCGATTAAAGGATCTCTTTGTCCATAGGCCCGCAAACCGATCCCTTCCCTAAGACTGTCCATTGCATCCAGGTGATCTTTCCAGCGGGTATCAACGACTTGCAATACAACCGCTCTTTCAATTTCACGCATGAGTTCTGAACCGAATTCTGCCTCTCGTCTCTCATACAATTCTCTCGCCTGATCCTGCAAAAGCTCTTCAACTTCATCCTTGGACATGCTGCCGATCTGTTCTGTGGTAAAATGGCAGTCAGGAATAATCGCATTTTCGACATATTCCAGAAAACTTACCAGATCCCAGTCTTCGGGATAGGGACTATTGCCGCTGTAACGGGCAAGGGTATCCGCAATGACTTTGTCCGTCATCTCCAGAACCTGGTCCTTCAAATTCTCCCCGGTAAGAACAGCACGTCTTTGAGAATAAATAATCTCACGCTGCTTGTTCATAACGTCATCATAGTTTAACACATGTTTACGGATATCAAAGTTCCTGTTTTCCACGCGTTTTTGAGCCGTCTCAATACTTTTGCTTACGATTTTAGATTCGACAGGAATGCTGTCATCCATTCCCAACCTGTCCATAAGGCCTGCAATGTTGTCCCCGCCGAATAATCTCATGAGGTCATCATCCAGAGAAATATAGAACTGGGACGAACCGGTGTCTCCCTGACGCCCTGAGCGTCCTCGCAGCTGGTTATCAATCCTGCGCGATTCATGTCTTTCCGTTCCGATAATATGCAATCCGCCGAGTTCTTTTACCCTTTCGCCAAGAACAATATCCGTTCCTCTGCCGGCCATATTGGTTGCAATGGTCACCATTCCCGGTTGCCCGGCTTTAGACACGATTTGTGCTTCTAATTCGTGATATTTGGCATTAAGAACCTGATGGGGCACACCTTTTCTTTTCAGCATTTCACTCAATTTCTCGGATTTTTCAATAGAAATGGTACCGACCAGGACCGGCTGCCCTTTTGTATTTTTAGATGCAATATCTTCCACCACCGCCTTAAATTTACCGTCTTCCGTCCTGTAAATAATATCGGAAAGATCGTTTCTGATCATCGGCAAATTGGTAGGAACCTCAACCACATCCAAACCATAAATATTGATAAATTCCTGTTCTTCCGTCCGGGCAGTACCCGTCATGCCAGCGAGCTTTTTGTACATACGGAAGAAATTCTGGAAAGTGACTGTTGCTAAAGTTTGAGATTCTCTTTCGATTTTAACATTTTCTTTGGCTTCAATAGCCTGATGCAGTCCTTCACTGTATCTTCGCCCAAACATAAGACGGCCGGTAAACTCATCAACAATGATTACCTGTCCGTCTTTTACTACGTAGTCCCGGTCTATTTTAAAAAGGGTATGCGCCTTTAACGCCTGATTGACGTGATGCGCAACCTCATTATGCAGATCATCATAAAGGTTGTCCACACCGAGCATGGTCTCGACCCGGGCAACCCCTTTTTCCGTTAAGGTTACTACCCTGTCCTTCTCATTCACATGATAATCTTCCTCTTGTTTTAAACGGGGAATTACCTTCGCGACCCTATAATAGAGTTCTGTCGGTTTATCCGCTTCGCCGGAGATAATCAAAGGAGTTCTGGCCTCATCAATTAAGATGGAGTCCACTTCGTCCACAATTGCATAATGAAGATCCCTTTGAACTACTGACAGCGGATGAACTGCCATATTATCTCTCAAATAGTCAAATCCGAATTCGTTATTGGTACCGTAAGTAATATCTGCGAGATAGCTCTCCCTGCGCTGCTCATGTGTAAGTCCATGAACAATCAATCCAACAGACAATCCGAGGAAATTATAAATTTGTCCCATCCACTGGGCATCACGTGTTGCCAGGTAATCATTGACCGTAACAACATGTACGCCATTTCCGCTTAAGGCATTTAGATATGTTGGAAGTGTAGCGACAAGGGTTTTTCCTTCCCCTGTCTTCATTTCGGCGATCCGCCCGTCGTGAAGAACCATCCCGCCAATTAACTGCACATCATAATGTCTTTGGCCGAGTACCCTTTTAGCAGCTTCTCTTACTACGGCAAAAGCTTCCGGCAGCAAATCGTCCAGAGTCTCCTCCTGCTCGAGCCTCTCACGGAATTCAACAGTTTTTGCCCCTAATTCTTCATCCGATAATTTTTGCATCTCAGGTTCGAATTGGTTTATTCTTTCTACTTTTTTAAAGTACTTTTTTACATCTCTGGTATTTTCATCAAAAAGATTTTTCAGAAAACTCATGGGGGTCCACCTTTCACCTAACATTATCGGGGTTACTTTATCCACCTCTATAATATCTCCAAATTCTTAATGCAACATTAATAACCCTGACTATTTATTCTAACACTCTGAGACAAATGGTTCAAATATAAGAACAAAAGACGGTGACTGACAGATGCCAGAAGCCGTCTTTTGCCGTAAAATATAGTTGATGAGCAATATTTTACGGACAGGTTATACACCAACCGGGAGTGCTCCAAGAATTTTCGGAGGCAGCGCATGGAGGCGGAGGCTAAAATTCCGGTTCTAAAAGACCGTATCCGCCATATTTCCTTCGATATACCACACTCATCAGTTCCGTATCCGAATTCATAAAGACATAGAAACTATGCCCGATAAGGTTCATCTGCATTAAAGCTTCCTCAACCGACATGAGTTTAGCCGGAAAGCGTTTCGTTTTGACAATACTGTCCATATCGTCAATCTCTTCATCAGATTCCAGGATATAACTGGGTTCGTCTTTAAGTGCTTTAACTCTTTTCTTACCAATTTTCCTGCGATATTTTTCAATTTGTCTCTCGAGTTTTTCAACTACCAGGTCGATGGAGGAATACATGTCATCCGTCTCTTCCTCTCCTCTAAGCAGAAAACCATTCAGCGGGGCAGTCACCTCAACTCTCTGACGTTCTTTTTCAACGGTCAGCATCACTTGAACATCCATAAAATCTTCTGAATACTTTTCAAGCTTACCCACTCTTTTTTCAACGTAGTCTTTGAGGGCATCCGTAACTTTAATCTGTTTGCCGCGAACGTTAATATTCATTGTCTCAACCCCTTTCGCCTGATATTATATTTAGTATTCACCCTAAAGACGAAAATTCCTTCCACATTTTATCTAACGGTACGGTATATTATTGCCAAAATTTACGAAAACATCCTGGCAAAGATGGCAAGCCTTCCGGCAACTGCCGCTTTACCGTTGTCCTGATGAATAATTACCCCTCTATTTTTTAATTCTGAGAGAAATAGGAAATTTTGTTGTTTCAAATTTTCCCTAAGTTATGCACAATACCCTGTGGATATTGTTGATAACTTTCATTTCTTAGGTTAATTTTCACTCTTTTCATGTGGATAAATTTGTGGGCAGAAACTGTTGTTGTATTTTTCCCGAATTGCATTGGTTCCATGGTCCTACTACCTTTCGCGGATTTCATCTTCCTTTTGACAAATATCCTGCTGCTTTTGTTATATTTGCTATTACTCTTCTTTCCCTGCACCCAAACAAACCCCATAAACTTCTTTTACACCATTTGTCTTAAGAATCTGTGCGCATTCTTCAAGAGTCGCCCCTGTAGTTGTGACGTCATCCGCCAACCAGATGATTTCGTCTTTCATTACTTTTTCTTTGATCTCGAACGCGCCGTGAAGATTCTCAATTCGCTCTTTTCTTCCCAGTGATGTTTGAGGTAAGGTATTTTTTGTTCGCAGTATGTAATTCTTTATTGGGATTCCCAAGTGATTACTGAGGATGGAAGCTATTATTTCTGCCTGATTAAAGCCTCTTTCTGCCAGCTTGTGCGGGTGTATCGGAACCGGTACCACCGCATCGGGCGGCGGAAGATTCTTCATTGCCAGCTCCGTAAGGCAGTCTGATATGCCTAAAAGTAAATAGGGCTGTGACTTGAATTTAACATTACAGATCAATTCTCTCCAGGCATTCTCATAATACCCTAAGGTGACTACCTTCATTAATCCCTTTGGTCCGATTCCCGATAAGCAATCTTTGCACTGCGTGCCTTGATTGGCTATGAGCTTGCCGCACGAAATACACCTTCTCATCTGAGGTTGAAAATATATCTCTTGACATTCAGGACAGATAGTTTCTATGGATTTTCTTGAACAAAGCAAGCATATCTTTTCTTTTTCATACCAGATTTGAGACACCAGGCTCTTCCATTTGGAGAATGTTTCACTCGTCATGAGAAAGATTCCCTTTCACCGATAGTATTTTGTTCTTGGATCCATGCCAGAGCTTTCTTGATTGCCTTTGTTTGCTTAGCAGCCAAAAAAACCGTTCTTCCCCAAGGATGAGCCTGCGTTCTGCCGGTCCGGCCTGCCATCTGTATCAATGCCCGGGTATCATATTGCTCATCGTCAGCAAACAGTACAGCGACCTGAACTCTATTGACGGTGATTCCTCTTTCCAAAATCGATGTGGAAACAAATACCTGGCAATTTCCGTTTAGAAAGCTTTTCACTTTCTCTAACCGGTAAGGATCTGAACTCCAACTGCCTTCGACTTGTTTTTCATGAAATACGCCTCGCAACGTTTCCGTCCATATTGGCACCATCCCTATCCTCGGTACAAAAACAAGCAGCGGTCCCTCTTCAGCTAATTCTTCCAATATTTTCCTCCATGTTATACTATCTTTTTTCTTCAGTATTTCCTGAAGGCTTGCACTTTTATCGGGAAAATTTGCTTTAGCCCACTCCGGAATCGGAACCGGAAAACCGTGATGCCTCAGAGACAATCTTATTATCTCACTTTCCCCTCGTTTAACCTCTCTTAATAGTGAATCTGGGGGGGTGGCCGTAAGGTATATCAGCCGTCCTCCTTCTTGTAAGGCTTGGTTTAAACCAAATTCCAATACCTTATTTCCCGGATAGGGATAGGCGTCCATTTCATCAAAAAGAATTAAGCTGAAAGTCTTATAAAACCGTAAGAGCTGATGGGTGGTTGCCACTGTCAGCAATGAATCTTCCCATTCCGGCGTTACTGCGCCACTGAAAATTCTGACCTTGATTTGAGGGAAATTCCTTTGCAGCCTGGGTTGGACATCATGAACCACATCTTGCCTCGGTGCAGCGAACAGCACGCTTTTCCCTTCACTTAAATACTTATAAATCAATGGAAAACTGATTTCTGTTTTCCCTGCTCCGCACACTGCCCAGACAAGTATTCTTTGTACCTCGTCTTTTTCACATAACGCCAATAATTCCAGTGCCGCTTTTTGCTGAGCATGGCTAAATTCAAAATTAAATTTGTGAAAAATATTTGCTTCTACTCTGTTAAAGAGTGACCTGTGTCCCGATTTCGGGGAACGAAAGATCACCTGAAGGGAATTAAGCGGACCAATACTCCTGCATTCCTGGCAGGTTGCAGCATAACCGTAGACAGATATCCATTCTTGACAATCCATATTTCCGCAGCGCTGGCAGCTCCAATTCCCTTTCGATCTCCTGATTGCGGGCAGCCATTCATATTGATCTATTAATACAGCTTTATGCATCAGTATCTTGATCGTGTCTTCATCACATTGAAGATGTTTCATTAAGTATGGCAGTTCGCCTTCCGCCAGTTGCCTGCCATTCACTCCGGATAGAAAAGCTGAGTAAAGGTCATCGTTATAAAATATACCTTTGTATTTTTCCCTTGTTTCCATATTGAATAAGGGCTTGTCCAATACGATATTTTCCGTCCGCACATCCCCGTTTTTTTGCAAAACTGTTTTCAACTGCCGGATTAAGTCCGATTGAAATTCTTGCATGGAAGTTGTCGTGTTATTGGAAGGTTTTGTGAGTCGTATCGCATTTAAAGACCTGTGTAGAACCTCCAAAGGCAGTTTGCCGCCTATTATTGTACTGTCTTCCCATAGCATGTCCACGAGGGGGATTGGAGAAAAGCGGATTTGTCCGCTTTTATTAATCAGTGTGTAAAACAGCATTCTTTTCCTCCTGTCCATGTGTATTATAGCTTACGATCAGGCCAGGAAAACGCTTTTCAAGACGTTGTTTCATCTTTTCATTCTCTTCTTCTATCGATTCATCAGCTTCAATTTTCACATTCATTACAATAGTTGTTTTTTTTTTGATTTCCTCAGCAAATAGATTTCTCTTTCTATATCTCCCTGAATAAATTGGCCGGCTTCAATATTAAGTACAATTGCATCTTTTAATAAGTGGTCCTCATGATCCTGCTTTATTCTCCAGATATTCCTTTGCATGCAGTTTGGAATGATCCACTCAAATTTTCCGGCTATCAACCATAAGCCCAGTATCATGCCCCAGAAGATGAGATAGACCGCTGTGTTCAAATGGTTCACCTGCCTTTTTTTACATCATATGCAGGCGGCGGCAGTAAGGTTCGCCTGCTATTCATTCCTGCCAGAAACCAGAATATTATGCCCAAGACACCGAAAGACATATCTACATCTACTAAGCTGTGAAGGCCTAAAAATACAATCGCCGATTTGCTGCTGACAGCAATTAAATCTCTGCCTTTCCAAAGCTCTCTGCAGTAGCTTATCATTCCCTTGACAGCCCATAAGAGCAAGAGCAAGACTCCCGCAATACCTTGGTTTAACATAACCTGACAGATGGAGGAATGTGGATAAAGCGTAAAATAGGGTACGGTTTGAATAAGCGGAAAAGCAAACCACCCTCCGGCTTGTGGGAGAAAATGCGCATTCTTTGCTAGCTTCAAACAATCGAGATAATAGGTAATTCTTTCTGAAAGAGTAGCATAGTTCCAGTCCAGAAGATGTTGAACAGAACCTTGAAAATGTATAGCTGACAGTAAAAGTGATGTTAGGATGATTCCCCATGTCAGGGACTTACTCATCCATCGTATATTCTTTTCCTTTGATTGAAAATCTTTTTTCCCGCGCAGGTGAACCCTTTTCAGAAACAGAAGCACCGAAACGAATATTAGAAGAATCGCTGCGGCCCGTGACCCTGTGCTAAGCATACTGATGAGAAATATCAAAAAATATGGCATTTTTAGCTTGCGGTCCTTTTGTAAGAACAGCAGCTGACATCCTATAAAACTAGCTGCAGCATTCGGATATCCAAATGTTGCTGCAAATCTTGCATTTTCGGGGGCCCCCGGCGGAGCCCAGATCATTTCGCTTCCCGGCAGCCAGACAAGGAGTATACTTATCAAAGCAGTAATCGTTATTTTATTAAGTATCCTGTTTTGCAATTCTTCCGTATGTCCTATTTGCCTTCCCCAAAGATAAGCCCCTAAAAATATCAGCCATCGAAAAGCTTCCAGCCAACCTTCTACTTTTCTGACCGGATGAAGGACCCCCGCAAGAGAAAAAAAAATAAGCATGGAAAAAGTGATGATTGAGCCTTTAAGATGCTTATCTCGGATATGCAAGAAGTCATAAATGATATTTTGACTTCTTGTTCTCCAAAGAATAAACAAATTAATTAACAGCCCTGCCCCTAAAACCACCCATTCCCGGGCAAAATACATTCCATGACAGATAAGCCCTAGGAATATAAATCCGATGAATATGTCTTCTTGCTTCCAGGAAACTATCATTTCCCCTCCGTATGACTTGCAAGTCCACGAACATTTCTCTATCATATTTATTGAGAAGCAGATAATTTATGCAAGCTTAGGAGGAATGTCAGGGTATGCCGGTCCGTGTTTTGCATTTAATTGGCGGGGGTGAAATAGGCGGTGCGGAGCATCATGTGCTGAATCTCTTACAATATGCGGCACAGGAAGAAGTTATACCCGTATTGGGTTGCCTTGTTAAAAACTCCCCCTTTGCCGCCTTAACTCATTCTCTGGGAATCCAGACTACCGTCTTTCCAATGCGTTTTGCCCTGGATATACTTCCTGTTGCTCAGATTGCTTCCTATTGCCGTAAAAATCAAATTCAATTGATTCATTGCCACGGTTCAAGAGCTAATCTTGTTGGCAGACTGACATCTAAGATTGCCTCACTGCCTTGCATCTCTACACTCCACAGTCTGCCGGAATGGGATTATCCTTCTGTTTGGAAAGGGAATGCTGCTCGCTATATTAATAATTTTACCTTGTCATGGTCTTCCGGATTTATTGCTATTTCTGCTAATTTCAGGGATTATCTCTCTCTTCGCCTGCGCCAGCGGGGGCTAAACTTGCCAATTAATATCATCCCCAACGGGCTGGTTCCTTATGATTTTTCACAAAGCGAACAAATGCGTTTTAATTTTCGAAAGCGGTGGAACATCCCTCTATCGTGCAAGCTAGTTGGAACGATTGGCCGTCTGCATCCGGTTAAAGGGCACCTCTGCTTGACTGAATCCATGAAAATCCTTATGAAAGATCATCCGAACCTTCACGTGGTGATCATCGGAGAAGGACCAAGCCGTCAAGAACTTGAGGACCTTCTTCGTTCCGCTAAAATCCCCCATACCTTAACGGGTTATCTCCCGGATGCCTGGAAAACCCTCCCCTCCATGGATCTTTTTGTTCTTCCCTCTCTCAGCGAAGGCATGGGGTTGGTACTGATGGAAGCCGCCCAAGCAGAGGTGCCTATTGTTGCTTCCTGTGTAGGGGGGGTTCCCGAGCTGTTCCAGGATAATTCCGAGGCATTGCTTGCCTGCCCCGGTGATCCGATTGATCTCGCACGTTGCTGCGATCGATTACTCTCCGATCCGGATCTAGTTAATCGTTTGACAGCCAAAGCCCGAGAACGGGCAAGGGGATTCACTGTGGAGAAAATGGCTAAAGATACCGCCGCCTTTTACTATTCCATTCTTAATCAATAATAGACAGAATTTATATTATGCCACATTTTGTCAATTCATTTGCTTATGATTTAAGCATTTGGGATTATCCCCGCTGCTATTAGTTGAAATATTTTGTTTGAAGAACTTTCATTACATACAACGGCAATATCCTCTGTCGGGAAATTCTCGAAGGCTCCTTAAGCAGCCGATAAAGCCACTCCAAATGGTGTTCCTGGAAAAACTTTGAGGCTCGTTGGACCTGTCCCGCTAATATATCAATCGTACCTCCAACTCCAATTCTTACTTTAGCGATCCCTTCATTCCGGTAATTCCATATTTCCTGTTTCGGCGCGCCTAATCCTACCAAAAGGATATCAGGTTTAAAACACTTAATTTTATCCACTACAGACGGTTCTTCATCTTTTGTAAAATAGCCGTGGTGTGCACCAAAGATAATTCCAGGGTATTCTTCAGATTGCTTTATTACCGCTTTTTCAGCTATCCCTGGTTTTGCCCCAAGCATAAAAATGCGCCACTCCCGCCTGTCCCCTTCTTCCAGAATTTTAATTGTAAGATCTATTCCTGTCACCCGTTCCTTTAGTGACTGTCCCAATTGTTTGGCGGCCCAGACGACACCTATTCCATCTGGAAGAACCATATCTGCTGATTCCAGTATTTTTAATAATTCTCGGTTATTTTGGGCCCTATAGATCAGCTCCGGATTGGCGGTTACAATTCGCATTTCGCCGCCTTTTGCCAAAGCCTCAGAAATGCGAATCAGACAATCCCGTAAGCTGATATTATCTATTCTAGTTCCTAGAATGTTCATATTCTTTGCTCTTCTCCGAATCGGTCTTTACTACATTATAGCCTAATATTTTTTTCATTAATCATCTTGATCAATGAAAAAACGCAGTGTGTTTTTTAGCTGCTTCTAATACAATCTCTTACGGTTATTGAAAGCTCGACTTTAATACTTTTCCCGTTCCCATTGCCACACAGGATATGGGATCATCGGCTACGGTCACATCCAGACCTGTTTCTCTCGCTATTCTGAGATCCAAGGAGTTAACCAAAGATCCACCGCCGGTCATGATGACTCCTTTACTCATGATATCTGCTGCCAATTCCGGCGGAGTACGTTCCAGGACATCCTTGACACCGGCTACAATGGCATCGATAGACTCTTCCATTGCCCTGAAAGTGGTCTTGGAATCAATGATGACGATCTTGGGCAGTCCGGTAATCAGATCGCGCCCTTTTACTTCCATCTTGTCATTGTCTTTTCTGCCTTCAGGAACGGCGCATCCTACTCTGATTTTAATTTCTTCCGCTGTCCGCTCACCAATCATCAGATTATACTCTCTCCGGATAAACCGGATAATCGCTTCATCCAGCTTATCACCGCCGAGACGGATACTTCTCTTGGATACAATCCCCCCGAGGCTTAATACCGCTATATCCGTGGTCCCCCCCCCAATATCCACTACCATATTCCCTTCCGGTCCATTTATGTCCAGGTCGGCACCCAAGGCCGCAGCGTAGGGTTCCTCTACAACCTTTACCTGCCCTGCTCCCGCTTTGTAAGCTGCCTGTTTTACCGCTCTTTCTTCTACTTCCGTAACACCCGAAGGAATGCAAACAACAACCCTATTTTTAAAGAATGGCCAGTTCCTAATACCCGCTTTTCTTAACAAATACCTCAGCATTATCTCTGTTGTCTGATAATCGGCAATGACGCCATCCCGCATAGGCCGTATGGCCATAATATTTCCGGGTGTCCTCCCGAGCATCATCCTGGCCTCTTCGCCTACAGCAATTCTTCTTCCGGTGTTCTTGTCAATGGCAATCACGGAAGGTTCATGCAGTACGATTCCTTTGCCTTGAACATAAACCAGGACGCTGGCTGTACCCAAATCAATTCCTATGTCGGTGCGAAACATCAATATACCCCTTTCGATTGTTCATTAGAAAACGGCTTGTCCATCGCGAATTAGTCAAATGATGTTTTGCTTGTCTTTATGAAAAACAAAATACAATCTCCCGGAAGGGAGACTTTTTTTCATATTATTCGCTTTATTCGCTTTATTTTTTTGTTTTCCTCTTTATTTATCAATGAAATAACCTTATTTTTACTTTTATTCTTTTTTTATAAATTGTCTGTACTTTGTTTGTATTTTTTCTTTGTTGCTTCCCCCCCGCGGATATGTCTTTCCGCCTTATTGCTATCCAATATATGCTTAACCTGAGACGAAAGCTGTTTGTTTATATGGGGCAGCCGTTCGGTTACATCTTTGTGGACGGTAGACTTGGAGACTCCGAACACTTCCGCTGTCTGTCTTACAGTACAGCTTGATTCTATAATGTAGTTGCCGATATCCAGTACTCTTCTTTTGATATGTTCCTGCACGCGCCCTCTCCCCTTTTTACATCCGCAATATTTAGTTCATTTATATGCCGGTACAATTAAAAAAGACATCCTTGAAAGGATGTCCTTCATTGGTAATTCCTGTACATTCATGGATTTTTTGGGTTTATTCCTAGCCGTATACTTTTTCGATTTTCGTGTCTTGATAATAATGACGAAGTATTTCGGTGTAGTCTTTTCCGGACTTTGCCAGGTCGTTTGCGCCGTATTGCGACATTCCAACCGCATGACCTTTGCCATATGTTATGATTTCAATTTTCTTTCCTTGGATGCGATATTCAAAATCTGTTGACGGAAGCTGCAGTCTTGTTCGAAAATCTGTAGCTTCAAAGACTTTATTTCTAATTTTCAAAGTCTTAACCCTGCCGGCTTTTGTCCGCTGGAGAATTACAATGTCTTTTTCTGTCAATTCCAAAGGAATTTGATTGAAGCCTAGTGCTTTATAGAATGGTTCAACTTCATAAACCTGATGTTTCACAAACCGTGAGGGATTCTCCTCTCCGGAAGGACCATTAGTCAAATAATTCGTTTCTGT
Source organism: Candidatus Dichloromethanomonas elyunquensis (assembly GCA_001515265.1). Classification (GTDB taxonomy): domain Bacteria; phylum Bacillota; class Desulfitobacteriia; order Desulfitobacteriales; family Syntrophobotulaceae; genus Dichloromethanomonas; species Dichloromethanomonas elyunquensis. Next base: position 36,719 of record LNDB01000007.1, read on the forward strand.
GCCCCAAACATCACTTGCTCTTTCTGTACTTTTGCGCCCACAACTGCTGTAATAGACTGCATCAATCTTTTGCCCATTATATGTTAGGATTTTCCCGGAAGTGGCCTCCACAGCCTGAACCATTTTCCGATGATATTTAAAATAATTAATAATACCCCATTTTCTGAATATTTCCTGGTTGGAGATCCAAGCTTGTGTTTTTTCGGTTGTATCTACGTCATAGGTCTGTTCTGTTGTTCTGTTCTCCATTCTTTTCAGCACGTAAGTCCTTGAAGCAACTGCCTGGGCTTTTAACGCTTCCATTTCAAATTCAGCGGGCATTTCTGCTGCTAGAACTCCGATAAGATACTCTTCTAAGGGTAAAGTCCTGATTTGTCCCGAGCTTAAAGATAACCGAACGTGAATACCCTGCTTCTCAGAATTAATTTCAAAATATTTGGACAAAAAATAGGGAAAAATCCCTACTAAGAGGATAACGGCCATAATTGAAGCCGTTGTTTTTTTTAAATGCAGTTTCAAATCCCACCCTCCCGCAGTACAAGCTTTAACTTATTTTTATGCAGCGGGATTTCAGGATATGATTTTTATCATCTATTCGACTTTAGTAATTTCTGCCCCAAGCCCCCTTAATTTTTGATCAAGGTTTTCATAGCCTCTTTCAATATGATGGATCTCTCTAATTTCCGATGTCCCATTCGCCGTAAGCGCTGCTAAGATTAATGAAGCACCTGCACGTAAATCACTTGCTACAACTGTAGCCGCATGCATGTTCTCTATACCTTGAACAATCGCGCTTCTTCCTTCAATCTTGATATCTGCGCCCATTCTTTTCAATTCATCTACATGCATAAATCTATTTTCAAATACTGTTTCTGTAATAACCGCTGTCCCTTTGGCGCGTGTAAGCATCGCCAGAATAGGAGCCTGTAAGTCAGTCGGAAATCCGGGATGGACCTGAGTCTTTATATCAACCGCATTATAACAACCTTTGCCGATAATCCTGATCCCGTCATCCTCTTCACGATAAATGACACCGGCTTCAGCCAGTTTCGCCAAAAGTGATTTGAGATGTGCGGGAATCACATTCCGGACTAAAACTTCCCCTCCGCAAGCTGCTGCCATGAGAATAAATGTTCCTGCTTCGATCCGGTCGGGTATAACGGTATGAACTGTTCCATGAAACTCCTTAACCCCTTCAATGTAGACAATGTTTGTACCTGCTCCCCGGACTTTACCTCCCATTTCATTGATGAAATTGGCTAGGTCAACGATCTCAGGCTCTTGAGCAGCATTTTCTATGATTGTATTCCCTTCGGCATAAGCCGCTGCCATCATAATGTTCTCCGTAGCACCTACGCTGGGAAAATCAAGATAAATTCTGGCTCCTTTCAACCTTGGAGCTGTTACATCGAGGAAACCGTGGTCCATACGAACCTGAGCCCCTAGGCTTTCCAAACCTTTTAAGTGCCAGTTAATAGGTCTTGAACCTATGGCACATCCGCCGGGATGAGAAATTCTTACTTTTCCCATCCGGGCCAACATTGGCCCCATAATAAAAATTGAAGCTCTCATTTTGGATATAAGATCAAACGGCGTTTCTATACTTCCAATTTCTTTGATGGAGATATGCAGTTTTTTTCCGGTCCTCTTTACTTTTCCCCCAAGAGACTCAATCACCTGACTCATTACCTGGACATCAAGTAAATCAGGTGCTTCTTCAAGCACCACTTTATCCTGTGTCAACAGACAGGCAGCAATAATAGGCAGAATGGCATTTTTCGCTCCACTGACATCAACTTTTCCCTGTAATTCCTTCCCGCCTGTCACTAAAAATTTTTTCAATTTTGTTGTCATCTCCCGACATATTTCTACCTCCGATTTCACCTTTCTTTAGGAGAAAGGGAGGTTAAAAACCATAATAGTATTTTGTATATTGTTTGACCATTAATACTTCTTTTTTTATGCTATTTTTCCTGCAAGGATAACGCAAAACTAATTTTAAAATTCTTCTATTAGTGCCGGTAAAGCTAAGATGACTCTATTGTGGTCAGATACTTCTCCATTTGTAATTATCTGAATATTCGTCTCTTCTTTTCCAAACCGTACAGCTCCGGGTATTCTCCGGTCATATCCGTTGATGGAAGTCATTTGTTTTGTAGATACACTTTGGATCTCAGGAATATTGTTTTCTTGGAAATATTGTTCCGCATTCAGGCAGGCATAAACCTTCTCTTCCATATACACGTGAACTGTTTTACCTGCAACCCTGGAATACAAAGCACAATAAAACTGAAGTCCTTCTTTTTCATTTTCTTTATTAATATTTTGTTTTGCAAAATATTGATAGACTTCTCGCCCGGAAAAGTCACTTAAAGTTTGCCTCTGCCATGTTAAACTTGATGACCTCAATATATTTTCAATGCTGAATAATTGCAATGGATCTTCTGTCCAAACAATATACTCAACTTCCCCTTTATCACAATCCACTAGTCCGGAAGTAAGCAATAACGGCAGCACTTTATTTTGCCCTGATTGAGCAAACAATAAAGCTGGCGTCAGGCATAAAATAATGAAAACCATTATTAATATGATTTTATTAAACTTCGGATTTTTGCCCAACTCAATTTTCACCTCTTCGTATTCAATAATAGTTTGACCAATCTCTTTTATCCCAAAACATCAAAGTGAAAACTTTGTGATGGGATAATTTTTCCTTCCTTTTTAAATTATGATATGATGGGTCAAAGGTTTTTTCTAGCTAATTAATGGAAGGAGTCGTTACAATTGGAAACTCATACCCATTCCCACCGGCACCCTAATAAAAAGAGTGTCTTGAATCGTCTGTCGAGGTTAATTGGGCACTTGGAAGGTATTAAGCGAATGGTCGATGATGACGTAGATTGCAGTGAAATTCTGATTCAATTATCCGCAGTCCGTGCAGCAATAAACAGTACCGGGAAATTGATTTTGGGAGACCATATTAATCACTGTCTTATTCATGCCTATGAAGAAAATGATACTGAGGTTATACATAAATTAAATGATGCGATTAATAAATTTTTAAAATAGCAGCAGCAATGTGTGATTATCCTCAGTAATACCACGAAAGAAAAAGAGTACCGCTATCTACAAAGTAGTTTTTGCGACACTCTTTAAGCTACTATCCCTAAATCCTAATAAAATTGCTGCCCCTTTAACTTACAGCTTTAATTCTCGCTATTGCCCGTTTCAAAGCTACCTCAGCCCTGGCTAAATCAGTATCAGGGGTCCACTCTTTCAGACGCTTCTCAGCCCGTTCTTTTGCTGCCTCCGCTCTCTGAATATTAATGTTTCCCGCAGTTTCAGCGGTATTGGCTAATACGGTCACTTTATTGTGAATAACTTCCATAAAGCCGCCGCTGATAGCGACTTTATTGACTTTTCCGTTTTCGGTATAGCGTATTACGCCAATTCCTAAACCGGCAATGAGTGGCGCGTGATTGGGTAAGACACCTATTTCGCCATTTTCACCTGGTACAACAACGAATTCTATCTCCTTGTTGAGAACCTGGCCATCCGGTGCAACAACGTTAAAAACATAAGTTCCTGCCATGTTCTACACAGCTCCCAACTGTTTCGCTTTTTCAACTGCCTCTTCAATCGGTCCAACAAATTGGAACGCTTCTTCCGGCAGCGCATCATGCTTGCCTTCGCAGATTTCCTTAAAACCTCTGATGGTTTCCTTAATCGGAACGTACTTGCCCTTCATCCCGGTGAAGGTCTCTGCAACTGTGAGAGGCTGGGATAAGAAACGCTGAATTCTGCGTGCCCTATGGACGATCAGCCTGTCGTCTTCAGAAAGTTCGTCCATACCCAGAATAGCAATTATATCCAATAATTCTTTATAGCGCTGCAGAATAGTCTGAACTTGACGCGCAACGGCATAGTGCTCTTCACCAACGATCGCCGGCGTCAAAATCTGAGAGGTGGAATCCAGGGGGTCAACCGCCGGATAAATTCCAATTTCAGTAATGGCACGCGAAAGAACGGTTGTTGCGTCCAGATGGGAAAACGCAGTGGCCGGTGCGGGGTCAGTCAAGTCGTCCGCCGGCACATAAATAGCTTGAACAGAAGTAATAGAACCCTTCTTGGTTGAAGTAATACGTTCTTGAAGATGACCCATTTCGGTAGCCAGTGTCGGCTGGTATCCTACCGCTGAAGGCATACGTCCTAAAAGGGCGGAAACCTCAGACCCTGCCTGGGTGAAACGGAAGATATTGTCAATGAAGAGAAGAACATCCTGTCCCTGCACATCACGGAAATATTCCGCTTGCGTCAGACCGGTTAGTGCCACGCGAAGGCGGGCTCCGGGGGGTTCGTTCATCTGACCGAATACCATGGTCATTTTGCTGATAACCCCTGACTCTTTCATTTCATGATAAAGGTCGTTTCCTTCACGAGTGCGTTCACCGACACCTGCAAATACGGACAGCCCACCGTGCTGGGTAGCAATGTTATTAATCAATTCTTGGATTAAGACGGTTTTGCCAACGCCGGCTCCACCGAATAAGCCAATTTTGCCCCCCCTGGCATAAGGAGCCAAAAGGTCAACAACCTTAATTCCTGTCTCCAGCATGGTGTCGGTTGTCTCTTGCTCTACAAAAGGCGGGGCTTTTCTGTGGATTGGATATTTGACAGGAGTATCCACTTCCGGTTGGTTGTCAATGGGTTTCCCGAGTACATTGAACATGCGGCCGAGGGTTTCCGGGCCAACACTGACGGTAATGGGTCCACCCGTACTCAGTGCTTCCATTCCTCTCGTTAAACCGTCAGTTGAGGACATCGCTACACAACGAACTGTATCATTGCCAAGATGCTGTGCAGCCTCAAGGGTCAGGTTCATCTTCTTTTCATCATTCTTAATAATGATAGCACTATAGATTTCCGGCAAGGCATCAGGATCAAACATAATGTCAACTACCGGACCCATAACTTGAATTACTTTACCTTTATTTGACACAAGCTAGCAACCTCCTTTGTTAAGGTACTCAATCCGGCAGCTACTCCAGAGCCGCAGCTCCCCCGACAATTTCAGAAATCTCTTTGGTAATGGCTGCCTGGCGGGCTCTATTCATTGCCAGCGTCAGTTTATCTATCATTTCTTTGGCATTCTCAGTAGCGGAATCCATTGCCGTCATCTTAGATCCCATTTCACTGGCTTTACTTTCCAGCAGAGCACTGAAAATCTGGCTTTCCAAGTAATTTGGCAACAGTCTTTCAATCATCTGCTCAGGAGATGGCTCGAAGAGGTATTGTCTTCCGGCCTCTTCCTCGGAAGGCTCGATCGGCAATATTTTTGCCAAGGTAGGTTCTTGGGTCAGAACAGAGATAAACTTGGAATAAACAAGAAAAACCTCATCTAATTCACCTGAAGTATAAAGCCCGATGATTTCTCCGGCAATTTGTCTGGCCTGATTAAAATCCGGACTATCACCAAGCCCGGTAAACCGGGATATGATCTCAACCTTACGTCTTCCAAAATAGTCGCTGCCCTTGCGGCCTACCGCAACCAGCCTGGTCTCAGCATTTTGTTCATCAAGAACCGAACGGGTCAATCTGATTAAATTGGCATTAAAGCCGCCGCAAAGTCCGCGGTCTGATGTAACCAGAATATATCCTATTTTTTTGACAGGGCGCTTTTCCAGGAGAGGATGGCTCAAATCAGTCTGGGCTTGAACCAGCCGAGACAGAACATCCTGAATATGTTTGACATACGGGCGGGAAGCGATGACTTTTTCTTGAGCCCTGCGCAGCTTAGCCGCAGCAACCATCTTCATTGCTTTCGTAATCTGCTGCATATTTGACACACTGCGAATCCGTCTGCGAATATCGCGTACTCCTGCCACTTCGCTCACCTACTCTTTCTTAGGCCAAAAAGCCTTGTTTGAACTCTTGAATTGCGTCATCAATCTCTTTCATAAGCTCATTGGAAAGGGCCTTTTCGGTGCGAATCTTTTCGGGAATTTGCGCTTTAACGGTACACATAAAGCGGAGGAATTCCTGTTCGAAAGCTTTTAGACGATCAATGGGAATATCGTCAATATACCCCCTGGTAGCAGCAAAGATAACCAAGACCTGCTCTTCAACGGGCACAGGACGATACTGCCCCTGCTTCAAAATTTCCATGGTTTTTTGACCGCGGTTCAAACGGGTTTGTGTAGCTTTGTCCAAATCTGAACCAAACTGGGCAAACGCCGCCAATTCTCGGTAGGAAGCCAAGTCCAGACGAAGCTGCCCTGCTACCTGTTTCATTGCTTTAATTTGAGCGGATCCTCCAACCCTGGATACCGAGATGCCAACATTAATGGCCGGACGAAAACCTGAGTTGAACAAGTCGGACTCCAGGAATATCTGTCCGTCGGTAATGGAGATAACATTGGTCGGAATATAGGCAGATACGTCTCCGGCCTGAGTCTCAATAATCGGGAGGGCTGTGAGTGACCCACTGCCTTTTTCCGCTGAAAGTTTAGCCGCACGCTCTAATAAACGGGAATGCAGATAGAAAACATCGCCGGGATATGCTTCACGGCCGGGAGGACGCCGAAGCAAGAGAGACAATTCGCGATAAGCCACAGCCTGTTTGGAAAGGTCATCATAAACAACCAGAACGTGCTGGCCTTTGTCCCTAAAGTATTCCCCCATGGTGCAACCGGAATAAGGCGCAATATACACTATCGGAGCAGGGTCGGAAGCAGTTGCCATCACTACGATGGAATAATCCATCGCTCCGTACTCCTCCAACTTCTTAACTACTCCTGCTACGGTCGATTGTTTTTGTCCGATTGCCACGTAAATACAGATACAGTTTTGACCCTTTTGGTTAATAATGGTGTCAACCGCCAGCGCCGTTTTTCCGGTTTGGCGGTCGCCAATAATCAATTCACGCTGTCCACGTCCAATTGGAACCATGGAGTCAATGGATTTAAGACCTGTCTGTAATGGTTCGTGTACACCTTTTCTGTCAATAACACCAGGGGCCGGTGATTCAATCGGCCTGTATCCGGATGCAGCGATATCACCTTTCCCATCGACAGGCTGGCCAAGAACGTTTACAACACGACCAATCAATGCTTCCCCAACAGGAACTTCTACGATCCTGCCGGTACGTTTCACCTGGTCCCCTTCTTTAATATCTTCGTATGGCCCCAGGATAACACTGCCGATGTTATCTTCTTCAAGATTCATGGCCATTCCGTATACTCCGCCCGGGAACTCCAAGAGTTCGCCTGACATAGCTTTTTCTAAGCCATAGATACGAGCAATACCGTCACCAACCTGGATAACCGTACCCACATCAACTACTTCCAAGGCACAATCATAGCGCTCGATCTGTTGTTTAATAATGGAACTTATTTCTTCCGGACGCAAGTTCATTCTTTTAGCTCACCCCTGCTTCCTGTTGAGGTTTTATCGATGTTTTCCTCAATTCTTCACGCAATTTATCTAGCGCAGTAGATATCGAGCCGTCCATCACACGGTCACCAATCTGGAGTTTCACTCCGCCGACCAGATCAGGATTGACTTCAATAGATAATTGCACATTCTTTCCAGTAATCTTGGCAATAACCTGTTTTAATTTGTCTTCTTGACTTGAAGTCAGCGGTGCGGCACTTGTTACTTTTGTTTCTGCAATATTTCGTGCTTCGTTGGCCAAACAGGTATATTCGCGCTGAATCAGCGAGAGTAGATTTTGTCTCTTGCGATCAATCAGCAAATACAAAAAATGCTTGGAGAGTTCAGAAACACTTCGGTCCAATATTTTTCCCACAGTCTCTTTTTTTGCTTCTACATCAATATTGGGATGGTTTAACAGAGATTTAAGCTCTTGATGATCGGTAACAAGCTTAACCATGTCGCACAGTTCGCGGTCGATTTGATCCAGGACTGTCATCTCAACGGCTAATTCGTAGAGGGCCTGAGCATATCTCCGTGCCAACGCTCCGTTTAACATGGCCTATCCCCTACCTCTTGAATGAATTGTTCAATGAGTGCCTCCTGACCCTTCATATCCAGCCTCTGTTGAATAATTTTTTCAGCGACCGCGATGGACATATCCACGACCTGATCTCTCACATCTGCGATGGCTTTATCGCGTTCCCGCTCAATATCAGCAAGGGCAGCATGCTTCATTTTCTCTGTTTCCTTGCGCGCTTCGGCAAGAATTTCTGAAGAGCGGTCCTCACTATTCTTAGTGGCTTTTTCAATAATAGCCTGCGCTTCCTGACGAGCTTTCAGCATATCCGCCTGATATTCCTGTCTGATTCTTTCGGCCTCTTTTCTCTCATTCTCGGCATGAGCCAGGTTGTCCTCAATGGTCTGACGGCGTTTCTCCATCATATCCATCAGAGGTTTCCAGGCGAATTTTTTCAAGATCCATACGAGAATGAGAAACGATAAGATCTGAGAAAAATACGTGTAATCTATCGCAATAGGATTACCGCCACCGCCTCCCTCCGAGGCAGCAGCTGAAGCAATCGTATATGCAAAGCCAATTCCGAAGGGATTCAATCGGTCCTCCCCTCCTCTCTAAACAAGTTTCATTTGATTATGACTCCCTATAAGGAAGCTGCTTAACCCTTGACGAAAACCATCAGCAAAGCAATAACCCAAGTCAGAAGAGGAAGCGCCTCGATGAGACCAACACCGATAAACATAATGCCTTGAAGTGCGCCTTTGGCTTCCGGCTGACGGGCAACACCTTCAAGTGTTCTGGAAATAACGTTTCCGTTTCCGAGAGATGCTCCAAGAGCAGCTGCACCGGCAGCAATACCGGCGCCTATCATTGCAGCAGCATGTAAATCCATAGTAGTATATCCTCCTTTAAATCACACAAATTTTTTTAATTTTATGTTTTCAGTGCTACTTTCCACTGAAAATGATACTGGTCATGAGTGGTCTGACGCCACGGCTTGAGCAATATAAACAATCGTCAACACCGTGAAGACGAAAGATTGGATCGCCCCGATGAAGATACTGAAACCTAACCAGACCGGCATTGGAATAATTCCACCGCCGAAAACCGCCAAGCCGGGTAACAGTAAAATAACAGAAATCAAAACTTCACCCGCATAGATATTCCCGAAAAGACGGAAAGCCAGTGTCATCGGTTTGGCCAGAATATCAATAAGGTGAATCGGCAGGAAGACCGGATGTGGTTCAATGAAATGATGGAAATAGCGGCCTCCTTTGTGTTTGATCCCCAATGCAATAACCAAAATAATTGTTAAGGTCGCCAAGGCCAGAGTCGTATTAATATCGGCTGTAGGAGACATTAAGGTTGCTTCCCCCAATATCTCATTGAGTTTAGCCGTTTCCACATGTTTAAAGAAAGGCTCTACAAAATTTGGAATAAGTCCTAACATATTGGAAAAGAAAATAAACATGATCAAAGTCACCAAATAAGAAAGAAGCGGGGCACCTTTGCTATAGTCCATATTATCTGAAATCAGTTTTCGAACAAAGTCTACAACCCATTCCAAAACATTCTGGAGCTTTCCCGGTTTTCCGCTTGTCAGGTTGCGTACCCCGAGAAATACAAAAATCAACAGAAGTACTATCGCTATCCAAGTCATAATCAGGGTTTTGGCATGTACTGTTCCAGTGCCTACCTGCCAAGTAATAATTTCATGCATTCATTGCTCACCCCCTTCCATTTTTAAGCTGTTGTCTAATGGCTATTATCAGGGGTATTATTACACCCGCTGCGATACCCAACACCAAACTGAAAAGCCATTCCGGTCTAAACCTGCCGGTGATGGCCACAACCAGAGTAACCATCCCCAGTCTGGAAAATAGGCTTTTATGATAAGCTTTTAAAGCTTCGTGTAACTCTTGCTCCACTGCCTTTTGGGCATCTTGAAACAACCACTGGATGTTGACAAGTCCCGTGATGAAACCGGCAAGTATCCCTAATAGAGCATACTGACTTGTAATGGAGATTCCAACAAAAATAACCGCAGAAAATAAACCTAACAAGGCGATTACGGTTCTATTGCTCATGATCTGCCTTCCCTAACTTGCTTAAGGATACGATGAGATACGCAATGCCCAGAACCACTGCTAACATCATCAAGGCAATTTTGAGCCAAGGATTTGTCCCCCAAAGTGAATCAAGATAATTTCCCAACCAATAGCCTGCCCCTACTAAACCAGCAAGTGCTGTAGAAATTGTTGATCCCCAAGCCATATACTTTACCCAGCCGCTAATCTTTTTGTCAGCCATCGGGATCCCCTCAATTCCCAGTTTCACCAAAATAATTCTGAATCCCTTTACGAACTCTTGGAATTCCTTCTATTGCCTGTACATTTTTTGCCCACTATATTTTCTACTTTTTCCGATCATAAATCAAGTCATTTCGATATAAATTTCCTGCAATCCTTACACAGCAGCTACTAGTTTTAACAATTAATGAGATATTTTACGACAATTTCTGCTATTTTTACACTTGCTGTGCCGTCCCCGTACGGGTTGGCAGCTTGTGACATATTCTTATATGCCTCTTTGTCCGAGAGAAGCTTTGTCAAATTAGCGAGAACATTCTCGTATTTTGTCCCAACCAGCAATACTGTTCCGGCCTCAACAGCTTCAGGACGTTCCGTGGTATCCCTGACACAAAGTACCGGTTTGCCGAGAGAAGGCGCTTCTTCCTGTATACCTCCTGAATCTGTCAAGATCAGATACGCTTTAGAAAGCAAGTTTACAAAAGGCTCGTAATCCAACGGCTCAATCAGAAAAACACGGTCATTGTTGCCTAATACTTCGGCTACAACTCTTCTCACAGTAGGATTTTTATGTACCGGAAAGATAACATATGAATCTGGGTTTTCGTCAAGAACTGTTTCCAATGCTTGATAAATCTGTCTCATCGGTTCTCCCCAATTTTCTCTCCGGTGCGTTGTCATTAAAATTAATCGTTTATTCTGATTGGAATTTAGAATACAGTCTAATTCCTGATCCTGAAAACGGAATCCCTCTTGAACGGTTGTCATTAAAGCATCAATTACCGTATTCCCTGTGATAAAAATATCCTGCGGCGGAATCCCTTCGCGCAAAAGATTATTTCGCGATACTTCCGTAGGCGCAAAATGCAGGTCAGCTAATCCGGTTGTAAGCCTTCTGTTAATCTCCTCCGGCCAGGGGGAATATTTTTCACCCGTACGCAAACCTGCTTCGACATGGCCAACAGGAATTCTATGGTAGAATGCCGCCAGCCCGGAAACAAATGTGGTTGTCGTATCCCCTTGGACAAGAATCATATCAGGTTTTTCTTCCATAAAAATACGGTCCATACCCTCCATCACCCCAGAAGTCAATCCGGCTAAAGTCTGTCCATGTCTCATTAAATCCAAATCATAATGAGGTGTAATCTTGAACAGATTAACTACTTGGTCAAGCATTTCTCTATGTTGAGCTGTAACAACGACCCGGCTATCGACAAGAGCGTGTTTTTCCAAAGCTTTCACAACCGGTGCCATTTTAATGGCTTCAGGCCGTGTGCCAAAAACCGTCATTACTTTGAATCTTCTTTTCTCCACAATATGTTCCTCCAATTGGTTCACTGCTTAATCCCGATAGTTATTTGTATTCTTAGCATAAATAACAATTAATATTACTTATTGGCTATTCTCTCTAATCATTGATCCCGAATCGAATATTTTTCTTTTTGCCGTACTCATCCAAGAAAACAACTCTTTTGATCATTGCATTCTTTATCATCCTTTTACAAAGGAGACAGGGTTCCGCTGACGCCGGTTGCCCATTATGACCATAACCTGATACATAGATGGTCGCTCCCTGCATTTTCACCGGATCACCGGCAATAATAGCATTTTGCTCAGCATGTACCGCTACACATAATTCATACCTCTCCCCTTTGGGGACATTAAATTGTTCTCGAACACACCGGCACGTATCTATACAATTTGGTTCACCCCGGGCGGCACCATTATACCCTGTACTAACAATAATGTTATCTTTTACGATAACAGCGCCGTAATTTCTTCTTATACAAGTGGATCTTTTGGCAACCAAATAAGCTATATCCAGAAAATATTCATCCCAGGGCGGTCTTGTATGATTATCCATTTCTCTTCTCCTAAATTCATTCATCATAATGTAGTATACACTTATCAGGATAATCTGTCATGATTTGCCTACGAAGTGTTTTTATCTCATATGAAGTAATTTTGATATTTTTTGTAATCTCTTTCATCCAGTTGGAGGGCCAACTCAATTCCTTCTTCTTTATATTCCATTCTGTCAATAACATATTTATTTTTTAGGTCATAAAGTACATTTCCATGATGGAAGGGAATGGACAGTGTGACTTCAAAACGATGATCAACCAACTTCTCCTCAATTGCTTTCAGTAACTGAGCCATGTTAACACGGGTATGCGCCGAAAGATAAAGGCAGTCTTCTTTATTTTTATAATCATTTTCTTTGCCTAAAAGATCAATCTTATTATAAACCGTAAGCATGGGTTTATTTTCAACTTTCAGTTCTTTCAGAACTTGCATCGTGGTTTTCATTTGCATTTCATAGTTGTCATTGCTGATGTCTATAACGTGAATAATCACATCCGCAAACTTGACTTCCTCTAAGGTGGCTTTAAAGGCTTCAATCAAATCATGCGGGAGGTCACTGACAAAGCCGACCGTATCAACAACGAGAAATTCCCGTTTATTGGAAAGCACTGCTTTTCTTAATGTTACATCCAATGACGCAAAAAGCATGTCCTTGGCAATGACTTCTTTTTCCTGCGAATAATCCTTATGGGTTTTAATCAATTCATTTAATAAAGTAGACTTCCCGGCATTGGTGTAGCCAACTAAAGCAACGATTGGAATCTGCGACTTCTGTCTTTGCATTCTTTGTACCGTTCGGTTCTTTTTGAACTCCTCCAATTCCCTTTTAATATCAGTTATTCTCCCCAGAATATGCCTGCGGTCTGTTTCAAGTTTCTGTTCTCCCGGTCCCCTTGTTCCAATGCCTCCGCCGGTTCGGGACATCTCTTTGCCTATTCCCTGAAGTCTGGGAAGTCTATATCTTAATTGGGCAAGTTCCACCTGAAGTTTTCCTTCTTTACTCAAGGCTCTTTGAGCAAAGATATCCAGGATCAATGACGTTCTGTCCAGAACCTTGACCTCGAGAATCTCTTCTATATTCCGGATTTGCGTTCCCGACAGTTCATCATTGCATATAACCAGACTCGCATCCAGCTGCAGGCATAGTTCCCGGACTTCTTCGACCTTTCCTTTCCCGGTATAATAAGCGGCATCTCTGGAAAGCCTGTTCTGAATGATAATAGCTGCCACTTTAGCTCCCGCCGCTTCAGCAAGGCCGGATAATTCTTTCATGGATTCCTGGATGTCCGTCTCAGTATTCCTTATCTGCTTAGATGTCTTGTGCAATCCTACAAGAATCGCTTTTTCCAATTTCCCGTACATGTGCAAACCCCTTTATCCAGGAATCTTATGCCCATATCTTAGCATTCCCATGATGCGAAATGATTCATTAAATTTCCATATGCCCGGCATATAAAGGAGACTGTTGCAAACTACTTATGAGATTTCATATGTATCTATTGTTTTGCAACAGCCCTTTTCTTCATTTTTATGTGCGTTTTTAAGGAAACAAGAACCCGCCAATCGTTTAGTCTTTATAATAGCATAGATAAGCCACATCGTTTTCAGCATCAACTTCAAACGTCCTATTTGCTTCTACGATAAATTCTTCTCCACCAGATATTTCTGTCCATTCTTCTTCAGGCAGTTTGACGTGAATGCTCCCTGAAATAATAACCATTCTCTCTTGAGTTGAAGTGGAAAATGAGAACTTCCCCGGGGTAATCACACCAACTGTTGCTTTACCGTTTTTAGTACTTAAACTTAAGCTTTGAACTTTTCCTTCAAAATACACATTATGATTCATATTTTACCCCCTGTTTCTTTTGATGGAAGTGCTGAAAAACTCAGGATAACAATTAAAATCTTTTCATTAAGTTATGTATATGTGATGAATATTCTTCCGATATTAGGACCCCGGAAAAAAGAGCAGCTGCGAACTGCTCTTTTTATTTTGTTCCAAACAGCCTATCGCCCGCATCACCAAGCCCAGGGACAATATAACCCTGTTCGTTGAGCTTTTCATCTACTGCGGCGGCAAAAATATCTACATCGGAATGAGCTCTCTGAACCGCACGGATTCCTTCAGGAGCCGCAATAAGACACATTAACTTAATATTCTTTGCGCCCCGCTCCTTAATAAATCCTATGGCAGCCGAGGCGGATCCGCCTGTTGCCAGCATCGGATCGATTAGAATAATATCTCTTTCTTTTATGTCGGCAGGCATCTTACAATAGTACTTCACCGGTTTGAGCGTTTCATCGTCTCTGTACAGTCCGATATGTCCAACTTTCGCAGCAGGAATGAGTTTCAGCATTCCGTCCACCATACCGAGTCCTGCCCTTAGAATGGGTACTAAAGCGACTTTCTTTCCCGCAAGCTTTTTAGCTTTGGCTAAGGCCACAGGAGTCTGAACTTCAACTCCTTCCAGCGGAAAGTCCCTCGTCACCTCGTAAGCCATGAGCATGGCCACTTCTTCCACTAGAGAGCGAAATTCCTTGGAACTGGTATTTTCATCACGGATCAAAGATAGTTTATGTTGGATCAAAGGATGATCTAAAACACAAATGTTTGCCATAGTTCCTTTCAACCCTTACATTAAGTGAATTTCTATTTTACTTGTACGCCGGAAAGACGGAACAGAGCTCTGCCACAATTTCCTGTGCTTTTTTCAATTGAGCTTCGTTTTCACCGGCAGTGACTGCCAGGTTAATCGCCTCGGTGATCTTATCCATTTCCGGTTCTTGCATTCCCCTTGTGGTAACCGCAGGAGACCCGATCCGAATTCCGCTTGTAACAAACGGGCTTTCGGGATCAAACGGGATGGTATTCTTGTTTACGGTAATGCCAACATCATCCAGGACCTTCTCAGTAGCTTTTCCGGTAAGGCCCTTGCTGCGCATGTCCAAAAGGACAAGGTGGTTATCTGTCCCGCCTGAAACCAAACGGAATCTTCTAGCCAGGAAACCTTTGGCCAACGCTTGAGCATTATTAACGATTTTCTGCTGATACGCTTTAAATTGCGGCTGAAGAGCTTCGCCAAAAGCTACCGCCTTGGCCGCAATCACATGCATCAGCGGACCTCCCTGAATTCCCGGGAAGATCGCTTTATCGATCTTTTGAGCATACTCTTCTTCACAAAGAATAAGCCCCCCTCTGGGTCCCCTTAAAGTTTTATGGGTTGTCGTTGTTACAAACTGCGCGTAAGGCACCGGACTCGGATGAAGACCTGCCGCTACCAAACCGGCAATATGGGCCATGTCAATTAAAACATAAGCCTCAACCTCATCAGCGATTTCACGGATGGTTTTGAAGTCAATCTTACGCGGATAAGCGCTGGCACCGCCTACAATCATTTTAGGTTTATGTTTATGAGCTAAATTCCGCAGCACATCGTAGTCAATCTGTTCTGTTTCTTCGTTAACCCCATATTCCACAAAGTTAAAATATACTCCGGAAATATTTACCGGACTTCCATGAGTGAGATGTCCTCCATGGGATAGGTTCATCCCCATAACTGTATCCCCCGGTTGGAGCATAGCAAAATAAACCGCGGTATTGGCTTGAGCACCGGAATGGGGCTGAACATTGGCATGCTCTGCTCCAAATAATTTTTTTACCCTATTCCGGGCAAGATTTTCTACAATATCTACATATTCGCAACCGCCATAGTATCTTTTTCCGGGGTAACCTTCCGCATATTTATTCGTCAGCACTGAACCCTGGGCAGCCATAACAGCACGGCTTACAAAATTTTCAGAAGCAATCAGCTCTATTTTATTCACTTGTCTTCCTTCTTCAAGTTCAATGGCCCGAGCCACTTCGGGGTCTTGCAGCGCAACGTATTGCCGGATATAATCCACTTCGTACATCTCCTTTATTGATTATTACGCTTTGAATATACATTTTACCAAAGTTTATGCATTAATTGAACAGATTGCCCCTTAAAAGACAAAAGCTCAACTGCCCGGATAAATTGCTCTTGGTCCGCCTATATATTTTGGTCTTGTTTTAGCCAGGGTCAAATGCGCATTGCCTAAATAATTGATATCTATTCTAACAGGGACAACCACAGGACGAAGGTGCATTCCAATTAGCGTATCCCCTATATCAATCCCTGCATGGGCTTTAACCTGTTCAACTGCAACCGGATTTTTGAGTTTCTCCCAAGCCGTTGAAGCCATTGCTCCCCCTGCGGTGAGGGATGGAACAACAATAACAGGTTCTAGCCCAAACGGACCTGCGATTTCCTGTTCGACTACCAGAGCCCGGTTCAAATGTTCACAGCACTGGAAGGCCAAATGGATTCCCCGAAGGTCAGCCCAGTATAAAAGCGGATCGATAAGAATATCCGCCACTTCCTTACTCCCTGCCTTTCCAATGGTCTTTCCCTGCACCTCACTGGTACTGCAGCCGATCACAACCAGCTGGCCCCGCTGCAAGCCTGCCGATGCCCCAAATATCTCTAAAATAGTTTCCCATTGATTTTTAAGCGTATGAAGTGTTTTCATGGCCTCGTCCATCCTGCTCTCCCCCTTTCAGCGCTTAACCCGGTTGGTACTATTATCAGCAGCTTTTTTCAAATTCTGAAATCTGATCTACTCTCCGGGTATGACGCCACCCGCTGAAGGAAACAGCCAGAAATGTATCCACTATGTCCAATGCCAGACCCGGACCCACTACTCTTGCACCCAAAGCCAGAATGTTCGCATTATTGTGCTCTCTCGCCATCTTAGCCATATAGCTGTCTGTGCATAGGGCAGCCCGAATTCCCTTTACTTTGTTGGCAGCAATGGAAATCCCTATACCGGTTCCACAGATAACAATCCCAACGTCCACCTGGTTACTTGTCACTGCTTTACCAACCTTAAATCCAAACTCAGGGTAGTCTGCAGATTGGTCAGAATCAGTCCCGCAATCCATAATTTCGTAACCTTTTTGTAAAAGATGTTCTTTTATCTTATTCTTTAGTCCAAAGCCGCCATGATCTGCTCCTAACGCAATTTTCATTTTTACCTCCAAGGCGTGATAAGAAAAAACGCTGCGTTTTCCTATGTAATATAGTTTTGATTGTCTTATCAAAGATTGATTAAAATGCTGAATCTAATTTTCGGGAAATTTCTATAAGCATCTGCTCGATTTCCTGTGCACAGCGGCGATAGGTTTCTAGTGAGCTGCCCCATGGGTCCGAAACTTCCTTAGGCGGGTCAGATAAATAACCCAAACACCGGATTTTTTTTCTGTAATGAGGATATCCGTGGGAAAGAAATAATTCCTGTGCTTTGGTCATTGAAAATACAAGGTCAACATTTTCTATCAATTCTTTGGTTAGCTTCACAGCTTTATGCTGACTGATATCAATCCCCTTTTCCATCAATACCGCTGCGGCGTTTTTGCTGATGCAGTCCCCTTCAAAAGCGTTTATGCCCGCCGAAAAGACCTCAACTTCTTCTGAAAAGCAGCGTTTGGCTAACCCTTGAGCCATCGGACTCCGGCAGGTATTTCCTGTACAAACAAACAGCAGTCTCATAAGTTTATTATAACCTCTTTCAGTTCAGGGAGTAAATTAGTTTAATGGATTAACCCCATTCCCATTCGAATACCGATCAACAAAAGAATAATTCCACCAAGGCCTTCGGCTTGATTTCCAAGCCAAGTTCCCATTCTCCGGCCAAGAAGAATACCGCCTCCCGTCATCATTCCCGCAGTAAAGCCTATCATCAACGTGGCCGGCACAATTTGGCTGACGAAAGTTCCCAAGGAAAACCCTACGCTAAGCGCATCCAAACTGACACTCCCGGCTAATGCATAAATCCCAAGACCTTTCAGACTTGGGATACGGCTTCTCCTTTCCTTGCCCCGTAAGGCTCCCAAAAGCATCTTGGAGCCAAGCCAAAGTAATATCACGGTTCCCATTCCTGTGGCAAGATTCCCGAAATGGCCTCCGAGTTCTTGTCCTGCCCAAATCCCAAGCAAGGGCATAATCACGTGAAAAAGAGCTATCGTGAATACCAGCTGTACCGCAGTACGGTTCCGAATTCCAACAAGCCCCAGAGCAAGTGAAAAGGAAAAAGCATCCATTCCTAAAGCTACAGATACTGCTATCACCCAAGCCGGTGCCAAGTGCCTTCCCCCCTCCTGTTAATATTAAAGTTAAATCTTCCCAGGATCAACGAATCCGCTTTCCCCTGCTGCTTTTCTTAACCGGTTCATAAAAGCCAGACCGATACCTTCTTCCGGCATTTCTTCCGCAAGGATAAAATTAATTTTCTCTTCATCACAACTTCTTAACGCTTCAAAGAGATGACTCGCCGCTTCCTGAGGCCTATTAACCGATCCTAGAACAAACAGGAAATCAATCCCCTCTAAGTCATTGGTAGAAAGCAGTCCTTTGGTTTCCTCCATACAGATAAGGGCCATTTTGTTTCCTGATTTCTTCTGCGCTACCCACCCGGCTATTTTTTCTGCCTTTTTGTGATCAGCGCTTTTGATTAAAATTATTTCCCCGTTTGGGGCATAATGTCTGTATTTCATCCCGGGTGATTTTGAGGGGATGAAAGCTTCCCTGCTTTCTCCCATTTCTCGTTCGATTTCTACTGTCCCCAAAACAGTTTCGAGCTGTTCTTTCGTGACTCCTCCAGGACGCAGAATTACGGGGGTTTTTCCTGACAGATCCAAAACTGTGGACTCCAAGCCAATCGAACATTTTCCGGCATCAATTACTAAAGGAATTCTGCCTTTTAAGTCTTGCCTGACGTGTTTTCCTTCTGTTGGACTGGGCTTCCCTGAAATGTTGGCACTAGGGGCAGCCAGCGGAACCCCTGCCGCCCGAATCAATTCTAAAGCTGCCGGGTGAGCAGGCATTCGGACTGCAACCGTATTCAGCCCTGCACTTACGATATCCGGGATGATCCGAGACTTAGGTAACACCAATGTCAATGGTCCCGGCCAAAAGGCTTCTGCGCACATTTTCGCCGCATCCGTCCATTCCCGGACAATTTTTTTCGCATCTTTTACTGAAGCAATGTGAACGATTAGGGGATTGTCTGCCGGCCTGCCCTTGATTTTAAAAATTTTTTTACAAGCTTTTGGATCCAAGGCATTTGCGCCGAGGCCATAAACCGTTTCAGTCGGAAATGCAACCACTTCCCCTTGCCTGAGAAGTTGAACCGCATCACTGAGTCCTTCTTCTATTGTGAGCATTCTGGTTTGAAAATTGGTTTCCATCCTATCTCCTGTTTGTGAATGTTACAAAAATCTTCATTCCAAATTCTATTCTTTTTTGGCGGTTACTATTCTATCATGCCCTGCAAAATCAAGAAAAATAAACGTTTTATATCCTCGAAGGGTGAATAGCCCTTTTACCGCTTCCCCCTGTGAACATCCGATTTCCAAAATAATCACGCCCCCAGGTTTGAGATAGTATTCTGCTTCATCGGCAATCCTTCGATAAAAATCTAAACCATCTTTTCCGCCGATCAACGCTAAAGACGGCTCATTCTTGACTTCAGGGGAGCATTGCTCATATTCCTCCTCAGCTACATAAGGCGGATTGGAAATAATAATATCAAATTTTTCTCCGCTAACAGGTTTGAATAAATCCCCCAGACGAAACTCTACTCGGACATAATGCGCAAGGGCATTCTTTTCTGCTACCATCAGTGCTTTTTCGGAGACGTCTGTCCCAAGCACTTGGGCCTTGGGCCAATAAAATGATGCGGCAACAGCAACTGCCCCGCTGCCGGTGCCAAGATCAAGAATGTAAGCGGATTTATTTCGGAAATAATTCGTTTTTAGATCAAGGACTTTCTCCACGAGCAATTCGGTTTCAGGACGGGGAATAAGTACATTCCTGTCAACATAAAATTCCAGACCCATAAATTCACGGTTCTTCAGCAAATAAGCCAGCGGTTCTCTTTCTCCCCTTTGACGCAATAACCCCTGAAATTGTTCTTCTTCCGAAAAAGAAATCTCCCGGTTCAGATCGAGGTAAAGTTTATCCCTGGTTGTTCCACGCACGGATGCCAGAAGAAGATCAGCATCGGCTCTGGCATCTATAATACCCTTGGATTCCAGATAATTGGTTCCTTTTTTTAATACATTTATTGTTTTGACGGAAAATAAGTCTTTCTCCATAAACATTCCCTGTCATATAGATATACATGCTTTGCATTAAATTAGTTCATTGATGCCTTAAGTCTTTCTGCCTGATCGGTGGAGATTAAGGCCTCAATAATTTCATCCATGTCTCCTAATAGGATATAGTCCAGACGATGCAATGTAAGGCCGATGCGATGATCTGATACTCTTCCCTGAGGAAAATTATACGTCCGGATTCGTTCACTGCGGTCTCCTGTTCCTACCTGGCTTTTTCTTTCTTGGGCGATTTCTCCCATAGCTTCTTCTTGGGCCTTTTCTAAAAGTCTAGCCCGCAGGACTTTTAAAGCCTTGTCTTTATTTTTGTGCTGGGATTTTTCGTCCTGACAGGAAACAACGATTCCTGTCGGTAAATGCGTAATCCTTACAGCGGATTGAGTCGTATTAACCGACTGCCCCCCAGGTCCGCTTGAACAAAAAATATCTATCCGGATATCATTGGGATTAATATCAACATCGACCTCCTCTGCCTCAGGCAGAACTGCTACCGTTGCTGTGGACGTATGAATCCTGCCCCCGGATTCTGTGGTTGGGATACGCTGGACACGATGAACCCCGCTTTCGAATTTCAAGCGGCTATAAGCTCCCCGCCCTTCTATCATAATAATGATCTCTTTAAAACCGCCAATATCAGTATAGCTTGCGCTGAGGAGTTCCGTTTTCCAATTCTGATTTTCCGCATACTTAGAATACATTCGATAAAGATCGCCCGCAAAGAGCGCAGCCTCGTCCCCGCCGGCACCTGCACGGATTTCCATAATGACATTCTTTTCATCGTTGGGGTCTTTGGGCAAAAGCAAAATCTTCAGATTTTCTTCATACGTTTTCTTTTTGTCCAGCAGTTCTTTTTGTTCTGCTTCGGCCATTTCTTTCATTTCCGGATCAAGGGATTCGCCTAAAAGAACTTTAATATCTTCCGACTGATTAACAATATCCTTGTATTCCCTATAAACTGAAACAATTTCAGCAATATTTGCTTGGTTTTTTGCATGTTTTTGAAATTCTATCTGATTGGCGATAATTTCGGGTTTGGACAGGAACCCCGTTAGTTCATCATATTTTTTTTCAATCTCATCCAGCCTTTTAAACATTGATTATCTCTCCCAATATGAAATAGAAATAGAATTCATTATTAAATTATGGCAACTCTCTACCTCAGTTCCTGACCCGAAGATACGACCCCATTGAGGGCTGCAATGGCCACCTCAATTTGCGAGTCATCAGGCTCTCTTGTTGTAAATCTTTGTAAGAATAACCCCGGGACAACCAACCAGCTGCAAAGTGCCGACCCAGCGTGCCTTCCGGAAATTTTCAGGATTTCATACGAAATTCCGGCTACCAAAGGCATTAATAGAATCCGGGAAAGAATCCGCCACCAGAGGGGATCCAAACCGAGAAAAGCAAAGACAAAAATACTGACAATGACTACTATCAGCAGGAAACTTGTTCCGCAGCGCGGATGCATCCTGGTATATTTCCTGGCATTTTCCACATTTAATTCTTCACCTGATTCGTAAGTAAAAATAGCCTTATGCTCTGCCCCATGATATTCAAATACTCTTTTAATATCCTTCAAACGGGATATGAGAAGAATATAGATAAAAAGAACAAGTAAACGAATCAATCCCTCCAGGATATTTTGCAATACCGTACCCGGAAATAAATATTGCAGCAGGCGAGCTGAAACAGTCGGCAAACCCACAAAAAACAGAATCCCCGCTCCAAAAGCCACTACGATCGTAACCGCCATCTCCCAAAAACTGAGTTCTTCTCCCTCTTCTTCGCCTACAGCACGGTTAGCCGAAAACATCAATGCTTTGCTGCCAAAAATCAAGGATTCGAGCAGTGCTACAAAACCGCGTATGATAGGCAGCTTTAAAAAAGGTTTTTGCGTCCAAGAATTAATGTCCTCTTTCGTTACTTCGATTTCGCCGTTTGGCAAACGAATTGCTATAGAAACAGTGCGCGGCCCCTTCATCATTACACCCTCAATCAATGCTTGGCCCCCATATTGAACTGGTTTACCCATCCTACACCTCTAACATAATTAATATTGAAAAGCAGAGCTTGCGCTCTGCTCTTTTTTTAAACCGGCAACGACCGCAGGCCGTTGTTATTGCAAGCCATATTTCTTTTTAAAGCGATCAACACGTCCGCCAGCATCAACAAACCTCTGTACACCCGTAAAAAAGGGATGGCACTTGGAACATATCTCAACTTTGATATCTTTCTTTGTGCTACCTGTCTCTATAACAGTGCCGCATGCACAAGTTATAGTTGTTTGTTGGTATTTAGGATGAATTTTGTCTTTCAAGTTCAGTCACCTACCTTCTCGAACAGATCCGAAACAAACGATACAGTCAACATTTAGTATTTTAGCACAAATGTTGGTATCCGGTCAAGAATTTCACGAAAGGAAAGCAAAAGATTTAATAAGGTTTAAATATCTTTATATTAGTTAACGCCTTTAATTGCATATTTTGGTTTTTTGTCAAAATAGTGCCTTGCTTCTATAAAACGAACTGTACCTGTTTTTCCTCTCATTACCAGAGAATGGGTCGTTGCGCCATCGCCGCTGAATATGACCCCTCTGAGCAGAGGCCCTTCCGTAATCCCTGTAGCCGCAAAGAAGATATCATCGGTACCGACAAGATCATTAAGTGTTAAAAGTTTATTAATATTTACGATTCCTAATTTTCCGGCTCTTTCAATATCGTTGTCATTCTCAGGCCAAAGTCTGGCCTGCATCTCTCCGCCCATACAACGCAAAGCGGCTGCGGCGAGTACTCCTTCCGGAGCCCCGCCGATACCGATCATCATATCAATCCCGCTGCCTTCAATTCCACAGGCCACTGCAGGAGCGACATCTCCATCGGTAATCAATCTTATTCTTGCTCCGCATTCCCTGACCTGCCGGATAAGTCCGTAATGCCTTGGCCTGTCCATAATAACAACGGTAAGGTCCTGAACTTCCTTATTCAACGCCTCTGCTACACTACGAAGATTATCGGCAACAGGTGCATCGAGATCAATACGTCCTGCTGCCTGAGGGCCAACGGCAATTTTATCCATGTACATATCCGGAGCATGAAGCAGACAATATCTTTTTGTTACCGCTAATACTGCAATGGCACCGGGCATTCCTTTGGCAACAAGATTGGTGCCTTCCAGGGGGTCGACAGCAACATCAACTTCAGGTTTTTCGCCTGTTCCTAACTTCTCACCGATATAAAGCATCGGAGCCTCGTCCATTTCCCCTTCACCTATCACAACCGTCCCGTCCATATGAACCGTATCAAACAGTGATCTCATGGCTTCCACTGCGGCATCGTCCGCAGCATCTTTTTTGCCCATTCCAACCCATCTTGCTGAAGCAAGCGCAGCAGCTTCGGTAACTCTTGCAAACTCCATTGCAAGCTCGCGTTCCATTTCTATTCCCCCACCAGAAAAATAACAAGATCATACCATTCCCAAGAAAAGGACTGATATCCATCTTTCGGTATCAGCCTATATGTTATTGTAATTTTTCCCAATCTCTTAAAAACCGTTCTATTCCCGCTGTGGTTAAGGGATGTGCCGAAAGTTGATTTAAGACAGAAAACGGGACTGTTGCAAAATCAGTACCGATTTTGGCTGCTTCCAGGACGTGAACCGGGTTTCTGATACTGGCTGCAATAACACTGCAATCCAAGGAGTTTACAGCAAAAATCTCACAAATATCCGCAACAAGATTAATCCCGATTTCTCCGATATCATCAAGTCTCCCTACAAATGGACTGACAAAACTCGCCCCTGCCCTTGCGGCCAGCAATGCTTGAATCGCCGTAAAAATCAAAGTGACATTTGTCCTGATTTTTTCCGTATGAAGGATTTTGACTACTCTTAATCCTTCAGTCGTCATGGGAATTTTCACCACAATATTCGGATGAATCCCCGTCAGTTGCCTAGCCTCTGTCAACATCCCCTCGTAATCCAAGGCTATCACTTCAGCACTGATAGGTCCGTCTACAATACAGGTAATCTCTTTCAGCAGAGAATAAAAATCTTTTCCTTCTTTTGCTACCAATATCGGATTGGTAGTGACCCCGGAAATAATTCCCATTTCCCAAGCCCTAGCAATCTCTTCAATATTCGCTGAATCCAAGAAAAAACGTATTGTATCCCTCCTAAGGCCTCTAACCTTTGTTAAGGACTGTAGTTTGGCTTATCATGCTTTTCCGTTACTGCCAAAAACACGGATCTTTTCTCGAATCACTTGCATTGCTGCTTCACGGGCGGGACCCAGCATTTTTCTCGGATCAATTTCTTTCGGATTCTCAATCACAACTTTTCGGGCAGCATCCGTGAAGGCTTCCCGGATGTTCGTATCGATATTGACTTTGGCTACACCAAAAGATACGGCTTCTCTGACCGCATCATCAGGGACCCCTGAAGACCCGTGCAAGACAATCGGTGTTGAAACTCTTTGAACGATCTCCTTGAGTCTTTCAAAATCCAATTTGGGAATCCCTTTGTACTGCCCGTGAGCGGTCCCTATTGCCACAGCCAGCGCATCAACATCAGTCTCTCGGCAAAAACGTTCCGCATCTTGCGGATCAGTAAACAATGCTTCTTTCTCGGAGACACTGACATCATCCTCAGTTCCTCCGATTTTCCCCAGTTCACCTTCCACAGACACTCCTAGAATCCTGGCGATCTCGATAACTCTCTTGGTTAAGGCGATATTTTCCCCTAAAGGGAGTTTGGACCCGTCAATCATGACTGATGTAAACCCGTTGCCGATACACTGGATACATTGCTCAAAACTTGTCCCATGATCTAAATGTAAGGCAACAGGTATTTTGACACTACTTGCCGCCAATTTTGTGAGTGCAGCGATATATTCAATTCCTGCATATTTTATCGCCCCTTGGCTGGCCTGAATAATAACCGGAGCATTCTCCGCTTCAGCCGCAGCAACAATAGCCTGTACAATCTCCATATTGTTGCA
Source organism: Candidatus Dichloromethanomonas elyunquensis (assembly GCA_001515265.1). Classification (GTDB taxonomy): domain Bacteria; phylum Bacillota; class Desulfitobacteriia; order Desulfitobacteriales; family Syntrophobotulaceae; genus Dichloromethanomonas; species Dichloromethanomonas elyunquensis. The sequence goes on from LNDB01000007.1 coordinate 62,032, forward strand.
GTTGAAAGCCCCGACTGCATACCGGCCCTTCTGTGCTTTCAAAACCAAATCTTTCATTGGAACTAAACCCATCTTACCTAGCCTCCGTTATTTATTTTTTACAAGATGTTGACTCTTATAAGCGTCATTCAGGAACCATTTCATATTCTCTTCCAAAAAGATCGATCCCACTCCATCTAGTATGCGCAAAACTTCCTTATTATCTGTATAGATAACCCCTGAAGCCTGACATAGTTCACAAAGAATTTCGATTCTGTCACTTAAAATTTCCACAGCTAAATTATAATTTCCGCAACAACACCCTAACTGGCCTCTTTCAACCATTTTACCCAGTTTTTCCATCACTCCGTAGACAATAAAAAAATTATCAAATTCGGATTCTGCTTCTTCATCATTAACCAGTTCGGATGCTAGCTGGATAAAGGTTTTTTTAATATCCCGGCAAGAATTCTCAACTTTAGTCCGAGGGCCGATGTATCCTAATGGAATTTCTTTCTCTCTGCATGAAAGCTGCAGAAGACTCTCTCCCCAGATGGTCCCTCTTTTTGCAAGAAGATAGTGTGATTCTCCGCAATAAATACAAGGATATTCTATGCTGTAATTCCCACGGTCAATACTTGTCAGCGTAATGATCGGAGCACCGCATGAACAGCAGTAGCCCTCTTTATTGAAGTGGGAAAAATCAAAAACAGAAACAGTCTTAAACTGTACTTCTCCGCATTTGGCGCATTGGATTCCGATCGTTGTATCCGTCAATACGATCATAGTTTCCCACTCTCCTCCCTAAAATATATTTCTCCAAGTAAAATTGTTTTCCTGCCGCATCATTTAGCAATTCCAGGGAATATTTCAATTTTTATAAAAATTTTTACAAAAATACTGTTCTCTATCTGTCCTAAAAACGATAAAAACCAGCCTTCTTGTGAAGTCTGGCCATAAGGAACGATGATATAGTTCTAACTGTATGCCCAAAAAGTTTTATCCCCGAGAAGCTCTCCAACTTGTTGTTTTAGCGCATTGAGGTCAAACGGCTTAATAATGAACCCGGCGATACCCAGTTCTTCGGCTTGGTTGACATAATACTGATCCCCATAAGCTGTCATCATAATAACCTGAATATCTTTGTCCTTTTCTCTTAATTTTTTGAGTACGTCTATTCCATTCATTCCAGGCATTTTTACATCCATAATAATCAAATCGGGCTTGAATTGAGGAATCACTTCTAATGCTTTAATCCCATTCCCACAGGATTCAATGTCATATCCATATTCTAAAAAAACTTCGGTCAAAAGCCTTCTAATTCCTTTTTGATCATCAACTATCAGCAACTTTAACAACCGGCTCGCTCCTCCGACACTTCAATCTGAATTATTTTCTTTATACTTCGGTATTAGAATATTCTGTATTTATTTCGAAAAATCCTTCTCGAATAATTCGTTTTTTGTAAAATTCATTATTCTTTTTATATATCCTTGTGATGCGCGGATTCGCTAAGGTCCTTCTGATGGGAAGAACAATTTCTTCCCCGTACTTACAATCAACGGTTCCTAAGTCTAATACTGTGAGCTGCATACCAACTTTGCCGGCTATGGAAACGGGATTTCCTTTATAAAGAATTTTTTCCCGCCCAAGCTGAAAACCGAAAAGAGCGGCTGTATTTTTAATGATAATCTTGACAAGATCCAGAATTCCCTGGGGAACAAGTTTCGGCTCTATTCCAAACCCGTGGGCATAACCCGCGGGAACGACCGCCAGCATCGTATCTGTTTTGCTTTTATATAAGCTTTGATACCCTACATAAGTCCCCTTCGGTACCTTTTGCAAATGTGTTATCCTGGCTTTGACCTTCCAGGGATCTTTGAGGTCAAGCTTCCTGTCAAAAATGGAAGATGGATAGTGTCCTCCCAGAAGGGTGCCTACTCTCACATAGTCATAATGATATTCGGGAAAATCCAGAAAAGCGGCACTATTGCAAATATGTTTGGCTGGAATGGTTACTCCGGATTCTTCAAATTTTTTAAGCAATCGCATAAATTTTTCATGCTGCCCCCGGGTATAAGAAGTATCCCGTTGTGCCCCTCTTGCCAAATGGGTATAAGCGCCAGCCACCTCAATATATTCCGTTTCCCGCAACACGCAGGATAAAGCAGCGAGTTTGTCTTCCGTAAAGCCGGTACGCCCCATGCCTGTCTCCAATTTAAGATGAACAACGGCCTTCTTTCCCATTGCTGCCGCAATATCATCGATGGCATGCAGCCATTCAACCTGTGCCACCGTAAGCTGAATATTTTCTCCTAAAGCTGCTTTCCAATCCTCCTCACTCGTTGGTCCCAGTACCAAAACTTCACCGGTAATTCCTTGACTGCGCAAGATTAATGCCTCATCAACAGCTGTCACCGCAAAGCTGGTACATCCTTCCTCTTGCAGCACTCTGGCCACCTCAACTGCACCTAAACCGTAAGCATCCGCTTTGACAACAGCCATCAACTTCGTTTCAGGTGTCAGTAAGGAAAGAACCTGATAATAATTATGTTTCACTGCATCAAGGTCAACTTCAATCCATAGGTTTGACATCGTTGTATCACTAACCCCTGCGCAATATTTTTACCAGCAAGCCCTTTAGCCTGCCGGAATAAATTTTCTCTGCCGTCTTCCAAACTGTATACATAAAAGGTCTATACACATAATCCCATTCTCCAATAAACTCGGTAAACTCCCCGTTAAATCCCTTCTTAAACTTATATAGCCCGTAAAGCGGATTATCCTCGTTTAAATCACCGGACACCCCTCTGAAATCATAGAGGCCGCATCCGTTAGCTTTTGCCCAGCAAATCATTTCCCACTGAATGAGATAGTTCGGCATGACATTACGGTGAGAATTGGCGGATGCTCCATAGACATACCAAGTTTTATCGCCGGTGATAAATGCAAAAGTTCCCGCAATGACCTTCCCTTCATACTCCCCAATAAACAGCTGTCCAAAACCTGCCGGAACCAAGGTGTCATATAAATCTTCGAAATAGGAATAAGATCTTACCAAAAAGTTATCTCTTTCCGTGGTTTCTTTTAAAACTCTAAAAAATTCAGGTAAATCTTCTCTGGTTCCGACCCGGATTGCAACCCCCTTTTTAGCAGCCAAACGGATATTGTAACGGGTCTTTTGATGCATATTGGCCAGCAAGAGATCTTCATCGGGAGAAATATCCAAGCGAAAAACAAACTTAGGCTGGACACCTTCAAAGTTTTTCCCTTTGTCCAGCTGCTTGAATCCGAAAGTTTGCAAGAACATCCTTAATGATTGATTGATTGCGGGGATATCCGGATCAATCTTCAGCAAAATAGCCTTCCTTTTTTTTGCAAGTTCCGAAATTCCGCGCAGAACTGCTTTGAGTTTTTCGACATCATCTATGTCCGCAACAGGTCCGCGGGGGCAATAGAAGATAGGCGCCCTAATCAAAGGCAGTCTACGCTCCAGAATAGTTGCTGCCCCAACGGTTTTTCCGTCTGCCTCCAAAACCATCCGCCAAGGCTTCCATCCTGTCCTTCCTTTGATATCTCCCCATTCCCAAAGCTGCATAGCGTGGCCCTTGGGGTGATTACTAATGAAAGAGTTAAATTCCGCCCGATCTTTTTCTTCAAGCCATCTTACACTATAATGCATCCGTTGCTGCCCCCCACCAACATTATTGCCATATGCTTCCAGCTCAATACTTTAACAAAAATGCCAATTTCCGGTTCCACCGTATTGGAACCGGTTCACTGGCAACGAAAAATTCAGAATCTGAGCTTATGCTGCATGTTCTAATCTGTTAATCCCGAGGGTTTTCGGTATAGTCCTTCAAGGAAGCCATGACAAACTGCTTAAACAAAGGATGCGGTCTATTGGGCCGAGATTTAAATTCGGGATGGAATTGGGAAGCAACAAACCATGGATGATCCGGGAATTCTATAACCTCGACCAATCTGTTATCCGGCGAAGTCCCTGAAAAAACCAACCCGTTATTCTCCAGGATTTCCCTGAACTGGTTATTGACCTCATAGCGATGGCGGTGTCTTTCGTAGATCACTTCATTAAGATAGGCAGAATGCGCTATGCTCCCGTGCCTTAGCTTTACGGGCGAAATACCCAGGCGCATGGTCCCTCCCATATCTTCGACCTCTTTTTGTTCCGGAAGCAAATCAATAACGGGATATTTCGTATCCGGCGCAAATTCTGTACTGTTGGCATTCTTCATTCCGCATACATTCCGGGCAAACTCTACCACCGCACATTGCATGCCGAGACAGATCCCCAGATAAGGGATTTTATTCTCCCGTGCATACCGGATGGCGTTGATTTTGCCTTCAATTCCCCTGTTTCCAAAGCCCCCGGGAACCAAAATACCCTTTATGCCATTAAATACATCTTTGAAAGAAACTCCGGGACTCTCGAGTTCCTCTGCATTTACCCACCGGACTTTCACCCCTGCGCCTTGTTCTGTCCCTGCGTGGCGCAAAGCTTCGGCCACGCTTAAGTAAGCATCCGGCAAGGCCACATATTTCCCGACGATAGCAATCTCAGTATGTTTGCAAGGCGATTTAATCTTTTTGACCATCTTCTCCCAATCCGTCATGATAGCCGGGGGAGCCTGCATGCCTAAACAACGGAGCACAATATCATCCATCCCCTCTTTTTGAATCAGAAGAGGGACCTCGTAAATCGTATCTGCGTTAATACAAGTAATAATCGCTTCTTCATCAATATCACAAAGCAGGGCAAGTTTTTCTTTCAAATCAGCTTTAATACTTTTTTCTGCCCGGCATACCAATATATTAGGCTGAATACCTATTCCCCTTAACTCCTTCACAGAGTGCTGGGCCGGTTTTGTCTTTACTTCCTCCGAAGCTGTTAAATAAGGCAGCAAAGTAACATGAATATAACAGACATTTTCTTTGCCTATATCCCCTCTCACTTGACGAATAGCCTCAAGGAAAGGCAAAGATTCCATATCCCCTACCGTACCGCCGATTTCGGTAATAACCACATCCGGGTTTGTTTCTCTCGCCACGCGATAAATACGTTCTTTAATTTCATTGGTAATATGGGGAATGACTTGGACCGTTCCTCCTAAATAATCCCCCTTTCGTTCTTTGGTAATAACAGACCAGTAAATCTTACCGGCCGTAACATTACTGCTTTTAGACAAAGGAACATCAATGAATCTTTCATAATGACCGAGATCTAAATCGGTTTCCGCTCCATCATCGGTAACAAACACTTCGCCATGTTGATAAGGGCTCATGGTTCCGGGATCAACATTAATATAGGGATCGAATTTTTGAATCGCAACTTTCAGTCCCCTGTTCTTTAGTAAACATCCCAATGACGCTGCTGTAATCCCTTTTCCAAGAGAACTAACCACTCCTCCGGTAACAAAGACGAATTTTGTCATTTTCTCTACCCTTTCTTTACATCTCTTATTTCTCAGTGCCCTCAGCGAATAAGCTTTACATTCTTTCCGGAGCAGATACCCCAAGAATTTTCAGCACGTTGGCCAAAACCTGTCTGGTTGCCCTGATAAGTCCCAAACGTCCAATTCGCAGCGCTTCATCTTCAACCAGTACTCTTTGACTATTATAAAATGTATGAAATAGTGCGGCCAGGTCAAGTACATACCTTGCCAGCCTGTGCGGTTCCATGAGTCTTGCTGCCAAGGCAATCTCCCCAGGCAAATCTGCGATTTTCTTTAGAATATCCCTTTCTTCGGAAGAGGCAAGAAGCTTCAGGTTAGATTCTTCAGGGTTCACTTCCGGGTCATACCCTTGTTCCCGGGCTTGTCTTAAAATACTGCATAATCTGGCATGGGCGTATTGAACATAATAAACCGGATTATCTGCGGATTGAGATTTAGCCAAATCCAAGTCGAATTCAACTGTAGAATCCGGATCACGAAGAATAAAGAAGAATCTCGCAGCATCTTTTCCTACTTCATCCATTAATTCCTTTAAAGTGATATATTGCCCTGAACGTTTTGACATCCTGACAATTTCCCCATCTTGAATTAATCTGACCAGCTGCATCAGGATAATTTGAAGGGAATCAGGATGATACCCCAGAGCTTGCATAGCACCCTTCATCCTGGCTACATGCCCATGGTGGTCCGCTCCCCAAATATTGATAACGCGACTAAATCCCCGTTCATATTTATCCCGGTGATAAGCAATATCCGCGGCAAAATAGGTAGGTACACCGTTGCTGCGTACGACTACCTCATCTTTCTCATCGCCGAAGAGCGTAGATTTCAACCACAAGGCTCCTTCTTTTTCATAGATATAACCTTTTTGATTCATCTCTTGCATAGTTTGCTGAACATAACCCGAATCATGCAAGGATTGTTCACTAAACCATACATCGTACGAAACCCCGAAATCCTCCAGTGTCTCTTTAATGGCCCCTATCTTTTCTTCCAGCGCATATCTGACCAGGGCCTCCCGGCGTTGTTCTTCCGCCATCCCGGCATAAAGACCGCCGTTTTGCTCTATAATTCTTTTGACCGTATCAATCAGGTCTTCTCCGTGGTACCCCGCTTCAGGAAAAGGGACATCCTGGCCGAGTTGCTGAAGGTAACGTGCTTCCAGGGATAATGCAAAATTATGGATTTGATTTCCTGCATCATTAATATAGAATTCTCTGCTGACCTCATACCCTGCCATGGCAAGGAGTGCCGCCAAACTGTCCCCCAAAGCTGCTCCGCGGGCATTTCCCATATGGAGCAATCCAGTTGGATTGGCACTTACAAACTCTACCTGAACTTTTTCCCCTGTACCAATCTGCACGGAACCATATTTCTCCCCTTGGACTAAAACTTCTGGAATTACCTCAGTCAACCAATCGGGATTAAGCCGGAAGTTAATGAATCCCGGACCGGCGATCTCACAGGACGTGATCCATGTTCCTTCCTTCTCCAGATTGGCTATAAGAATTCCGGCGATATCACGGGGAGCCCTTTTGGCCTGTTTGGTAAGAAGCATTGCAATATTCGTTGCTAAGTCTCCATGTTGGCGCTCACGTGGTTCTTCGAGCACAAAACCCGGCAACTTATCATAGCTTAATTCTCCTTTTTCGCGTGCTTTTGTTAATGCTGCTTCGATTTGATTGCTGATGTTTTCCTTGATTTTTTCATATAGGCTCATCTAAGCTCCTCCTTCATGGGAAAAGATGCAATTTGCCGAAACTTATCTGTCGAAAACTTAATATATAAAATTTTAATACATCTTGACTTAAAATACCAGTACATACATCTTTGACAATAACCTTTGAGAATTATGCAAACAAATTATTTTTAAATAAAAACTGAGCAGAATATCATCCATGCTATTTTGCTCAGTCCTGAAAATTTTTCTGATTTTTAACTTTATACACCCGTTATTGAATCAGTTTGCCTCGCGGCGTATTGACGATTCTACATATTTTTTCCTCTGACCCATCTAAGGCATTAATGTAAATTAAATATTCTTCACCCAAGGCTGTTCCCCGAAATTCATAGCATAAAGCTTCATCTGTTCCCAATTTGGAAATTACCGCCATTCTGTTTTCTATAATCGCAAAGTTCTTGTTCAGCTTCGTTTTTGCTTGTTCTAAAGTCAAGACTTTGTTGAGATTTCGGTCATGATGATAAGCATAATAGGGGTTGGCATCAAAACCTGTTACTTGGCCGTTGTCCATCGCAATCGTCATCCTGACCTTATCCGGATAAAGTCTGACACCGCTTTCCTGGGCAACTGCATCCACTTGAACATGGTCTCCTAAATCCTCTGTGGAAGTGACGACAAGGTTCCATCCAAGTTTTTGAATGGCTGTATACGCTTGATCTACAGCTTTTTTGACATCCATCTGGCGTTCATTGATATCCCTTTGGTCTCGATAATACGTCAGCACGCCGCCTTTTTTGCTTACTTCAAGGTAAACATCCCGATAAGTCATATTATATCCGCCCATAGGACCTTGAGAAAGGCCTGTTATCTTGGGATCAGCATTTTTGTATCCCATGTCGGCTAAAAAATCTTTTGCTACTGATACCGCTTTGCTTTCACTGGCATCTCCCTGGGGAAGGCCCAAGGGTTTTTCGACATAATGCTTATCTAATTCTCCCTGATAAGTAAACGGAGGATACTTCTGCAAGCTGGTATCCAGTTGTTTTAACCCTCCTCCAACTGAAGTCGGTATTTGCTGGGAAGCTTCCTGGCCTCCTTGGTTATCTCCGTTGCTTTCACCGCCTTGAGCGGCTGTCTTTAATATCTTGCCTATTCCGATTCTTTCAAGAAATCCCGGCTGTTTATCTAACCAGGCCAGATTTTCTGCGTAAAACTGAGTAGATATTTGTTGAACCGCCCTGTTGACATCGATGACCCGATCATGCATGTCATTAAACATTTTCAGCTCTTCCGGTGTCATTCCCTCTACAGATGCAACCTTCCTTGTTAATGATTTGCTGAAATCGCTTACCTGATTCATTAAAGTATCCACATAATTGATTCCAACCTCGTCTGCGGGCAATTGTCCCATTTTGCTGACGGCACTCTCGCTCCCTTTCCATGTTTCCCCCAGGTAAAGAACTTTCTGGGCAGGACTGTTCGCCACCATCACCTTGGACATACAGGTTTCAACTTCATCCAGGTTGTTGACAAGATCATTCAAAGCCCTTTTATACTGATTTTCGGTTTTCATTTTGTAATCCTGAAGCATGCGGAATTGATATATTCCCCATCCCAGCGAAAAAGCAAAAGCGATCACAAAAGTTAACGTGAGTATGGACAGAACTTTTTTCTTTGTTTCTTCTCTCACTTTCATCCCACCTAGCGTGTAAAAATATGGCTGCCAATTTGCTTGATTTGAGGCCTTGCCCATACAAACTTATTCGTTGTTTTCGCAGGATTAAAGTAATAAATTGCCCCTCCCGTCGGGTCGGAACCGTTCATGGCTTCCCGGGCGGCTTTCACAGCGCCATCATCGGGCTGTATGTTAATTTGCCCGTCATCTACTGCAGAAAAAGCCTGGGGTTGATAAATTACACCTGCAATGGTATGCGGAAATTTCGAACTTTTAATCCGATTCATAACACAGGCCCCGATAGCAACTTGTCCAAGATAGGGCTCACCTCTGCCCTCCGCATAAATGCAATGGGCTAAAAGCTGAACGTCTGTATTTTTTATGCCGATTTTCTTTCCGGAAGATGTCGTACTTTCTCCGGTTAATTTTTTGAGTTCATCAATTGTATTGCTTCCCGCTAACCCGTCTACTTTAATTCCTCTGCTTTTTTGGAATCTTTTTACAGCTGCCGCAGTTGCCTTTCCATATACACCATCCACGTTCCCTACTTGAAAGCCGATTTGGACAAGCCTTTTTTGGAGGTCTTTGACCTCAGCTCCTTTAGAACCCTGTGATAATGTCCGGTCTCCCAGTGCCGCCTGGCTTGCTGCCGAAAGTATTAGGCAAAGAACAAGACTAATTGTCACGATTTTAAATGTTGTACCCTCTTTTCTTCTTTTGCCGTCAGGATACATGTTTTCACCTCACCTGTCTTTTTTTCACTAAAATGCTTGTTTTTCTTATTTTGGCTGTTCATAAGGTAAATTATCCAATTTGCCCAAACCTAATTTTGTAAATTATCTTTTGACTTTAACAAAAAAGAAAAATCCCCGGATTAACCGAGGGATTTCAACATTAGCATTATTTAATTCTTCAGATCAAATATCCTTTATGCTTGATTGTTTTCCGCAAAAACCTGATGATATACTTTTACAGCCTGTTCACAATCAGCTGCCAGTCCTAGTTCCTGAAGTGTTTCTCCAATTACTCTTATGGCATGGGTAAATTGTTCAGTGGAGGTATTACCCATATGCCCCACCCGAAATCCTCTACCCGCTAAAGGTCCGAGGGCACCCGCCGCAATCACACCCTTTTGAGCTAAGGAGCTTCTGAATTTTACATCATCGACTCCTTCAGGATAGAGAATACAGCTGATAGTCGGTGCTGCGACTTCTTCTTTGGCCAAAAAACTCATTCCATAAACCCGGAGTGCCGCCCGAATCGCTTTCCCAATCGCAGTATGCCTGCGAAAACGCGCAGCGAAACCTTCAGCCGCAATGATTTTCATTCCCTGAGCATAGGCGTAGATCATATTAACCGGATGCGTAGCAAAATACTTAAAGGGTTCCTTCATAATATGACTCCAATTTTGAATATCCGCATAATAACTGGCAACCTTCTTCATCTGTCTCCTTGCTTCCAATGCTTTTGGGCCAAAAGCAACAATTGCCAATCCCGGCGGTACGCCTATTGCCTTTTGCGAAGCCGTCAGAACAACGTCAATTTTATTGTCCTTGCCGCCAAACTCTTTATTCATATCTTCTTCCAAAGCGGCAGTGGCACATACACCGTCCAAAATGAATAATGCGCCGTATTTTTTGACGACCGGAACCAATTCTTCGAGATTGGACACCACACCTGTTGAAGTATCCACATGGGTTACTGTAACCGCCTTAAAGTTTCCTTCCTGCAATTTTTCTTCTATCAAAGCAGGATTAACTTGTTTTCCCCATTCGGCGACAAGGGCTTCCGCTTGGATACCCAAAGCATTACAGATTCCGATGAAACGGTCGCCGAAATACCCATGACTGACTATTAAGACTTTATCCCCTGGGGCAACCGTATTGACCAGTGCCATTTCCATAGATAAAGTGCCTGAACCGGCTATTACAAATACCTCTCCATCCGTATTAAACATCTTTTGCGTAATGGAAAGTGCGTCTCTGAATATTTCTGCGAACCGTAAATCTGTATGGCCCATGGTTTCACGGGAAAGCGCCTCGTAGATCTCGTCCACGACAGGTGTGGGCCCGGGAATCAAAAGTAATTCTTTGTTAGGCATGGTACCTCCTCCTTGCAGTAAAACAGCCCTATATCTTTTCATTATTATTCTATGATAATGAATTATAACATAAATTTTAACTTTTCGGCTAATTTAGACATGTTTTTTCGTTCATTTTTATCAAAAATCCGCAGATTTAACCGTCCGGGGGAATGGGATGACGTCCCGGATATTGGTAATGCCGCTAAGGTACATGATCAGTCTTTCAAAGCCCAGTCCAAAACCGGCGTGCTTTACGCCCCCGTATTTTCTCAGTTCCAAATACCACCAGTAACTCTCTTCTTCCATACCTAATTCTTTTATCCTATTCATGATATGACCCAAGCGCTCTTCTCTTTGGCTTCCGCCAATAATTTCACCAACACCCGGTACCAGCAGGTCCATAGCGGCTGCAGTTTTTCCGTCATCATTCAGACGCATGTAAAATGCTTTAATGTCCTTTGGGTAATCCGTAATAAATACTGGCTTCCCAAATACCTTTTCCGCAAGAAAACGCTCATGTTCTGTTTGAAGATCAAGACCCCATTCCACCGGATATTCAAAATGACGGTTAGCCTTTTTCAGTATATTGACCGCATCTGTGTAGGTAAGATGTCCAAATTCAGACTCTATAACATGGGTCAGACGTTCCAACAAATCCTTATCGACAAACTTTTGAAAGAAATCCATTTCGTTAAGACAATGCTCAAGGGCATAACGAATGAGGTATTTGAGCAAATCCTCCGCCAGATTTTTATTATCTGCAAGATCGGCAAAAGCAATTTCCGGCTCTATCATCCAAAATTCAGCTGCATGCCTTGAAGTATTAGAATTTTCGGCCCTGAAGGTTGGCCCAAAAGTATAGACATTTTTGAATGCCATGCAGAAACTTTCGGCATTTAACTGGCCGCTTACGGTCAAGTTAGTCTCTTTCCCGAAGAAATCCTGGCGGAAATCAACTTCTCCCTGCTCAGTCCGCGGCAATTGATCTAATTTTAAGGTTGAAACCCTGAACATTTCTCCGGCACCCTCTGTATCACTTCCGGTAATCAGAGGAGTGTGCACATAAACAAATCCTTTTTCCTGAAAGTATTGATGTACGGCATACGAAATGACCGATCTCAGCCTGAAAACAGCTGAAAATGTATTGGTCCTGGGTCGCAGGTGGGCAATCGTTCTCAAGAACTCCAAGCTGTGTCTTTTTTTTTGAAGTGGATACTCAGGCGGACAAGAATTCTCTATGACAATATTACCGGCTCTTATTTCAAAGGGCTGATTGGCTCCCGGAGACGCAACTAACAAACCTTCGACAGAAATAGCCGACCCGACTCCCAATTTCCCTGATTCCACAAAGTTAGGAAGCAGATGATCAAAGACAATCTGAAGATTATTAAAATAACTGCCGTCATTGAGTTCAATAAAACCAAAATCTTTAGATGCCCGAACGGTTCTCACCCATCCTTGGACTTTTATATTATGATCAAGCAGTTTATCGCCTGAACTGTAAATATCCTTGATACTGAGCGTATTCATACCCTCACCTCATTTTCCGTAATAAACCTTAGTCTATTTTTCTATGATTCCAAACCTTTTATCCTTTCTTCTCCCGATATTCACGGGCAGCTAATTGCCATTGCTCCCGGGCATAATTCACGTACTTGGTATATCTGCTGCGTTCCGGATGTTCTGCTACCGCCGTGAAATATGTAATCGCTTCATTATAATTTCCCAATCTGCGGTTTATCTCTCCAATCAAATAGAGGATTGACACTTCCGGCGTTGTCTCCGTTTTAAAATCGGTATGAATGTAGGATTTCTCAAATTCGGAAACCGCCAGCTCAAGGAAACGCTTTTCTTCCTGTTGATTGCCAATCCCCCTGTATAACCAGGCTAATCTCAAACAAAGATTAGCGAATACAATATGCTTTTCCAGGACAAGCTGGGCTGAATATATCGCGAGCTTATAAGCCCTTACAGCCTGATTTACATTTCGCTTTCCCCAAAAATCTGTCACTTTATCCATCTTCTCCGTAATCTCTTTTTGAACTTTTTTTCGCGAAGCCTCACTAATATGATGGGAGAAATCCTCTGTAAATGAAAAGCCGCATTCCGAACAAACTGTAACATAATATAAAAGGGGATTATTTTCCTCCCCTTCTTTGAAAAGCGGGCCAAAATCCTGTTCTATTTTAAGGGGCTTTACAAATCTTGATCTGATCTTTTTAGTGGTAAAGGTGTTTTGGCAATAAATACATTTTGCCTTTTTGTCATAGAGCGGTTCGATCGTGGACAAATCCATCCTTATCCCCCTGAGATTCTTTTGTCTGCTTTATTTTTATCATGATAATTCCAACCAAGTACTATTTTAATATTCTTTGGTAAATAATTCTAGGCTTATTCTATTATTTGCTCTTTTCTGGGCGGTCTTGGACCAAAGAATTGGTAATAATGGCATTCTAATCTCCCATTGTAGAGTTTTCGGCTTTTGTCCCATCTTCGCTTGATAAATTTTTCCGGTTTAGGATGGGGTGTAAGCATATGCAGGGACCAATCTCCCAACTGTTGAAAAACACCGGCAAGTTCTTGATAAACAAGATTTGCTTCTTCCTGGGTTCCCAAACGCTGCCCATAAGGAGGATTCGTGATGATAGAACCATACCGGAATCTGGATTTGACTTCTTTTACCGGAAGTTTTTGAAAAAAGATCTTATCGGACAGACCTGCCTCCTGTATATGAATCCTTGCTAAACGTAAGGCGTTAGGATCACTATCCGAACCGTAAATATGGAGGGGCAGCTCTCTGTTCCATAAATCCGCTGCCTCTTCTCTCGCCTTGATCCAGTATTTTTCCGGAATGGACAGCCAGCTTTGAGCCGAAAAGTCTCTCTGCAGTCCCGGAGCCCGCTTTTGCGCAATCCAGGCAGCTTCTATCGGAATGGTTCCTGTTCCGCAAAAAGGATCGAGTAAAACCCGGTCTGCTTTCCAATGACTTAAATATACCATTGCTGCAGCAAGTGTCTCTTTTAAGGGAGCATCTCCGGCCAAAGACCGGTATCCCCTTTTATGCAAACCTTTACCGGAGGTATCAATGGTTAGTGTGACCATGTCTTTGAGGATTGCTGCCTGAATAGCATACAGCGCCCCTGTCTCTTCAAACCAGCTGACACCGTACGTGTCTTTCAGTCTTTCCACAATGGCTTTTTTTACAATAGATTGACAATCAGGCACGCTGTATAACTGCGAACGCACAGATTTTCCTGATACGGGAAAACGCGCATCCACCGGCAGCCATTCTTCCCAAGGAAGGGCCTTTGTTTGTTGAAAAAGCTCCTCAAAACTGCGTGCCGGGAATTCACCCATTTTTATGACCACTCTCTCGGCACATCGCAGCCAAATATTTGTCCGGCAAATCCCCTCCTCATTCGTAACAAACGACACCCTCCCGTTTTGCACCTCAACCTCCTCATATCCCAAATCTTGCAATTCCCTTGCAGCCAATGCCTCCAACCCAAATGCCGTTAAGGCCAACAACTCTATTCGGGCCATGACGTTTCCTCCCAATTTCTCAATACCTGTTCCCTAAGGAACAAAAGCGGATATTGTATTCATTCCTTTAGAATCCGATGAAACACTTCTCAATTTTACAATAAATTTCATTTTTTTTAATCTGAAATGCCCCGTCTTTTTATAAAAATACTTGCATTTTGCGTATATATCCATACTGATCATTCATATGATTTTTTTACAGTATGACAGACATCAACATTTTTCTTCCTTCATGTAGTATATACTGTAAAAGGTTGTAAAATAAGCTTTTAGGAGGATAGATCTTGAATCCTGTAGTTTTAGTGGTAGATGATGACTGCGGCATTTCAAGCCTTTTATCAATTCTTTTAACGAATAATGGTTATACGCCAATAACTGCTTCCAACGGTTCCGCAGCTTTGGACACTTTAAAAAATTGTCCAACCCCGTCTTTAATTCTGACTGATTATTCGATGCCCGTATTAGATGGATGTAAGCTCATTGAAAACATATCCCTGCAAAGCCATTTACAAGATATCCCTATCCTGCTTATGACCGGATCAGACATTAATGACCTTAAACTCCCGACTACGAGTAACTTTAAGGGTATTATTTTGAAGCCATTTAAAATTTCTGTGCTGCTTGAATCTATCAGTTGTTATATCCAAGGAAAAGATTGTAAGCCTTCCGCTTATCAGGAATGAGCTATTCTTCGGACCCTCATAAATTAGCCCCTAGCTTTTGCTGCTAATCTTAATGTTTATTTTCATGAAAATTAATGCCTTCTGACATAATATCAAATTACTTTCAACCGGTGAAATTAAAGCTGCTTCCCCCCATTTTGGTGAGAAGCATTTTTAATGTCGTTTTTCTCTTTTTCGTGCAGCCAAATACTATTATAGGGACTATAAAGCTTTATTTCAATTCTATTCCCGGACAAAAAGTTCATCAAAAAATTCGATTGAATTTTTTAGGCCCTAATCCCAAAAGTTTCCTCGAAACTCTATTGATAAATATAATAAGCAAATTTAAAGGAGACCTTACCATGAATAGTCTGAATCTAGTATCAAAACTGAAACAACTTACTGATGAAGGGGAAGCGCTTTTACGATCGGGTTTGGAAAATTCAGCAAACGCTGGGGAAATTTCTACCCCGGTTTTTAATTGGCTTCTGAAATGCAATCGTTTTTTAAGCACTCATTACGGAAACGACTCCACTACTGTTAATGAATTTAAAAAGGCCTATACTATTCCAATGAGTATCCGCTTTTTAGTGTCTTTAGCAGCAAGCGAGCAACGCCTTAACGATATCTCGGTAGAACTTTCAAGCGAACATTTTGATTTATTTTTACAACAACAAGAAATGCAAATTTATCATTCTCTAGAGTTTTCAGTTCAACCCAATAATAGAACAGCCGCTTCTGATCTTTTCAGATGTATTCAAAAAGAAGCAGCTTCTTTACGCCCTGATTGGAATCTTGTTTCTTCCCTCCTTAAAAAAGGATTTGATTACAGTATTTCCTACGGTTCTGAAATGGCGCAATATGCCAATGCTGTTTTCAATGAAGAAAAACGCAAGATTTAAATTTGCGGCTGAAACCGCTCTAATATTTTTCTGCTTTTTTGCTATATTCATTGTAATCATGATAAGCAAGCACTTATAATGAGTTTAAAAAGATGAACTTATTCATAAAGGAATAAAACATAGAGGGGGGAAAAAATGAACCCTTTAATCCGGGCACATGCTCTCTCTAAAACATACCAGATGGGTGAGATCGAAGTAAAGGCCTTACGGAATGTCGATTTTGAAATTTATGACAATGAGTTCATTGTAATCCTCGGGCCGAGCGGTTCAGGTAAAAGTACACTCCTGAATATAGTAGGAGGAATGGATCGCGCCTCGGGGGGTGAATTGTATTATAAAGATATCCCTTTGCACAGTGCTGATTCGGAACATCTTACTTTGTATCGGAGAAATGTTGTAGGCTTCGTTTTCCAATTCTACAATCTGATTCCGAATTTGAATGCCTGCGAAAATATAAGTCTGTCAGCGGAAATCGCCCCAAACCCCCTTAGCGTTGGAGAAACGCTTGCAAGGGTAGGACTTGCGGAACGCGCCGGTCATTTCCCGTCGCAAATGAGCGGGGGTGAGCAGCAGCGTATCGCCTTAGCCAGAGCTATCGTCAAAAATCCCGAGCTTCTCCTCTGTGATGAACCCACCGGAGCCTTGGATTCCCAGACAAGTATCCAGGTTTTAAAGATTCTTAAGGATTTTCATGAA
Organism: Candidatus Dichloromethanomonas elyunquensis; assembly: GCA_001515265.1. Taxonomy (GTDB): domain Bacteria; phylum Bacillota; class Desulfitobacteriia; order Desulfitobacteriales; family Syntrophobotulaceae; genus Dichloromethanomonas; species Dichloromethanomonas elyunquensis. The sequence goes on from LNDB01000007.1 coordinate 78,727, forward strand.
AACTATCGGAAAACTGTCATTATTATTACGCATAATGCAGGAGTAGCTGCTATCGCCAACCGAGTTTTCTATATTAAAGACGGCGGAATCTCACGGATCACAGTCAACGATTGTCCTACATCTCCGGAGAAGGTGACTTGGTAATGCTGTTTAGGAAAATGCGCCGGGACCTTATGCAGCAAAAAGGTGCTTATGCAGCCTGTATCATGGTAATTGCCATAGGACTGATGGTTTATTCCGCTATGTCGATGGTTATGGATAACCTTCTTCAATCCAGAGATGCCTTTTACGAAAATCAGAATTTTGCTGACGGGTTTGCCGAAATCCAAGGCATGCCATATAATCAGGTATTTAAATTACGTGCAATCGATGGAATCAAGCAAATACAAGGCCGCTTCATTAAAGATGTCCGGGTAGTGGCGCCGGATCAAAATGAAAACGTCTATCTTCGGTTAGTCTCTATAGATACTTCTCAGTCCCCTTTGATTAATGATGTTTTGCTGGAGAAAGGAATTCCTTTAGAAGAAGGAAACCTGAATCTTTGGGTGGATAATAAATTCTTTGATGCCAGTAAATTGGAACTCAACCAGGAAATCAACATTATCGCAGATGGAAAAAAGAAAACCTTTCACGTAACCGGTTCCGGAAAAAATCCTGAATTTATCTATGCTATGCGTACATCGAGCGACCTTTTCCCCGATCCTAAGACTTTTGGGATCGGTTATGTTCCCCTGTCAGTGATGAATAATCTCTTTCAAACCCAAAACACTATAACAAATCTGGTTTTTACCCTTGATCAAGGTAAAAGCTTTGAAGATGTAAAACCTCTTTTGGAGGCCGAACTGAAACCCTATGGTATAAAAAGTATCTATCCGCGAAAAGACCAAACCAGCGATGTTTTATTGGGCCAGGAACTAAGCAGTCTAGAAGCTACCGCAATAGCGATGCCGGTAATTTTTCTCTCCGTGGCAGCCATGATTCTTTATATTATGCTGAAAAGAATGATCGAACTGCAGCGGACCCAGCTTGGCACCCTCAAGGCTTTCGGCTATACCTATAGAGAAATTCTTTTTCATTATTTATCTTACGCCTTTATTACCGGTCTAAGCGGCGGCATCCTTGGCGGACTAAGCGGTTTTGCCCTGACAGGTCCGTATCTTGAGTTGTACCGTCAATATTATAATATGCCGGGACTGACACCCAGCTTTTCCCCTCGGTATTTCTTCCTCAGTCTGGCGCTTGCGATTATTTTTTCTCTTATTGCCGGATATCAAGGCTGCAAGAATATATTGCAACTCGAAGCTGCTGAAGCTATGCGTCCTTCGGCTCCCGCCATCGGGAAAAATATTTTTTTGGAAAAAGCAAGATTCTTTTGGCAGATGCTGACTGTCCAAGGGAAGATGTCTCTGCGCGGCATGTTGCGTAATAAAATGCGCACCGCTTTTCTTTTTATCGGGATGATGTTCACTTTTAGTCTCCTGGCTCTTCCCTGGTCGATGAAAACATTGCAAGATCAAATGCTTTTTGAGCAATTTGAGAAAATAGAAACATATGATGTTAAGATTCCTTTGGCTGCCCCACTTGCTCAGAATCCGGCTGAGAGAGAACTTTCAGGTTTTCCCGGAATCAGGGTTGTTGAAACCATGGCCGAAGTTCCAATCATCCTGCACAATTCCTGGCATGAAAAAGGTGTTGTCTTACTCGGTATCCACTCATACAGCGAGCTTTATCATATTACCGACAGTACAGGAAACACGATCCCTGCTCCGGAACAAGGGATCTTGATTTCCAAACGGTTGGCTGATCTGCTCCTCGCAGAGCCCGGTACCTTACTGACTGTAGAAAGCCCTTATTTCACCAATCGCGATGAGCGAAGAGTTTTACCGGTGGTTGGAGTTATTCCCCAAAACATGGGGATGAACGCCTATATGGAAATTACGGCACTTCAGAATTTTCTGGGACAGGGAAAACTTGCTACCTCAATAATGATCAGCATGGAGGAGGGGAGCATCCCCGTCCTCGAGGAAAAATATAATAATAGCAAAATGATTAACAGCATAGAAAACCACCTGAGTATGCTTAGGAAAATGCAGGAACTCATGGCTTCCTATATGGGAATGATTTATGGCATGTTTCTCTTTGGAATTATTATTGGTTTTGCCATTATTTATAATACTTCCGTAATTACCCTTTCAGAACGGAGCCGGGAACTCGCATCGATGATGGTCCTTGGTATGACCCCCGAAGAAGTCTTAGGGGTTATCACCTTTGAACAATGGTTTGTCGGTTTTTTCGGGATGCTGGCGGGAATTCCCCTGACCAAAGCTTTTCTGATCGGCATGGCGGACTCTGTCGGCAATGATCTGTTCGGATTTACTCCGGAGTTAAATCAGGAAGCTTTGCTCCTGGCTCTTGTTATTTCCGTCCTATGCATAATCTTTGCACAGCGGATGGCGGCAAGAAAATTACGAAACTTAAGCTTGGTTGAAGTTCTCAAGTCCAAGGAATAGCGGGGAGGAGAAAAAATTGAAAAGGAAATGGAAAATCATTCTTGGATCTCTTGTTCTCGTAGTCATTATAATTATGACTGTTTTTCAGGTTACAAAACCCCTGGAAGCCGGTCTCCTGTCGGTTAAAAGGGAGAGTATCGCCAAGACTTTTAAGGAAGAGGGCATTGTCAGAGCCAAAAAGGAATCCCAAGTCTATTCGGTCTATGGAGGAAAAATAACCGGTGTTAATGTTATGGAAGGCGATCAAGTCAAACACGGAGACCTTTTAGTAAGTATCGACAGTCAGGAATTACATTACCAAATCCAGAGTCTGCAAGCACAGATGCGCAGTATCGAAGCCCAAAAAGGGCTGCAGGAACTGACCATTGATTTGGAAACCAAAAAGTTGTTATATGAGGCCGGTGTTTTAAGTAAGAAAGAGTACGAAGAAGCGGCTAATACCGTTAACTCCGATTATTATCCCGCATTAATCGCTGTGGTCAAAGAACAGATCAACCAGTTCAATTACCAGCTCTCCCAAAGAAATGCTCTCTCTCCCGTCTCAGGTACAGTCACCAATTTGGCTGTAAAAGAAGGAATGGTAGTCACTCCCGGAGCCGCCTTGCTGTCGGTGGTCAGCGGAGATACCTTTAACATAGAAGTCTATGTTCTTACCGAAGACGCCTCCCTGATTGAACCTCAAATGCCTGTTAATCTGATTCAAAATAATAAAGGCGGCAATGTTGCCTTTTCCGGGGTCGTAGATAGAATCGCCCCTTCGGCAGTGGAGAAGCTATCTACCCTGGGTTTGATCGAACAGCGCCTTAAGGTAACCATTATTCCGGAAATTCCGAAGAATTTAGTCCTCAAACCCGGTTATGCTTTAGATGTGGAATTTACCTTGGGTAAGGCTGAAAACCAGCTGGTGGTTCCCAAAACAGCCCTATTTCCCTACCATACCGGAGATGCTCTCTGGGTCGTAAGGAACGGAACGGCGATTATAAGTTCTGTGAAAAAAGGTTTTGAAAATGACAGAAATGTTGCTATCAGCGAAGGATTGGAGGAAGGGGCTTTGGTGATTCTAAATCCGAAGCTGGCTGGATTGAAGGAAGGTAAAAAGATAAAAGCACTGTAAGGTCTAAAATGCCCTTCTCTTTAATTACTCCGGGCTTTTTAAGATTTCCCTGTAAACTTCGGCAAGAGGAAGATTCATTTCCTTAGCGATTCTCTTGCAGTCTTCATATTCCGGTTTGGTCTTGATTTCCTGTCCATTAAGATAAGAAGTTTTTACTGTTACTTCTCCATATTTTGTTTGAATAGTATTTATTTTCCTGGGGAGCATTACCTTTTCAATACAGAATTTACGTAAGCCGATGGCACTTGTTTCCCGTAAGATGATATTTTCTATGGCAGAAACATTTTCAAAGGCAGCCAAAACACTCAATTGAATTGCCGGTCTGCTTTTTTTCATCATAATCGGTGTTTTATACACATCTAAAGCCCCTGCGCCGAACAGCCTTTCCTCTACCAGTTCGTAAAATTCGGGATTCATATCGTCAATATTCGTTTCGATTATATATTGCTGCATATTGGATGTCCGCTCAGGATCCTTACTCCCGTTTTCCCGTTTTTGCATACCTAACATGATTCTTAAGACATTGGGAATGACCATATCCCTCTTGCCAAGGCCATACCCAACTTTATCAATATTTAAATTCAAATGATCGGTAAATTCATCCACATTGGCCATAAGAATCGCAGCCCCTGTCGGTGTCGTTGTTTCATGGTCCACTCTCCCCATACTGACCGGAATACCTTTTAACAGTTCCAGTACCGCAGGAGCAGGTACTGGCAGTTGTCCGTGTTCACAATGAACAAAGCCTCCGCCAAGTTCCACTGTAGAAGCTTTCACTTTGTCCACGCCTAAGTATTCCAAGCAAACAGCCGTCCCGACGATATCCACAAGGGCGTCTGTTGCACCCACCTCATGAAAATGAACCTCGTTCTTTTTAATGCCATGGACCTGGGCTTCGGCATCAGCAAGGACATCAAACATTTTTATGCTCCTGTTTTTAATATTTTCGGGTAGACTGCTTTTCGCGATAATTTTTTCTATGTCCCCTAATGTCCTGTGATGGTGTTTTCCCTTGTACATCGTAAATCCGTGGTCCCTTAGTCTGACTTCTACCCTTGTTCCGGCTATTCCTTTCCTGCTACCCTTCCTAACGTCAATCTCATATTCCTTCTCCAAACCCAGCAGGCTTAATTCCTTAAGCAAATATTCCGGATCCACTCCCAGATCCAGCATCGCTCCCAGACACATATCTCCGCTTATTCCGCTTGAACAGTGAAAATACAAAACTTTCATGCCGTTCCCTCTTTCATAGTAAAAACTATATTTAACTATTAGCAATTTATGATTTTCGACATATACAGCCTGACTCCTTGTATCAATCATTGTATACTTTGATTTTACCGGCCTTTATCGGATGATCCCGTCCGGTATGATTTGTAATCAATCTTGATTATGTCTTGATTATTTTTAAACTTTCATGTATATTGTCTATATAATATATAAACTTAATTAGGCGGTGTCTACTATTATGCTCTGTGATATTCTTCTGGCTGAAAAAGAAAAGGTTTTAAAAACCTATTTTAAGCTAGGTAAAGACGGTCCTCTTGATTCATTTCCGTTCAAAGAAAAAAAGAAACTCATTGTCTTAGATCATATCGTAAAGCGGTTTGATCTTGGAAAAACGTATACGGAATCAGAAGTCAACATGATATTATCTGAGATCTTCCATGATGTATTTCTTCTTCGCAGAAGTTTAATTGATTACGAATTTATGGAACGAACATCGAATGGAAGCGCTTATTGGGTCTCCCTTGATTACCGTTCTTCTTCAAGTCAGCTAAAATAAATACAAGGAGGCCTAACTTCGGTATGAAGTCGGGCCTCCCCTATTTTTGCGTAATTAACATCTTTCAAGGTTTCCTTTTTCGCGATGGTTCTAAATTACCGCCACGAGGCGTTTTGTCTTGAATTTTGGAAGCCCTGGCACCTTTATTTATTTCTTGCTTAGAGGTATTTCTGCTTCGGGTATCTTTGTTTGTTTTTTGTATACCTGTTTTTTGTGTGCTGCGTAATTTTTTCCCTGCAAAGTCTTCTTTACCTTTGGGCCGAATGAGACACTTTGGCCCAAACCCTATCAGATCTGTTCGATTTGCTGCTACTAATGCGGCCCGGACCAATTCATATTTTTTAGGATTACTGAACTGAAGGAGCGCTCGCTGCATCGCTTTTTCTGTTTTGCTTTTGGGAACATAAACTCCCTTCATGGTCAATGGATCTATCCCGGTATAGAACATTGCTGTGGATAAGGTCCCCGGGGTGGGATAGAAATCCTGAACCTGTTCAGGCTGATAGCGGATATTCCGGAGATATTCCGCCAATTCAACCGCGGAATCCAATGTGCTCCCCGGATGACTGGACATGAAATACGGAACAATGAACTGGCTTTTCCCCAACTGTTGATTAATTTTAAAAAACTTCTCCCTGAATTGCTCATAGAGTTTTCCTGAAGGTTTCCCCATATACCGTAAAACTTGCGAAGAAATATGTTCGGGGGCAACCTTTAATTGACCACTGACATGATGCTGAATCAACTCCCTTAAAAAGTGATCGCTTTTCTCTGCCATAATATAGTCATACCGAAGCCCCGACCGGACAAATACCTTTTTGATATGGGGTAAAACTCTTAGTTTCCTTAACAGTCCCAAATATTCCCGATGGTCTACATTGAGGTTCCTGCACGGTCCGGGATATAGGCATTGTTTTTGTTTGCAAGAACCTTTGCTGAGCTGCTGCTCACAAGCCGGCTTTCGAAAATTGGCGGTTGGTCCCCCAACATCATGAATATACCCTTTGAAGTCTTCGAATTTCGTCAATTCCACTGCTTCCTTGATAATGGCCTCCTCACTGCGGCTCTGGACAATTCTGCCCTGATGGAAAGTAAGCGCACAGAAAGAACAGCTCCCAAAGCATCCCCGTGAACTAACGATACTGAACTTAACTTCTTCCAGCGCCGGTATGCCCCCGTCCTTTTCATACCTGGGATGATAATTTTTGAGATAGGGCAGGGAGTATACCTGATCTAATTCCGACCTGGTTAAAGGCCTTTCCGGTTTGTTCTGAACCAGGTACTTAGTGCCGTGCTTCTGGACCAAAACCTTTCCCCTGACCGGGTCCTGCTCTTGATGCTGAACCCTAAAAGCTTCCGCATACCTGGTTTTGTCTTGGGAAACGTCTTTAAACGAAGGTATCTCTATACAACTGCCAACTTCCTCCAGGGTGTCAGCAATATAGCAAGTTCCTGGAATATGCCGAATATATTTCGCTTCAAAGCCGTCATTAAGATACTGTGCGGCCTCAACGATTTGTCTCTCTCCCATTCCAAAGACCAGTAGATCGGCACCGCTGTCTATTAAGATAGATTTTCTTACTGTATTGCTCCAGTAATCATAATGGACAAATCTTCTTAAACTGGCTTCCACGCCCCCAATGATAATCGGAATATTTTTATACGCTTCCCGTATTTTATTGCAATATACAATCGTTGCTCTGTCGGGCCTTAGGCCCATTTTTCCTCCCGGCGAATAGAAATCGCTGTCTCTTAATTTTTTGTTTACGGAGTAATGGTTGACCATTGAATCCATATTTCCGGCTGTAACCAAAAATCCTAACCGTGGATCTCCCATCTTTTGAAAATCATCGGTGTTCTTCCAATCCGGCTGAGAAATAATTCCAACTTTGTAGCCCGCATTTTCCAGAATGCGCGATATAATGGCCGCACCAAAAGTTGGATGGTCAACATATGCATCTCCTGTGACAAGGATGAAATCTGCCTGATCCCAACCCCTGTCTTCCATATCCTTTTTACTGACCGGCAAAAACTGATTTGTCACTGCAATCCCCTGTCTCTTCTTAACCCTGCATTTCATATAAAATGATTGGCTTTTGACTTTAAATCTTATGATATCTCATTTTGGCGAAAGAATCAAAATCCTGGCAGGATAATTATTTTGCCGTTACTTATGGTAAGGTTCACCCTTGTTAATCTTACATGCCCGGTAAATTTGTTCCAATAAAACCATTCTGATCAGCTGATGGGGAAAAGTTAATTTAGAGAACGACCATCGAAAATCGGCTCTGTCGGAAACAGCCTGACTCGTTCCTAAAGAGCCCCCGATCACAAACGCGATATTACTTTGTCCTGTGAGAGCCAATCTATTCAGCTTTTCTGCAAATACCGCGGAGGATATCTCCTGTCCCCTTAGATCGAGTAAAATCACATAATCATCCTTGGAAATCCTTTTAAGTAATTTTTCCCCTTCTATCGTCCTCGTTTTTTCCTCTCCTAACGGCGAGGCTTTTTCCGGGCAAGGTTCATCATCAACTTCGTTTATTTCTAACCGGATGTAGGCGGATAATCTTTTAGTATACTCTTTAATTCCTTCTTTGAGAAAATTTTCTTTAATTTTCCCTACAGCTATAATCTTTATCTGCAGCATCTTTTTTCCTGAAATTCTCTTTCGTTTTACATTTGGTCCTTTTGCTTTATTCAGCAAAAATATATGAAGTTCAATTTGGTTTTTCTATTCTTCGGTGCTTCTTAGTAACTAATGAAGGAATTACTAAGATAACATTTGAAAGATAAGTCCATAATATTTAAGGGAGGTGAAAAATTTAATGGACAGAACAAGTGAAAGCAAAAAAAAGCGGTTGCAACAACTTAAAATGGAAGCCGCTGCTGAAATAGGTCATTTAGACTTTGTCAGAGAAAATAATGATCACTATAAAGGAGATGTTTCTTCCAGACAAAATGGACTGGAAGGCGGTCCTATCGGTGGACAAATGGTAAAAAAGATGGTTGCCTATGCCCAGCAGCAAATAAAACAAAATGTTTGATAAGCAACCCCGTATTTTTTTAAATACGGGGTTTTAATTTTATTTTGCCGTAATTTGGTCCGTTATATTAAATGCTGTTTGAGCTTCTTGGTTTTTAATATCTGGTTCTTCGCATTTGTCTAAATTTTTAAACGCAACTGACAGCATCAATTTAATTCTGTTAATTTGGTTAACTTGACTGGCTCCTGGATCGTAATCGATGGGGACGATATTGGCTTCAGGATAATGCCTTTTAAGCTCTCTGACCATTCCTTTGCCGGTAATGTGATTGGGCAGACAGCCAAATGGCTGGAGACAAGCCACGTTCACGGTACCGCTCTGGATGAGTTCCAGCATCTCGGCAGTCAAAAACCAACCTTCTCCGGTCTGGTGTCCGAGATGCATAATTTCTTCCGCCATGTCGGCAAGCTCAAAAATGGATTTGGGAGGATAAAAACGTTTGCTCTTTTTCAATTCCTTTTTCATGACACGGCGGTAATTTTCGATCCTCCAAATCAAATAACGACAGATAAGTTCCGCCTTAAGCGTCCCTGCTAAATGTTTCCGGCTATAAATACCGTTATGAGCACAGTACAGGAAAAAGTCGGTGAGATCGGGCAAGACTGCCTCTGCTCCTTCTTTTTCCAAGATATCAACCATATAGTTATTGGCGAAGGGATGAAACTTCACTAAAATCTCGCCTACAACTCCTACTTTAGGTTTGTTGGCATGCAGTATTTCCATAGAATCAAAATCTTTAATGATCTTGCGCATGTTTTGATGGTATTCCTTCATGCTCATTTTTGCTAAGGTCGGTTTCAATTCATGAAGCCATTTGTCCAAATGTCGGTTAGTTTCTCCGGGATTTTTTTCATACGGTCTTGTCGCGTTCGTCAGTCTCATGAGAAGATCCCCATAGACCATAGCCATGATACACCGTTTTATCATCCGAATACTCAATTTAAATCCCGGATTATCTTCTAAGCCGACCGTATTCAGGGAGACCACGGGGATATGATCCATTCCGGCATCCTTCAGCGCTTTACGAATGAAACCAATATAATTGCTTGCCCGGCAGCCGCCGCCGGTCTGAGACATAATAACCGCTGTCCTGTTCAGGTCGTAACGGCCCGATTTTAAAGCGGCCATGATCTGTCCAACAACGATAATGGACGGATAACAAGCATCATTATGAACATATTTAAGGCCTTCTTCAACCACGTTGATCTGAACATCCGGTAAAATCTCAATATTGTACCCTTCCAGACGGACAGCTTCTTCCACCAGTTCAAAGTGAATTGGTGCCATTTGCGGCGAAAGAATTGTGTAGTTCTTTCTCATCTCTTCTGTAAATAATACGCGAGGCTTGTTATCATACAACTTTTGGGGAAGGATATTTTTCCTTTCCCTTTCCTGCATAGTAGCCAATAACGAACGGATTCTGATCCGAACTGCCCCGAGATTATTAATTTCATCAATCTTTATTGCCGTATAGGTTTTACGAAAACGCCTCAGGATTTCCTGAACCTGATCGGTTGTTACTGCATCCAACCCGCAGCCGAAGGAATTAAGCTGAACGAGTTCCAAATCTTTTCGTGCCGCTACAAAGCTGGCTGCCTGATAAAGCCTGGAGTGGTATACCCATTGGTCAAGTACTCTCAACGGCCTTTCTACTGTGCCAAGGTGATCCACTGAGTCTTCCGTTAATACGGCTAAACCCAGACCTGTAATCATTTCCGGAATGCCATGGTTAATTTCGGGATCAAGATGATAGGGTCTTCCTGCCAGAACAATCCCTTTTTGATGGTTCTGCTCCAGATACCGTAAAACCTCTTCTCCTTTGGCTCTGATGTCCCTGCGGACAGCTTCTCTTTCAGTATAAGCCTTATCTACAGCTTTATCCACTTCCTGTTTGCCGACACCGAATTTTTTCAATTCCTCATGCAATCTGTCCTTCATCCGAGACATATTATCCATTGGCAGGAAGGGGAAAATAAACTCGATGGTTTCCCGTCTTAAATCATCCACATTGGCATTAATGGCCTCCGGGTAAGAGGTTACGATAGGGCAGTTATAATTGTTTGTTGCCCCTTCGACCTCTTTTTCATCCCTGGGCAGACAAGGATAGAAAATCACTTTAACCCCTTTATTAGTGAGGTCTTTAATGTGACCGTTTGTAAGCTTGGCCGGATAACAAAGTGACTCCGAAGAAACTGTTTCCATTCCCAGCTCAAAAATCTTTTTTGAAGAGCGGGACGACAAGATTACTCTAAAACCCAGCTCTGTAAAAACTGTGAACCAGAACGGATAATGTTCATACATGTTTAAGACTCTGGGGATTCCGATCTCTCCGCGAAAAGCCTTATCTTTTGTTAAAGGCCGATAGTTGAATAAACGTTCGTATTTATAGGCAAATAGGTTCGGGATTTGGCTTGATTTTTCTTCTATTCCCGCCCCTCTTTCACAACGGTTGCCAGTCAGAAATTCCCTGCCGTCTGAAAACCGATTCACGGTCAAGAGACAATTATTGCCGCACTGACCGCAATTTCTGGTGCTGACCTGGGTTTGAAAATCTTCCAGGTCCTCTTCTTTCAGAATGGTGGATGTTTGTCCCGATATATATTTTTCACGCGCAATGAGTGCTGATCCGAAAGCTCCCATAATACCGGCGATATCCGGTCTGATGACTTCTCTTCCGGTAATAGTCTCAAAACTTCTTAAAACGGCATCATTATTAAATGTGCCTCCTTGAACAACTACCTTCTCGCCTACTTGGGAAGAATCATGCAAGCGGATAACCTTATATAACGCATTTTTCACCACAGAATAAGCAATCCCTGCCGCAATACTTCCAATATCAGCGCCTTCTTTTTGTACTTGCTTGATCTTCGAATTCATAAATACCGTACAGCGGGTTCCTAAATCAACCGGGGTTTTAGAAAATAACCCTCTTTGTATAAACTCGCTCAAGGATAAGCTTAAAGATTCGGCTAAAGTCTCAATAAATGAACCGCAGCCCGAAGAGCAGGCTTCGTTCAGCATAATATTGCTGATAACCCCATCCCGGACCTGCATGCATTTCATGTCCTGTCCGCCAATATCCAAAATAAAATTAACTCCCGGGAGAAAATGCTCAGCCCCTTTATGATGGGCAACTGTTTCAATCTCCGCATGATCAATCCGCAAAGCTGCCTTCAAAAGGGCCTCTCCATACCCGGTTACCACGGCACCTCCAATGGCAGCTTGAGCTGGAATTACATGATATAAAGCACGTAACGCAGCAATAGTAGATTTCAACGGACTTCCGCCGTTGCTCCCGTAATGAGAATAAACCAAGTTGCCCGAGTCGTCTATCAAGGCTAATTTGGTCGTAGTCGAACCGGCATCAATCCCCAGAAAACAGGGACCGCTTACTTCCTGCAAGGGTTTCTTGCGGACCGAGTTTTGATCATGTCTGGCTTTAAATTGTACATACTCTTGTTCATCTTTAAAAAGCGCCTGAAGAAAAGGGGTTGCAGACACTGCATTGTGTAATTTAGGGATATTGTCATAAATTTCATTATATATCCGGATTTCTCCTTTTTTTGATGCCAAAGCCGCTCCGATCGCTACAAAAAACTGGGCATGTTCGGGAGCAATAATATTTTCCGGTTTAAGATGCAATGTTTCGACAAAACACTGTCTGAGTTCAGATAAAAAGGAAAGCGGACCTCCCAAAAAGGCGACATTGCCCTTGATGGGTTTTCCACAAGCCAGCCCTGCAATGGTTTGATTCACAACGGCTTGAAAAATGGATGCTGCAATATCTTCTTTTGCTGCGCCCTCATTCAGCAGCGGCTGGATATCTGTTTTCGCAAATACCCCGCAGCGCGAAGCAATCGGATAAATTTCTCTGTGTTTCTTTGCCATCTCATTAAGCCCTAAAGCATCTGTCTTAAGCAGAATAGCCATTTGATCAATAAAGGCACCGGTTCCTCCCGCGCAAGTCCCATTCATTCTAAGTTCCGGGGAATCACCGAAATAGGTTATTTTAGCGTCTTCTCCTCCTAATTCGATAGCGACATCAGTTTGGGGAATGTAACGCTGAACAGCTTCGCTGCAGGCAATGACTTCCTGAATGAACTGTACCCCGATCTGTTCGGATGTTGTAATTCCGCTGGAACCCGTAACATTCATGGTTACGCCGAAGTTTTTTAAATGAATATACATTTTTTGCAGCAAGTTGCTGACAGTATGCTGGACATCGGAAAAATGCCTTTGATAATGACTAAATATCAGGTTGTCGTTACCATCAAGAATCGCAATTTTGACGGTTGTTGAACCAACATCCAATCCGATGTGCATTAATTTCCCCATTCCATTTTTTCTCCTTTCCCACAGGCCTCTATGTTGTTTTAACATTATTTTTTGAATAATACAAAATAACTTGGTTCTAATTTTCACAAATAAAATTTTTTAAATAGAAATACCGACAGATGGTATATTATATGTTCCATGAAGCACCTTGTAAACCATATTCAAAGAAAAGCGCTACATTGCTGATTTAATTATATATTTTCCGTTGCCTGTTTGAAACAAATTTAAGGTTAATTTTCCGTTTATTCTTCTCTGTTCATTTTCAGTTATAGCGACATTCCATTTTGCAGCTAAATATTTTCGATATTCTCTTTTATAAATCCTCTTTAAAAAATCGAAATACATCTGAATTAAAGAGAAAATCGGAAAATATTTCCGTCAGGTCAAATCATTAATAGGATTTTACAACTGATTATTGTTCTAGGGACTTCCTACTCAGATCGAATCTCCCCTAAGACTATATCCACGGTATAGTTTTGCCCGCCGCGGAAATAAGTAACCTTTACTTTGTCTCCCTGTTTATATTTAAATAGTTGATGGGTTAATTCCAGTGAATTTATTATTTTCACCCCGTTAATCGCGGTGACTATATCTCCTGCCTGAATTCCTGCTTTTTGAGCGGCACCCCCGACTTGAGCTTTGGAGATGTAACATCCCGCCGGAGATCCTTTGTAACTGGCATATTCTTCGGTATAGCGATCATCAATATTAACCTGGAGAGCAGGATGACTGGCATATCCCTTCTCGATAATCTGCTTGACGACCGGTATGGCATCTGAAATCGGAATTGCAAAACCCATCCCTTCAAATCCCGGTGCATCTTGTTTTGCCGAGTTTATTCCAACTACCTGACCGCTGTAGTTTACCAGTGGTCCCCCGCTGTTTCCCGGGTTGATTGCCGCATCAGTTTGAATCAAGTTAAAGCTTGCTTCCCCTTGCAGCTGTAGAAACCGGTTGGTAGCCGATACCACTCCTGTAGTTATCGTTCGGGCAAATTCCTTTCCTCCCGGGTTCCCAATCGCAACGACAGATTCGCCAACTTTTAGCGTATTGGAATCACCTAATTGAACAGCCTTTAGATCCTTGGTATCATTAATCTTGATCACAGCAAGATCGGTTCTGGGATCTCCTCCGACAAGAGTGCCCGGTATATCCCGGCCGTCAGCCAGAGAAATCATCAGCTTTTCCGCATCGGCAACAACATGATTGTTGGTGACAATATAACCATTGCCGGCATCAATAATAAACCCCGAACCGCTTGCGGCTTCTGACATTCCCCCGGAACCAAAAATGCTTCCTTTATATTGAAAATTGGCTATATATACTACTGCTGGGCTCAAAGTACTTGAAATATTTACTACCGGGGATTCCCCTGCGCTGCCTGAACCTTTAAGGGGCGGAGTTTCTCCTTGGTGAAGAATAACACTATTTCCTCCATCAGGAGTCCCAACGACATTCTGAGGATAAACCTTAGGAACCAATACGACTGCAATTAACCCTCCCAGAATCGCACTAATCACGGCCACAAGTATAGTAGAGATAATATTTGGTTTTCGTTGGTACTGATAATCATGGTGATAGTCCATGGACAAACCTCCTTAGAATTATTCTCTCAATACAATTAATTCATCCGGGTAATGCCGTGGCGCTACTCTTATCTTAACTCGTTCAAACCGGTTCCTTGCCTGAGATTTTCTAAGGATTCCCAAGACGGTAGACAAAGCGAGTTCGGGAGTATTGTTTTCCTCACTTAAGTGAGCGAGAACAACTTTTTGAGAATTCTCCATAAGCCACTCACATAAGGCCTCTGCAAGCTGAACGTTACTTAAATGTCCATAATTACTGCTAATCCTTTTTTTGAGGTACCACGGATATTTACCATGCATCAATTTTTGCAGATCATGATTTGCTTCAACGACATAGGCATCACATCCTTGAAGGTTCCTGTGCATTTCTTCGGTAATCATCCCACTGTCTGTAGCAATCCCTAACGTCAGACTTTTTCCCGTTACTTTCAATCCATAACTCTCTTTGCTGTCATGCGAAGTTGGAATAAGGCGGATCTTCATTCCCGCTAAGCATATATCTTTTTGAACTCTGATTTGCTGTTCTGGTTTAAGATACCCCAGAATCCCTTCCATCACATCCCATAGGCCCTGGGTAGCGTAAACAGGGATATTTAACTTCCGGGCCAGGGCCCCTACTCCTTTAATATGATCCATATGTTCGTGGGTTATAATAATTCCTTCTATTTGCAGCGGAGAAGTATTAACCATACTGAGATTAGCAAGAAGCCTTTTGACCGTAATTCCACAATCGACAAGAAGATTTCTGTTCTCTTCACCTATTAGAATCGCATTTCCCGAACTTCCACTGGCTAGAGTAGCCAAATGCATCTTTTCACCTTCTCAATCCCTTTTCCTCTTAGGATTCTTAGACCAATACTCTCTGTTCTCTTTCTCTAATTTTTATATAGAAGGCTACTTCCAGCCTTTTCTTCTGAAGCTCGCAGCCCAATGAATATACCTTAGTTAATTCCCCGCTAAATGCCGCATTGGCTGCATGACAGCCTCCGCTGCATGAAAAACGTGCCCAGCAGGAACCACATTCTTCTTTGATATAAACATGAGCTTTACGGAAAGCAGCCACAACTTTCGCATTCAATTTCTCTTCCTCATACAAAGAACCCAGCTTATACTTTTCCTGTCCGACAAATTGATGGCAGGGATAGATCTCCCCTTCCGGAGAAATAGCTACATATTCATGCCCGGCTCCACATCCGGATAGCCTTTTGGGTAAACAGGGACCATCATCTAATCCGGCATTGAAATGAAAGAAAGAAAATTCTTTTCCATTTTGCATATATTCCAAGACTTTTTCTCCAAGGATATCATAACTCTTTTTGACTGTATCCAGATCTTCTTCACGAAGGGCATATTCTTCCTCCGGAGGAGCTACCACCGGTTCGACCGATATCCGTTTAATGCCCTGGTCTGCCATATGCAGTACATCCTGATAAAAATCCATATTATAACGTGTGTATGTACCCCTTACATAATAGTATTTTCCAATAGCATAACGTGATGCGGCAGGTCTCTTTTCGATAAAACGAAGGATTTGCGGCATGATACGATCATAACTTCCTTTTCCTCCTGCATAAGGCCGCATCCTGTCGTTCACTTCTTTCCTTCCATCCAGACTTAGGACAATACTGATTCCTTCTTCTTCCAAATAACCGGATACTTCCTCGTTGAGCAGTACAGCGTTGGTTGTTAATGTAAACTTTATCTTTTTTCCAATTTGAGCTGCTGCTTTTTTACCATAGGAAATAAGTTCTTTAACCACATCAAAATTCAGCAGGGGTTCGCCCCCAAAAAAGTCCACCTCGCACTGCGCCCTGTTTCCCGAGTTTCTCAGAAGGAAATCCAGAGCTGATTTCCCTGTCTTAAAAGACATTAATTGACGGCTTCCTCCAAAAGGACCTGTCCCTGCAAAACAATAACGGCAGCGTAAGTTGCAGTCGTGCGCGACATGCAGACACATTGCTTTAATGATAGGCGGTTCCGGATACATAGGTTCTATTTTTTCTGCTTCCTGCGAAAAAAGAAGGTTATTTCTTTGCAGCGCACCCAGTTCCATAAGAATTTCATTTTTTTCTTCGCCGGAAAGGTCAGCCCCCGCTACGCGGAAGATGCTATGCGGATCTCCGGTTCCCTTTAAGTCCTGTATTTGAACTTGAATCATATTGATAATAAATTGTGCCGTTTTATCATCTACAATATGTAAGGACCCTGAATTAACGTCATAGGCGATATTCAAATTACCCTGCCGAAAAACATGAACATTTTTGGCTATGTTATAATGATCGATTTTTAACATGTCTTCCTCTTTCATTGATTAATATTAATATGCTTATTATACCTCGATTATGGCGTTATGTGAAACCAATAAAAATGAGACCTTGTTTTTCAAACAGGGTCTCATGTTATTCTCTATTTTTTTATAAATTATTTTTCACAGACTTGATTCCCAACCGTGCACGAAGTCTTGCATGCAGATTGACAAGATGTCTGACAATTACCACAACCTCCGGTTTTAACCGTAGAACTTAAATTTCCTTTGATTACTGTCTGGATATGTTTAGCCATGTAAATCCTCCTTATTTTTGTTTAGGTGACTAAATAAATATATGATATTTTCATCTTTAGAATAACCTTTAATATCAACGTCCACAGAAGGAACTTGCGGCTCACTGACAAATGCGTACCAAAGTTTGAGTTGATCGGTATCCACAATTTTCCCATCAACCGTTTTTCCGTTAGTCGTGGTAACTGTGATTTTCTCGATATCCTTGTTAATGACCTTCCCGTAGTAGACCGAATACTGTGTTTTGTCCTTATCCCCTAAATCCGCATAACGCCACTGCAATCCTTCGGGATAAGTCACGAGTTTCCCTACACTGCTTCCGATCCAGTCCCATCCAAACTTATTTTTCGTAAAAATCCCAACACTGAGCTCTTCTTTATAGTCGTAGAATACAATTCCGGAGTTGTCGCTGACCTGCTCAATATACACTACGGAATATCCTTTGGGGATAAACGGCTTAGCTTTTGCTGCCGCATCCTCCAGCGAGTTGCAACCCGTTAAGAACATCAGCACTGTCAGTACCATAGAAAGAACAATGAGATGTCTCTTTATCCCCTTCCTATGGAACTTATGACTGCTTGAGTCGGATAACATTCTCTCTTTCAGCTCCTTTTTGGTCCATTGGACTTAACAAAGCAGTTGACATATATAAACTTTTTGTACTCCTAAAAAACAAATTGTTATTTATTTAGCAAAATTCTCCGATAGGAAAAGCCAGCCAACAGCTGGCACCTGTTACTTGAATTGGAGCGGAAGACGGGATTCGAACCCGCGACCCTCGGCTTGGGAAGCCAATGCTCTACCGCTGAGCCACTTCCGCAAAATGGTTACAGGATAAAATTAATTATATTGATTATCTGCTTTTTCGTCAAGTAAACTTTTTGTTTCGACGAATAAGAAAAATACAAGCTCCTGCTCATATTCAGAAGCTCTTTTTTCAATGGTGCCTCAGGACGGAATCGAACCGCCGACACGAGGATTTTCAGTCCTCTGCTCTACCGACTGAGCTACCGAGGCATCAAAAATGGTGACCCCTACGGGATTCGAACCCGTGTTACCGCCGTGAAAGGGCGGTGTCTTAGGCCGCTTGACCAAGGGGCCGTAATGGTGAGCCATCCGCGACTCGAACGCGGGACACCCTGATTAAAAGTCAGGTGCTCTACCGACTGAGCTAATGGCCCACGCCACGATTCAGAATTTTACACGATTGGATGACAACTGTCAAGGAAAATCATTTACAAAACTTGCACTTGACAAGGCGAATAGCATAATGTTACTTTGTTAGCAACTGCATATCATTTACGAGTTGGGCGAATATTCGTTCGTTTTCAAGGATTCGGCTTTTGGGGTGGAAAGTCACTTCGTTGTGATTTTCTGCCTTTTTATTTTACCTGTAAATTCCACTGGAAAAAACTTTTTTTAGGAGGAAGCATGAATATCGATTTGGTTATTGCGGTCATCATCTTTTTGGTTACTTACGGGTTAATCATCAGCGAGAAAATTCACCGTTCAGTAGTCGCTCTTGCCGGAGCCATGTTAGTTGTATTCTTCGGGGTCATTCAACAGGAAGAAGCCATTCGATCTATCGACTTTAACACGATTGGACTTCTTATCGGGATGATGATTATCGTTGGAATTACACGCCGTACCGGGGTCTTTGAATATATTGCGATCAAATCGGCTAAGCTGGCAAAAGGTGACCCGTGGTATATCCTGCTATTTTTATCCGTTATTACTGCTGTTTTCTCAGCTTTCCTGGATAATGTTACAACGGTTTTATTAATTGTACCTGTTACTTTTTCGCTAACAGCGGCCTTGAATTTGAATCCCGTCCCCTTTCTTATCTGTCAGGTTCTTGCTTCCAATATAGGCGGTACTGCCACTCTGATCGGTGACCCGCCCAATATCATGATCGGAAGCGCCACAGGACTTGGGTTTATGGATTTTGCCGTTAATTTAATTATCCCTATAATCATTGTATTTATTGTAACATTGTTTTTACTTAAAATAATTTACAGAAAAGAATTAATCACTGACGATTCTCTTAAAGCCAACATTATGGCCATTGACGAAAACAGTACAATCAGAGACAGCGCCTTATTAAGAAAATCTCTGGCCGTTCTTGCCCTGACCATTTTGGGGTTTGTTCTTCACCAGTTTCTACACTTGGAATCTGCTACGATTGCGTTAAGCGGAGCCGCACTGCTCCTTCTTGTAACAAAAGAAGAACCGGAGGATATCTTGCTGTCTGTTGAATGGCCTACCATTTTTTTCTTTATCGGTCTTTTTATCCTGGTCGGGGCTTTGGAGCATGTTGGGGTAATTGAGTTTATTGCGCAAAAGTCTGTTGCGGCAACAGGGGGCGCCCTGACTCAAACTGCTCTGCTGATTCTTTGGTTGTCAGCCCTGGCCTCTGCTTTTTTGGATAATATTCCTTTTGTTGCTACAATGATTCCCCTGATTAAAAGCATAGGTCAATTAGGTGGAATTGAAAACTTAAACCCACTATGGTGGTCTTTGTCTCTTGGTGCCTGCCTCGGTGGCAACGGAACCCTGATCGGAGCTTCCGCGAATGTCATTGTTGCTGGATTAGCCGAAAAGAGTGGGATAACTATTTCTTTCAAAGGGTTTCTTAAAATTGCGTTCCCGTTAATGATTTTGTCTATCGCCATTTCTACTTTATACATCTACTTTAGGTATCTTGCATTCTGATTAACGAAGACAAATTATTTTAAAAAATGTCGCAAAGCTACTAAAAAAGTAGTTAGCGATACCTTTTCTTTCTCTAAAAAGTGAAAACCAGATCAATCATACTGATTTGATGCTGGTTTTCTTTTTTTAGACTTTATCCGTTTCTAAAATTCGTTTTACATGCTTTGAGGTACTTTTTACGAGAAAATAGATCCCCGGAGGATGGTTTGAGTTCTTCCCGGCCCAACAGCTAAAAGGGTTACCGGGACTTGGGTCAGTTCTTCTATGCGTTCCACGTATCTTCTGGCCTCAACGGGCAGCGCTTCATAGCTGTCAACACCGGTTAAATCTTTCTGCCAGCCTGGGAATTCTTCATAAACGCCTTCACATTCTGCCAATACCTTGAGACTTTGTGGAAACTCAGTTATGAGCTGTCCTTGATATCGGTAACCTATACATATCTTCAGAGTCTCCATCCCTGTTAAAACATCCAGCTTGGTTAGGGCAACATCGGAAATTCCGCTGATCCTTACGGCATAACGAACAATCACGGCATCAAACCACCCACAGCGGCGCGGTCTTCCTGTCGTCGTTCCGTATTCTCCCCCCCGGTTTCGGATTAACTCTCCTGTTTCACAGGACAACTCTGTCGGAAACGGACCTTCACCTACCCGGGTCGTATAGGATTTTACCACACCGACCACTTTGCTGATCCGGGTTGGCCCAACACCTGCTCCGATGCACGCCGCACCCGCCACCGGATTTGAAGAGGTCACATAAGGATAGGTTCCGTGATCAAGATCAAGGAGTGTTCCCTGAGCTCCCTCAAATAATACTCTCCTGCCTTGATTGAGTGCTGTGTTGACTTCCAATGATGCATCCGTCACATAGGGACTGACTCTTTTTGCATATTCCAAATATTCCTTCATTATCTCTTCGTAGTTAAGTTCTTCTTGTCCATAAATCTTGCTGATCATCAGGTTCTTTTCCTTGAGATTATACGCAAGCTTTTTCGCAAATTCATCTGAATCTAAAAAGTCCGAGAATCTTATTCCGGTACGGGATGCTTTGTCTTTATACGCAGGCCCTATCCCTCTTTTCGTCGTTCCAATTTTTTGTTCTCCTTTGAACTCTTCTTCAAAAATATCAAGCATCCTATGGTAGGGCAATATCACATGGGCATTCCCGCTAATACGCAAATTCTTCGTGCTGACTCCCCTGTCCTGCAAGTATTCCAGTTCTTCGATGAGCACCTTTGGATCTATAACCAGCCCGTTTCCAATGACACAGGTTTTTTCCGGATAAAAGATACCGGAAGGTATCAGGTGGAGTTTGTAGGTCTCACCATCAATTACAACGGTATGACCTGCATTGTTTCCTCCTTGATAGCGGACAACCATGTCCGCCTTTTCTGCAAGGAAATCCGTAATTTTCCCTTTACCTTCATCTCCCCATTGCGCTCCTATCAGTACTACGGCAGCCATTATAATTCCCCCAATCAGTCATTGGTTCCAGCCAAACATTTTCATAGTATCAATTAATAGGCCTGTTTGTCAATAAAAATCCGAACATTAGTTATTTTTTTTAGTCTAATGTTCGAATCTCTTCTCATCCTTTTGACTCTACATTAAACTGGGATATGCTTCTTCTCTAAGTTTACAAACTTCGTAAATTCTTTTAGGTACCCCAATTCCACTGTACCAACTGGGCCATTGCGGTGTTTAGCGATGATGATCTCGGCAATTCCTTTCTTATCCGATTCCGGGTGGTAGTATTCATCTCTATAAATAAAAGAAATTACATCGGCATCGGCTTCAATAGACCCGGATTCCAACAAATCTGACATGATGGGTTTTTTATCCTGACGCTGTTCAACACCACGGTTCAATTGAGATATTGCAATAACCGGCACAGATAGTTCCCTGGCAACCCCTTTTAACCCTCGCGAGATTTGTGCGACTTCTTGCTGCCGGCTCTCTATTTTTCTGCCGATGGTCATTAATTGAAGGTAATCGATAATGACCAAACCTAACCCTTGTTCTATTTTCAGTCTTCGCGCTTTAGAACGCAATTCTGCCAAAGAAATACCAACCGTGTCATCAATAAAAATCGGAGCTTCCGAAAGAGGTGCTACGGCCTGGGTCAATTTTGGCCAATCTGAGTCCAGAAGTTCGCCTGTTCTGACCCGCTGCTGATCAACCATCGCTTCGGAGCATAATATTCTCTGCACCAGTTGTTCTTTAGACATTTCCAAACTAAATACAGCAACCGGTATTCCGGCCTTTACGGCGGCATTCTGGGCCATGTTTAGGACTAAAGCAGTTTTACCCATGGATGGCCTGGCCGCAATAATAATCAAATCAGAAGGCTGCCAGCCCGAGGTAATTCGATCAAGTTCTTTAAAATAAGTGGGGACTCCTGTCAAATTTCCTTTATTCGAATAAAGATATTCTATTTTATCAAAGGTTTTAAGGAGTATCGTACGGATTGTCACAAATCCTTCTTTGGTTTTCCGCTGAGAAATCTCCAAGATTAACCTCTCAGCTTCTTCCAGGAGATTAAGGGCCTCTTCCCCTGCCTCGTAGCCTTTTTCCTCAATATATCCCGCCATCTTGATCAACTGCCTGAGTAACGCTTTTTCAGCTGCAATCCGCGCATAATGATCCACATTGGCTGCCGAGGGAACAGAAGCTGCTATTTGCGATACGGTGCCTATACCGCCTACACTCTCTAATTTTCCGTTCTGCCGGAGATTCTCTGCAACGGTAACAAGGTCTACCGGGTCGCCTTTTTCAAAAATCTCCCGAATAGCGAGAAAGATATTCTTATGGGTATCCCGGTAAAAATCCTCCGGTGATAGAATTTCGAAAACAGTGCTTCCTTTCTGGGGATCCAACATAAGCGCCCCAAGAACAGCCTGTTCAGCCTCCAAATTATGGGGAGGAACTTTTGGAAGTTCCATTTCGTTTTCTCCTCATTTCTTTTCTCAAGCTTTCAATTTTTTTAAGCTTGGGCTATTCGTAAAGCTTCTTCTATATTGTCTACCGTGATTACCTCAATCCCTTTGAGTCCCGAAGGTACTTCTCTCAGATTTTCTTCAGGAATGATAACAGTTTGAATACCCGCTTGTTTCGCCCCAAATATTTTTTCATAAATACCGCCGACCGGTTTTACTTTTCCTTGAATCGAAATTTCACCTGTAACTGCCACATCTCCTTTTACAGGTTTATCTTTTAAGGCACTGTAAATAGCCATAGTCACCGCAAGCCCTGCCGATGGACCATCTATCCTTCCACCGCCCACAACATTCACATGCAAGTCGTAATTTTTTAAATCTTCTCCTGTGAGATTCCGGATCACTGCTGCAGCATTAAATACGGCATCTCTGGCCATTGTTCCTGCAGTCTCATTGAAGCGAATACTGCCTTTGCCCTCAAGACCGGAAAATACTTTTACTTCTATTTCTAGAACGGATCCTAAAAATCCTGACACTCCTAAACCCAGGACCCGGCCAATATCTTTACCGGGTGTTACTTTCTTATGGATAAAAGGCGTTAGCCTGGAAGAGCGCAATACTTCATTCACATCTTCGACCGTAATGATTACTTCCTTTTCATCCGGGCTTTTAAATCTGGCCAGACCATAAGCATCCAAAAGAATGCTGTTGGCCTTTCTTCCCTCGATAACATACTCACTGATCCATTCTGGGACGTTATCTTCAATTTTTACAGAAAGCTTTCGTGCCGATTGTTTAACAATGTGGGTAATTTGGGCAGGTTCTAAAGGTACGAAATAAACTTCCGCACAGCGGGACCTCAGTGCCGGATTTAAGTCGTGAGGCTCTCTGGTTGTTGCCCCGATCAGTACAAAATCTGCAGGAACCCCTTCTTCGAAAATCCTTTTGATATAGAGAGGAACCTGAGGATCATGGGGGTCATAATAAGATGATTCAAAATAGACTCTTTTATCTTCGAGCACCTTTAAAAGTTTATTTAAGAGCGTTGGGTCCATCTCCCCAATCTCATCAATAAATAGGACCCCTGTATGCGCATCATTGACAAGGCCAAACTTTGGTTCAGGTATACCCGTTTCCGCCAAATCCCGTTTCGCCCCTTGGTAAATGGGGTCATGAACCGAACCCAGCAGCGGATTTGTGACATCACGCGGGTCCCACCGTAATGTTGTTCCATCCACCTCAATAAAAGGTGCATCGCGATGAAAAGGCGAGTCAGGAAATCCTTTTACAGTTTCCAATGCTACCCTGGCAGCTGAAGTTTTCCCAACCCCCGGAGGACCGTATATAATAATGTGTTGTGGAAATGGTGTTGCCAATTTGGCTAAAAGCGCCTGAAGTGCTTTTTCCTGTCCGATAATCTCCTCGGGTGTTAGCGGCCTTAATACTTCAATTGCAGAAGAGACCGGCTTGGTTGCATTCATCTTTTCTAAGAGCGCAAGTTTTTTTAAGGTCTGGGCATTTTCAGGCCCGCCTGTTTCCTTCAGAACCTGGGTTTTGATTTCTTTCAAATATTCTTCATGCCGTTCCTGCATTTTTTCTGCTACAGCCTGGTTTAATCTGTCTTCTACAGAACGCTTGGCAACTGTCTCGGCAATATGCTCCTCAATTTCCTGAAGAAGGGCGGGTATTTCTTCCAGACCGGGCACAGGTTTATCTGTAGGGTCATCATGTGTTAGTTTCTGGAGACCTAGCACCCTTTCTCCCAAGTTTTCTGAACGCATTAACCCTAACGCTTCCAATTTACTGGCTTTAAGTATCAGTTTATCTGTACCGTATAAATTAGAAAGGACCACATAGAACGCGTCAACTTCCAATTTCAGCTGCTCTTCGGTTACCTTATTTTCTTCCTGGTCTATCTGTTTAAGGAATTTCTTGAGAAAGTCTTTCACTTGGGCCACTTCCTTATCAATTACTGTTGAATCCCTTCCACTTTAATTTTCAAGTTACCGTACACTTCTGGATGAAGTCTAACCAAGACGGTTAGTTCTCCGGTTGTTTTAATGGGTTCCTTCATCTCAATTTTCCTTTTATCTATTTTGAGTTGATATTTCTTGTCTAATACCTCTGCAATTTCTTTATTGGTAACAGAACCAAACAGCCTTCCTTTTTCCCCGACTTTAACGTTTAAAACGACCTGCATAGCTCCAATTTTAGCAGCCAAATCAATTGCCGCCTGTTTTTCTTTTTGTTTTCTTTGCTCTTCTTGTTTTTGCTTATGAGCGAGATCTTGAACATTTCCCTGTGTTGCCTCAACCGCAAGCCCTTTGGGTATTAAAAAATTACGGGCATAGCCATCCGAAACCTCACATACTTTTCCTTTTTTCCCTAAAGCTTTAACATCTTCTTTTAGTATTACTTTCACTGTTTTCCCTCCTCAATTTTTTCGGGAATCCTTCTAAAGTCAAAAACCAAATCAAATAGTCCGATGATTACAAGACCTAATAACACAAAAAATGGGAAAAATACTCCTGCAAAGATCAGTACTATCGCTAATAATCTGGGCATTTTCGGATGCCTTACAAAAAAGGCGGTACAGGAAAAACCTAAAATGAAACATATTGCCGCCATCATAACAATGAGGTTCAATCCTGTTATTTCTATAGCACCTTTTCCCAGGTAATCACCGCCTAAATATGCCGCTAATCCGATGATTGCCACCCAAACGGCATACCAAGGCAGATGCCATAACAAAAAAGGTGTTATGCTTTGCTCGTTCTTAAAACCATATCTGAAGATAAAATACGAAAACCCGAACTCCAGCATCCCAATTATCCCGGCAATTGCAGGCAATAATTGATAATAAACAGGCAATGTACTATTCAAAAATCCTTCAAGATCGGAGGATGTCATTCCTTGTTTTTCTAAAGTCGCTAAAATATCCTGTTGCTGAGAATAATCAATAACCTGCCGGATTGTGTCTTGGAGTACCTTCGGCTGAAGTGCAGCTTGAACGACTTGAATAACGGGCAAGGCACTTATAAGAGCTATGAAGACGAGACTCCAAAACATACTTTGCGATGTGTTAAACCTTCTGTCTTTTAACTCTATGTAGAGTATTCCTGCCCACGGTGCAAATCCTACCCTTCCTAGAAAATCTCCCCCTACCGGTACGATGGCTGCCAGATAGCCGGCAAATAACAATATGCGGGTCAGTCTTAAACCAGAACCCTGAGCATGCACAAATATGGCAAAGAGGAGTAACATCTCGACAATCCAGCTCCAGGTACTGAATAAGGATGAAAAGAAAGGGACCAGAACCAGAATTATTCTTGAAGCATATTGCAATGCATTCCGATCACTCATATACATGAAGTTTACCTCTGTATCAGTCTTCCTCCGGAACTAAATATCCCAGCAGAAGACTTAAATCTCCCCATTCAGATTCAAGACGAAGAAAATCTTCTTTTTGCCACTGAGCCATTTGTTTATATAATACCCTGTCCAAACGAGAAAAATCAAAACCCAATCTTCTGGTCAACAAATAACTCAAACCTACCAAACTTGCCATGCTGTCCAGAATTTGCACCTCTGACGCGTTTAAAGTTCCATGTTGAACCTGCCATTGTGCTTTAAGCAGTTCCACTTTCAATTCTTCAATCGCCTTTGAGCATTTTATTACATCAACAGCAACTGGTTCCACGATTTTACCCCCTGCCATTAATAAGGTACATAATGAGTTCGAGAAAATAAAGTGAAACTCCTTCCATCATATAAAAAAAGGGAGACATGCTCCCTCTCTTTACTACTCAATCATGTAGGGCAGCAACGCGATGCTGCGAGCCCGTTTCACCGCAATGGTAACTTGTCTTTGATGTTTCGCGCAGTTTCCGGAAATTCTTCGAGGTAGGATTTTACCTCTTTCCGTTATATATTTGCGTATTTTCGCTGTGTCCTTATAATCAATGCTGTCCACCTTGTCTACACAAAAACTGCACACTCTTTTACGTGGACGGCGTCCGCGTTCTTTCTTAACGGCAGTATTAGCCATGGAACGCTCCTCCCTTCAGACTAAAATGGTATATCATCATCAAGACTTACTTCGTGTGCAAAAGATCCAAAATCTTCTGAACCAGCGGAAGAACTAGGATTATTGCTGTCTTTAGGGCTTAAGAAGCGCACATTTTCCCCTAGAACCTCTGTAACCCACCTTCTTTGACCGTCTTGTGCTTCATAAGAGCGTACCTGAATTCTGCCATCGACAGCAGCTAGTCTTCCTTTAGCCAAATAATTGGCACAGAGTTCAGCTAACTGACGAAAGACTACACACGGAATAAAATCGGTCTCACGTTCGCCCTGAGCATTTTTATATGTCCTGTCAACGGCCAAGGTAAATGAGGTTACTGCTACACCATTCGGCGTATAACGTAATTCAGGGTCTTTCGTTAATCGCCCTATTAACACAACACGATTTAACACCTTAACCCCTCCGCAATTCTTATTCTTTTTTGGTTGTCAGGAATCGGATAACAGCATCTGAAATCTTCATCAGCCTTTCCAGTTCCTCAACCGTACGAGCTTCACCGTTAAAGTTCATTAGGATATAGAACCCTTCATTAAACTTTTTGATCTCGTAAGCCAGACGTCTTTTGCCCCAGATGTCCACTTTTAAGTCAGAACCACCATTGGCATTGACGACTTCAGCGAACTTATCGACATTCGATTTCATAGCTTCTTCTTCGAGATCCGGTCTGATAATATACATGACTTCGTACGCTTGCATAACTGCACCTCCCCTCGGTCTATATGGCCCCACAGCATGTGTGGAGCAGGGAAATAAATTCTGTCAAGACAAATCATTATAACATTAAGTCATAAATTATGCAAATTAAACTTGGAATATTATTGGTCTTCTGTTTTTTCTTGAGAATAAAGGATATTCTTAATATTTCTCTCTAACTTGACCCGGGTAATCCAGGTCTGATGACCGCACTGCATACATTCAATTCGAAAATCCATTCCGGTTCTCATTATTTTAAATTTAAAATTTCCGCAGGGGTGAGGTTTTCGAAGACGGACAATATCACCAACATTCAATTTCATGAAATTCCGGTCCTCCAAAGAATACTTTGCCATGTTCAAAGCGGTTAAGCATAGCAGATAAATTAAACTGGAGTTCCTTTAAAAATCGGGAACCCTTCTAAGGGATTTTTTAGAATATCTCCGGCAAAAGCATTAATTCCCAAATGCAGGAAATCATATCCTTGGATTAGCCAGGGATAAAAAAGAGAATTACTGGTTTTCAATAATCCAATATTCCCTGTTGTTAATACCGGAGTAAAAAGGCCTGCAAAAAGACAAACTCCGACCATCATACTTAAGGCACCGAATACAAACCCCCCGCCCCTGTCGGCAAAACTGAGGGTTTTAGCCAAAGGTGCCATAACGAAAGAAATAACAACATTAAGAATTAAAGTTACTAAAATAAAAAGAATGAACAAGGAACCAATCTCTAATATATAGTTGGTTAAACTCGCGGTGGCCTGGGTGATAACCGGTTGGGCCAGTGCTTTGGAATTGGCTCCCTGAACCCCGGTTGCAGCCAGCTTGCTTTCAACAATTTTCGTTAGAATTCCTGCGATTTTAGGTTCTATCATTTTTTTCAACCCTAAAAGCGGTTCAACCGTTTTCAGAAACTGTTGATGAAAAACTGCTGCAATCCCAATAGCAGCAATCTTTCCAATCAGTCTTGACAATCCGGTAATAAGTCCTTTCTGAAAACCGGCAAACCCACCGGCCAGAATCAGGATCAAAACAACAACATCGAAAGTATTCAAACCTTCTCCCTCCAAATTGAGGTTTGGCGGGAGCGTGTGCGAATCGAACACACCTCGGAACGTTCTGCGTCCCGACACACGGATTTGAAGTCCGGGAACGGCACCAGCCGTCATACGCCCCCATCGTTTTTTTCTGCTGTTGCATCATTTTAGCATATCAGCGGCTAAAATAAAAGATTTCGTAATGCCAAATCCTTTAAATGCCGGGACAGCAGTAAATATATTTTATATCTTATTGCTATTTTTTGTAAAAGTATTTTTATTTGAGGTTAACTGTCGTTGCGAGAACTATTTGACCGGCTTCAAACTTGTAGATGGAAGCGCTCTTCTTCGGATTGTGGGTAGCAGGTTCAACATTGATTTCTCCGCTGACACCTTTGAAACCTTTCATGTTTTCAAGTGCTTGTCTGATCTTTTCTGTATCAACGCTGCCTGCTGTTTGGATAGCCTGGATCATCATGTTCGCTGCGTCATATCCGAGAACTGCAAAACCGTCCGGATCTTGGGCATATTCGGCTTTATATGCAGCAGAGAAACTATCAAATTGTGTTTTATCTATAGCGACATCAACATAGAAAGTATTATTCATAGCTTCTTTACCGGCAATATCAACGATCGGACCGATTCCCCAGCCATCGCCGCCGAGGAAGGCAACGTTTAAGTTCATTTTACGAGCCTGTTTAATAATCATCCCAACTTCATTATAGTAGCCGGGAACGAAAACCACATCCGGATTCATAGCCATAATATTGGTCAAAATAGCACGAAAATCGGTATCTTGTCCGGCAACATATTGTTCGCTGGCTACAATTTGTTTGCCGGCTTTTTCAAAAGTAGTTTTGAAGCTATCTGCTAATCCCTTAGCATAATTGCCTTTCTGGTCGATAACCAGAGCGGCCTTGGAAGCTTTGAGGGTATCAATGGCATAAGCTGCGGCAACTTCACCTTGGAATGGATCGATAAAGCAGGCTCGGAACAGCCATGAATTCAGTTTTCCTTCTTTAGTCATGGTAATCGTTGCGCTGGTTCCGCTCGGGGTAATAACGGGAACCTTATTATCGGTAACTACCTGAACTTCTGCAAGGGTATTTCCGATAGTCATTGGACCAATAATACCAATTACTTTGTCCTGAGTAGCCAATTTGGCAGCGGCCACGGTTGATTCTCCGGCTTCGGACTTATTGTCCGCACCGACATAACTAATTTGTTTGCCAAGTACCCCGCCTTTGGCATTGGTTTGTTTGATAGCAAGTTCGGCTCCATTTTCTCCCTTTTTACCAAATTCGGCTACACCGCCGGTTAATTCAAAGTTACCGCCGATTTTAATCACATCGGGTACAGCAGGCGCCGCCGGGGCAGATGTTTCCGGGCTGCAGCCGGCAGCTAATGCCAGGCACATCAGTGGAACAAAAGCATAAGTTAAGATCGTCTTCGCTCTCATTCTTAAAATCCTCCCTAATGTTTTTTGAGCATCTGTCTGTGCCTTCCTTTTTATATTCATGTTTTTTCAATTAATAATACAGGCTATCTCTTTGTTTGCACTTCATATAAACGCCTGACTAATTCCTCTCTTTTTGTGAAACGGACAGAGTCAAAGTATTCGAGAAGGGGGACTGTATATTTTCGGGTAGTACCCCAAAGTTCACGAACCTCGGAAACCGTAGCTTGTTCCTTTTCCATTAAATAATTTTTGAGTTCTTTCTTCGCATTCTCAACGGCGGCTATCGAAAAATAATATTCTCCCACCTTGATCCAAAAGCCCTTAGCAATTAGATAACCTGCATATTCTTCAAATTTTCCTCCAGGGATCCCGCAGCCGGCACTTGCTTCCTGATATTCAGGGGGATTTAGCCCAGCATCATCCCATTTTTTTAATAAACATTCTATCTGAGATAGTATCTTTTCCGGCAGCTTGATGATCGGTAAAGATTCCACAAAACCACCAGACATCTTAATCATTTGGCTGGCTGCTTCCCACTCCAGAACCAACTGCCAGCGTTTTAGCGAAATATCAATTTTGAGTCTATGCTTTAATTCCTCTCTGCCTATTCTGCCGCGCAGAGGGTATTCTCTTTGATATTTTGCTGCTTCGTTTGAAATCCTGGTTCCCCATCGCTCTGCAGAGGATTTAAGCCAATAAAGGCTGTTGTTATCCTCCATGAGAATTACCACTTCCGAATTCTTCTCTAACTCTGTTAGCGCTTCTTCTATTTGTTCTTTCCCCAAACCTGTTTTCAGGATGATTTCCTTCACAGAAAAGGGGTAAATGAGTTCTTTCCTGATTGAGTCTCGAGCATCTCCCTTCGCTTTGATCCGAAACTCCTGAATAATTTCTTCCCGAAATCTCTTTCTTTTGGAAGGAGCTACCCCCAAAACTGCTCCACCCCCAATTGTTGCAACCGGGGAATAATAACGAACTACAAAACGATCTCCAAATGCCGCTAGAACTGATTCTTCCAGTATAATTTGTGCAAAGCAGGTTTCCCCCGGAGACAATTCTTTCTGGTTTAATAAGTGAATTCGCCCGATACATTCCGTTGTTCCCAGGTAAAAATGAATTCTTTGCCTTTGTTTGATAGTTCTTTGTTCCTTAGGGAGATTCATTAATTGTACATCCAGGATATTACCAATAGTGAAACGGCCTGGAGAAACCACATTCATCCCTCTTTTAATGTCTTTAACTTCTAAACCGGCGATATTAATAGCAGCCCGCTGTCCGGCCAGGACTTCCGTGACAGTATTGCTATGTACTTGAATGTTTCTGACTTTAGTAACATAACCCCCCGGTTCTACTGCCACTTCCTGGCCCTTCTGCAGAAATCCGCTGTGCAAGGTACCTGTAACTACTGTACCAAATCCCTGGATGGTAAATACTCTGTCAATAGGCATTCTTGCAGGCAGATCTGTCCGTCTGCCCTGTGATTTTTCCAAAACTTCTTTGATGGTCTGAATTAACTCCGGTATCCCTTCCCCGGTGACAGACGACACTTTGCATACGGGTGCTTTTTCGAGAAAACTTCCTTTTATGTTCTCCCGGATGTCTTGTTCCACTAAGAGAAGCCATTCTTCATCAACGATATCTAGCTTGGTAATAACCACAATTCCATTTTTGATTTCCAGCAAATCAAGTATATCTATGTGTTCCTGGGTTTGAGGCATAACGCCTTCATCTGCCGCAATCACTAAAAGAACAACATCCATACCGCTGGCGCCAGCCAGCATTTGACGGATAAATCTTTCATGGCCGGGGACATCAACTATTCCTACTCTTTTCCCTCCAGGAAGATCGAAATGGGCAAAACCCAGCTCAATGGAAATTCCTCTTTCTTTCTCCTCTTTCAGACGGTCCGTACTTATCCCGGTTAAGGCCTGAATAAGTTGAGTTTTTCCATGATCGACATGTCCGGCGGTTCCAACCAAAAGATAATCTTGCCTCATACGTATACTCCTCATAAGTAACAATATCGAATTTTTTCCTGGATTGTGGCCTGATGTATAAATTTTTTCATTTTTCCAGGCTTATGTTCTCATTTTACCTTACTATGCGCATAAAGATAACTAAATATGGAAATAAAATTAATAACCGGAATATTTGGAGGTATTAATTTGAATCCACTTTCTATATTTAGTGAAAATCAGTATTTGCGAGCACACTATGGTGATAGAAAAGGTATTGCTGAAATTCAGGCCCGTCTGCAGGATTACATTAGTAGTGCCCGGGAAAGACAAGTAATTCTTTTATGTATTGGGACTGACCGATCCACGGGAGATTGCCTCGGTCCCCTTACAGGTACAAAGTTACTAGAGAAATGTATTCCTGGGCTTTACGTCATGGGTACTCTAGAAGAACCCGTCCACGCCGAAAATCTGGAAGATACCCTTAAGAAGATAAAGGACTGCTACCATAATCCGTTCATCATTGCCTTAGATGCCTGTCTAGGGAGGCTGGATTCTATCGGATATATCACCTTGGCCGAAGGTCCTTTAAAACCAGGAACTGCGGTGAAAAAGGAATTGCCGGAAGTTGGGGAAATCCACCTTACCGGCATAGTCAATATCAATGGTTTTATGCAGTATATGGTTCTTCAAAATACGCGGCTAAATATTATTTGGCAGATGTCCGATGCTATCAGCAATATATTTTATAAGACTTTCCTGGGAAAAGCAATTACACTTTGATGGTATTACAAGCTCTTTCTATTGCTTGTTTTTCTTCTTGGTTCAGTTTAACCATAGCTTGACCTTTTTCAATCGGTTTGGCATATACCCGGCATTCTTCAATACTGTGAATACCTGTTAATACCATTCCTGTTCCTTCTTGATTCAAAAGAGCTAATGCAAAACTTAATTCCGCTCCCATATTGTCAAAAGAATTAAACCGAATAAGCTCCGCCCGGTCTATCCCTCCGCGAAGTTTATCTTCTGCCCGGTGGATGCGCGATTCGTGATTAGCAAGCTGGTGGTTTAATTCTCTGACTTCCTTTAAATTGGCTTTTAGAACATCTTCCAATTTTGTCCCCGAAATAAAAGTCTGAAGGGTGACATAGGCCTTTTGAAACTTATTCATCCGCGATGACAAAACAAATGTCATAATCAGGGCAATCAACGCCGCTACAGAAGATACAACCGCTAAAATAAAGATAAGATCCATGTAGGAATCAGAAAGAGAAAACAAAATTATTCCCCCTAAATATGTATTATTTTACCTTGTTTAATTATTAACCAAAATGCGTGCACAGAATGGTTAGCGGAACAGCTATGAAAATTCCCGGGAGGAGATTTCCGACCCTAATCTCTTTAATTCCCAGCATATTGATCCCGATCCCGAAGATTAGCAGTCCACCGACAGCACTCATCTCCAAGACAACAGGATCGGAAAGTACGCTGTGGAGCAATCTCGCAAACAAAGAAATACTTCCCTGATATAACAGGACTGGGATTGCCGAAAAAATTACGCCCGCTCCCATGGAAGAAGAAAAAATAATAGCCGTAATGCCATCAAGAGCGGATTTTGCAAAGAGAATACCATGGCTGCCATTCAGTCCGTCTTCCAATGAACCTACGATACCCATTGCCCCAACGCAGTAGATCAAGCTTGTTGTTACAAAGCCTTTTGTGAAATGCCCTTCTCCGTTTGGTGATAATTTTTTCTCCAAAAAGCTTCCAAAGTCATTTAGTCTGGCTTCGATATCCATACTTTCCCCTATGAGGCCCCCGATTGCCAAGCTGGCAATCATAATAAGTGCATTGGTGGTTTTTGCCGCCATCTGAATGCCGATGATGATCACAGATAATCCAATCCCCTGAATGACTGTTGTTTTTAATTTCTCAGGGAGAGCCTTCCCGAAAAAGAGTCCGGCTAGTCCTCCAAGCCCTATGGCAATAAAATTTACAATTGTCCCTAACACCCCGGCCTCCTTCCTGTCCGTCTAAAAATGTTCCACGTGGAACATTTCAAATTTCTACTTTCCATGTTTCCAAAAGACGGCTTAGTTCATCTTTGGAATAATAATCAATCTCGATTCTGCCTTTATCTTCACTCCCTTTGACGCTTACCTTTGTCTGAAAGACCGCCCTGAGTCGTTCTTCGACATCCTGAAGTGAATTATACTTCGCCTTCTTAGCTTTGACTTTTTGTTGCCTATTTTCCTCTTTATGCTGGAGAAACAGTTCGACATCTCTAACAGATAAGGATTCTGCGGCTATTTTTTCTGCCAATTCAATCTGTTTTTCCCTATTGTCAACAGTCAGTAAAACTTTGGCATGTCCAAGAGAAATACGTTCCTTCCGCAAAAGTTCTAATATTTCTGAGGGTAACTGGATAATGCGAAGTAAATTTGCTACCGTAGGTCTGCCTTTTCCAACCCGTTTCGCAACTTGCTCTTGCGTAAGTCCGTATTCGTTCATTAAGCGGGCATAAGCTAACCCTTCTTCAACGGGAGAAAGATCATCGCGCTGAATATTTTCAATCAGTGCCTTTTCGGTCATTTCCTGTTCGGTACAGTCGCGAACAATGCAGCTGATCCGGTCTAATCCGGCAAGCTGTGAAGCACGATATCTTCTTTCGCCAGCAATAATATAATATTTGCTCCCATCCGGTTTTACCAAGATGGGCTGCAGTAATCCATGTTCCTTAATAGATTCTGCGAGCTCTGCCAATTTATCTTGATCAAAATCCCTTCTCGGCTGATCAGGATTAGGAAATATATCCGCAAGCATAATTTCTTTAATTTCGCTGCTCTCAGTTTCTCTTTCGGTAATCAGGGCACCGAGTCCTCTTCCCAACCCCTTCTTAGACACGTTCCAAAACCTCCTCGGCTAAATCCCGATATACTTCTGCACCACGGGATTTGCTGTCATAAATGCTGATAGGCTGCCCATGGCTCGGCGCTTCGCTGAGCCGGACATTTCTCGGAATAATGGTCTTAAATACCTTATCGTGGAAATAATTCTTGACCTCGTCTACTACCTGAATCGAAAGATTTGTTCTGGCATCGAACATAGTCAGTAAAACTCCAATAATCTGAATATCTCTATTGATTGATTTCTTGACTTTTTCCAACGTGTTAACAAGCAGACTTAAACCTTCTAAAGCATAATACTCGCATTGAATCGGGATTAATACGTCTGTAGCTGCACAGAGAGCATTGAGCGTAAGAAGTCCCAGAGAAGGGGGGCAATCAATTAGAATAAAGTCATATTCTTTTTTAACTTCTCTAAGGGCCCCCGCCAATTTCCCTTCACGGTACATTTGAGAAACCAGCTCAATTTCAGCACCGGCAAGTTCAATTCTGGCAGGAGCAACTTTTAGATCTTTTAATTCAGTTTCAACAATGATGTTTCGGATATCTTCTTCATTAATAACGACATCATAGATACACCGGGTAAGACGATGCTTGAGAATCCCACTGCCGCTGGTAGCATTCCCTTGAGGATCCAGATCAATAAGGAGAACCTTCTTTCCTTTTTCGACTAAGCTCGAAGAAAGGTTAACGGCCGTTGTCGTCTTAGCAACCCCTCCTTTTTGATTTGCGATGGCAATAATCCTGGCCATACTCATTTCTCCTCCTGTTATGATCCACCAATTTTTTAATCTTCATTATACTATCAAATCAAAAAAAAAAGCTAATGTAGTATAAATATAACATAAAAAAGGTAAAACAAAAATCAAAAAGCGTCTGACAACAACGCCTTCTCAATACAATCAGAAGTTTGCCGAAGCAGAGCGATTCTCTACAACGGATTCTTTTTAGGCTTCCCAGCAGGACGGGGGTATTTATCACCCGTCCTGCCACTCTTTTTCACAATAACCAAAGAACGATGGTCCGCCCCTTTTGCCAAGCGGTATTTTTCAAGATGATCAAGGCTGCAGTTCAACAACCTGAATGCCTGCTCCGCAGAGGAGATTTCTTTTTCCGGGTCAAGTCCTTTTGCGGCCAAGAGACGCCCCCCGATTTGAAGCAAAGGAATGGCGTACTCTAATAATACAGGCAGTTCTGCTACAGCGCGAGCGGCAATCAGGTCGAAGCTCTCGCGATATAATGGATTTCTGCCAATATCTTCGGCTCTGGCGTGGCAAGCATAGATTTGTGATAATCCAAGCTCATCAATGACGATATCGAGAAAGGTTATTCTTTTTGCCAAAGCATCAATTAAATAAACTTCTGTTTCCGGCAGAAGTATTTTAATGGGAATCCCGGGAAACCCAGCCCCTGTCCCAAGGTCTCCAATCCGCAAACTTACCTGAGGATATTCTTTAGAATATTCATTTTGAATCCATTGCACAAATATCATAGAATCTAAAAAATGTTTTACCATAATTCCGGCGGGATCAGTAATGGCCGTAAGATTAACCCTCTGATTCCATTCCAGCAAAAGATGCGTATAGTGTAAAAACTTCGAGAGATGCTCATCGGTCAGCATTATTCCAAATGTTTCTAACGCTGTTTCTTTTAATAAACATATTTGCCTGCTGATCTCATGTTCAAGAATACTTTCAGCCATCTGAGGTGCTACTCCTTTTTCGTTGCTCTAGATAGATTAATAACACTGAAATATCCGCAGGATTTACCCCGCTGATGCGTGATGCTTGCCCGACATTATCCGGTTTTACTTCACTTAACCTTTGTCGTGCTTCATTCGACAGCCCCCGTATTTGAGAAAAATCAATACCTGCCGGAATTGCCTTTTCTTCGAAACGAATAAAACGTTTAACTTCTTCTTGTTGTTTTTCAATGTATCCTTGAAATTTTAATTGGATTGCGGCTTCTTCCAAGACAGTATCATCATATTGCCGTAATTCAGGCAAAAAAGAGAACATACGTTCTGTGGTAATTTCCGGTCTTTTGATCAATTCTTCGGCTTTTAGTCCGCTTTTTAAGGGGGGTGAACCTATTCCAATAAGAAGCCCCTGAATATCCTCATTCATCGGAGAAAAGGTTGCGCCTTTCAACACCTGGAAAATTTTTTCAAGATCTCTGCGTTTTTTCTGGAAAATCCTCCACCGGTCTTCCTGAACCAATCCGATATTCCTGCCCTTTTCCGTAAGACGGAGATCGGCATTATCCTGTCTTAAGAGTAAACGGTATTCCGCCCTTGAAGTCAGTAAACGATACGGTTCCCGAATCTCTTTATTGACCAAATCATCGATCAAAACGCCCAAATAGCTTTCAGACCGCTTCAATACGAAAGGTTCTGAACCTCGGGCATTTAGGGCAGCATTTATCCCTGCAAGTAAGCCTTGCCCAGCCGCTTCCTCATAACCCGAAGTACCGTTTAACTGTCCTGCAGTAAAAAGACCGGGCCAGTCTTTCACTTCCAGCGTTAAGGAAAGCTGATATGGTTTAATATAATCATATTCAATAGCATAACCCGGGCGTAGAATCCTGACATTTTCTAATCCAGGTATACTCCGGAAAAACATAATTTGGATTTCTTCGGGCAAACTGGTCGAAAGACCTGCAGCATACAATTCCTCACTATCATACCCTTCCGGCTCAAGAAAAATCTGATGCGCTCCTCTTTGGGCGAAGCGAACAACTTTATCTTCAATGGAAGGGCAATATCTGGGACCAATCCCTTCTACCACCCCTGTATAGAGAGGGGCGCGATGGAGGTTCCCCGAGATAATATCATGCGTTTCAGAAGTCGTATATCCCAGCCAACAGGGTAATTGTTTTTGGGGATCAGTGCCCCAAAAAATACTCTCTGTCGGCATAAAAGAAAACCTCCGTGCTATGCTGTCTCCAGGCTGAACTACAAATTTAGAAAAATCAACGGAACTTTTTTGAATCCTGGGAGGGGTTCCTGTTTTAAACCGGCCGAGTTCAATTCCTAATTCTTTTATATGCTGGGAAAGGGATAATGAAGGTATATCTCCACCCGGGCCGCCTTCATACAATGCTTCTCCAATAATAATTTTACTTCTTAAATAGGTACCGCCGGTTAATATAATACTTGAGGCCTCAAATCTTGCTCCTGTTCTGGTAATAACCCCGCAAATACGGTGATTGACAACATAAAGTCTTTCAACGAGCGCTTGAATCAGTGTCAAATTCGGTTGGTTGAACAATATTTCCAACATCTTTCTGTGATAGGCTTTTTTATCGGACTGAATACGCAGAGCATGAACAGCAGGCCCTTTCCCTGTATTTAAAAGCCGGGCCTGCAGGGAAGTTTGATCAGCCGTGATTCCCATTTGCCCTCCAAGCGCATCGATTTCCCGGACAAGATGTCCTTTGGCTGGACCCCCAACGGACGGATTACAAGGCATATTCGCAACCCGGTCGATGTTAATGGTCATCAGCAAAGTTTGACAACCCATGCGCGCTGAGGCAAGAGCAGCCTCACAACCCGCATGTCCTGCCCCGACAATAATTACATCATATTTTCCCGCAAAGTATTCCACAGCCAGCCTACTTTCCAATACAAAATCGATTAAAAATATTGCTCAACAAATCTTCTTGCACATTATGTCCGGTAATGGCAGAGACCTCCTCTAATGCCATGCGAACATCAATGGAAACAAGATCAAAGGGAACATTGGCATAAACAGCCTCAATGGCTTTTTCCAAGGAATGAATACAATTTTCTAGTGCGCTAATTTGACGAATATTAGAAAGCAGGGGTTGTTGAGAGACTGATGCTTCTCCTTCCAACACTCTGCAAAGAATTTCTTCTTCAAGTTCGGCAAAACCTATCCTTTTTTGAACGGAAAAGGGAAGGACAAAAACATCCGGCGGAAAGAAAGTATCGCTAATGTCATAAGGAGAAGTCAAGTCAATTTTATTGATTAAAACAATGGTTTTGTCAGGATAATCTTCCAGGATAAGTTTTTCTTCTTTAGTCAAGTCTTGAGAATGCAGTGCTGATGCATCCAGCAGTAACAGAATTATATCGGCAAAATTTAAGGCTTTCCAGGCCCTTTCGATCCCGATTTTTTCTACAGGATCTTGACTTTCTCTTAGACCAGCGGTGTCAATTAAGTGAAGCAAAACTTCCCCGATTTTTACATATTCATGAATTTCGTCCCTTGTCGTACCCGGGATATTTGTAACGATTGCTCTTTCTTCCTTAAGTAAGGCATTGAGCAGACTGGATTTACCAACATTTGGTTTTCCCGCTATTACAGTAGACAAGCCTTCACGGATAATCTTACCGGTCTTGCTTCCTTTAAAAATATCCACGGCCTTATCTTTAGCCTTAACTAATTTATCATATAAATCTGCCAGAGCAAGATCGTCAATTTCATCCTCAGGAAAATCAATGGTTGCCTCAATATAAGCGAGTATATCCAAAATATTGCTACGTACGTCAATGATCTGTGAAGAAAGACCTCCGCCTAATTGAAGCAGTGCCAGGTCTGCTGAGAGGTCAGTTTTTGCTGTTATAAGATCTACAACGGCCTCAGCCTGAATTAAATCTATTTTGCCATGCAGAAAAGCACGCTTCGTAAATTCGCCGGGCTCTGCCAAGCGGGCCCCATGACGAAGACAAGCTTCCATGATCCTCCGAACGGAAGTCATCCCTCCATGACAATATATTTCATAAACATCTTCTCCGGTAAAAGAGTAAGGCCCTTTCATTCTTCCCACAAGAACTTGATCCAGTTTTGTTTCATCATCATAAAACGACCCTAAATGAAGTGTGAAACTATGATTAGCTTGCCATCTCT
This sequence comes from Candidatus Dichloromethanomonas elyunquensis, assembly GCA_001515265.1. Classification (GTDB taxonomy): domain Bacteria; phylum Bacillota; class Desulfitobacteriia; order Desulfitobacteriales; family Syntrophobotulaceae; genus Dichloromethanomonas; species Dichloromethanomonas elyunquensis. Next base: position 118,319 of record LNDB01000007.1, read on the forward strand.
CCTGGTTTGCAGGTCTAAAACAGCGTTCCACTATTTTTTTTGAGAGTCCGCCACTAAGACGAACAATGTGTATTGCTCCCTCTCCGGGAGAGGTTGCCAGAGCAACAATGGTATTATCCATTTTTATTCACTCCTGTAAACCGTAAACACCATACGAAACACGCGAAAAAAATACAACACAGTATAAAAAAAAGGGTTGCCCCCTTTTCTTAAGAAACATCTTTATTGTGGCGCTTTAAAGAAATAACTACGCGACGGTGAGGTTCCTCACCTTCACTAAAAGTAGAAATTCTCCATTCATTCTGCAATGCCGTGTGAATAATTCTTCGTTCCTGAGGACTCATCGGTTCTAGTATAATCCTATTGCCAGTCTTCTTCACTTTATCAGCAAGTCTTTTTGCTAGTTTAACCAATGTTTCTTCCCGTCTTTTCCGATACCCTTCAACATCGATAATAATTCTTGTCTTATCGGATATCATTTTAGACACGGCAAGATTGGTTAAAAACTGTATAGATTCGAGCGTATCTCCTCTTCTGCCTATTAATATGCCCAAATCTGTTCCGGTAATATTGATCGTGACGTGTTCTGCCCGGCGAAATACCTCAAAATCTGCAGTTACACTCATTGCTCTAGTTAAGTTTGTCAAGAATTCGCAAGCCAAAGAACCGGGATCATCCTGATAAGAAACCTTCACCTTGGCTAATCTGCTGCCAAACAGGCCAAATAATCCTTTCTTTCCAGGTTCATCCAATACCTCGATCGAAACCTGATCCCTTTTTACACCAAGTTCGTTTAAACAGGCTTCAATAGCTTCTTCCAATGTCCGAGCAGTTTTTTCAGCTACCTTCATTATGATACCCCTCCAGTGACAGATATTATACTGCCGCCTTTTCCTTATCAGCTTTTAACTTTCTATTAATATAAATTGTCTGCAGGACTGACATGACATTCATCGTTACAATATAGAATCCCAAGCCTGAAGGTAGGGTAACAACAATATATGCTAAAAAAAACGGCATAAACATCACCATAAACTTTTGTGTTTGTTCTGTACTGCTGGGCGCAGAACCTGAGCTTGGATTTGTGGGAGTGGATACTTTCGTCATTAAGTAAGTGGTAACGGCTGCGAAAATAGGCAATATAAGATGATAAGAGAGTGTAAGTCCATATGCCTTCATAATATTAAAACCTAAAAACCAAACAGAAGGTTCACTGCCTTGAAGTCCCAATGTTTGAGGAAATTGATACAGCATTCGGTAAAAAGCCCACAGTATAGGGAGTTGAATAACAACTGGCAGACATCCGGTATAAGGATTTACTTGCTCTTTGTTATATAATTCCATTATCTTCTGGTTGAGTTTTTGCTTATCATGACTATATTGTTTCTGGAGTTCTTTCATTTTAGGCTGTAATTCACTCATCTTCCTCATAGATATCATTTGTTTCCAGGTTAAAGGGTATAAAAGAATCTTAATAATAATGGTGAATAAGATAATCGCTACACCATAATAGGGTAAACCAATCATAGAAGAAAAAGAAAATAACCACTCGAGAAAAAAAGTCATTCCCTGAACGACTGTGTTCACAAAAACCCTCCTTAAACAGGATCATACCCACCGGGATGGTAAGGGTGACACTTAGAAACTCTGACAATGGCTTTACCGGTCCCTCTAAGTATTCCATATTTCTTTATCGCCTCTGCGGCATATTCTGAACATGTTGGATAAAATCTACAACTGCGCGGCTTCAGAGGAGAAATAAACCGCTGGTAGAATACGATCAATCCAATTAAAATTTTTTGGATAACATCAAGTATTTTTACCATTGAAGATTCCCGCTTTTCTCCAAATATAAAGGACGGACTTTTCTACTTCCTCCATAGATGCGTTATTAATAGCCATACGTGCGATAAAAATCATTTGGCAATTGCCTTGAATTTTATTCAAATGTAAACGGACGACTTCACGCAATAATCTTTTTGCGCGATTTCGTTTTACAGCATTCCCGACTTTCTTGGAAGCGATAAACCCAAATTTTGAGGGAGATAAGTGGAAAATATAAATTACGACATGCTTAGATGTATAACTTTTTCCATGAGAAAATACAGTCTGGAAACTAACCTTATTTTGCATTCTGTAAACTCTTTGGAGCATAATGCCCTCCTTAACCTTAAGGGCAGTACAAAAAAGGCCACACTTACGCGGCCCTAGACAGCTACCTTCTTACGACCTTTCAAACGCCGACGTCTTAGAACATTTCTACCTCCGGTAGTTCTCATCCTTTCTAAGAATCCATGAACTCTTTTATGACGACGGGATTTTGGTTGATATGTCCTCTTCAATACAAACACCCCCTTAAAGTTTCGATAATAAAAGAAAAATTTTAACAACAGACTACAGAAAATTATACTCTAAATATTTTTACCGTGTCAAGAAATTCGAAGATTCTCTTCCTGAGGAAAAGTAGCAAAGAAGGCTGTGGATAAGGCCTGAATAGTCTATCGCCCTACGTTAAACCCCTTAATTTATTGTTGATAACCATTGGAAAACTTGTTATGATAGGTTTGCAATTCAGTGAATTATTATTCCTCTTTTGCGGTACACGGATAATTTTCCTGATAATGCATATCGTTATCCCCAATGATTCGTGATTTGTACAACAGGAGGTTTTCTTCCAATGTCTCCTAATACCATCTATTTAAATGCATTTTGGGAAAATATCTTGGAGAAACTCAAAAATGAATTATCGAAACCCAGTTTTGAAACCTGGCTGTCTTCTACAAAATTAGTGGACTTTACGAATAATAAACTTACAATTAGCGTAGCCAATGAATTCGCTAAGGATTGGTTAGAAAGCCGGTATTCAGCTTTGATTAAATCTACGGTTCAAAATTACCTTAATGCTCCGGTTACCTTGCGTTTCGTTGCTGAACAGGATCAAACTTCAGAAATACCTGCAGAAGTACATGGAATGAATTTTGGGACTCTGTCACACTCTTTTAACCCAAAATATACCTTTGATACTTTTGTCATCGGTAATGGAAATAGGTTTGCTCATGCTGCTGCATTAGCCGTTGCAGAATCACCGGCAAAATCATATAATCCCTTATTTTTATACGGAGGAAGCGGACTAGGAAAAACACATTTGATGCATGCCATCAGTCATGTTATTTCGAAAAATTACTCTTTAATGAAAATACTTTACGTAACAGGGGAGCAATTTACCAATGAAATGATTGACTCCATTCGTTATGAACGGCAAGTTGAGTTTAGAAATACCTATCGAAAAATTGATGTCCTATTGATAGATGATATTCAATTTCTAGCAGGCAAAGAAGGTACCCAGGAAGAATTTTTCCACACTTTTAATACCCTTTACGAAGCGAACAAGCAAATAATTATCTCTTCAGACCGTCCACCTAAAGAAATACCTACTCTGGAAGAAAGACTGCGTTCCAGGTTTGAGTGGGGACTTACAACTGATATTAATCCTCCTGACTACGAAACCCGGATTGCTATCCTCAGAAAAAAAGCACAGTTGGAAAATATTATTGTTCCAGACGATATTATTATTTTCATTGCTTCGGAGATCCAATCCAATATTCGTGAACTCGAAGGTGCTCTGAGTAAGATTACAGCGTATTGTATGCTGACAAACCAGCCGATTACCGTAAGTTTGGCCGAAGATATTTTAAAAGATATGATGCCGCAAAAAAATCAGAAAACAGTTTTGCCAGAAATGATTCAGAAAGTAGTTGCGGATCATTATAAAATGTCTGTTCAAGAATTTAAGCAAAAGAAAAGAACCAGAATAGTCGCTTTTCCACGACAAGTTGCGATGTACCTTTGCAGAGAATTAACAGACTTATCTTTGCCCCAAATCGGTGAAAAATTCGGGGGCCGTGACCATACTACCGTAATCCATGCTTGTGATAAAATCAGTGGCCTTAAAAAACGTGACCCCCTAGTGGAAAAAAGCATTAATGATATTATCGCCAAAATAAAAACAAACTAAGCTTAGTATTTTAAAAAAGTCACCTGCCCTGTGGATATTTTTTAACCATTTCCACAGGATATCAATACTTTCATCCAGACTATCAAGCTCCTGTTCCGCCACATTTTTTAGAGATATCCACAGTTTTGAAGGATATACTACTACGGTTACTACTAACTTATTATCATATTAATAATGGATTACAATTATGACAAAAAGTAAAATTAATATATCCGGCATATAGTAAATGCTTTGGAGGGTATAATGAAAATATTATGTAAAAAAGAAAATTTACTTGCAGGGGTTAACACAGTTCAAAGAGCAGTGTCTCCCAAAAACACGTTGCCCATCCTGCAAGGAATAAAACTAAAAACTGACGGAGAAAATCTCTGGTTCGAAGCTACTGATTTAGAAATTGGTATTCGTTGTAAAGTACCGGTAAATATTCAAGAAGGAGGACAATTAGTATTACCGGCCAGATTATTTTCGGAAATAACCAGAAAATTACCGGATAGCGATCTTCAAATAGAAAGCATAGATCATAATGTAAAGCTCATCTATGAAAATTCTAATTTTGCGATAAACGGATTCGACCCTGAAGAGTTTCCGGAAATTACCGAGATTTCTTCAACGGATATTATTGAGATACCGGCAGCGGTCTTTAAAAATATGATCAGGCAAACTATTTTTGCCTGCGCAGTTGAAGAAACCCGACCGGTCTTCACAGGAATTCTCCTTCAAATTGAGAAGGAAGATATATATCTTGTGAGCACGGATACGCACAGGCTGGCCTATAGCAAAGCCGTTATTAGGGGAAATGATAAAGAATTTAAAGGAATTATTCCTTCAAAAACGATGCAGGAAATTTATCGGCTTTTGGACGATAACGAAATATTGACTATCAAATTCAGTCCATCAAAAGTAATATTCCATTTTGGAACAGTCCAAATCTTAACCCGTTTGATCGAAGGCCAATTCCCAAGCTACAAACAGGTTATTCCTCAATCTTGTACTACCAAACTTTTTATTCATACCAGAAGGTTTATGGATACCGTAGAAAGAGCTTCTCTGTTATCAAAGGACAATTATCTAAAAACCAATACCGTACGTTTTCAAATTGAAGATGCTTTGATCCAGATAAATCAGTTTTCTGAGATGGGAAAGATATCGGAACAGATTGAAATCGAACAGGATGGGGAAGATGTGGCTATCTCATTTAATGCCAAATATATTCTTGATCTGTTAAAAGTGATAGATACGGAACACATTATTATGGAAACATCCGGTTCGTTTAGTCCGTGCATATTCCGCCCGGAAAATGATCAAAACTATCTTTGTCTTGTTTTACCATTAAGAAATTAATCGTTGATAAACATGTATATTCGAGATTTTTACTTGAGACATTTCAGGAATTATAAAGAACAAAAAATTGAATTTCAACCCGGAATTAACTTATTGGTAGGTGCAAACGGACAAGGGAAAACGAATGTACTGGAAGGGGTTTATTATTTAATCACAGGTAAATCCTATCGGGTAAAACTTGAAAATGAACTGATTTATTGGGGAGAAAAAAACTTTTACCTTCAAGCTTCTTTTCATGCTTCAGATCGATTGATAAGGTTGGAAAGTTATTATGAAACTGGCAAGAAAGTTATGAAAATAAATCAGCTTGCCAGTAAACGTTTATCGGACTACGTTGGAACAGTAAACGCAGTTTTTTTTTCACCAGACGATTTGCATATTATTAAGAACAGTCCTCAGGAAAGAAGACGTTTCCTGGACCTTTTAATTTCCCAAATTAAACCCGGCCATATATTATTATTAAATTCCTATCTGAAAATCATTAGACAAAAAAATAATTTACTGAAAAAAGAAAAAAACGTAAGCTTGCTTAGAAGTCTGCTCCAAGCCTGGAATGAGGAATTAGCAGAAACAGGTGCCAAAATTATAGTCAATCGCTGGCATTTTACCCAATCCTTAAATCAATACTGCAAATCTATTTTTAAAAGCATATTTTCTCCTAAAGACGATATGGAGTTATTATATTTAGGATTAGGGAAAAAGAGTTTAGAAGAATCCCTGAAGATATTTCCGGAACTATTGGAAAATAAAATAGATCAAGAAATTGAAAAAAGAAATGTTTTAATTGGTCCCCATCGCGATGACTTATTAATTGAACTCAACGGACGCTCGGCTAAATTATTTGGTTCCCAAGGGCAGCAGCGTTCTTTGGTTCTTTGTTTGAAGCTTGCTGAAATGGAAATAATACGAAGAGAGAAAAATGAGTATCCTATTCTTTTATTGGATGATGTTCTTTCAGAACTGGATGAGTTTCGTAGAGAATTTCTTCTGAATTATATTCATACTGCAGGCAAGCAGACCGTTATTACAATGACAGGAGCCGATAAAAAAATGATTCACTTCGAAAAAAATGTTTTTCAAGTTTCAAATGGAAAGATATGGAGGGAATGACCGTGGTTTTACATTTAGGAAGCAATATTATGGTTCATAAAGATAAGATTATTGCTATTCTCGACTTAGAGACGACACGCAACAGCCAAATCTCACGTCATTTTATTAACAATATTCTCAAAGGCGGTAAAATACAAAATATTGCCGAACAAGGCAAAGAGAAATCATTTGTCATTTGTGATACGGGTTATTATTTATCTCCGATTTCTTCGTCAACTTTGCTGAAACGGTCAACGGGCAGCAACGACTTCGATACTTTAGAAAGTTTAAAAAAGTAATTAAAAGGTGTAACTATAATAATTGGGGCTGTTGCAAAACTACTAAAAAGTCCCCGTAATGTATAGCCGCGCTCCGCCTCGTGCTTCACTTGATGCTGTCTATACATTACGGAGACTGGTCGTTTTGCAACAGTTCCTTTTAGAATCTTTTCAGGCTCTAAAAACGCCATTATACCGATACCGTGATATATGAAAATGATCATCGAAAGGCAGGAAGTTTGAAAATACACCTTTTTTATAGTATAATATTAAGGTTAAAGGATAATTTTGGGAGGGAGCAGTTTTGCAAAAATTATCGGATGTAGAGCCGATTAGAGAACCTGTCTCCGAATACAATGCGGGTCAAATAGAAGTACTGGAAGGATTAGAAGCTGTTCGCAAACGTCCAGGGATGTATATTGGTTCAACGAGCAGCAGGGGATTGCATCATCTGGTCTACGAAATTGTAGACAATAGTATTGATGAAGCAATGGCAGGATACTGTGATGATATTCAAGTAACCATTCATCAAGGGAATAGCGTTACTGTAAAGGATAATGGAAGGGGTATTCCTGTCGATATTCAACCTAAATTGGGAAGACCAGGAGTAGAAGTAGCATTGACTATTCTTCATGCCGGGGGAAAATTTAGCAATGAAGCCTATAAAGTATCAGGAGGACTTCATGGTGTAGGGATGAGTGTGGTTAATGCTCTTTCTGTATGGTTAAAAGTGGAAATTAAAAAAGACGGGAGAAAGTATTTTCAGGAATACACCCGGGGAAAAGTTGTATGTGATCTTAAAGAAATCGGAACTTACAGGGGAAGGTCGGGAACGACAATAACGTTTCAACCTGATCCGGAAATCTTTGAAGATTTGGTTTATGACTATGAAATACTTTCACATCGTTTAAAAGAACTTTCTTTTTTGAACAAAAATGTAACGATTACATTAACTGATGAACGGACAGATACCAAAGAAGTATACAATCACAGCGGGGGGTTGATAGACTTTGTAAAGTATCTTAATAAGAATAAGGATTCTATTCATCCGAAACCGATTGTTTTCGAAGCTCATAAGGACACTACCCAAGTCGAGATTGCTTTGCAATATAATGACGGGTATACTGAAAATCTTTTTTCCTATGCGAACAATATCAATACAACGGAAGGCGGCACCCATGAAGCGGGGTTTAAAGCTGCTCTTACCCGGGTAATTAATGACTATGCCCGAAAAAATAATATTCTAAAAAATAACGAAAATAATTTAAGCGGCGAAGATGTCCGAGAAGGGCTGACTGCGATCGTATCCGTCAAGGTCAGGGAACCGCAATTTGAAGGACAAACCAAGACCAAGCTGGGGAACAGCGAAGTTCGGTCTGTTGTGGACAGCATTGTCGGTGAAGGTTTATCGACTTTTTTTGAAGAGAACCCGACAATAGCTAAAAAAATTGTAGAAAAAGGACTGCAAGCTGCCAGAGCCAGACTAGCGGCCCGTAAAGCAAGAGATCTTACCAGAAGAAAAAATGCACTGGAAAGTACTTCCCTTCCAGGAAAATTAGCGGATTGTACTTGGAAAGATCCGAAATATTGCGAGGTATACTTGGTAGAGGGTGATAGTGCAGGCGGATCAGCAAAACAAGGGAGAGATCAAAAGTTTCAAGCTATCCTGCCGCTGCGCGGTAAAATATTAAATGTCGAAAAAGCCAGGCTGGATAAAATATTAGCCAACACAGAAATAAGGGCTATGATTACGGCTTTAGGTACAGGAATCTCTGAAGACTTTGATATTGAAAAGGCACGGTACCATAAAATTGTGATTATGACGGATGCGGATGTTGACGGTTCTCATATTCGCATTCTGCTTCTAACCTTCTTTTATCGGTTTATGAGACCGTTAATTGAGCATAATTTTGTCTATATTGCCCAGCCTCCGCTTTTTAAGATCAAAAAAGGCAAAGAAATTCAATATGCCTATAGTGATCAAGAACTAGACCGGATTCTTATAAAAATAGGCAGAGAAAAGACAGAGATTCAGCGTTATAAGGGTCTCGGGGAGATGAATGCAGAACAGCTTTGGGAAACAACCATGGATCCGGAGACAAGGACCATTCTTCAGGTTAAACTTGAAGATGCTATGAAGGCAGATGATTTATTTACCATTCTGATGGGAGATAAAGTTGAACCACGTAAAGAGTTTATTCAAAAACATGCCAAGGATGTTCGAAATTTAGATATCTAAGCAAAGGAGCATGAGGCCAGTGTCCATGGAACTATTTAACGGCAAGATACTGCCGATTGAGATTTCCGAAGAATTAAAAAAATCATTCATTGATTATTCAATGAGTGTTATTGTCAGCAGGGCTCTTCCGGATGTTCGCGATGGATTAAAACCGGTTCACCGCCGTATTCTTTATACCTTGCATGAACTGGGAATGACTCCGAATAAATCCTATAGCAAGTCAGCGAGATTAGTTGGGGATTGCATGGGTAAATTCCATCCCCATGGCGACTCTTCAATATATGATGCGGTTGTTAGGATGGCGCAGGACTTTTCCAGCCGTTATCCTTTGATTGATGGTCACGGTAATTTCGGGTCAGTCGACGGTGATTCAGCCGCAGCCATGCGCTATACCGAGCTGCGTATGGCGCCTTTAGCCACGTACATGCTCGATGATATTGAAAAAGATACGGTTGATTTTATCCCGAACTACGATGAGAAAGAAAAAGAACCGGTGGTTTTACCGAGTAAATTTCCCAACCTTCTGGTGAATGGGTCATCCGGGATTGCAGTTGGTATGGCTACCAATATTCCTCCCCATAACCTTGGAGAGGTCATTGACGGGGTTACTTACCTTTTGGACAGCCAGGATGAAAACGGGGATCAAACTGTAACGACTATTAAAGAATTGATGAAATATATCAAAGGACCGGATTTCCCCACCGGCGGCCTGATCATGGGGACAGAAGGGATTATCAGCGCTTATAGCACAGGCCGGGGATCGGTAAAGACTCGGGCCAAGGTCAATATTGAGAAGATTGAAAAGTCAGGAAAAATGCAAATCGTTGTCACTGAGATCCCTTTTCTGGTCAATAAAGCCAGACTTATTGAAAAAATAGCCGAATTGGTTCAGGAGAAGAAAGTAGACGGCATTACTGATCTGCGTGATGAGTCAACCCGAAAAGGAATGCGCATTGTGGTAGAACTGAGAAGAGATGTTAATCCCCAAGTTGTTCTCAACCAGCTTTATAAGCACACCCAAATGGAAGATAGTTTTGGGATTAACCTTTTGGCCCTGGTTGATGGTACTCCCAAAGTACTTAATCTGCGGGAAATGCTGGAGCATTTCATAAACCATCAAAAGAATGTTATCATTCGGCGCAGCCGGTATGAGCTTAAAAAGGCCGAAGATGAGGCTCATATTGTTGAAGGTTTACGCAAAGCCCTCGATTTTATTGATGAGGTAATCAATATTATTCGGTCTTCTAAAGATGATGAAACCGCCAGGGCTAAACTGATTGAACGTTTTGATTTCAGTGAGAGACAAGCCCAGGCCATCCTGGACATGCGTCTGAGAAGACTGACCGGACTGGAAAGGGAGAAACTGGATGAGCAATACCAGAAGCTTTTGGATGAGATTGCTTATCTGAATGCCGTATTGAATTCGGACAAAATGGTCAGACAGATTGTTAAAACAGAACTCAAAGAAATCAGAGACAAATTTGCCGATCCCCGCCGGTCTGAGATTACGATTGATGCTACCAAGATGGAAATCGAAGATCTGATTGCCGATGAGGATGTTGTCATTACCGTTACCCACCGGGGATACATCAAAAGACTGCCGCTAACGACCTATCGGAGCCAGAGAAGGGGCGGCCGGGGTGTCAGCGGAATGTCTACCGGGGAGAATGATTTTGTGGAGAGATTGTTTATCGCCTCTACCCATCATTTTATTTTGGTTTTTACTTCCAAGGGCAAAGTGTATCGCTTGAGAGCTCATGAAATTCCCGAAGCAAGCAGGACCGCAAAAGGAACGGCGATTGTCAATCTTCTAAACCTTTCACAGGATGAGCAGGTCACGGCAACGATTGCCATAAAAGATTTCAAAGGAGAATATTACCTGTTAACTGCTACCAAGAGTGGTATCGTCAAAAAAACGGCTTTGCAGGAATATGACACCCAGAGGAAAGACGGACTCATTGCGCTTACCCTTGACGAGAAGGATGAACTCATCAGTGTTCGTTTAACCAAAGGAAATGATGATGTGGTAATCGCAACGCGATTGGGTATTGTAATCCGGTTTTCGGAAGACGATGTTCGGTCTATGGGTAGAACAGCCCGCGGAGTCCGGGGTATCACCTTGGATAAGAAGGACTTTGTAATGGCAATGGATATCGTTGATAGTTCCGGTGAAAACTTGGAATTACTCACCGTCACCGAGAACGGGTTTGCGAAAAGAACTGAACTGAAGGGTTTCCGTAAACAAGGCAGGGGCGGCAGGGGTATTATTTGTCATAGAGTTACTTCAAAAACGGGACCTCTTGCCGGAATTAAAGTTGTAACGGCTGATGAAGAACTAATGGTGATCACGGATGACGGTATTGTTATCCGCCAAGAGGTAAGCGGGATATCTGTTCAAGGAAGATCCGCTCAGGGAGTAACTGCAATGAGAACCGGAGAAAGCAAGGTAGTGGCAATTGCCAAATTTATCAGTAAAGATGAAGAGTAAAAACTTTTCACATCTTGAATTTTTAAGGAAACCTTATCAATAACAGAGATTTAGGGGGAATGATCATGGCAGAAATTGCATCATGGAAAGTGAAAACAGGACTTGCCGAAATGTTAAAAGGCGGCGTCATCATGGATGTTACCACTCCGGAACAAGCAAAGATTGCTGAAGAAGCCGGAGCATGTTCGGTAATGGCTTTGGAAAGGGTTCCTGCAGATATCCGGGCGGCAGGCGGAGTGGCACGGATGGCTGATCCGACAATTATAAAAAAGATTATGGAAACTGTTACGATTCCGGTTATGGCCAAGGCCAGAATTGGGCATTTCGTTGAAGCTCGGATTCTGGAAGCTTTAGGAGTAGATTATATTGATGAGAGTGAAGTCTTGACTCCCGCTGACGATCTTTTCCACATTGATAAAAATGGGTATAAAGTTCCTTTTGTTTGCGGTGCACGTAATTTAGGCGAAGCATTACGCCGAATTGGGGAAGGGGCAGCCATGATCAGAACCAAGGGTGAACCGGGTACCGGAAACGTTGTTGAAGCCGTACGCCATATGAGGACTGTAATGGCCGAAATCCGCAGACTGACAACTATGCCTAAAGAAGAATTGATGACGGCTGCCAAAGAGATGGCAGCGCCGTATGATCTGGTGCAGTATGTTGCAGAACACGGGAAACTGCCGGTGGTCAATTTTGCAGCCGGAGGAATTGCCACACCGGCTGATGCAGCACTTATGATGCAGCTGGGATGTGATGGAATATTTGTCGGTTCAGGGATATTTAAATCCTCCGATCCGGCCAAAAGAGCGAAGGCAATTGTGCTGGCGACAACGCATTACAATGATCCGGATATGCTGGCAAAACTTTCAGAAGAACTTGGCGAAGCTATGCCTGGTTTAGAGATATCTGCTATCGCCCCTGCGGATCGGATGCAGGAGCGGGGTTGGTAAAAATGAAGAAGATCGGTGTTCTCGCTATCCAGGGTGCTTTTCGCGAGCACCGGAACACTTTAGAAAAGCTTGGAGTGGAAGTTCAGGAAGTCCGTTCCAGGGAAAACTTGGAAGGGATACAGGGGTTGATTATTCCAGGCGGGGAGAGCACTGCCATCGGGAAACAGCTGGAGATGAACGACTTTGGAGAAACCATCGTTAAAATGGCTAACGAAGGGGTTCCCGTGTTCGGGACTTGTGCAGGGATGATCTTACTCAGCAAGCGGATTGATCAAAGTAATCAGTATTCATTAGGACTGATGGATACCTATGTTAAAAGAAATGCTTTTGGGCGCCAAATTGCCAGCTTTGAAGCTGATATTCCCATAAAGGGTTGGGAAGGGAAGGATCTTAGGGCAGTTTTTATTCGTGCCCCTTATGTCTTGGAAGCAGGACCCCAGGTAAAAGTATTGAGTGAATATTCCGGGAAAATTATATTTGTCCGTCAGGAAAATTTATTGGCCAGTGCTTTTCACCCTGAACTGACGGACGATTTACGCGTTCATCAATTCTTTTTAGACATCGTTGATCAGTATCAAAAATAGGAGGTCTTGAAATGCTCGATCTAAAATTTGTGCGCAGTAAACCGGACATTGTTAAAGAAGCTTTGGCTAAACGTCATTCCGATATTAACCTGGATGATTTTCTCAGTCAGGAAGAAAAGAGGAGACTGATTCTTTTTGATGTCGAAAACCTAAAAGCTGAGCGCAATAAAGTATCCGAAGAAGTGGCCAGACTCAAAAAAAGCGGTCAAAATGCTGAGGATTTGATCCTGAAAATGAGGGATGTCGGCCAGAAGATCAAAGAGATGGACGACAGCTTAAATGAGATCGAGCAAAAAATGCAAGACGTTCTCTATCTGATTCCCAATTTGCCGCATGAATCTGTACCGGTAGGAAAAGATGAAAATGACAATATTGAAATTCGAAAATGGGGAACGCCAAAAGATTTTCATTTTACACCGCTTCCTCATTTTGAAATTGGAGAAAAACACGACATTCTGGATTTCGGACGGGCTGGCAAAGTCACGGGTGCAAGATTTACCTTTTATAAAGGATTAGGAGCCAGACTGGAAAGAGCCTTAATTAATTTTATGCTGGACAGGCATTCCCAAAAAGGATATACGGAGATATTTCCCCCTTTTATGGTCAATCGTCAGTCCATGTTTGGTACAGGACAGCTTCCCAAGTTTGAACAAGAAGCTTTTAAAATAGAGGGTACGGACTATTTTTTGATTCCAACAGCTGAAGTACCGGTAACCAATATCTATAGGGACGAAATTTTGGATGCGGACAAACTTCCGTTCTATTATTGTGCTTATAGTGCTTGTTTTCGTGCTGAAGCCGGAGCAGCGGGCAGAGACACCAGAGGGCTTATTCGGCAGCACCAATTTAATAAAATTGAACTTGTAAAATTTTCTTTGCCTGAAAATTCCTATGCAGAGCTGGAAAAATTGACTGCTGATGCCGAAGCTATTTTGCAGGAATTAGAACTTCCTTATCGAACAATTGCTCTATCTACAGGGGATCTCGGATTTAGTTCGGCTAAGACTTATGATTTGGAAGTTTGGCTGCCGAGCTTTAATACTTACAGAGAGATATCTTCCTGCAGCAACTTTGAAGATTTTCAAGCCAGAAGAGCCAATATTCGGTTCCGCCGGGGACCTAAGGAAAAACCCGAATATGTTCATACCTTAAACGGCAGCGGTCTGGCAATCGGCAGAACGGTTTCGGCGATTCTGGAAAACTATCAGGAACAAGACGGGAAGGTGAGAATTCCCAAAGCTTTGCAGCCTTTTATGGGAGTAGAGTACATTGGATAGATACCAAGGATCGTATGGAACAAGCGAGATATGGTATTGTATTTAAGACAGAAAAAATACATTAAAACTTGATTACAATATTGATTAAAAAAATTAATGATATTTGCATGAATATTTGCATTACAAAATGTCGAAGAATGTTACTTGAAAATAACGTGTAAGTTGTGATCTAATATTTGAGCTCCAAAATATTAACTCATATATAAAAGTATATTGTTTGGCAATTTCTACAATCCGCTGACGTATTTACGAGTTGAGTTCCGGTGGATAGAAGTTAACAGAAAATAACAGATTGAATATGCCGCCAGCACTTGAATTTGACAAGAAAATAGCCTATGATTATTTCTTGTCTAGTGTTTGACTTTATGTTATACTATCTATCGTTGCCAGGAGGGGTGTCCGAGTGGTTTAAGGAGCCGGTCTTGAAAACCGGTGACTCCGCAAGGAGCCGTGGGTTCGAATCCCACCCCCTCCGCCAAAATGAATTACAGAATACTAAGTGGGATTCGAACGGGCGGAATAAGAAAATGCGACCCATAGAAGCATTTTCCCGCCCAGGCGTGATAGCGAGCCGAAGGCGGAGCGGAGCGAATCCCACCCCCTCCGCCAAAATGAATTACAGAATACTAAGTGGGATTCGAACGGGCGGAATAAGAAA
>LNDB01000008.1 GCA_001515265.1 Candidatus Dichloromethanomonas elyunquensis
ACTTTGCGGAGTCGCCTACAATGGCAATGATGCTTTGGATATGATCGGCAAAGAAGAACCGGATGTTATGGTATTAGATATTATTATGCCTCATTTAGACGGGCTCGGCGTTATGGAAAAACTGGGAAATAGTCCCAAAAAGCCAAGGGTTATTATTCTTACTTCTTTTGGGCAGGAGAATATGACCCAAAGAGCCGTACAACTGGGAGCAGATTACTATATATTAAAGCCATTCGATTTAGAAACATTGGGAAAAAGAATCAGGCAGCTTGTAGGCGTTAGTGAAATCTCCCCACCCTTTCATGCTGTATCCAAATCAGTGATACATACAGAAACCTCACATTTTGTCGAAAAAAAATATATAGCAAAGCCGCTAAAAATAGTTGAAGTTGAAGTCACTAAAATGATTCAGCAGATGGGAGTTCCGGCCCATGTGAAAGGGTATCAATATCTCAGGGATGCCATCGTATCGGTAATCAACGATGTTTCCTTACTCGGAGCCGTAACAAAAGAATTATATCCGAGGATTGCTGAAAAATATAATACAACCCCAAGCAGAGTGGAAAGGGCAATCCGGCATGCGATTGAACTGGCCTGGGACAGGGGAAATATTGAATTTATGAACAAATTCTTTGGCTATACGATTAATGTTGACCGCGGTAAACCCACTAATTCTGAATTTATTGCCATGGTTGCAGATAAATTGAGAATTTCGGATAAATTATAAAAACAGAAAACAAAGGAAATCTATTTTAGAAGGGGATGTCGCAAAACTACTTTTTAAGTAGCTCGCAACATCCTTTGAACTTTAAATTCGTTGTGCAACAGCCCCTTCTAAATTTTTTGCAAATATTCGACTATGTGGTTTTTATCTTCTTTCGATGCATGTAAAATAGCACCTGCTCTTCCCTCCGTAATCCCCGGCCATTTTAGATAGATAATTTGCTCATGGCTTTTCCCCAGCACCGGATCGGAATATTTTAAATTTAAGATAATATAATGTGGATTGAACTGCTTGGGATGAAGCATTATACTAGGATTGTCCAACCGGATGGACAGATCTGCAGCAGCATTTTGCGGGATATCATTAACGAAAGAGAATTGATCTGTATGCAGAGGAGGACCTTTTAGTTCACAATCTAAGATCATGGTTTGGATATGAAGATTCTCTGCGGGGTGAAGACCGGAGTTTTGAAACCTAAATAAAAAAACGAGTTCTTTATTAGGAGTAAAAAACACTTCCGGAGAGCTGTTAAACGTTAAATAAGGTTTTACAGATTCGCGTTCTTCCCTCCAGGAAGAAGCTGAAATAAAAACCGTAATCATGGAAGTGATTGCAAATATAAGCGTTGTTAAGGTAATAACTAAATTCGAAACGGTAGTTTGATGTTCTGAGGACATTCGGAATCACCTCCGGAGAACTGCCTATTCTAAACTATTGATTCGGCTTTCTTTTCATGAAAGCTTTTTGAAAACTTCCGAAAATTAAGGAGGGATTTAATGAGTGAAATCAAATTCGAAGAAAAATGCCTTTCCAGCCAGCTGATTCATAATGGAAAAATAATCAAGGTACTAAAAGATACAGTATCTCTCCCGAATGGCAGAACCGCAACTAGAGAGATCGTCAGGCACCCCGGTGCAGTAGGTATTGTTGCACTCCACGAGAGGAAGGTCTTAATGGTAAAGCAATATCGGTATGCTTTAGGCCAAGAAACCTTAGAAATTCCCGCCGGGAAAATAGATCCCGGGGAAAAACCGGAAATTTGCGCCATTCGTGAATTAAGGGAAGAAACAGGCTATGAAGGGGTTATGTCTTTTTTGGGGGTTTTTCATATCTCTCCCGGATTTGCCGATGAGAAGATTTTTCTTTATCTGGCGGAGGACCTTAGGTGGGCACCTCTTCAAGCCGATGAGGACGAATTTATTGGATTAACGATGATTCCTTGGGAAGAAGCCGTGAAGATGGCGAATCAGGGAAAGATTATGGACGCCAAAACAGCACTGGGTATTCTACTCACAGCCGGGAAAATATAATGATTTATGCTGACAGTGACAGACATAATGTGCTAAATAATGGAATACAATTCCTTGAGGACAAGTCTTCAAGGAGGGATGCATGGATGAAAAAAATACTGTTTGAACATATTCGGCAGTATTGGGTAATATACCTTACCCTCAGCAGTGTTTTTCTGGCTGGCGGGGTTTTCGGGGCCGTTGGTTCAGGTGTTTTAGACGCTCAAAAAACAGACGAACTATCCAAGTTTCTTCTTAAACTCCTCGGAGAACAGCCTAATACAGTTGATTCCGCTTTTCTCCAAAAAATTGCCAAGGATTATTTTCTGATGATGGCGGGGATCTGGATATTGGGCTTAACTGTTATCGGGACTCCGTTAGTGTATTTGATCGTCTTCTCCAGAGGCTTTATTTTGGGTTTCACAATTGCCTTTATTATCCAAGTGAAAAGTATTACCGGTTTAGGCTTGGTATTCTTCACGATTTTTCTGCCATCGATCCTGGTAATTCCCTGTCTTCTTCTTGGAGCAGGTTTGGCAACGATTTTTTCCTTTCTTCTTCTCCAGGGGAAATCGAATGGAGATATTTTAAGAAAAGATTTTTTATATTACAGCGCTGCTTCCCTTTTCATCTCTTTGGGTTCTGTGTCCGCAGGAGTTTTGCAGGGATACTTCTCTATTGTCGGTACCCGTTTTTTAGGTTTTTAACAAGGGGAGTGTTCCGATTCCGTATAATAAAAACCTTTGCCAGAAAATAATAAACTAAAGGAAAAAGCCTCCTTGTGTAGAAAAGATTTCTGATAAGGAGGTGGTTTTCTTATGAAAAGACAAAAACAGCTGAAAGAAGAATTAATTGAAGACTATTTATTCCATATCAGAGTGGAAAAAGGTCTTAGTGCCAATAGCTGTTCGAATTATCAAAGAGACTTAGCAAAATACTATCTTTATTTGCAGGACCGGACCAAGACTCTTTTGGAAAGTCATTCTTCCGACATTATGGACTTTATGCTCAGCGAAAAGACCAAGGGTCGTTCAGCAAAGTCATTGGCGAGGTATGGCGCGGCAATCAAGGGATTTTACGGTTATCTGCTGCAAGAAGATAAAATTAAGGATGATCCCACAGCTTATCTAAGCATGCCTAAAATAGAGCAAAAGCTTCCCCATGTAGTTGGGGAGAGCAGTTTGCACAAAGCACTTTCTCGGGGTAAGACGGATACCTTACTTCGGCAAAGGGATCAGACCATGATTGAAGTCCTTTACGGGAGCGGTCTTCGTGTCTCCGAACTGGTCAGTCTTGGGGTAAATGATTTGTCTCTGGATATGGGCTATATTCGCTGCCGGGGGAAAGGGAACAAAGAAAGGATCGTGCCTGCAGGGCAACAGGCACTCAACCTGTTGCAAAACTATATTTCCGTTTCCAGGCCGCAATTCCTGCTGCGCAATCAAAAGCCATCGGTGACAGATAGAAATACGTTATTCCTCAATGCTGCCGGAAAAAAACTAACCCGTCAAGGGGTGTGGCAGATACTCAAAAAATGGGGAAAACAAAACGGTATTGCTGAAAATATTTACCCCCATATCTTTAGGCATAGTTTTGCCACCCATTTACTGGACCATGGGGCTGATTTGCGCTCTGTTCAGGAGATGCTGGGACATGCCGATATATCTACTACCCAGATCTATACCCACGTATCACGGAAACGCATTTTGGAAGTATTCCGCAAAGCTCATCCAAGGGCCAAAAAAGGAGGAGACTGAACATGGTACATAGGGTCGTACTGATCATTATCGATAGTGTAGGGATTGGGGAATTGCCGGATGCCAAGGATTACGGGGATGAGGGAAGCAATACCCTGGCCAATATTTCTAAGGAAGTCGGAGGACTTCATATAGCCAATCTCAGTAAACTGGGGATAGGGAACATCATCGACATTCCCTATGTCCAACCTGTAATGCAGCCTTTGGCTTGCTACGGTAAAATGACTGAAAAATCAAAAGGGAAAGATACTACGACAGGTCATTGGGAACAAATGGGGTTGGTTACCGAACAGCCTTTTCCCACTTTTCCTGAAGGTTTTCCCATAGAATTTATCCGTGATTTTGAAGATCGAATCGGCAGGGGCGTATTAGGTAATATTGCTGCTTCGGGAACAGAGATTATCGAAAAACTTGGTTCTGAACATATCAGAACCGGAAAACCTATCGTTTATACCTCAGCTGATTCCGTTTTTCAGATCGCAGCACATGAAGAAATTATTCCTCTGACTGATTTAATGGAAATGTGCCGCACCGCCAGGGAAATGCTTACAGGAGAATTAAACGTATCCCGGGTGATCGCCCGGCCTTTTATAGGTCAAGCCGGGAGTTTTCAAAGAACTGCCAACAGGCATGATTTTTCCATCGTACCCCCTGCAGATACGTTATTGGATCATATTGTCGAGTCCGGTCAGAAAGTGATGGCTGCCGGAAAAATCAATGATATCTTTGCCGGCCGCGGAATCAGCGAAACTGTCCCAACCAATGGGAACATGGACGGCGTGGAGAAGACACTGCGGTATTTGAAAAGGAATGAGCCGGGTTTCATTTTTACCAATTTAGTTGATTTCGATATGGTTTACGGACATCGCAACAACGCGAAGGGGTATGCGCAGGCGTTAGAAGAGTTTGATGCAAAAATACCATTGATTCTGGAATCTTTACAAGACAGGGATATCTTGCTGATATCCGCCGACCATGGTTGTGATCCGACAACATCCAGCACAGATCATTCCCGGGAATATGTACCTTTACTCGTATACGGAAAAGAGATCAACCAGGGAATCAACTTGGGGGTTAGGGAGACCTTTGCCGATGTGGGCGCTACGATTGCCGAAGCCCTTTCTGTAAAACCTCCTTTACAGGGTAAAAGCTTTTTTTATGAACTAACTAAAAACATTTTTTAGACAAGGAGGAATGAAAGATGATATCAGAAGAGACTTTTGTGGCAAAACTGCATGAAGCCAAGGCATGTGTAATTGAGAAATTGCTTGAAATACCGGAATTGGGTATTATTCTCGGATCGGGTTTGGGAAAGCTGGCCCATTTGGTACAAGACAGCATTGTCATCCCCTATCGGGAAATTCCTCATTTTCCCGTATCAACCGTTCAAGGGCATTCCGGAAATCTCATATTCGGGAAATTGTCGGGACGTAAAGTCATGGTTTTGCAGGGACGTTTTCATTATTATGAAGGCTACGGGATGCATGAGGTGACATTTCCTGTTCGCCTTATGCAGACGTTGGGTATGAAAAGCCTTGTGGTTACTAACGCCGCAGGAGGAATTAATCCAGCATTCCAAGCCGGAGACTTGGTTTTGATTCAAGACCACATTAATCTTGTGGGGGTTAATCCCCTGCGGGGAGCCAATATTTCCGCTCTGGGACCCAGATTCCCGGATATGAGCGATACTTATTATGAAGGCTGGAGACAAAGGGCGCTCGGGCTCATGGAAAAGATGAAACTGCCCATCCTTCAGGGAGTCTATGCCGGGGTAAGCGGTCCAAGCTATGAGACTCCCGCTGAAATCCGCTATCTGAGGGCCATCGGGGCAGATTTGGTGGGAATGTCCACAGTGCCCGAAGTGATTGCCGCTAATCACGGAGGGATGAAAGTCCTGGGAATTTCCTGCGTAACCAACATGGCAGCAGGAATCCTAGCCAAAAAACTAAGCCACGCCGAAGTGATTGAAACAACCGAACGGGTTGGTGAAACCTTCGTGAACTTTGTGCGGGAGCTTATTCAAATTTTAGATTAACTTTTAACCGGATAGGACTTCATGAGTAAAATCTTAAGGTGGCTATAAAGATGAGAATGGTGGAATTAATTCAAAAGAAAAGAAATGGTCTGGTTTTATCTCCGGAAGAGATCCGGTTTATCATTCGGGGTTATGTTCAAGGGAGCATACCGGACTATCAAATGTCCGCGTTGACTATGGCAATATACTATAAGGGCATGACAGCAGAGGAAACCGCAGAATTGACCATGGCTATGGCCCAAAGCGGGGACCAGGTGGAGTTATCGTTTCCCGGCAAAACCTTTGTAGACAAACACAGCTCAGGCGGGGTGGGTGATAAGACGACACTGATTGTCGGTCCCATGGTAGCCGCCTGCGGTGTCCCTGTTGCCAAGATGTCAGGCCGCGGTCTAGGGCATACCGGAGGGACCATTGACAAACTTTCGTCAATTCCCGGGTTTCAAGTAGAAATGAAACAAAAGGATTTTTTGGAACAGGTGAACCGTATCGGGCTCTCTGTTACAGCGCAAACCGGAAATCTTGTGCCGGCAGATAAAAAGCTTTATGCCTTACGGGATGTGACGGCTACTGTGGATTCTATTCCTCTAATTGCTTCCTCGATTATGAGTAAAAAGATAGCTTCCGGTGCCAGGGGAATTGTCCTGGATGTTAAGTACGGCTCAGGTGCTTTTACGGGTTCGCTAAAGGAAGCGAAGATTCTGGCCAAAACCATGGTCCGCATCGGCCGGAATCTGGGGAGAGAAACGGTAGCTATTCTCAGCAATATGGATCAACCTTTAGGAAAGGCAGTGGGTAACAGTCTTGAAGTCCTTGAAGCGGTAAACTCGCTGCAGGGGAATGGGCCTGCTGACCTGATGGAAGTGAGTTATGAACTTGCCAGCTGGATGCTGGTCCTCGGAAAGAAGGCCAAAACAAGAGATGAAGCCCGCAAGATTTTAGAAGAAAATGTGGAGAAGGGCAGGGCCTGGCAAAAATTCCTGGAATTCGTGGAAGCACAAGGCGGGAATACCGCGGCCGTGGCTAATAAGCAATTCACCTTAGCCCCCATCAGGCTGGAAGTAAAAGCGGAGAAAAATGGGTTTATTCATAATCAGGATGCCCGTGTGATCGGAATTTGTGCAATGAACCTGGGAGCGGGAAGAGAAACGAAAGAGAGCAGTATCGATTTGGGAGCAGGTATTTGTTTGGAAAAAAAGAGCGGGGATTATGTCCGCAAAGGTGAAACCGTCTTTGAATTGTATACTTCCAATGCGGAGAAGGCCGGTTTGGTTGCAGACCTATTAAAAACCGCAGTACGAATTAAGGACCAACCAGTATCCCATAAACCGATTGTGGCCCAAGTGATTTTAAAATAAACAAAAGATGACAACAAGAGCGTAAGCGATTTGCTGAACAAAATGCTGTTAAAAGTAGGGCAGCCTCTTTTTTTACTTTTGAGGCAAGACAGAGGCATCACGATCATAAATTATTTCTGAGACGCCAAAAAATAATAAGACAGGAGTGGCGATCATGACCGGTAAGAAATTAAAAGTTTATGAAATGACAGGTGCTCTTGATACAAGCATGAGTTATGCCATCTTGGCCAATGCCGACAGGCTGCAAAGACACCGTCATGCCTGGAAAGTCTGGCATGCCCTTAAAGATTTCGGATGCAAGGTTTTTATGGTGGCTCCTGAATTGGCAAGGTTTGAGGGCAGTAAAATTTATCCGGATTTGCCGAGCCTGCAAGGGAAAATTGAGGTGGTTATACCCTGTTTGCGTCCCGAGTACCTTCAGGATATTGTATCTCAAACAATAGAAAGCGGGGCAAAATACATATGGTTTCAAGAAAAAAATTGGACACCGGAACTTGATGCCCGGTGCCAGGAAAACGGTATTGAAATCATCCGGGGGTGTGTTTTAAAACATAAGTACTATCAAAAACCGTTTGCCTATCTTCATCCCTGTTTTTGGCATGGGTGGAAAGAAAAAAAAGTGCCGGGAAGATATCAAAAAATTTAATATAAAACAAGTTAACAAGGGCATACTAAAACAACCAAATTTTTATTCAGGAGGTTTTAGGTATGCTTAAACTCCGATTAAGATCATTTATAGTACTTTTTGTTAGTACGTGTTTCTTAATCTGTAATGTACCGCCTATTAAGGCCGCAAATATCGAAACATCTGCAGAAAGCGCTATTTTAATAGATGCGGCAACAGGTAAAATTTTATATGAAAAAGAGTCTCATAAAGAGCTGGCCCCCGCAAGCGTTACCAAGCTCATGACTATGCTGGTGGCGGTAGAGGCGGTAGAGTCCGGTAAAGCAAAGCTTAAGGATACAGTCACCGCCAGTGAAAATGCTTGTTCCTTGGGAGGATCGCAAATCTATCTGGAACCCGGCGAAAAGTTCTCTTTAGAGGAAATGCTTATTTCGATAGCGGTTGGTTCCGCAAATGATGCTTGTGTAGCAGTAGCCGAACACCTTTATGGTTCTCATGAAGAATTTGTGGAAGCGATGAATAAAAAAGCCCAGGAATTAGGCATGAAAAATACCCATTTTGTCAATGCCTATGGGCTCCCTGCCAAAGGGCATTATACAAGTGCTTCTGACCTTGCCCTATTAGGAAGGGAAGCATTGAAACATCCCTTGATCACAAAATTCACTTCGATGAAAGAATATGACCTTCGAAATGGGAAATTTAAACTCTGGAATACCAATAAACTTTTGTGGTGGTACGAAGGAACCGATGGATTTAAAACCGGTTGGACACAGGAAGCGAAGTATTGTTTAGCTTCAACCGTGAAAAGAGACGGTTTAAGACTAATTTGTGTAGTTATGGGGATACCCGATGCCCGGGGACACTTTTCTGAGTCTATGAAAATCTATAATTATGGTTTTGCCAAATATATGTATAAGGAATTTGCTCCAGCAGATTCCAAGCAAGGTGAAATCGTTATTAATAAGGGTTCAAAACCGACAGTCGAACTTGTAGCACAGACCCCTATAGGTGTATGTGTAGAAAAAGGTAAAGATAAAAATTGCTGGACAGAAATCAAATTAACGCAGCAGGTCAACGCTCCGGTTGCTCAAGGACAAAAACTTGGTGAAATTATTATTCATTGCGGACAGGAAGAATTGGGTAAGATTGATCTTATTGCCAAAGAAAATGTAGACAAAGCAGGGTTCTTTGAAATGATGAAGAGAACCATTCAGTATTCATACGGGATGTCTCCCCTTTATGCCCGATAGGCATTAGTCTTTAGTTTCTTCACTGAGAATTTGCCGTAGCCGGTGTAAAGCGGCGCGTTCAATTCTTGATATTTGAACTTGAGAAAGATTCATGGTTTTAGCGATTTCGCTTTGAGTTTTGTCTTCAAAGAATCGCAAGTGGAGAACGCGTTTTTCTCGTTCCGGAAGCTTATCCAGGACTTCCTTCAAAGCGATTTTTTCAAACCATCCCGGGTTGTTTTCTTTATCTAAAGGAAGCTGATCCAGCACATAGATGGGGTCAGAGTCATCCTGGTAAAGGGTATCGTGAATGGATGTCGGGCTTTGCACTGCTTCTAAGGCGATAATTACATCCTCACTGTCAATGCCGAGGTCAGCGGCGATCTCATTGATGGTGGGATCTCTTTTTAATTCTAGCGACAATTTATCCCGCGACCGGTTGATCTTATAAACCAATTCTTTATAAGAGCGGGGTACTTTAATCGGATGGTCGTCCCGTAGGAATCTTCTGATTTCACCAATGATCATCGGAACAGCGTAAGTGGAAAATTTAACGCCATAGGAAAAATCAAATTTATCAATGGCCTTAATTAAACCGATTGTTCCAATTTGAAACAGGTCTTCCAATTCATAACCGCGGTGAGCAAACCGTTGAATCAAGTTAAAAATTAGTTTCAGATTACAATTGACAAGACGCTCCCGGGCTTCTATATCTCCTTTTTGAGCTTTTCTCAGAAGATCCATCATTTCGTTTTCGGAAAGTAAAGGAAACCTCGGAAGGTTCATATCTGATAGTCTTTGAATCATTTTTCTACCTCCCTCTTAATGAGAGGAAGAATGGTTGCTTTTGAGGTATTTCACCATAGATACCCTGGTTCCGTTCCCAACTTCAGACTGTACTCGTAATTCATCCATAAAAGATTGCATAAAAATAAACCCGAGTCCCATTCTTTCGGGATCCGTTGAAAAAGATGCCTGCATTGCCTGTTTGACATCCGGTATACCGCAGCCGTTATCAATCACATCAATCAGTAATTTTTCGTCTGTAGCTTCAAATTCCAAGGTTACAAAACAGTCCGGATGATTGCTGTACCCATGGATGATGGCATTCGAGACAGCTTCGGAAACTGCTACCTTCAGTTCTTCCAATTCATTGATGGTTAGATCTAATTGGGCACCTAAAGCTGAAGCAAGCATCCTGGTAATAGTCACGTTTTCCGGAACACTGGAAAATGTAAAATTCATTTTATTTACTTTCATTATTTTTCCCCTTTCTATTTATTCGATGGTGAGGCAAGTTTTTATATCGTGGTTTCTTCCGGTAAAAATTCAATAATTTTAGGCAAACCGGACAATTCCATGATTTTATAAAGATGGGGGGGAGTGTTAGTAATGATTACCTTTCCCCCTAAGGGTAATAATTTTTTGTATCTGCCTAAGATTACCCCAAGCCCTGAACTATCGATAAATTTTAGATCCTGCATATGCAGAATTACCGTTTGGATTCCTTTTTTATCGATTTCCATATCAATGAGCTGTTTCAACTCATTGGCATTTTTCATGTCCAACTCGCCTTCGATATAGAGATGGAGTGTCTGCCGTTCAACCTTTTTTTTCATTGATCATCACGCTCCCAACCATAAAGGTATTTAAAATACTGTTCGACATGACCCAAATTTTTCCTCTGTAGTTAAACTCCGAAAAGAATGCCTGATAAGCATAAATAAAAAATAAAAATCAAATAATGATAGTGTTATGTGGAATTTTGTGAAAATTAATGGAGAATTATAGATCAAAAAAAGAGGTGATAAACGTGCCAAATTCCAATCTGCGTCCTCCCACTATCAACGTTACCCCGGAAGAGTACAAACAAATGACCGAAAAAATTTCCCCTAAGCCCACTTTAGTCAAAAATACTATTATGGCTTTTTTGGTGGGAGGTTTCATTTGCAGTATCGGTCAAATGATTATCAACTTTTATGTGATGTACCTGGGATTGGCCCAGGCTTCAGCTCAAATTGCAGGAACCGCCACCCTTATTTTGGTCGGAGCGCTTTTGACAGGGTTGGGAGTCTATGACGAGGTGGTAAAAGTGGGGGGAGCGGGAGCAATTGTCCCGGTTACCGGCTTTGCCAATTCCATGGTTTCTCCGGCTCTCGAATTTAAGAGGGAGGGTTATGTTTTTGGGGTAGGCGGAAAATTATTTACCGTAGCTGGACCCATTCTTGTCTATGGGATAGTAAGTTCCATCATCGTAGGAATTGTTTCTGTTTTACTAAAGTAATCCTTTCAGCAAAAGGAGATGAAGAAATGAATTCCAAGAAAAGCGGAAACCAAACGGTTACTTTTCAGAATCCGCCGGTAATTCTTTCCCGCTGCAATGTGGTTGGACCCAAGGAAGGAGACGGCCCCCTCAAGGGTTCTTTTGATGTGATTCTTCACGATACCTATGACGGAGAAAAATCTTGGGAAAGGACAGAGGCCAAAATACTGGAACGGGCAATGCGGGGGGCGCTGGAAAAGGTCAATGTTCCATCGGATTCGGTAGATTATATCCTGGCAGGAGACCTGTTGAATCAGATTATCTCTTCCAATTTTGCAGCAAGGCAAATGGGTCTTCCTTTTATTGGCCTTTATGGAGCATGTTCCACGATGGCTTTGTCAATCGCACTCGGATCCATGTTAATTGACGGAGGATTTGCGTCTAAGACGTTATGTGGCGCCTCAAGTCATCATGATACAGCAGAGAGGCAATACCGGCTGCCTACCGAGCAAGGCAGCCAGCGTGCCATGTATTCGCAGTGGACAGTAACCGGAGCGGGGACTGTTCTCTTAGGAGATTCCGGACAAGGACCCAGGGTTACTGCAGCAACCATTGGGAGGATTCTTGATTACGGAGAGACTGATGCGGGGAATATGGGAGCCGCTATGGCACCAGCAGTAGCGGATACAATCCTTAACCACTTCCAGGATTTAAACCGGCACCCGGATTTTTATGATCTTATTGTAACCGGTGATCTGGGGTCGGTCGGTCTGCAGTTAGTTTTAGATATCTTAAAAAAAAGCGGCTTAAATATCAATAACTTTTCTGACTGCGGAGTAATGATTTACAGCACTGAGCAGGATACCCACGCAGGTGGAAGCGGCTGCGGGTGTTCAGCAGTGGTCTTAACCGGAGATATTCTGAACAGAATGACAAGCGGTGAATTGAATAAAGTCCTGCTGATCGGAAGCGGTTCTCTTCATAGTTCCCTTTCAACCCAGCAGGGTGAATCCATGCCTGCCATAGGTCATGCGGTATGTATTGAAAAATAAACCGGTGAGGTAACTAAAATGTATAATTATGTTATTCCAGCTTTTATCATCGGCGGTTTAATTTGTGTTGCCGGTCAGTTATTAATGGATTTGACAAAAGCCAATATTACTCCCGCCCATGTTTTGGTAAGCTTTGTAACAGCCGGCGTGATTTTAGGAGGATTAGGCTTATATCAGCCCCTGGTCAAAATCGGAGGGGCGGGCGCAACCGTTCCTTTGACAGGTTTTGGATATACCCTGGCTAAAGGGGCTATGGAAGGTGCCAGTTCCAATGGACTCCTTGGAGCTCTTTCCGGGGGAATTCAGGCTGCAGCCGTAGGAATTGCCGCTGCAATCCTATTCGGTTATCTGGTCGCAGTCGTATTTAATCCGAAAGGATAATGGAAAATATGTCACAAACAGCTGAAGCCAATGTTGCTATCTCCAAAAACTATGAGGAAAATATCACTTATCTAAATAAAAAATTAGGGGTGCCGGACAGTTTTGATATTATTGTCCGGGAAATGAATGTCGCCCGTAAAAAAATAGTTATTTATTCCGTAAACGGCTTGGTGGGAAGGCCGGCATCCAATCTCATTCTGGAAACTTTTGCAGAGATCGAAAAATCCGAGCTGGCTGTCAACGCTTTGGATAAACTGAAATCAAAAATAGTTGATTTGCAAGTTTCTGAGGTTGAATCAATGGATGAAGTCATTTATTTTGTTTTGTCAGGCACCATGGCGATTTTGATTGAAGGAAAAAAGGAAGCCGTTATCGTAGATGTAAGAAGTTATCCGGCACGAATGCCTGAAGAGCCGGATATTGAACGCGTTACAAGGGGTTCCCGCGACGGTTTTACAGAGACACTGGTTTTTAATACCAATCTGATTCGCCGTCGGCTGAGGGACCCCGGGTTAAGAATGAAACTTGTTAAGGCCGGAAGCCGTTCCAAGACAGACGTATGTATCGCTTACATTGAAGATATCACGAATCCGAAAATGGTAGACTATATGGAGAAAGAGATAAAAAATATTAAGATTGACGGCATTCCCATGGCCGAAAAAACGATTGAAGAATTCATTCTTGGCAGCAAGTTTTGGAATCCTTATCCCAGGGTAAGGTATACTGAACGTCCGGACGTTGCGGCTATCCACTTGCTGGAGGGCAACGTCATCATTCTGGTCGATACATCCCCGAGTGTAATTATTGCACCTTGTACGTTCTGGCATCATGTCCAGCATGCCGAGGAGTACCGGCAGGAGCCTGTTGTCGGAGCCTATTTGCGGTGGGTCAGATTTATTGCCATAATTGCTTCGATATTTCTATTACCCACATGGCTGGCGTGCGCCCTTAATCCTCAGCTTTTACCGCATTCCCTCCAATTCATCGGCATAGAAAAACCAGCTAAGGTCGGCCTTCTCTTTCAAGCCATAACCGGGGATATTGCCATTGACATCCTGCGTATGGCAGCGATTCATACACCATCCCCGTTAGCCACCGCCTTGGGTTTAATTGCGGTATTTATGATGGGAGATGTGGCTATTAAAGTGGGATTCTTCACTCCGGAAATCATCATGTACTTATCTATCGCTGCAGTAGGTACGTTTGCAACACCCAGTTATGAACTGGCACAGGCCAATAGGCTGGTCAGAATATTTCTGGTTTTGGCCGCAGGGTTGTTCAATTTCTGGGGATTGGGGATTGGTGTTCTATTGGTATTCTTTTTGCTTTGGCGGACCAATTCTTTCGGCGTACCCTATCTTTGGCCTCTTATCCCGCTTGATTTTAAAGCATTAAAAACAATTTTGGTAAGAAACCCGGTTCCCATTGCCAATCAAAGGCCAAGCATCTTGAAATCAAAAGACCGGATCAGACAGCCTCAGCAAAGACCAAACCCATCGTGAAAGACATTATTCTTTCATAGAGAGGATAAGCTGCTGCTCTTTAGCAGGTCTGACAACAATCAGATCTAAAGACACTAAGATAAGGATGGCAATAAGAATTTTTTCCAGATTATTGGAATTGTCAAAATGAGCTTGGTATAAAGGCGAGTTCACAACCTGAGGAACGGTGTATGAATAGACAGGAGGGAAGGGGAGGCTGGGGGCGGCAACGATATTTGAACTTGCCGCTGGAAATAGAGGCTGATACGCAGGATGGTAGTTCAAGGTGTTTTTTTGCGGAAATAACTGCGGATAAGGTCTTTGCGGGGACATAACATAAGGATTGCCTATTGAAGCAGGATAATTTGAATAGGTGTTCCATTGGGAAGCACGTGTGGGATAATTATACTTGCAAATTGGGTTGTTCCTCATTCATTGTCCCCCTCTTTTATTGGAGCTATCTTCAGTATATTGTTTGAATTGGGGCATTGATACAAAAGTGGAATTATTTTCCTATAAAGGATCAATTCAATTTTTATAGTTTCACTGATGCTTTTTTTGTTTCCAATTGACAACTTTGCATCTATAATAAACGAGGTATCAAAATGACGGAGGTTGCTATGGAAGAAAAACTTACTACACTTAAAGAATATGTTCACATGGATTCAGAGATATCATTTGAAGAATTTAAAACGTATTATTCGAGTTTCATCGGTCAACTCAATGCTGAATATAATGAAATGGATCAGGGCACTTGTCTGAAAGCACGATTCATCTGCAGCATTGTTAAAGCAAACGCCGAGACCCGTTCCCACCAGTCTAAAACCAATGCCAAAGCCTTTCGGAAGATGGCTGACAAATGCGGTTTTTGGATGGAGGCAATTGATCATCGTCTGAAGAAAGAAGGTCTGCCTCAGGCAGCAATTGATACGGCAATGAATGAGATCAATAAGCGCCTGTAATTGTATTCAATGATGTCCATATATCGCGGAGGCTGTTGCAGAACTGCTAACAGTCCCTTTGTTTTGTTCTGCCTAAAATGATATAATTTATCGTGGAATTGATGGTAAATGCCTATTTTCGGCGAATGCTGCGAGGAGTCCCATGAAGATCATCCTATCACACCGCTATTTGGATTTTGATGCCTTAGCTTCTATGGTTGCTGTTCAGAGGATATACCCTGATGCAGCTTTGGTCATTGAAGGTAAGAATAATTCTTATGTCCAGGACTTTCTCGCCTTAACCAAGGAACACCTGCCCTTATTGAAGCTAAAAGATATTGATACCGGCAGGGTTGAAAAAATATTTCTTGTTGATACTCATGAATTGAGCCGTTCGGTAGGAAATAAAAATATTCTTGATCATCTCAACGAAGCAGACATTGAAATTATTGACCATCACCCTTTCGAAGGATCTGTGGAAAAAAAACATACTTTTGCAATGGTAGGGGCTTGTACGACTATTCTTGTGGAAAAAATCAAGAATATGGGTTTAAGGTTAAGCAGTTTTGATGCCACACTTATGGCTTTGGGAATCTATGACGATACGGGCAGTCTCCTATTTGAAAATACGACTTCCCGGGATGTCATGGCTGTTGCTTACCTCATTGACCAGGGAGCTCAGCTGGGGGTTGTTGCGGAATATTTGCGGAAACCCCTTTCCAGTGAACAAATGGACCTTTTTCAACTCTTGTTGGATAACGGGAGCACGGAATTGTTTGAAGGAACCCCGGTTTACATAACTTTTGCGGAGCAGCAGGACTTTGTAGAAGGTTTGGCGCTATTGGCCCAGAGAATCGGCGAAATAGAAAGCGCCGATATTTGGTTCATTGTTGCCCAAATGGAAAACAGGGTGCATATTGTCGCCAGATCCAGAGGAAATGTACTTCCCGTGAACAAGATAGTCGGCGTATTTGGCGGATCGGGACATGAAAAAGCTGCTTCAGCCGTTATTAAGGAAGGGGATCTGCATGAGGTTATGGGCCGGCTGCGCGAAGAAATCCAAAAGCGTATGGCAAGACCAAGTCAGATCAGGGATATCATGAGTTTCCCCGTAAAAACGGTTTACCCCGATACGACCATGGAAGAAGTAGGAAAAATACTTTTAAAGTATGGACATACCGGCGTTCCGGTTGTGGAAAACGACATGCTGGTGGGAATCATCTCCCGCAGGGATGTGGATAAGGCTTTAAAACATGGACTTCAGCACGCGCCTGCGAAGGGATTTATGACCAAAGATGTTGTGACGGTGAATCCGGATCTTGCGTGGGAGGAAGTACAAAAACTGATGGTTTTTCACGATATCGGCAGACTTCCTGTGGTGGAAAATGGGCACCTGGTGGGAATTGTATCCAGATCGGATATCTTACGTTTGATTTATGGAAGAGCTGTGCCCACAACCAGTCTGCTGGCCAGGGAAAGAAGTTTGGCCCGCAGGGAAGACACTTTGGCATTAATCAATAATTTGCCGGAAGACTTGAAGTCTGCGCTTATCATCATCAAAGATGTTGCGGCATTAATGGATGAGCCGATTTATCTTGTGGGAGGATTTGTTCGGGATTTGCTACTGGGGGTACCGATGGCAGACCTTGATATTGTGGTGGAGGGAGACGGTATCGCTTTCGCTAAACAGCTCCATGAAAAACTTTTCCCCAAGAAGATGATCTACCATCAGCCTTTCGGAACTGCTAAGATAGTCATGAATGATGGAACCCATTTTGATATTGCCGGTTCCAGAAGAGAAGATTATGATTATCCGGGGGCATTGCCAACGGTAGAAGAATCTACTCTAAGAAATGATTTGTTCCGAAGGGATTTTACGATTAATGCCATGGCCATGTGTTTAAACCGGGATCGGTTTGGAGAGGTCATCGATTTCTATGGCGGTTTTAGAGATTTGCAGCAAGGGGAGATCCGCTTCCTTCACAATCTAAGCTTCATCGATGATCCGATGAGGATTATGAGAGCAATCCGGTTTGCGGAACGCTATGGATTCAAACTGGCAAAGAATACCGGAGATGCTATAGGCATCGCCTTAGAGGCCGATGTATTTGCCAAAATCAGTCCGGAAAGGTTTACTGAAGAACTCCTGCTGGTTTACCAGGAACGGCATTATCAAAAGATGGGCAGAAAGTTAATAGAATATGGCGTTTTTCGGGCGTGGTTTGGTCAGGACTTTCCCTGGAATTATCATAAGGAAGAAGAAACCGCAGCTTGGCCTCTCGAAAAACGATGGTTGATGAGCCTTAAATCTATTGACGACCAAGGAGTAAATCAAATCCTGGCAAGATTGAAGATTAATAAGAATCTGCATAAAAACACAATTGAATACTTGCGGCTGCGCCAGGAACTAAGAGTGAGAATCTCGGATCTAACAAAAATAGACGAGGTATTGATGGCGGCTCCCCGAAACCTTGTCGAAGTGTTGTCGGGCCACGAAGAATTTGAACAGGGTATCCGGCAATATTTACAAGCCGCAGCTCAAGTAGATATGGAAATCACGGGAATCCAACTGATGGAATCAGGAATGAAAGAAGGCCCTGAAATAGGGAAAACGCTGCGGAAAATTCGCAGCCTTTGGCTTGAAGGCAAGATAACTTCTATTGAAGAAGAAAAGAAATACGTAGATCATATTTTCAGTACTGGAAGGGAGTTAATCGAATGAAACGAAGAATTCTAAGCGGAATGCGTCCAACCGGATCACTTCATATCGGACATTTGAGCGTTCTTCAGAATTGGGTGGTGCTTCAGGATGAATATGAATGTTATTTTTCAATCGTGGATTGGCATGCCCTGACTACAGGATATGAAGACAAACTGGATCTTAAAGCGCTGTCCAAAGAAATTGCCTTGGATTGGCTGAGCGTGGGAATTGATCCCCAAAAAAGCGCTGTCTTTATTCAATCCCAGGTGAAAGAACACGCTGAACTGCATTTGCTGTTCTCTATGTTTACGCCGATGTCCTGGCTGGAGAGAGTCCCGACTTATAAAGATCAAATTCAGCAGCTCGGAGAAGACGGCAAAGATTTGCATACGTACGGCTTTTTAGGTTACCCGTTGCTGCAGGCCGCCGATATACTGGTCTATAAGGCCAGTGCCGTCCCCGTTGGGGAAGATCAGGTTCCGCATATCGAATTGTCCCGGGAGATTGCCCGCAGATTTAATTATCTTTATTCCGGGGTGTTTCCCGAACCTCAGGCCCTCATCGGGAAAGTTCCGCTTTTGCCGGGGGTTGACGGCAGAAAGATGAGCAAAAGTTACAATAATGCGATCTCTTTAACTGCCTCTACGGATGAAATTGGCTTCAGGGTAAAACAAATGATTACCGATCCGCAAAGAATTCGTAAAGATGATCCGGGACACCCGGAAGTATGCGTGGTTTCAAAATTCCATAAGATTTATTCTCCCGACATTGATCGGATTGAACGGGACTGTAAGGCCGGAAAAATAGGTTGCGTTGCTTGTAAAAAGTATTTGGCCGAAAATATTGATAAGGTTTTAGCCCCTTATCGTGAAAGAAGGAAACTCTGGCAAGAGGAAGGAAAAGTGGAAAGCGTTCTTCAGGAAGGCACTGAAAAGGCGAGAGCAACTGCTTCTGATACCATGAATGAAGTACGAAAAGTGATGGGTCTCTATGGAAGCCGCTAAACAAACCCCTTATGTGGAACTTCCTGCCTTTCAAGGACCTTTGGATCTTCTTCTGCATTTGATTCAGCAAAACAAAGTAGATATTTATGATATTCCTATTGCTGTAATAGCAGATCAATTCATTGCCACGGTCAAAAAGATGGAAGAACTGGATATGGATATTACATCCGAGTTTTTGGTATTAGCCGCGCAGCTTCTGCATCTGAAATCCCGGCAGCTGCTTCCCAAACCGCAAAAGACGGAAGAAGACCTTCAACTGGAAGAAGAACTGAAACAAGATTTAGTGGAAAGACTCATAGCTTACAGAGCGTTTAAGGAGATGGCCGTTTATTTGGGCTCAAGGGCCGAATCTTCAGGTAACAGGTATTTCAGGGAAATTGATCTCGATGAGTTCATTGCTAAACTGAAACCTCCCAATCCTTTGCTGGGGGTAGGGATGGATGAATTGATGCAGGCCTTTGATGCAGTCCTAAAAAGAGTAGAAAAAGGGGAATATGTCCATTACGTTCAGGTGGACGAAATTCCTGTGGAAATGATGATTGATGATATCATGAGAAGAATGATCCTGAATCCCAAAGGCATGAGATTCATCCAGCTGCTCAGATATAAAACCCGTGCGGAAACCGTTGTTGCTTTTGTTGCTATTCTCGAATTATTAAAAGAAGGAAAAATCAGAGCAGAACAAGGGGAAAAAAGGAATGACATTTTTATTGTTCCAACGGACAGGGCTTGGGATTTGATAAATGAGGAGTCGGTTTAATGCTTTTTCAGGAAACGGAAATAGCTGCCCTGGAAGCTTTACTTTTTATGGCCAAAGAACCGCTGCAGGTCCATAAACTTGCTGAAATTCTTGAAATCTCTTCTGACAATGTGATTGAGCTGGCGGAAGTGTTAAAGGAAAGATATGCATCCCCTTCCAGCGGATTTATCCTGATTGAACTGAAAAATGGTTATCGGTTAGGAACAAAGCCGGAAATAGCCCGTTACATTGAAGTTTTATATAAGCAGCCATCCCAAATGCTTTCCAACGCAGCTTTGGAAGTATTATCAATTGTTGCCTATAAGCAGCCTATTACCCGCGGGGAGATTGATTTTATCCGCGGGGTTCAGTCTGACCGCGCCATAGCTACACTTGCCGAAAAAGGGCTTGTCAGGGAAATTGGCCGAAAAGACGGACCGGGCAGGCCTATCCTCTATGGAACAACGGAAGAGTTTTTGATTCATTTTGGGATTAAATCCCTTCATGAGCTTCCCGAACTTGGTGAATTTAAAGATACGGAAACAGAAGGGTCAGAAGAAAAAAAGCAGAATATATTGAAGACTGAGCAGTAAAAGATGCAAATCACGATGGAGATGATCCTTGAGTTGTAAACAAAATCACTTTGTGGTAATATACTTTGTATAATTGAATTTGCGGGGATAGAGGCGCGGTAATCAAGAGTAGGTATTCGGAGAAGGCAATCGGTGAAGAATACGGAAAGGGATTACTGCCGAAGCTTACGTCCGGCTGGGACTTAAGCTGGGCCCACACTGAAAAAGTATGGGACTGTCATTCTTAGAGGAATGAAGCGCTGTCTGGGACATGGAAAATAATAGATATCTTCGGGTATGTCTATTGATGAGTTTCGTGGTTTACGGGTCGTTCCTCGTAAACTTTTTTTATTTTGAAGGAGGATCGCATTATGGTACAAAAAAAGCTGCCTTTTACGACAGAAGAACTTGCAAGGATTGCGCAACAATACGGTACTCCTTTTCATATTTATGATGAAAAGGCTATCAGAGAGAATGTTCACCGTTTACAGAAAGCTTTCTCCTGGGTCAAAGGGTTTAAAGAGCATTTTGCCGTAAAAGCGACTCCCAATCCGTACATTTTGAAAGTCTTGGCTGAAGAAGGGATCGGAGCAGACTGCAGTTCACTTCCCGAGCTGATTTTGGCTGAAAAAGTTGGGCTTCGGGGCGAGGATATCGTTTTTACCTCCAATGATACTCCTGCGGAAGAATATAGAAAGGCGCGGGAAATTGGTGCATTAATTAATTTAGATGATATTACGCATATTGATTTTTTGGCCAGGGAAGCCGGTATTCCTGAAAAGATCTCTTTCCGGTATAATCCGGGGTCGCTTCGTCAGGGGGGCAACACCATTATCGGGAACCCGGAACATGCCAAATACGGTGTGACCAGGGCTCAGATTTTTGAAGGATATGCCGCATTAAGAAGCCTGGGGGCTCAGCGCTTTGGCCTTCATACCATGATTATTTCCAATGAGCTTGACCCGGATTATTTCGTGGAAACGGCCAGGATGATGTTTGAATTGGCGGTAGAAATTAAGCAGAAGCTGGGTGTACGGATTGAAACGATCAACCTGGGAGGGGGTATTGGTATTCCCTACCGCCCTGAACAGGAACCTGTTAATTTGGAATATTTGGGGGACAAGATCAGGGAAGTCTATGAGAAGTTGATCGTTCCCAATGGACTTGATCCAATGAGGATTGCTATGGAATGCGGCAGAATGATTACCGGTCCTTACGGTTATCTTGTTGCGCGAGCGATCCATAAAAAAGAAATCTATAAAAACTATATTGGACTGGACGCCTGTATGGCCAATTTAATGAGACCGGGAGTTTATGGGGCCTATCACCATATTACGGTATCCGGCAAAGAACAAGCCGCACCGGAACACCGGTATGATGTGACCGGAAGCCTGTGTGAGAACAATGATAAATTTGCAGTAGACAGGATGCTTCCGAAAATAGATACCGGGGACTTGGTCGTTATCCATGATACCGGCGCCCATGGCCATGCCATGGGCTTTAATTACAACGGGAAGCTCCGGTCCAAAGAATTACTGCTTAAGGCCGATGGGTCTGTAAAACTTATCCGGCGAGCAGAAACCATGGATGATTATTTTGCAACTATTGACTTTGCCAATCTTTAATCACTTGCAATTATTTTTTAAAATCAGGACTGCGTTAAAAGCACAGCCTAAGAGTAAAATGATACAGCTCCAATACAGCCAGAGCAGAAGAATCATGCCTCCCCCAATACTGCCGTAGGTAACTGTGTAACTGTTGAAATGTTTAAAATAAAAGGAAAAGGCGAGAGATATGATTACCCATCCTCCGGCTGAAAATAAAGAACCGGGAAAGACCTGCCGAAGGGTAAATGAAGGTCCTGTTGCCGTTTTGTTGATGATGATAAACGTCAAGACAAGCAGAAAAAATTGGATAATTAATCGGATATCGTGCCAAATCCCCTCGAAAATGCCGGTCGCTCCAAACAACTGAAACAACCAATCACCAAACATTTCTCCCCAAAACAATAGGCTGATAGAACCGAGAAGAGTAACTACGAAAATAATAAGCAGCAGTACTGAAATCAGTTTTTGCCGGAAGAAAGAACGTTTTTCCTTGAGACCATAGGCTTTGGTCATCCCTCTCAGAAGGGCATTGATGCCGTTCAGGGAAGCCCAGGCTGCGCCTAACATCCCAATAGACAGCAGCGTGAAACTTCGTGTAGAAAAAATTTCGTAGAGGATGCTTTCAACCATATGATAGGTCTCATAGGGTATCAGGTACTTAAAATCTTCAAAAACCTGTTCGCTGTTCAGGTTTGCGTAGCCTGCCAAGGTTAGGACAAAGATCAATAATGGAAAGAAAGACAGGATAATATAATACGTTACCTGTCCCCCTAAAGCTATGAGTTCATTTTTATTGACCAGTTCCCAATAACTGAACAAGAACTTCCGCCAATTCAAAACCTTCACTCCTTATATCTGTTTATCCAATTTAAAAGATATTATTCAACCTTAATGATTCTGATTCAGGTATGTTTTCCAGCAGGACCATTAAGGTGTTCAGTTCCGCCAGAGAATGAGAAGTTTCTTGATTCAGGGTATATTGCCGGAGACGGGCATAACTGATTTCTATCGTATCCAACGTATTGTGATTGAGTATAATAGCCCACCAGAGTTTGGCCTGGGACCAATCATCCAAGGTTTCATCGATAAGTGCGGAAGCTTCATTCCACCGGTTGGAATGAATGAGAACCTCAGCTTGATTTAATTCTGCCTGAATAGTTTGTGCGGTATGTTGAATTTGGATTCCCAAATAGGCAGAAATACTAATTAAGATTAAAAATCCCAAAATAATTGCTATGGTGGCTCGCATTCTCATTCACCCCTTGAAGATTTATCTGCTTTTTCTTGCACATATAATTTGCCCTGTGTCCCGATGCTCGCTATAAGAACTTTTTTATAGTCCTTGATATTTGCCTTGGTTAATTCTTGTTCCAGCCAATTCATGTTGACGTTGGCTTTGGTAAAATTTTTCTGTTGAAGAACCCCGTCCATGATCAAGGTATAGGGCAACGTTTCGCCGGCGACTTCAATTTTTAGATCTTCCGGGTTTGCAGGACGTTTTGTGGATTTTGGAATCACGCTGAGTTGTCCGTTGGTTTCCAGGATAGCATATTCAACATCGGCTAAATCCGGGATATTTTTAACCCTTAACTGTTCCAGCAAGTCACTGAGGTTATATCGAAGTTTGCGGAGCTCATCCTCGAGGATGTGTCCTTTATCGATCAAAACCGTAGGGGTTCCGCAAATAATTGCCCTGGCTTTTTCACTTTTTAGTGACACATGGGAGATCGTTATTCCCAGGAGCAAAAGGATGAGGACCGGAAGGAGACCGGCAATAAGTGGAATACCTATATCTTGACTGGGTATGGCAGCCAGCTCCGAAATCATCAAAACGATAACCAGCTCAAACGGCTGCAGCTGTCCAATCTGTCTCTTACCCATGACGCGAAGCACCGCGACAATGATTAAATAGAGAATAACAGTACGGATAATACTTATAAGCATGAAAGAGCTCCTTTCCAAAATAATGTTTTAATGCAAGTTGCATTACGGTCAATCATTATTTTCTTCCTTCAGGAAAAAGATTATTCCTTAAAAAATTAAGAAAATTGAAGCGCTCAAAATCTTCCCAAGGGCATGGATTTGGTATACAATAGTTTAAATGAGAAAAAGTCAAAATAACCTCATTTTTTGAAATTTAAGGAGGAAAGAGCGTGTTTGAAAACGATATTCTCGTTGCGGGTGCTGATCCTGGTTTTGGCGCCATAAAACTGGATATTGGCGATACTAAGATATTGTTTCCGGCAGTGATATGTAACGGCAGTGAAAGGATTTTCTCCACCTTGGGCAGGGCCGGTCTGGAGCGGGGCAGCGATCTGGACAAACAGGTGGCTTCACTGGATGTTATTGTGAAGAATAATTCAACCGGTGTGGAACGCCACTATTTTATGGGCAGTCTGGCCGAAAGCCTCAATCCAAAGGAAGCTCATTACTGTTGGGATGAAGACAAATCAACGGATGAGGAAGCTATGTCTCTCTTAATTGTTGGGTTGGCCCTTGCCCAGCCGTACCCCAAAACCAACATTTATCTTGGCACCGGAGTTCCGGTTAAATTTTATGCTCCTCTAAAAGATAAATATGAAGCGGAATTGAAAGGATCTTTCTCGGTTACTTTTTTATCCGGTCCTTTTAAAGGGCAGACCAGAAGCATGAATATTCTGCGTTCCAGAGTATTGCCCCAGAGTTATGGGGTGTTCATTAAAGAGACACTCAATGAAGACGGGAATCCGGTCAACGAAAAGTTATTTGGCGGGTACGTGGTTGTAATAGACCCCGGTTTCAGGACGACGGATATTGCGACATTTTATGACGGGGTTATGCTGGATCCTCCTAACTCTTTTAGCATTGAAAAAGGGTTACAGTGGGCATATGCCGGTGTGGCCGAAAAGCTGAAGGAAATGACCGCAAATCATGCCAGTCCTATTGAAACAGACGATAAAGAACTGGACAAGATATTCAGAGTCAATAAAGGTCTTTATCCATGGAACAATGGCGCTATTGACCTTAATCCCGTCATGAAAAAGATGCTGTCCCAGCTGGCTGCGGATATTTCCCGCGAAGTGATGAAGACCTTAAAGCCGATGGCGGGAAGAATCCATACCATTTTAGTTGCTGGAAAAGTCGGGGAAATGGTTTTTGAATACTTGCATTTGGATAATAAAGTTCTTATTGACGACCCCCAATTTGGCAATGCGACCGGTTTCCGAATTATGGCGGCAAACTTGGTCAATAATCTCACCAGGAAAGTTAATGTTAACGAATGAAAACTTCAGGACATCTTTTACTCTACATTTCTGAAAATGAGGATTTTGAATTGTGGCGTGTCCTATCACAGATTTCACCTGATGATCGTACAGCCTTTGTTAAGTCTGCTTTAAAAAAAGCGCTCCTGCAGGGGAATGAGGCAAGAAATACATCAAGCCGCTGGGCAAAACAAAATAATGTTTTCAGAATGGATAAAAGTATCACTGAAAATCCCATAGACGAACTGGCATTAGAAGAATTGGGCTACTCATCTTTGACATCTTCCGAAGATAAGATGATCAAATCCTTGAAAGCCTTCTCTGCAGAGAGGACAACTCCTAAGGATATTTTCGACACGGGTTCTCTGCAGAAAGATGCTGCAGAGGAAGATCGTTTGGAGGATTTCCACATAGATGATTTGCTTCAAACTCCTTCGTCCTCCAATAAAAGTACATTGCCGGGACTGGATTTTCTTCTGAACAATGTCATCGGTGAAGAAAACGATGAAAAAGTTATAGAATTTATCCTCAGCAATAAACCCGCTGGCGGAGAAAATTCGTAGCCTATCAGACATAAATTTGAAAAAGTCAAATCGTAGCAAATTAATATTAATTTTGTTAAAAATTTAACAGAAAAAAACAGAATGACGAGTTTTTTTGTGTAAGAAATCTTACATCTTAGATCATCGGAAGTGGTAAAATAAAAATAAAAAGAATGAATTGAGAGGAGATGCAAAAGTGAAAGAAAAAAAGACTCCAGTGAGCAGAAGAAATTTTTTAAAGACGCTTGGAATTACCGGCGCAGCTCTGGCGGCCCCTGCTCCTTTGCTGGCAGCATTAGGAAATAATGCTGACCCTAGTGGCGCAGGAGCGGTAAAGGCAAACCAACTTATTGAATATCCGAAAGAGATGCCTAAAATCTTTTATAAGCGTGTTCCCAAAAAGGATGGATACGTAGGGACAACGAAAGTTTTGAATCCTGTGGGTTTTCCTGACGCCAGGGAACATGGGTTCTCCCAATTTTTTATTCATGGAGCCAATAAAGATTATTCCGGGGAATGGGGGCAGCTCCTGAAAGAAGCACAGGAAGAAAAAAAGAAATTAATGGCTACTTTAACCGAAGAGCAGCGCCAAGATGTTATGTGGGGGGATGCGATCGTCCAAGCCAGTGATATCTGGCATATTAATCTGGAGTGGGGAAAATGGGCTCCCGCACCCATTAGTCCCACTAAGTTGGAATTACCGCCGGACGTAATGAGTGCCAAAATCAAGAAAGTTGCTAAATGGTTCGGGGTTGATCAGGTTGGAATATGTGAAATTAATGACAGCTTGAGACCATTTTTCTTCAAAATAGGAAGAACTCAGGGATCATTGCGCGGGGGACCCAGAGCAGGGGTCACAGTGGATAACGGAAGAGAAGTACCCTGGCCTTACCCGTATAAATATTGTATTGTTTTGGCAAAGGCCGAAGGGCTCTATGGCCTGAAAGCATTAACAGGGCCTCTCAACAATGTAACTGTGGCCACGGAATGCGGCGAAGACGATATTTTTCCCAGAAATCTAGAAACTGTAGTTCGCCAGCTGGGTTACGATGCCAGGGCGCAATCCATGAACGGAACGGAAGATTTTAATTTTGTGGCTATGGCCGTAGCTGCCGGCTTAGGGGAACTCGGAAGAAACGGACAGCTGATTAGCCCTTGGGGAGCTCATCTTAGATTGTCTGCGGTAACTACCAATATGCCTTTGCTGGCTGATGATTATATGGACTTCGGACTGCAAGATTTTTGCAAGACATGTAAAAAATGTGCCGAAAACTGTCCGTCAGGTGCCCTGAGTCTGGATAACGAACCGAGTATGATAGGCGGAGTGCTTCGCTATTCCTTTGATGCGAAAAAATGCACCAAACAGCGGACAATAACGGGATGTGCCGTTTGTGCCGGCGTTTGCCCCTATTCCAAACCGGACAATATAGTGCACTCCATCGGACGTGTCATAGGGCAAAATCCGGTAGGTGCCAAAGTACTGAAAAATTTAGATGACCTGTTTTACGGTGCCCACCCCGCGGCCAGAGATATGGATGGGCTTGCACCGTGGAGGTTGTAAAATGAGGGAGGTTAAAATATGATTCTCTTTCTTTTGGGTGTCATATTAGGAGTTTTGGCGGTTAAGTTATGGGAAATCAAACAGGCCAAAAATATTCATTTTAGCAAACTGGAATATGCTATCGGAATAATATGGATTTTGTGGGTTTTATTTGGCGGCATCTTTGTCGTTGATAGTCTTGGTGAAGGGGAAACACGGGCGGCAAGCCTGGCGGCTCTGATTTTTGGGGGAATTGCGTTACTGGTTTTATTGGGAATGAGGCAGCTTTACTTAAGACGCAAGCGCATTGTCCCTCCGTCCAATTCAATTAATGCCTAAATTAATTCGATTAAATTAATACATTAGCCTTAAACTGGTTTCCAATCAATCTTCGGATTGTTGGAAACCAGTTTGGCGAGTATAAAGCAAGGGAAAAAAGTGGTTAAATACTTTAAAAATTTATTGTTTAAATTTTTACCGCTGGCTGCTTTTCTGATTCTTCTTATCACGGTTGTTTATCAGAATTTTAGTCCGAAGCAGGATGTATTGAATAATCTCCAGCAGGTTTGGCCTGAAACAACCGTATACGAAAAGATAACAGGAAAACAAGTTGTCTATAAAGCGTATAAGTTGACCGGAAATAATAAAGAATTATTGGGTTATGGAGCGGTTGCCAGTTCTTCAGGGTACTCAGGCCCTATAACTGTAATGGTTGGCATCAATTCGTACGGCAAAATTGTTAAAACGATACTTTTAGAACAATTTGAAACCCCCTTGTTTTTACAAAGAGTAATAGCCCACGACTATCTTGGTAGTTTTAAAGGAAAATCAGTATTGGATCCGATCAACCTCAACGAAGATGTTGATCGGGTGACAGGTGCTACTTACTCTTCAAAGGGGATTGCCAATGCTGTTAAGAAAGCAGCCCACTGGGTAGGACAAAGTGAATTGGGCATTGAAGTAACGGAGCAAACTCAGCCTGTTTTTCACGTTGAAGAGGTAATCCTGATAGGATTGTACATCTTAACTTTTCTGTCAATTTGGAAAAAATCAGCAAAGTTACGGTGGTTGATTATAGTTCTGTCGGTTGGATTTCTGGGTTTCTGGGAGAAATACCCGATAACCTTTGCCAATTTTACAACTCTCTTTTCAGGGAATGCCCCTCCTTTTTTGGAGAACCCATTTTGGCATCTGCTGGTAGTTGTTGTGTTATTAGGCACTCTTTTGTCGGGGAGAAATTTTTATTGCCATTATTTATGTCCATTTGGGGGCATTCAAGAAGGATTAAACAAAATTGGCGGAGTGCGG
The DNA here is from genome assembly GCA_001515265.1 of Candidatus Dichloromethanomonas elyunquensis. Lineage (GTDB taxonomy): Bacteria > Bacillota > Desulfitobacteriia > Desulfitobacteriales > Syntrophobotulaceae > Dichloromethanomonas > Dichloromethanomonas elyunquensis. The sequence goes on from LNDB01000008.1 coordinate 28,388, forward strand.
TGCAAGGTGTGTCCCGGGCAAAGCGCTAAGGCACGTAAAATAAGGCTTCCGTTAGCCTGGCTGGCCTTTATGGTCGCCTTGCTTTTTCATAACCATAGTATAGCAAGTTATGAGCCATTTTCGGCACTATTTCAGTTACAGGGAAATAAGGGGCAATGGTTGCTTATGCCCTTTGTTCTGTTTACAAGTGTTTTTATCTATAGATTTTGGTGTCATTTTTTTTGTCCGGTTGGAGCAGTGTTGGATTTGTCAGCTTCCGTAAAAAGGAGGGTATTAAAAATTTGGAAGAAGAAAAATGGAGAAAAACCTGTTTCGCAATAACGTATTTCATATCGTTCGCACTCATACTGTATATTCTGACACTGAATACGGGAATCATAAAATAAGATCGGCCAATAGGAAATAAGCTCTAGCTAAGCACGAAAAGGAAATTACTACTTTATCTCGAATATACAATTATCTAGTATTTGAGAGTGAGTGATCTTGTTGAAGCAATATGTACTTTGCCTTCAAGAATTGCCGGTATTTAAAGTTTTAACTAATAATCAGTCTATTGGAGAAATAAGGAAGAAAAAACAAAAGTTGTATGTCAAAAAAGGCCAAATTCTCTTTCATCAAGGAGATGAAGCGAAGTATCTGTACTTGGTAAAAGCAGGAATGCTTAAATTGGTTTATTATGATTTAGAGGGTAATGAGAAAATATTGGATATGATTGGTCCCAAGGAATGCGTTGGGGAGTCTGCTTTTTGGAGTACAAAGTACGATTTTGATGCGATCGCACTTGAGAACACGTTTGTTTGTTGCTACAACTTTGACTATTTCAGGACGGTTATTCTGGGAAACCCGGATTATGCGGAAAAAATGATAAAATACCTCGGGCAAAAACTTGATGACGGCATGTTTAGGATTAAAGACAACGAAGGCCTTTCAGTTAAGGACAAATTACGAAAACAGTTAGACAAATTGGCTCATGATTACGGACAGTTGATGGAAGACGGGTATAACATCATAATCAAATTAAAACTAACACAAAAAGACTTGGCTAATCTGATAGGTGCTTCAAGATTAATGGTAAATAATGCGCTCAGAGAACTGAAGAAAGACCTATTAATTGATAAACAAGACGGCTATTATATTTTAAAAAATGATCAAAGTTTAATTAAAAATTTTATTAAAAAATTTACAAATGTGTAATATAGCGTATTTATGAGTGATATTAAATTAGACAATTTTTATTCTGTATGTTCTTAACCAGAAATCCATTTGGTAGAGGAACGCAAAGAGCCTTGGGGTATCCATCAATTGTCCAAACCAAGGTTTATTGGCATTAGACTCCGGATTTTCAACAATTGTCATGATGTTTTTCAGATTCACCAGGTCCCGCAGCGGGGAAGAAGGATCGTTAAGAACAGTTAACAGTTTTTCCTTCACTCCCAGCATAAATTGAGGGTTATGGGTTTTGGGATATGGACTTTTCTTTCTCCAGAGAATTTCCTCCGGCAAGATTCCTTCAAGCGCAAGGCGCAAGAGGCCTTTCTCCCTGCCTTGATAGTTTTTCATCTCCCACGGAATATTCCAGGCATATTCCACAATCCGGTGGTCGCAGAAAGGCACACGTACTTCAAGTCCGGCCGCCATGGTCATCCGGTCTTTGCGGTCTAATAAGGTCGGCATGAATCTGGTTAAGGTCAGATAACCAACCCGGGTAAATACATTTTCCCCGCCTTGATCTGTATTGGAGTAGGGGATTTCCTTCAATGCCTCTTGATAGCGCCTATTCACGTAATCCAAAGGATGAATACGTTCACTAAGCTCGGGAGAAAGCACTTGAAGCCGTGTATTCAGATGGGATGCCCAGGGAAAGGTCCCGGCGTTTTGAAGATCATGTCTGTGGAACCAGGGGTAGCCCCCAAAGATTTCATCCGCGCATTCGCCGGAAATACCTACCGTAACATTTTCCTTGATTTTTCTGCTGAACAAGAGAAGAGAAGAATCCACATCAGCCATTCCGGGGAGATCTCTGGCCAAGACCGCATTTTCGAGAGAATCAATCAATTCAGGGGTATCAAAAAAGAAAGCATAATGATTCGTTGCAAAATGACCGGACATCTTCTCGATAAAAGGAGCGTCCGGATTAGGCTGAAAATCATTTGCTTTAAAGTATTTATGGTTATCTACATAGTCTATGGAAAAAGTAGAAAGCACTTGGTTATGTCCTTTATATTGATTAGCTGCGATTGCTGTGATAATGCTGGAATCCAAACCGCCCGAAAGCAGGGTGCCAAGCGGGACATCGGAAACCAATTGCCGGGTAATGGAATCGATGACAAGATATCTGACTTTTTCAATCGTTGTTTTGAGATCATCCTCATGCGGTTTGTTCGTGAGCTGCCAGTAAGGCCAAATTTGAATTCCCTGGCGGTTCATCAAAAGACAGTGGGCAGGTTTGAGCTCTTTTACGTTCCTGATGACACCGTTTCCAGGGGTGCGGGCCGGTGCGATCATAAACAGTTCGGCAATTCCTTCTGCATTGATTTCAGCGGGAATTTGCGGGTGAGTTAACAATGCTTTTAATTCTGAAGCAAAGATCAGCGAATCTGTCTGAGGATAATAGAATAATGGTTTGACTCCCATCCGATCCCGGACTAAAAATAATGATTCATTCCGGCTGTCCCAAATGCCGAAGGCAAAAATGCCATTGAACTTGGTGACACAGTCAACCCCCCATTCCATGTACGAAAGGAGCAAGACTTCTGTATCCGAATGACCCTGAAAAGCATATCCTTTTAATAAAAGCTCTTTGCGTAACTCTTCAGTATTATATAGTTCTCCGTTATAAGTAATGGTACAAGATCCTGCAGCACGGGTTCTGGTCATCGGCTGTTTCCCGCCCTCGATGTCCACTACGGCAAGCCTGCTATGTCCCAAAGCAATGTGGTTTTCAAACCATTGGCCTCGGGCATCAGGACCGCGGGGGATAAGAGTATCGACCATCCCGTCAATGACTTTGCCTGATGAAGACAAGTCTCTGTTCCAATTCAACCAGCCAACTATACCGCACATGTAAAACACTCCCGTAAGTAAATTGATAATCATTATCATATGAGTAATATATGCAGCTGCCTTTTAAAAGGATACACCGCGTTTGGGAACTTGGTACTTGTCGGAATTACATAAACGAATAAAAAAAAGGCTGCTGCAAAAACGACTAGTCTTCGTAAGCAACAGCCAAAATGTGTCTCTCTAAAACGTTGGGGCGATCTTATAAATACCAAACTCTCTATGACCCAGGCTCTCGGCTTTGGTCAGTTTTCCGTTGGCAACCTCAAGGATTTCCTGAAAGATTTCTTTTCCTACATCACCGATAGATTTCTCTCCGGAGATAATACTGGAAGCGTTGATATCAATATTGTCCGTCATTTTCGAATAAGTTTCAGCATTGGCAGTGATTTTAATCACGGGAGCCAAAGGAAAACCGGTAGGGGTTCCGCGTCCGGTGGTGAAGATCATGACGGTGGCTCCTCCGGCTGCCATCCCCGTCATGGATTCGACATCCTGACCGGGGGTATCCATGACGAATAATCCTTTTCCATGGGGAATTTCCCCATAAGCTAAAACGCCTTGAATCGGAGAATGACCGGCTTTGTGAATACATCCCAAAGATTTTTCTTCAATTGAGCTGATACCGCCCTCAATATTCCCAGGGGTAGGCTGACTTCCGCGAATATCCACGTGCATCTGTTTGGCTCTTTGTTCACAATCTATTACAAATTGGATAATTTTTTCGCTAAGTTCCGGGGTTTTAGCCCTTTTGGCCAGAACATGCTCAGCGCCGATAAATTCGGTTGTCTCGGAAAGCATAGAAGTTCCTCCCGCTTGAACGAGGAGGTCGGAAGCAGACCCGACAGCCGGATTGGAAGCAAGGCCGGAGGTAAAATCTGAACCGCCGCATTCTACGCCCATACATAATTCGCTGACAGGGAATTGCTTTGTTTTGAATTGGGAGATTTCCCTTGCCATCCGGCCTGCCAATCGGACTCCTTTAGCAACAGCTTTGAGAGTTCCGCCGCAATCCTGAATAACAATGGTTTCCACACTTTTTCCGGATGTTAAGATTTCTTCAGCAACTTTGGCAATGGGAACGCCTTCACAACCCAGACCCACGACAAGGACTGCTCCGACATTCGGGTTTTTTCCAAGACCGATGAGCGTATTGACTGTTTGTTCATGATCAGCACCAATTTGACAGCAGCCGTGCTGATTGGCCAGAGCCACTGCCTGGGGAATCTGGGAAGCAATCTGAAAAGCTACCGTGGCGGCGCAGACAGAAGTAGGAATAACGGCAAGATAATTTCGGATTCCCACTTTGCCATCAGGTCGTAAATATCCTTGAAAATTCATGTTTGTCTCATCCTCCATCATCAAATGTATTAGAACAGCACTTCCTAGAGGTCACCGCGTCCCCGGTTGCTCTGGATATTATGAATATGAACATGACTGCCTTTGGCAATCGGTGCGAGAGCGCTTCCAATGCTTTCACCGTATTTGATAATTTCTTGGCCTTTTCGAATATCACACAGTGCAAATTTATGTCCTAAAGGGATGATTTCACTCAAGGTAAGTTTTTCAACAGCCTGACCAACAAAAAAGCTTACTGTCGTTCCGGCGGCAAGGTCGGCGACGGTTGTTGCCACATTGTCCTTTGGATTAATGACAACGGCTTGTTTCTGCATGATCTTTACCTCCTCAATTTTATTTCCGTTTAAATATATCATGTTTCCTAAGAGGATAACATAAATCTCAACAAAAAATAAACAGCTGAAGTTTAACTGATTATTTTTTGCGGCGTATATTTTTTAATTAAATCTTCTTTGCCAATCCATACAATTTTAGGTTTGTTGCCAAGGCTTTCGGTACGGCGTTGTTTTCCTGCAGGATGATAGATCCGTATCAGGATTTTTTGGCATAATCCAATGATCCTTCCCATTGGAGAGGGATATTCCTGAACGTTAAAGCCAAGACCTTTAACCCCGCGGTTCAGAAGTGTTATTCCAAGGTATACCTTTACCTCCCGATTTTCGGGATCTGAAGAGACATACCTTGCCAGATCGGGCAAAGACCGGCGGACTAGTTTAAGGGTACGGATTCCAATGCTTTGCGGATCGGACCCCGATAATTGGAAACGGATGTTATCTAAATGGATTTCTCCTACAAGGTCTCCCTTGGAAGCTAACAGTTCACCATTTCCGTTAATAAGGTCGGGTCCGTGATAATGGTTGAGAGATATGCGAAAAATATTTTCTTCATTGATTCTTTGGACATGATTTATTTTTGAATAGAAATGCTCCCATTGTTCCCAGACGCGAAAAGCAATCCTTCTCAATAAGGACCATTCCGGAAAAGTAAGAGGTACGAGAGGCAATTTTAACGAAGATTTTATTTTCAAAGATAATTCATGAATACAAGCCAAGGTGTTTGCCGGTGCTCCCTCATCACCCCTACTGTCGTGGAGAAGAATGATGGTTCCTTCCTTGGTATTTCTAAGAATGCGATTAATAATTTGGGAACAAGATCTGTTGCCAACCCAATCTCTGCCCATCGCATTCCAAATGACGATTTTCTTTTTTCTAAAAAGGCTCCAAAGGAACAGAGAGAGGTTCATTCCTCCCCAAGGAGGGCGTATAATATCGGGTTCTTTTCCAATAACGTTCCGGATAATTTCCATACTTTTGTCCCACAATTCCCACGTTTTGTGCGGAGACATCAGCCAGGCATGCCGATGCCGGTAGCCATGGGACCCTATGCGGTGTCCCTGACTTTCGATCATTTTGACGAGGTCCGGATATTTCTGAACCTTTTCTCCAAGCAAAAAGAAACAAGCGGTTATTTTTTCCTTAGCCAGGATTTCCAAGAGTTTCGGAGTGTAGACAGGATCGGGACCATCATCAAAGGTCAAAGTTACACCAGGTGAGTATTGTCGTTTCCAGGAACCGATTCCTAAAAAATGGAATACTACTTCAGGCATTACACAGTAAAGAATAAAGAAAATAAGCAATACAGAAAAAAAACCTGTTAATTCTTCAATTCGCATGAGAAAATCACTTCCTAACTGGTACTTAGGGTAATTGCAGGGGTTTGTTTATATTTTCGCGGCGATAAGGAACATTTCAATAAAATATCCATCATTTTTTGCCAGGCAGGGCACTCAATTTGACTTATATACGCATCTGCTCTTTGTCTCCAGAGTGCCTGCTCCTCTTTATCTTGAAAGAAAGCATTTAATTGATCGGCAACAGAGATAGAGACATCCAGGGGATAGATTAGTTTTCTTTCGAAAAGGTATTCCATATTGACTTCTTCTTGTCCGGGTAAAGCAGAATGGCTGAAAATGGGGAGCCGCTTGCAGAGCGCTTCGCTTAGGGTGACGCCCCCGGGTTTGGTAATGATGGCGTGGGTCTCATTATATAACGAATTCATGGTTTCCCTGGAACAAATATAAGCAAGGGGCTTCACATTGTTTTGTTTAAGAGACAAAACTCCCTTGTAGAGTTTTTTATTGTTTCCGCAAAGGATTGAAAAATAATAATTTTGGTCTTCAGGAAGACCGGAAACCAGATTTTCTATATCTCCCAGACCTCCGCTTCCCCCCGAAATTAAAATGTGATAGGGGAGGGGATGATTATCGGTTTTCCGGGGATGGAAGCATTCGTCAATGGGTATTCCTGTGACAGTTATACGGTTAGGGTTGATATTGTATTTGGCCAATAATTGCGTTTTCATTGTTTGATCAGGCACAAAGTGATAATCAATACCTTCTATTCCCCAAAGTTTATTGACGAAAAAGTCGGTATAGATATTGACAACTGGCGGGGTGGCAATACCATAAAACCGTAAGCGATTAATTAAGAAGGATGGAAAAGCCTGAGTACATACCAGAAGGTCAGGCTGTTCTTGGTGAATAAGAGTTTTCATTTTGTCTAAAAATTTTGTTTCATACCAATTAAAATGTCTTGTTGATTTTGTCGGATACACATAGTTCCTGTACAACCAAACAAAAGTTTGCGGAGAATGATCCATCCAAGTAAGATAAGTAATCCGAAATGCTTTCTCCAATAACTTATCTGCATAACTAAAAAAATCAATTTTACTGCACGCTACATTGTCGATCCTTTGCTCCAGTGAACGGATTAATGCATCGGCTACTGTATGGTGTCCGGTTGGTATTTTAAGAAATGGAAGAAAAAGTACCTTCATTTCTGCTTTAGCCCCTTTCAAGAAATACCATAGAAAAGTGCTGTTTTTCGACCGGGATAAGCATCATCATGTCGTTCCTAGTTTTTCCATTTATGCGATATATATTCCGGATATTTTCATTTTTAGTACCAGGAAATTAAACCTATCGGCTTTTGCTTCGGTTCTCAAAATATAACCGTGCGGTTGAGAGACCGGCTGCGAATCTTTTGCAATAAATACGGGAATGATGGTATGGCAAAGAGAAAATCATAAGCTCTCAGCCTTTCTAATATATTTAAATCAGATTGCGATGCCTAACAGGAGTGTGAATATGTCCCGGAAGAAAGGAAATATAGCGAATTACACCAGCATAATAGCTACTGTTGCAACCGCTATTTTAGCTATTACCGCATTAATAACCGTATATATTACCTTATCTGCCTGGCGCGAAGAGAGAGAAGCCAATAGACCGTATTTTACCTTTTATGATTCACCGGCTGTAGTCTTTAATAGCGAATCCCCACAATTTGAAATCAAATTTACGAATGTGGGAGAACATCCTGCGGTTGACTTATGGAGTAAGTCGTTGGTTTTTAATACCAATCTTAAGGAAAAACCAATTGCGGAAGATGAATATGCCCTGGTAAATGATATCCCCAAAAATGCCTCGGCAACCTTAATGATCGGTCTGGGTCAAATTGAAAAACAAGCGCATGAAGGCAATGTTGAACCGCAATTCATTGTCATCGTTTTACGGTACCAAGATCCTATTATCAATGAGAAATTCGAACAGACGCTCTACGTGAGATGGAACGGGATGCAAAAGGGAAAAGTACTCCCCACGACTCATGCTGAAGAAGAAGAAAAGAAGATAATTCTTCAATATTTTGAACGAATCCGATTCAATGGCGTATCTATACCGGAATAGAAAAGGATATTTCTTATTTTTGCAGAATTGGGACATCGGGGTCTTCATACCAGATAGAAATGATTGTACTATCCTCACTTGAGCTCTGGGTAATTTTTTTTACTTTTATCCAGCTTGTCGCTTCCAACCATAGGTTGATTTCTTTTTCCAACAGGGTTAGGTTCGTGGAACCAAATATTTTTGATTTCAGCATAGAAACCTCCTGATGCCATGTTCTCAACTATAGTCTAGCTGAAAAAAATGGACTTGCCAAGCTTAAATAAAAGAATGAAATTTAATAGTTTGTTTTCTTGTCTGCGGGATTGATTTGTAGTGAATTATCTTAAGAGGTGCTGATAATGACAATCTGGTCAAAAATAGCGGGGTCTTTACTAGGGGTTGCAGTTGGGGATGCTTTAGGGGCCACCGTAGAGTTTATGACCAGGGGGGAAATAAGCAGGCAATTTGGAATCCATACCGAAATGATCGGAGAAGGGTATTGGCAATTAGCTCCCGGTGAAGTTACAGACGATACGGATATGACAATGGCGGTAGCCAAAGGGATACTAATGGACCCAGGAAACCCGGTCCGGCACATCGCCCGTTTCTTTGCGGACTGGGCCGCAACAGACCCCAAGGATATCGGAAATATCTGCAGGCGGGTTCTCACGGAAGGAATCAGACGGGGAACGGATAGTGAAGCGGAATGGCTGGAGGTAGCCGAATTAGCCCATCTGCAGAGCGGAGGGAGAAGCGGTGGAAATGGTTCTCTGATGAGGACAATTCCTATCGTTTTGGCTTATTATACCAATCGGGATACAATGCTGCATATGGCTTTACGGCAATCACGGCTTACTCATTATGATCCTGCTGCAGGAGAATGTGTTGTGCTCTATTGTGACCTTGTGGGCAGAATTATTAACGGAAAGTCTTTAAAACCGGCTGTTCAAGAGACAGTAAGAGAGGGTTCTGAGGATGTCCCATTTAAATGCAATCTTTTAACTGAACAGATACAAACAACCGGCTATGCTGTCCACACCCTGGAAGCGGCGATCAATTGCGCCTATCAGACGGACTCTTTTGAGGAGGCATTAACCATGGCTGTCAACCTCGGAGGGGATGCGGATACGATAGGTGCCGTAACTGGAGGAATTGCCGGTGCATATTACGGATTGGAGCAAATTCCTTCCAGATGGTTGGAAAAATTGGCAGTGAAAAAGGAATTATTGGATCTGGCAGAGAGGATTTACCGTCTAAACAATAAGTAAAAAATATTTTCCGGAAAAGAAGGTTTTCAAAACAATTTTTTGATTTGCTATTTTCCCAAAATCAACTATACTAAAATAATACAAAGACCATTAAGAATACAATGTTCTTCCTAGGGGGTAGCAATTATTAATACATCAACAGCTTCTTCGAATTTTCTCCATACGATCATCCGGGACGATTTACAAATGAATAAAAATAACGGCCGGGTACATACACGCTTTCCGCCCGAACCCAACGGGTATCTCCATATTGGACATGCCAAGTCGATTTGTTTGAACTTCGGGATCGCCCAGGAATTTTATGGATTGTGTAATCTCCGTTTTGATGATACAAATCCCAGCAGAGAAGAAGTGGAATTTGTAGAATCCATAAAAGAAGATGTCCGTTGGCTAGGTTTTTCCTGGAATGACAGACTGTATTATGCCTCGGATTATTTCGAAGCACTATTCAACTTTGCCGTGAAATTAATCCAGGACGGAAAAGCTTATGTTTGCGACCTCACGGCTGAAGAGATCAGAGAATACCGGGGAACATTAACACAGCCCGGCAAGGAAAGCCCGTTCCGCAACCGGTCCATTGGGGAGAACCTTGATTTATTTATGAGAATGCGGGCTGGAGAATTTCCCAATGGTTCAAGGGTCTTACGGGCCAAAATTGATATGGCATCTGCTAACCTCAATATGAGAGATCCTGTTCTTTACCGGATTATGCATGAGATCCATCACAGGACAGGGGACCAATGGTGCATCTACCCTATGTACGATTTTGCGCATCCTTTATCGGATGCCTTGGAAAATATAACCCATTCCGTCTGTACTTTGGAATTTGAAGATCACCGTCCGTTATACGATTGGCTGGTCGATCAGTTGATTGCCGAAAATAAACCAAGACAATATGAATTTGCCCGGCTTAACCTTACCAATACCGTTACGAGTAAACGGAAATTACGTCAATTGGTGGAACAAGGTTATGTCCGGGGATGGGACGACCCGAGAATGCCTACTATTTCCGGTATCCGCAGAAGAGGATATACCCCTGAAGCCATACGGGATTTTTGTGACCGGATCGGTGTTGCCAGGGCCAACAGTATTGTGGACATTGCTCTTTTGGAACATTGCCTTAGGGAGGATTTAAATCTGAAGGCCCAAAGAGCTATGGCAGTTTTAGACCCGATCAAAGTCATTATCACCAATTATCCGCAAGATCAAATTGAAATGCTGGAAGCGGAGAATCATCCTGAAAATCCGGATGCCGGCAAAAGACTCCTTCCTTTTTCCGGAACCGTATTTATTGAACGGGAAGACTTTATGGAAGACCCGCCCAAGAAGTATTTCAGACTCTCGCCGGGTGCTGAAGTAAGATTAAAGCATGCTTACATCATCCAATGCGAGAAAGTAGTTAAAGACCAGGACGGAAATATACGCGAGGTTCACTGCGCCTATGATCCTGAAACCAAGAGCGGCGGAGCGGCGAGCCAACGAAAAGTGAAAGGAACTTTGCATTGGGTTTCTGCCCGTCATGCCGTAAGTGCAGAAATACGGCTTTATGATTATTTGATTCGTGATGAACAGCCTTCTGAAGAAGAAGGAATAACCGAAGACGATGATTTTCTTTCCAAAATCAACCCGGATTCCTGTATTACCCTAACAAATTGCAAAGTGGAGCCAAATCTTGGCAAATGTGCCCCCGGAGACAAATTTCAGTTCTTAAGACAGGGTTATTTTTGCGCGGACAGCAAAGAGCATACCCCGGAAAATCCAGTATTCAACCGAATAGTAGGACTAAGAGACAGTTGGGCAAAAGTCAATAAATAACGCTGCCCCTCACGAACCCTTTCCCGGGGTTCGGTCTTTTTCGGAGCAGTGGTAACCAGAGAAGGAACAAAACAGATGTCTAATGATCATAAGGACCGAGTTCAAGGTGTTGCTGAAGTTTTTAGCGCAATCTTTTTATGGGGGATACTCCCTTTATATTGGAAACAACTCAATCGTATTCCCTCGGACCAAATCATCGCCAATCGCATTATTTGGTCATTCTTTTTTGTGATGATTATTCTTGTTTTTCAAGGGAGAATAACAGCACTTATCTCCCAGATGAAAAAACGAAAGAGCAGTGTTCTTTACCTCAGCGGGGTGATTATCGCCTTAAACTGGTTTACCTATATCTATGCGGTTAATTCCAATCAAATCATTGAAGCGAGTTTGGGATATTATATCAATCCGTTATTGACTATTTTTCTTGGCCGGGCAGTACTCAAGGAAAAAGTAAATACCTTTCAGATTATTGCGGTTATACTTGCAGCTATCGGGGTTATCATCATGACTATCCGTTACGGAAGGATTCCCCTCATTGCCGTTGTCTTGGCACTCACTTTTTCAGCTTACAGCTTGGTAAAAAAACGGGTGGATACGGAAGTGATTATGGGTTTGTCTTTGGAGACTATGGCTGTTCTTCCTCTCGCAGCCGGATATTTATTGATGCTGAGTGTTCAAGGGCGATCGGCCTATTCTTTCTTATCTTTTTCAGAAGTCCTGCTTACCATCGGAACCGGGGTCATTACGGCCATTCCCTTGTTTCTCTTTTCTGACGGGGCAAGAAAAGTTCCTTTGACAACTGTCGGATTTATTCAATACCTATCGCCGACAATCAGTTTATTTTTGGGGATATACCTTTATCATGAAGCTTTTACTTTTATTCACATGTTCACATTTTCTTGTATTTGGACCGCGCTTCTGATCTATTCATTTTCCACCCTAATTCATGAATATAAGACAAAAAGCATTCCGAATTCGTGAATATATAACATAAAGCATTCCGATTAAGGAATGCTTTTAACCACGATGAGAAGAAAACATACTTTTGATCCGTTAGATTCTCTGCCCGTTCTTCAGCTGCTGCTCAGCAAACTGAACCATGCGTTTTGTCATATAGCCGCCTACAGTACCGTTTTCACGGGCAGTGCGGTCTCCACCGAGGGTAGCCCCTATTTCGTTGGCAATCTCATATTTAAGTGAATCCAAGCCTTTTCCTGCACCTGAAATAACGGGTTGGTTTGTATTTCTTTCTCCAGGCATTGGTGTTTTCCCTCCTTCGATTCTTTTGTTTGCGAGTCGCTTTTATTATTTGTTATTTTGTATATATTACTCAGGTAATTCTTTGCTATTTTCTAATTAATTGCTATATAACGGAAAGAATATCATTCCAAAAACAGAGTTAAATTTTTGTAAATTCAAATTATAAAAGAGCAGTAATTCCCTAACAAGGTTATTACTACTCTCTTTGTTTGGATAATGATTGCGTGTGATCTTAGACGGCGCTTTCGCCCGATTCACCGGTTCTGATTCTTACGGCATTCAGCATATCATAGACAAAGATTTTACCGTCACCGATCTCTCCCGTTCTTGCAGTACTTACGATGATTTCAATGACTTTGTCCACAGATTCGTCCGGAACAACAATTTCAATTTTCACTTTCGGCAGGAGGTTAATTGTATAGGTATTGCCACGATAGAACTCTGTTTTTCCTTGTTGCAGTCCGCAACCAATAACATTGGTAACGGTCATCCCTTTTATACCATATTTCCCCAGAGCTTCTTTTACTTCTTCTAGTTTCGCAGGACGAACAATACATTCAATTTTCTTCATAATAGACACCTCTTTGTTATTTTTAATTAGTATAATACGATTTCCATAAACATACCAGTAGCGAATGATTATTTCATCTGGAATCCGGGATATGCCTGCATTCCATGTTCTCCAAGGTCAAGACCGATTGTTTCTTCAGCTTCGGAAACTCTTAAACCAATTGTTTTCTTGATAACTCCGAAGAGGATGAGACAGGTAATTGCTGTCCAGATAAATACGGAAATTACGCCGATAACCTGGGTGACCAGCAGGGCAGTACCGCCTCCGTAAAATACTCCGCCGTCTACGGCTAAGAAGCCGACCATAGCGGTTCCGAAGGAACCACAAATTCCGTGTACGGAAATTGCACCAACCGGATCGTCAATTTTCAGGATCTTATCAAAGAATTCAACGGACACAATAACTAGTATACCAGCCAAGAGTCCGAGGATTGCCGATCCAACGGGACTCAAAGCATTACATCCGGCAGTGATCGCCACCAAACCGGCTAACGCACCATTTAAGGTAAGAGAAACATCCGGTTTTTTATATCTGAACCAGGTAAAGATCATAGAAGAGATTGCCCCGCAGGCAGCGGCGAGGTTGGTATTAACAGCAATAAGTGCGATGTTCGGATTGGTGCCGGATAAAGTACTTCCGGGGTTGAATCCAAACCATCCAAACCAGAGAATGAATACCCCCAATGCGCCCAGAGTAATACTATGACCCGGTATGGCATTGGCTTTTCCGTCTTTGGAGTATTTGCCGATACGGGGCCCGACAAATATGGCCCCGGTCAGTGCTGCCCACCCGCCTACGGAATGAACTACCGTAGAACCGGCGAAGTCAATCATTCCTCTCTCGAAGAGCCAGCCTCCGCCCCAGATCCAGTGACCTACTATAGGATAAATCACAGCACTGATAACAAAGCTGTATATTAAATAGGATATGAATTTCGTTCTTTCAGCCATTGCGCCGGAAACGATCGTAGCTGCAGTTGCCGCAAATACAGTTTGGAAAATCAGGAAAGCCAGTAACGGGATGGATAGTCCTAGATGCTCAAAGCTTCCGGTAAATCCAAAACCGGTAGTTCCAAACAGACCGGCATAACTTACGCCAAACATTAATCCAAAACCTACCAGCCAAAAAATAACTGATCCAACGGCAAAATCCATTAGGTTTTTCATGATAATGTTACCGGCATTTTTTGCTCTGGTAAAACCGGTCTCTACCATCGCAAAACCTGCTTGCATGAAAAATACGAGAAAACCGGCTATCAGTGTCCAAATAGTGTCAATTGCAACCGCATTGCTTTCAGGGGCAGCACCTTCGGCAAAAGCTATTTCTGGTATCAGCAGAATTAATAAAAGAGCACTTGAAACAATAAATCTCTTTCTCATCTTTTAAATCTCCTTCCAATAAAAAATTTTTCTAATAAATTTTTCTGTCACATTGGATTTCCCCCCTAAAATACAAAAATGCCCTGGTTCAAATTTTGAACTAAGGCATCGTTGCCAACATTATTTTATCTTCCGCGACCTCATTGTCCTGACTAAACTTTCCACCTGACTCTATATTAGCAAAAAGCGGCAATATTGCAACATACTTTTTAATTGAATATTGTATTCATGTTTTTGTTGCGGAAAACTGGGCAGGTTACAGGTCAATAGTGAAAAAAGTCCCTGTCGATTGGACTGCGCGTTCTTGTCTTAACAAGTATGGGATTACTTGGTATGATATAAACAAATTACGAATAAGGAGAAACATCTGAGTAATGAACAAGATTATTTATGTCATTCTCATATGGTTATTGATCATTTTGGATTATTTAATGTTCCGATGATTCATTTCAATCTTTATCGTTTAGCCGGAGTTGTACTCATGATTGCCGGTTTGTTCCTCATTTTTAAAGGCAACCTCAGTAGTTCATAAGTTTATCTTGTTCTTGACATAAGGCAGTGGCAGAAATATTAATGATTCAATGGCAAAGGAACTTGGAATGGACGAAGAAAACAGAATGCCGATTAGTCGAAAATTATTGCGCTATAATATGATTTTATCCCTGGGAATTATGCTTTCGGCCAGCTTTTTACTAGCAAGGCTTATAACCCCCAGGATATCCATTCTGAGTATTTTTCAAGGCTATTTTACGGCAAAAACGGTAATTGTCTTGGTAGCTGGGTGTATTCTTTTATTCGTTTTACAGTTATTTTTTATTACATATATTTCCAGAGACGGATTAAAGGATGAAATTAACCGTTATCTCATGGATTATTTTTCATTACCTGAGCTTTTTGCTGTTTTTTTCTTGGGGGCATTATCCGAAGAACTGCTGTTTCGGGGAGTGATTCAATTCCATTTAGGGATTTGGATCTCCAGCATTTTATTTGCCGTGATCCATTTTCGCTATTTGCGCAAGATATTTCTTTTGACAGAAGTATTTCTTATGGGAATGATCCTGGGATGTTCTTATCTCCTGACCCAGTCTCTATGGGTTCCCATTTGCTGCCATTGGAGTGTAAATTATATTACCGCAGTTTTTATTAAAAGAGGGTATATAGAGTATTAATCAAAATAATTTCTCGTAAAATACTTAATCAAGCTGCTACTATCATTTCTTGAGTTTTACGAAATATGTATCTTTGAAAGGGGCAGACCATGAAAACCAATCTGCGGAATATTTGTTTAGCAGCCCATGTTGATGCAGGAAAGACATCTCTGGCCGAGCAGATCTTGTTTCAGACCGGGACAGTGAGAAAGATAGGGAGTGTCGATGACGGTTCCTCCTATTTTGATTGTTCACCCATTGAAATTAAAAGGGGCATCACTATTTTTTCCGAACTCTCCTCGGTTTTCTGGCACGATTGCAAGATTAATCTGATTGATACTCCCGGCCATTTTGATTTTGTTTCCGAACTGGAGAGGTCATTAAGCGTGGTGGAGGGAGTCGTCCTGATTATTTCCGCAGTCGATGGAATCCAACAGCATACCGAATTGATCTGGGAACTGGTGAAAACCCATAAAATTCCCACCATTTTTTTTATTAATAAGTCTGATCGCCCGGATGTCAATATACAAGCAGTATTCGACCAAATCAAAAAAAATCTTACGCCACAAGCAGTTCTGTTCAGAGCAGATCATGGAAAACAATTCACATCATTTTTTGATATCACACCGGAGAAAACGGAATTTATGGAATGGATCGCTGAAAAGGACCAGAAGATATTAACAAAATATCTGGAAGACGAAGAATTATCTTCGGCAGATTTGTTGGGTTCCTTTCAAAATTTGTTTAGAGTCTATGAGGTTTTTCCGGTACTGGCCGGTTCTGCAAAGACCGGACGGGGTATCCCCGAACTGCTTGATGCCATTGTAGAATTGGTCTCTGGTCCAACCTACAATCAGCGGGAAGAAAAAGAGCCTGCAGCTGTTAAGATATTTAAAATCAAAAATGAAAATAAGACGGATAAACTGGCATATGTCAAAGTCTTGACAGGCCAGGTCGGTGTCAGGGACACGCTGATCAATTCCAATCAGGAAGCATGTAAAATTACAAAAATCAGGGCTTTTGTGGGAAACAAGTGTACCTTTCCCGAAAGATTATGTACAGGGGATATCGGGATTTTATCCGGACTAAAAGATATTACTGCGGGCGAAGTACTGGGAACTGATCTCCCGCAAGCTGAAATGATGCTGCCACGGCTATGGCAGACGCAAGTCAAGCCAGTTAGCGAAGCCGACTGGCCCAAGCTTCATAATGCCTTGCTCACCCTGAATGAGGAAGACCCTTTGCTGGACTATGAATGGGAGACTCAAACCAAAGAAATGTACATTCATATCATGGGAAGCATCCACATGGAAGTTTTGGAAACCTTGATTCATATCCGCTTTGGTATTCAAGTGCAGCTCACTCCGCCTGTTGTCAGCTATCATGAAACCATTTCAGGAAGAAGCCGCGGATCCTGCCATTACGAACCGAAAAAACACTACGCCGAAGTGGAGATCGAGCTGGAACCCAATCTAAGAGGTAGAGGCAATGTTTTTTTCTCCTGTATATCTACGGATGATTTGCCTATCCAATATCAAAAGGCAGTCGAAAAATCTATCCCTGAAGCTCTCCGGCAAGGGGTTCTTATCGGCAGTCCGGTCAAGGATGTAAAAGTGAAACTTGTTGGCGGGAGACATCATTTAGAACATACCCATGGAGGCGATTTCCGTATAGCCACCATTCGTGCAGTTCAGCAGGCTTTGGAGAATAACCGGATACTGCTTCTTGAACCGGTAACTGTATTTAAAATCACGGTTCCTAAAGATTTGGCAGGAAGGGTCATGGCGGATATTGCTAAAATGAAAGGTGAGTGCCATGATCCGCAGATGATGAATGGCTCTGTTGAGATTACGGGCCGGGTGCCCCTGTCCACATCCATGAATTACCCTTTAGAACTGACCGCTTTATCCGGCGGGAGGGGTCAGATCATAGTAAAACCTGTGGGGTTCCAGCTTTGTCATAACCAGGAGGAAGTGTTGTCTGCAATTGAAGATGACGAAGAAGGCCCATCTAACTCCCGCAATAATATCCTTTACAATTCAGTCTCTTTATTTAGGGCCAAGAGGAAAATGAAAAAAGTGACCCATGAAAGAACATTTCTGGAGGAAGACGGCTTAAAATAATAAAGTAATTCGTTATCCTATAAAACCACATTTGCTAGTCAGAAATCGAATACGTCTTACGTCTATAGTCAGTGAAAAGGAAAAAGTGCCGCGCGATGTCCGGTAAAGGGGGAATCAGGACGTGCAGCAAGTGTCATTTGAAGAAATATATGAAGAGCTTTTTCCTGCAGTGTACCGGTTTACGTATTTGCGTATCCCTTCAAGTGAGATTGAAGACGTAACTTCAGAAATTATGGCCAAGATATGGAAATACGTCTCAAGCTTTGAAGGAAGGAGCTCGCTCAAAAGCTGGGCTCTCCGCATCGCCTCAAATTACATTGCTGATTTTTACCGGGGCAGGAAAGAGGTCAGGATCATTGCTTTATCCGAAGAACTGCAAATCCCGCATGGAAACCTGGATTACAGTGAAGAGTTTTCTACCGTTGAATCTGTGAATTATACGCTGAAGCAATTGTCGGAACCTCAAGCCGCAGTCATTCAACTGAGACTGATAGAAGGATTCAGTTCTAATGAAACTGCGTCCATGCTCGGTATTACCCAACAAGCTGTAGATAGTCTTCTCTATAGGGCTAAGAAAAATTTCCGCACAATCTATAAGACAGAAATGGCTGGAGGTGAATGTTGATGAAGGAAGACAAGATGACAGCCATATGGGAAGAAGATGGTGATTTGATGCACTTGCAAAAATTTTTTGCCTATATCTGTCAGGATCAAGAATTGAAGGAACGAATCAAAGTGAAAACATTACAAAAGATATTGCATTCTAATGACCCTCAGTCCTGCCGGATTCCGGCAGAAACAGATCAGAATGGGGAGATGAACCATGGCGGTTTGCAGAAAGACGGGACTCCTAAGAATCGTTTTCCCCTCTTTAAGAATGTGAAGAATCAATTATTTCATAAAAAATCTGTGAAATGGATAGCCGCAGCAGCTGTAATTATCTGTGCCGTCTTTGGATCATCGGTATTTCTGATGGAAGGTAATTCCTCTTTGATGACAGGATCAGCCAACCCCAAAGCAGCCAACAAATCCGGCGTTTCGGCTGTGCCACCTGCTCCTTCTTCGGCCGATAAAGAGGAAACTGCGGACCGGAGTTCTGCCGTATACAGTTCTGAAGCTGCGGCCGGTACGGAATCCCAATCAGAAACTATCCCCCGGCAAAAGATTATTTATGTCCTGGATGCAACACTAAAGGCTGAAGATGTGGCAGCAGCAATGAAAGCGATAGAAGATAAAGTAAATGCAGCAGGAGGTTATATCGCTGAATCCAATCAAAGTAACAATGAGAAAGAAATGACTGGCTATCTTTTGCTCAGGGTACCAGTGGATCAATTTCAAAGTTTCAAAGAGGGCCTTTCTCAATTTGGAACGGTAGAAAACGAACATTTATCTTCAGACGATGTTTCTAAACAATATTACGATGTTGAAACGAGGTTGAAATCCTGGGAAAACCAAGAAAAAAGGTATCTGGAAATATTGCAGCAGGCCAGAACAGTAGACGATATTCTAAAAATTGAAAATTCGCTGGCCAATATGCGCAGGGAAATGGAAAGCTTAAAAGGACAATTAAAATATTGGGACAATCATGTTCAGTATTCGGAAGTTCGAATCAATATCTCCCAGACCAACAATAAACTTGCGGTAAACGACCCCTGGCGCCCCCTATCCATCACAGGTACCCTGCAGGCCGCCAAAAATGCTATCATTAAGACACTCAGTTTTCTGTGGAATGTGGTTAACTATCTGATAGTCTTCATCGGGTACGTTATTCTGCCAGGAATTTTGTTCGTGATTGCCTGGCTGGTTTATAGAAAGTTTAAGAGGAAAAGAAAATAGACATTTATTGCTGCTGATATGGGCTGACAGCTATTTGTGCTTTAATCTTTAGAGGTGGGGGAAATCATGGACGAATTGGCATTTCAACAATTGATATATGAACAGATACCAATAACCGAAAAAATGGGTTTAGAAATTATAGAATTTAAACCTTTGAGTGTGAAGATACTTGCTAGGCTTAAACCGAATCTGAATCATAAGTGTACAGCATTTGGGGGCAGTATCAATAGTTTAATGACGGTATGCGGATGGGCAGCAGTATTTATCAATATCAAAAAATTTGATTCAGACTCACATATTGTTATCCAAAGAAGCAATATAGAATATCTGTCTCCCATCAATCAGGATTTTATTGCCGAATGCAAAATAGAAAAATACGAAACAATAGAAAAGTTTTTATTATCTTACAAGAAGTATAACCGGGCTCGAATAAAGTTAAATGTTTTTTGCAGAAATAACGATAAGATACTGTCAAGGTTTGAAGGGCAGTATGTCGCAATAACGTCATAGGGATTCCACAACGCAGCTGCTAAGAAAGAGCCCATGATCAGGAAAAATCATGGGCTCTTTCTTACCTGGTTTGATATAATAATGTCACAGGATGTCTTCCGAAAGGTCAGAAAAGAACAAAATATATCCTGACCAATATTGACCTTAGAAAAGATATCGCATATAATACTGTTAATAGGTAAATTATTGTAATTAGAGGTTTTATTTTAATAACCTGTATAAATATGGCCTGTATGCGCAGAAGAGGTGAGGTCTATGGATTTTAAAGATTATTATGCAATTTTAGGGGTATCTCCTCAGGCGGATAATAAAGAAATTAAAAAGACGTACCAGGCTTTAGCGAAAAAGTATCATCCGGATAAGAATCCCGGGGATAAAGCGGCTGAAGAAAAGTTCAAGGAGATTAATGAAGCGTACCATGCGATTGCCGACCCTGGCAACAGGCAAAAATATGATGACCTGAGAGCCAATTATGAGCAGTGGCAGAAGCGGGGCGGCGGCGGTTCCTTTGATTGGTCCTCCTGGCAGCAGGCGCCGGGCAGCGGAACCGGCGGATATACCAGGACCATGACCCCGGAAGAATTTAACGAAATGTTCGGCGGGGACGGCGGCTTTTCGTTCGGGGGCGGCGGTTTTTCCGATTTCTTTTCCACCATCTTCGGTATGGGCCAGGGTTTTGGTGCCGATCAGGGCGGATTCTACTCGGGTGTCGGGAGACAAGCGCGCACCGGCAGGGACTTGGAAGGAGAACTAACGATAACTTTGGAGGAAGCCTATCACGGTACGAAAAAGTTAATCGATGTCGGAAATAAAAGAATCGAAGCCAACATACCGAACGGGATCAAAGACAAAAACAAGATCAGGCTGTCCGGCCAGGGCCAGCCAGGATCCGGAGGGGGTAAACCGGGCGATTTGTTCCTGACCGTAAATGTTAATCCACATCGGCATATTACCCGGGACGGCGATGACCTTAAAACAAATGTGGAAATTGATTTCTACACTGCGGTTTTGGGTGGTGAAGCCCGGGTTCAGACTTTGGCGGGGGAGATCCTGATTAAGATTCCGCCGAAAACTCAAGCCGGCAAAAGTTTCAGGCTAAAAGGAAAAGGGATGCCGGTCATGAATCAAACCGGCAGGTTCGGAGATTTCTACGCGAATATAACTATCGTATTGCCGGAAACAATATCCGAAAAAGAAATAGAAACCTTCAGGGAACTGAAAAAACACCGTAAGATGTAAAGGAGGAAAATGCTATGGCTTTTGACACGAACCGGTTTACCCAAAAATCCCAGGAAGCGATTATCTCAGCCCAAACTCATGCTGAAAGGAACCATAACAGCCTGGTAGAGCCTGAACATCTCCTTCTTGCTTTATTGGAACAAGACGAGGGAGTAGTTCCCCAGTTGCTCAATAAGTTGAATATCTCCAATAAAACGATTGCTGATAAAACGAAAACAAGCATCGGGAAGATGCCAAGAATGATGGGTGCAGCAGCTCAGTTATCCTATTCTCCCAGAATGAGGACTATCCTGGTCAACGCCCATGACCTGATGGAACCGTTTGGAGACGATTATGTCAGCACTGAACATTTGTTCCTTTCGATATTGGATAATGCCGGAGGAGATGCAGAACGAATTCTAAAAGAGGCGGGTATTAACAGGGAATCGCTGTTTAAAGTATTGAAGGAAATTAGGGGATCACAGCGGGTTACCAGCCAAAATCCGGAAGGAACGTATGCTGCTTTGGAACAGTACGGCAAAAATTTGGTTACGCTGGCGAAAAGGGGAAAACTGGACCCGGTTATCGGCAGGGATGAAGAGATTCGCAGAGTGATTCAGATATTATCCCGCAGAACAAAAAATAATCCCGTCCTTATCGGAGAACCCGGGGTAGGAAAAACAGCCATTGTTGAAGGTCTGGCCCAACGGATTGTACGGGGTGATGTACCGGAAGCCCTGAAAAATAAAGAGGTGATCTCCCTGGATATGGGCGCGCTCATCGCCGGGGCTAAATACCGGGGCGAATTTGAAGAGCGCTTAAAGGCAGTTTTAAAAGAGGTTCAGGATAGGGAAAATATTATTTTATTTATTGATGAACTGCATACGGTCGTTGGAGCAGGGGCAGCAGAGGGGGCTATGGACGCGGGAAATATGCTCAAGCCCATGCTGGCCCGGGGGGAACTCCGCATGGTCGGTGCTACGACACTGGATGAATATCGGAAGCATATTGAAAAAGATGCCGCTTTGGAACGAAGGTTTCAAAATGTTCTTGTGGCTCCTCCGACCGTGGAAGATACGATTTCCATCTTACGGGGATTAAAAGAAAGGTATGAAACCCATCATGGCATCCGGATTACGGACGGTGCCATCATTGCGGCAAGTGTCCTTTCAGAAAGGTATATCAGCGACCGTTTCCTGCCGGATAAAGCTATCGATTTGATCGATGAAGCGGCGGCCGGACTGAGAATGGAGATTACCAGCGAACCTCAGGAATTGGATCAGATTAAGCGCCGGATGATGCAGTTGGAGATTGAAAGAGAAGCGCTGAAGAAAGAAAAAGACAAGGCAAGTCAAGAACGTCTTTCTAACCTGGAAAAAGAACTGGCTAACCTCAAAGAGAAGCGCAGCGCCTTGGAGGCCCAGCTGCTCGAAGAACGGGAAAAAATCGGTAAAATTCAGAAATTGAAGGAAGAAATTGACAGAACACGCATTGCTATTGAAAACGCCCAACAGAAATTGGATTACAACAAAGCGGCTGAATTGCAATATGGTGTTCTGCCTCAACTGGAAAAGAAAATGACGGTTATCGAAACAATGATCTCTGAGAGGAACAATACCTTACTCCGGCAGGAAGTTACAGAGAGTGATATTGCCGAAATTGTGGGCAAGTGGACGCATATCCCTGTTTCTAGATTATTGGAAAGTGAAGCGGAAAAACTCATTTTGATGGAAGAGAACCTGCATCGAAGAGTGATTGGTCAAAATAAAGCGGTTCAGGCGGTTGCAGATGCTGTCCGCAGGGCCCGTACCGGCCTTCAAGATCCCAACCGTCCTCTGGGTTCATTCCTCTTCCTGGGGCCTACCGGCGTAGGGAAAACAGAACTGGCCAAAGCGCTGGCTGAATTTCTCTTTGATAATGATCAAGCGCTCATCCGGATCGATATGTCTGAATATATGGAAAAACATTCCGTTGCCCGTTTAATCGGGGCTCCTCCCGGATATGTCGGATACGATGAGGGGGGACAGCTCACGGAAGCAGTCAGAAGGAAACCTTACGCTGTCATTTTACTGGATGAAATAGAAAAGGCCCATAGCGATGTTTTCAACGTTCTTCTGCAATTATTGGATGACGGCAGATTAACGGACGGGCAGGGAAGAATCGTTAATTTTAAAAATACAGCGGTGATCCTGACCAGTAATATTGCCGGGCAGGAAATCAGAGAACTCAATGAGAATGGCAGCAGTCCAGACATCATTCGCAAAACAGTGGATAACGAACTGCGCAGGTATTTCCGACCCGAATTTTTGAACCGCCTCGATGAGATCATTATCTTTGATCCGCTGAAGCAAAAGGATATTGCACAAATTGTGGAGATTCAGCTAGATTCTTTAAGAAAACGACTTAGAGAAAAAGGGATTACCTTAACTTTAACTGAAAAGGCTTTGAAAAAACTGATTCAGGAAGGTTATGACCCGGTTTTTGGTGCCAGACCGTTGAAAAGAGCTATTCAGCAGCACATCCAAAACCGGCTGGCCAAACTGATCCTGCAGGGAGAATTTTCTGAAGGAGCAGATATTCTGGTGGATTATGATACGGACTATGCATTCAAAGCTGGCTGATTATTGTAAGCAGGCGTATGCCTGCTTACTTATTTTCTTTTTAAAAAGTATGTGTCGCAGAGAAATTTTTATTAAATGAATAAATATTTGTTATTTGGTGTATCCTGAAAATGCGTAAAAACCATGGAGGTAGACTTATGCATAATCAAGAAGAAATGAAAAAAATATTAGATCAGGGTATGTTAACCAGATCAATCATCGAAACTGAAGTTACTGCGAAAAAATGCTATATGTACAGTGAGATGGCACATGAAAGAGAAGTGAAGGCCTTTTTTCAAAAACAGGCCAGTTCCCTGGATGACCTGACAGATTTTTTTAAGAGTAAGCTTACTGAAGTGATGTAGAAAGGTGATTAACTATATGAGTAATTTTTCCGATCTTGACATGTTATATGACTATGATAAAGATTGCTCAACTGCGGCAATGGGTTATATAACCTTAGGAACCAAAGTTTCCAATGAAGAACTTAGCCACAAATACCTTCAGTTGGCCAATGAAGCGGGAAAGGTATCCGGGCAGATCAGAAAGCTTATTGAAAAAACCGGCGGCATTTCTTGATAAATAAAGAAAAGGCAAAAAGACGGATAGATCAATCCGTCTTTTCTTATACCTTTTTTTGTATATCGCTGTTATTTAAATAATGAGAAGAAGTTGCTTTTTTATAATTCTAAGAAATCTGCTTCATGAGGTTCGCTGTTTCAATCGCTGTCATAGCAGCATCAAAACCTTTGTTGCCTGCTTTGGTACCGGCTCTTTCAATAGCCTGTTCAATGGTATCTGTTGTCAGAACACCGAAGATGACAGGAACACCGGTCTCTAAACCGACATTGGCGACCCCTTTGCTGACCTCGCTGCTGACATAATCAAAGTGAGGTGTTGCTCCCCTGATAACGGCACCAAGGCAAATTACCGCGTCAAAACGTTTGAGGTGAGCCATTTTTTTGGCAATAAGCGGAATTTCAAATGAACCCGGAACCCAGACCAATTCGATATCGTCTTCTGCAACACCATGCCTTTTGAGGGCGTCTAAAGCTCCACTGATGAGTTTGTTGGTAATAAATTCATTAAACCTTCCTGCAACGATAGCAAACTTGAGATTTTCCGCAACGAGTTTTCCTTCCAAGACCTTCATTGACAGCACCCTTTCTTATCAGATCGTATTATTTATTTGACATTGGTCAGGTAGTGACCCATTTTTGCTTTTTTGGTAACAAGATAACGTTCATTTTCAGGATTTGCGCATATCTCAATAGGAACTCTTTCCACAACCTTAATCCCGTAGCCTTCCAAACCGATGATCTTTTTTGGATTATTCGTCATCAAACGTACTTTGGATATCCCTAAATCCGCAAGGATTTGAGCCCCGGTACCATAATCACGCAAGTCCGGGGGGAAACCGAGAGCAAGATTGGCTTCCACGGTATCTTTTCCTTGTTCCTGCAATTTATAGGCTTTCAGTTTATTTAAGAGTCCGATTCCGCGTCCTTCCTGGCGCATATAGAGCAGGACACCGCGTCCTTCCCGTTCGATCCGGACCAGGGAAGCGGATAATTGGTCGCGGCAATCACATCTCCGGGAGAAGAATACATCCCCGGTTAAACATTCGGAGTGGACACGGACAAGGACCGGATTTCCGTCGTCGACTTTTCCTTTAATCAAGGCTAAATGTTCTTTATTATCGATTAAACTCTTGTAACCGATGGCTTTAAAAACGCCGTATTCTGTAGGAAATTCAATACTTTCTGTCATTTCAATCAGTTTCTCGTTCTTCCGGCGGTAGCGAATCAAGTCTTGAATCGTAATCAGTTTCAGTTGGTGTTTTTCTTTAAAAGTCAAAAGATCGGGTATTCTGGCCATAGTACCATCGTCATTCATGATTTCACATAATACCCCTGCTGGTTGAAGACCGGCAAGTCGGGCCAGGTCAACAGAGCCTTCGGTATGTCCTGTCCGGACCAAAACGCCGCCTTCTTTAGCCTGCAGCGGAAAGATGTGGCCAGGTTTCCGTAGATCGTGGGGTTTGCTGTTCTTATTCACAAGAACCTCAACAGTGTGTGCTCTTTCATAGGCTGAAATTCCGGTGGTACTGCCGGAGGCATCCACACTTACCGTAAATGCAGTACCGTGAGGATCCGTGTTATGCTGAACCATCTGGTGAAGATCCAACTCTTGGAGACGTTCCTGGGTCAGCGGAACACAGATCAGACCGCGGCCGTAGGTTGCCATGAAATTGATGGTCTCGGGGGTGGCCTTCTCAGCTGCCATGACGAGATCACCTTCATTTTCCCTGTCCTCATCGTCAACGACGATAATCATCTTCCCGTTGCGAATGTCTTGAATCGCTTCGTCAATGGTGTTAAAGATTTTTTCGGGATCAGTTTGCATGTGTCATTCACTCCTTTTAATCAATAAAACCGTGTTGGGATAAATAATCTAAGGTAATATCCTTTTTTCCCAAATCTTTTTCCGGGTTAAGGAATTTAGCAACATATTTTCCTATCAGATCAGTTTCCAGGTTCACCGTGGAACCGGGCCCTTTAAACCCCAGAGTTGTATGGGCAAAGGTATGGGGGATAAGGGAGACGGTAAAGCGGTCTTCCTCAATATCGACAAGAGTTAAGGATATCCCGTCCACCGCAACCGAACCCTTAGGCAGTAAATAATGGGTTATATTTTTGCTGGTATGAATCTCATAAATATTCGCGATTCCTGTTTTATGAATAGAAGCTATTCTGCCCGTTCCGTCCACATGACCGCTCACGAGATGTCCTCCCAAACGGGTTTGTAACTGCAAAGCCCTTTCTAAATTAACATTAGAATGATTTTTCAGTTCATACAGATTGGTTTTCTGCAAAGTTTCAAACATAATATCCACAGAGAAAGAGCTATTGCTTCTGTCTGTAACTGTTAAACATACTCCGTTAACGGCAATACTGTCTCCAATCTGAGACCCTATTAACACCTTATTAGCCTGAACGGTTAATCTTGCTGAATCTTTTAAGGTGTCCAGCTTTTGAACAGTCCCCAGTTCTTCGATGATTCCGGTGAACAATGTAAATCCTCCAGTCTATTTGAAATTTGCGTCGTAATCCGGATAACCGGTAAAGTGATAATCGTCAGCGAGATTGTTTAGGGTCAGACCTTTAATAGGGAAAGACTGAGCCATCCTGGTTAGGTGTAAGCCGGAGAGAGGGGAGGGACCCGAACCGGCAAGTTTTGGCGCAAAAATAAATTCGAGTTTATCAATAAATTTCTCTTGAAGCATTTTTCCTGCCAAATTTCCGCCTCCTTCCAATAAAACACTGTTCCAGCCTTTTTTAACAATATCCCTCATAAGTTCAATCAAAGGAACGTTCCTCTTCGAATCATACTGCCAAACTTCAATATTTGGCTTGTTTTTCAAGGAGAGAATTTTGGCGGAATCCGCAGCCATGGTTGTGGCCAGAATACAAGGTGAAGAGGAAGAATTCAAAACTTCAGCGTTTGGGGGAATGGAGAGCATTCCGTCTACAATCAGCCGGACTGGGTCACGGCCGTTTTCTATATAGCGGCAAGTCAGTTGAGGATTGTCTTGCAGAATAGTTTGACTGCCAACCATAATTACATCATAAATATTCCTTAACTCATGAACGTGATGCCTGGAAACTTCAGAAGTAATCCATTTGGAATCCCCGGATTCCACTGCGGTTTTGCCGTCGAGGGTTAACGCGGCTTTATATAGTACGAAGGGCATTCCTGTAGAAATGACTTTAAGGAAAGCTTCGTTCACTTTTTTTGCTTCATCGGCAAGAAGGCCAATTTCTACCTCAATTCCCGCATTTCTTAATTTTTCAATTCCTTGGCCGCTGACCAGGGGGTTCGGATCGGTCATGGCCACAATGACACGTTTAACTTCCGCTTGAATTAAAGCATCGGCACAGGGAGGGGTCCTTCCATAATGGGAACAAGGTTCTAATGTGACATACACCTCTGCTCCTTTGGCCTTTTCGCCTGCAGCCAGCAAGGCATGTACTTCCGCATGCGGAGTCCCTGCCTTATGATGAAAACCTTCCCCTACAACTTCACCGTTCCGAACGATAACGCATCCAACCAAAGGATTAGGACTTGTTCTGCCTAATGCCAATTGAGACAGTTCTAAAGCTCTCTGCATATATTTTTGTTCCCGGTAAAACTTATCTTGGTCCATTTTTATGCCTCTTTTATAGAACTTTATATATTCTTTCAAATTGATTAAACTAAAAATACCCGGACATTACTCCAGGTACACCAGCAAAGCGTAAGGCAATCCAAAAGAATCACCCGAATACACTCTTACCATCCAGACTTTAACTGTCGGCTTCGTAATTGCAACGAATCTGCCAAAAGGCTCGCGGGCTGTACCGCCGGTAAGGAATTTCACCTAATCCCAGAGTAAAGAAGTATTTAGTTTTTTATTACGCATATATCATACAGCAAGAATGAGCAGATTACAATTCAAAATTTCATGATAAACTTATAAGATTATATTACCCAGTAAAATCACCTTGTAACAAACCCAGGATGACTGCATCGTAATACTTCCCGTTAATATAATAGGCCTCCCTTAAGCATCCTTCCCGTACAAATCCCATTTTTTGGTAACAGGCTAAAGCTCTTTTGTTTTCTTTCCAGGTTTCAGCATTAATTCTGTGAAAGTTCCATTGGCGGAAGAGGAATCTGAGAAATACCTGTAACGCATCCGAACCATAACCCTGACTCCAGTGTTTCCGGGAGCCGATCCCGATGTAAAGTCGGGCCGATCTTGCAGGAATGTTGACCGCATCGAAACCAACCGTCCCGATTAGCGAACCGTCTTGGTCGGTAACTGCATAACGGTGTTCATCCTCCTCATACATTTTCCGCTCGATTTCGTCCCGTCTTAATAGCGTTGCACAAGGCCAATTACCGCTGACCCAATAGGAAAATTCCTGGTCGTTATACCACTCATACAGGAGATCAAGATCATCGGTTTCCAATGGCCTGACCGTAGTTATTTTTCCTTTTAATATGGCAATCACCTTCAAACGGCTAGAATTAAAAAGTTTTATCCTAATCCAATTTTATCCGGCCCTTAAAGGATTGGCAAGTTTTTCGTTTTGAAATCGTTAGGTTTAATAATTGGGATTCTGAAGCCTTTTTTCAAATTCTTTCATCCCCATACTTGCAAAGCAGTAAATTCGATGCTGCAAGAGGAGATCCGTTTTTCTGTCAGCCCATCCTCTGTCAGTCGTGAAACCAATAAGATAACCCGCGTCCTGAACAGCCTTTTCCACTTTGGCATTATAGGCACCAAAAGGGTAGCAAAACGATTTGATCGGTTCCAGTTTTTTTTCTAAGGATAACTTCGAATTTTTCACTTCTTCGGTTAACTTGGGGGAATCAAGTTTTGTCAAATCAACATGTGTCATGGAGTGGCCTCCGATCTGCCATCCTTCTTTGATAAGCGCTTTTAGGTCGTCCCATGTCAATATATTGTTACTTCCAATATTTTCAGCAATTACAAAAATTGTTCCTGTAAATCCGTATTTCTTCATCGTTGGAAATGCATTGGTGTAATTATCCTTATATCCATCGTCAAAAGTGATGGCAATGGGTTTATCGGGTAAAGTGCCTTTTCCGGTGAAAAAATCATAAATTTGGGTCACCGAAACAGTATGGTATCCTTGCTCAGATAAATATGCCATTTGTTTTTCAAATTCACTGGGCGGCATGCATATTTCATTTTTAGGAACAGTGGAAACTGAATGATAGTATAGAACCGGAATGGATAAATCTCTGTTAACATGCAGGGCTGCAGGAGTATTATTATCAGGGGATGTTGTATTCGGCGAAGATGGCATTGTTTGACTGTTCGCAGACTGCCCCGGATTGGCAGGTGATTGTATTTGAGGATTCGCAGGAGTACCGGCCGGAATTCCTTTATTAGACATAGAACTTATCTGGGAACAGCCAGTTGTCAAAAGCAGTAAACAAATCGCTGCCGAAAAGACAGAAGAACGGATAGGCTTAAACAATATACCACCCTCCATATCATTTTTTTCACTATTAATATTCTCCGTATTCCAAAAATAACCTTGGAAAAATATTGTTTTTATACATCGAATATTGATTTATTATTCGTCAAAAAAGGCGTCTCAAAACTTGTTGACAAGTAAAGGATTAATGTATCTGAGCGCGAATTTTTATCAAATAAAGTAAAGGAAGTGACATTCTTGCGTTGCAGCGATAACGATAAACGAAAAAAATCCGATAAAGTTCTTGACAAAATTCAGGATTGCATCGTACAGGGGACATTTAAACCTAACAATAAAATTTATTCGGAAAACCAACTGGCGAATATCCTTGGCTTAAATAGAAATGCTGTCAGAGAGACAATTACTGCGTTAGAGATACTTGGCATTGTACAAAGCAGGCAGGGTGAGGGTACTTTTCTGACACCGTTGAATATGGACAATTGTTCCAAAGTTTTATCTTTGCTGATATTGCTTGAACAGGGAGATCAAGAAGAAATCGTTCTGGTCAGGAGAATATTGGAAACAGCGGCTGCAGAACTTAGCGCAAGAAATAGAACACCGGAAGAATTAATCGATATGGAAGTATGTCTCAAAAATATGATGCAGTTTAAAGATTTTGCTGAAATATCCAAAGAAGATGCTCGTTTCCATACGATAGTCGCCGGTTCAACAGGTAATGCGTTGCTAAAAAATTTAATAACTGTTTTTGCAGGGTATATCAGTCAAACTGCATCTGAAAGCTGGAAACGGATAAAGCTTGACGGTAATAAATTTGCGGAAATTATTTATAAGCATCATTGTGACCTAATGGATGCCATTAAAGAGGGAGATCCTTCTAAAGCCCGCCATATGATGGAAAAACATATGGATTTTCTTGAACAAATACTAAGCAGCAGTTCAAAAGAAAGTCATTATTGCAAGGAGGGATTACGGTGGTTTGACAAAAGTCTTCTTAATTCCTTGCAGGAATAGACAGGTTGGTGAACATTAACAGAAGTTTAGGTGTACTATTACAAGGAGTGATAATCGTTGCTTGAAAAGAGTTTTATTAATTCCTTACGGGAATCCGTGGGGCGGAAAAATGTCCTAACGAAAAAGGAAGATTTAATCTGCTACTCTTATGATCCCACCATGAATCACCATCTTCCTGAAGCGGTGGTAATACCGGGTACCATTGAAGAAGTAGCTCTAGTGCTTAAATTGGCTAATGAGGCTGGAGTCCCTGTAACTCCAAGAGGAGGCGGGACGAATACTACCGGCGCCTCGATTCCTATCCGGGGAGGTATAGTGCTCGCGATGCACCGTTTTGACCGGATTATAGAAATTGATACCGCTAATTTGTGTGCGGTAGTTGAAGCCGGGGTGATCACTCAGGATTTTCAACGGCAGGTTGAGGAATTAGGTCTTTTTTATCCTCCAGACCCCCAGGGTCTCGATATGTCCACCTTAGGCGGAAATTTGGCAACAAACGCCAGTGGTCCGCGCGGTTTTAAATACGGAATTACCCGCGATTACGTATTAGGCTTTAAAATGGCGCTGCCTGATGGACGGATTTTGAAAGTCGGCGGCAAAACGGTTAAAAATGTAACCGGATACGACCTGACGAAATTGTTCGTTGGTTCGGAAGGGACATTCGGTGTTTTTACTGAACTTATTCTGCGCTTAATCCCACTGCCCGAAAGCAAGCGAACAATGTTGGTGATTTTCGATGATTTGATGGCTGCAGCCCGGACCGTTTCAGCAGTGATTCAGGCCAAGATCATTCCGACAACGCTGGAATTCATGGATAAAGAAGCGATGCGCGTAATCGAAGGATATGACCCCTGCGGTTTGCCAATCGATTCGGCAGCAGCCCTTTTGATCGAAGTCGATGGCAGCGAACGGGATGTCCCGGCACAAATGGTGCATATTGAGGAAGTTTGCCGAAGGGAAGGCGCCAGGGAGATTAGAATAGCCACTACCGAAGCTGAAGCCGCACAATTATGGAAAGCCCGCAAATTAGCATTTGCCGCGATGGCTAAAGTCGCTCCGACACTCTATGTTGAAGATGTGACGGTACCACGCAGTAAGATTCCGGATATGGTTAAGACGATTTCTGAATTAGCACTCAAATACAGACTCAAAATTTGTATTTTAGGACATACAGGCGATGGCAATATGCATCCGCTCATTTTGACGGATGAACGCAATGAAGAGGAGATCCAGCGAGTTAGACTGGCGATAGATGAAATATTCAAAGCCGCACTGGAAATGGGTGGTACTTTAACCGGCGAACATGGGATCGGCATGGAGAAAATCAAATATATGGAATGGGAACTCGGTGCTACTGGAGTGGATGTAATGCGCAAAATTAAGCAAGCCCTGGATCCAAACGACATTATGAATCCCAGCAAGGTCTTGCCGGCGGAGGCAGCAGAATGAAAGCATTGCATGAGTATACGGAAGAATTATATCATTGTATTCGCTGCGGTTTTTGCACTAAGGTTTGTCCTGTTTATAATACTGTAAATAGGGAAATGGCTGTTTCCAGGGGAAGAATAAGGTTGATGCGGGAACATTTGGACGGGAATTTAGAACTCACGCCTAAAATGATGGAATACCTGGATTCTTGCCTGGGTTGCAGGACTTGTGTGACCAATTGTCCCCCCCAGGTTCCTACCGATGAGATAGTCAGGGCGGCTAGAACCAAATATGCACAAAATCAGGGACAGCCTCTGATGCGCCATGTTATGCTGCATAACGTAATGAACAAGCCTGAACGCTTTTCCAAGGCCTTTGGTTCTTTAAAGCTGGCACGAACGACAGGATTGAACAGGCTGTTGCCGAAGACGCTGAAAGCAAGAGAGAATTTGCTGCCTAATCTGCCGGAACGTACTTTTAAAGAAGAATTAAAGGAGTTAGCAATTAAGAAAAGCACAAAAAAAGTAGGCTTTTTCTTAGGTTGTATGGATAACAATTTATATCCGCAGATTATCAGAGCAGCAATCAATGTTTTGGAAAGACTTGGTTATGAACCTGTGATCCCCACAAATGTAGTTTGTTGCGGTGCAGCTCACCATACCTACGGCGATATGAATATTGGCCGTAAATTAGCCCTCAAGAATATTAAGGTCTTCTCCAACATTGATGCGGATGTTATTTTGACTGATTGTGCTACCTGCGGTTCAACCCTGCAGTCTTATGGTAAATTATTCCAGAATCAACGGGAAGAGGCAGAGGCTTCTAACTTTGCCCGGAAAGTCATGGATATTAACGAATTTCTTAAAGGCAAGCTAATTCCGGGTGATTTACCTGTTCAGGAGACTGTAACATACCATGATCCTTGTCATCTTGTCCGTTACCAAAACGTTAAGGAATCTCCCCGGATGGTCCTGGCAGCAGCAGGGGCCAAACTGGAGGAGATGTCTGAGGCTGACCGCTGCTGTGGCGGCGGAGGGACCTACAATATTTTCCACTATGACATCTCCATGAAAATCCTAGACCGTAAAATAGCGAACGTAAAAAAGACAGGGGCGACAATTCTTGCTACTTCCTGCCCGGCCTGCCGTATCCAATTGGCTCATGGAATAAAAAGGCACGGGTTATCTATCGAGGTATTGCATCCTATTGAACTCTTAGCTAAATCTTATGGAAATGGGGGGGAAGGCCAAGCCGAAGAATTACACTAGAAAAGAGAATATCAGGGTCACTTACGGAAAAGGTTTAAGAGGTTGTGTATTTAAATTTGGGAGGAGGTAAAATATGGATACTCAAAGTGAAGTCGCGAAACGTACAATCCGCAAGTTAACAACCCGTATCATTCCTTATATCTTCATACTGTATATTATTTCTTTTCTCGATCGGGTCAATATTGGCTATGCGGCGCTGACGATGAACAAAGCGTTAAGCCTAAGCAGTTCTGTGTTCGGTCTTATTTCGGGTATATTTTTTATTGGTTATTTTATTTTTGAAGTGCCCAGCAATATTATATTGCACAAGATAGGGGCCAGAATATGGATTGCCCGTATCATGGTTACTTGGGGAATCGTGGTGATAATTACCGCTTGGGCCGCTAATGCCACACATCTGTATATTTTGCGCTTTTTGTTGGGACTCGCCGAAGCGGGATTTTTCCCAGGGATTATTCTCTACCTTACTTTATGGTTTCCGGCAAAACAGCAGGCGCGTGCGATTGCCCTGTTTATGAGCGCCATGCCCGTATCCAATATCATCGGGGCTCCGATATCGGCATGGTTCTTAGGGTTTACTCATCTCGGCTGGGAAGGATGGCGGTGGTTGTTTGTCTGGGAAGGACTTCCGGCAGTCATATTTGGAATCATAACAATTTTTTATTTGACCGACCGTCCGGAACAGGCAAAATGGCTGTCTGATGAAGAGAAGAATTGGCTTACCACAAAACTGAAAGAGGAACATGAAGCTAAGATTGCCGCAAAAAAGCTTACGACCAAAGAAGCTTTGGCAAATCGCCGGGTCTGGTACCTTTCCTTAGTTTATTTCTTTAGCCAAAACGGTCTTTTTGGGGTAGGGTTCTGGTTGCCTACCATTATTAAAGGCTTTTCTAATTCATTATCAAACCAGCAAGTCGGGTTTATTGCTATGATTCCGTACATTGTCGCCGGTGTTTCCATGATATTTGTGGCCCGCCACTCTGACCGGACCGGGGAACGGCGTATCCATACCGCGATTCCACCCTTGGTCGGAGCGATTGGGCTTATCGGGTCGGGAATGAGCCATGACCCCGTTGTCCAAATTATCATGCTTTCCATAGCTACGGCAGGAATTTTCAGCTACTATGCATGTTTCTGGTCTATGACATCGACGTTCCTGACCGGAGCGGCAGCGGCAGTCGGAATAGCAGTCATCAATTCCATCGGGAATCTTGGCGGTTTCGTTGGCCCTTACACGATTGGACTTTTGAAAGACGCGACAGGTTCAGTATACACGGGCCTATATTATCTAGGCGGCTGCTTATTGATTACGAGCCTATTAATTTTAGCTTTACGTAAGGAAAATCCTAGTTCCGCTAGTTCGCAATCCGGTAAACAAGCAGTCTAATCGGTTCAGATCTTAAAAACACGACCGGGTTCCGAATTATCAAATGTGATAACTTAGGCTAAGACATACCAGGGCAATAAAAGAGCGTGTCGCCAAACGTTTATGGAAAAACGGAGCGCGGCACGCTCCTTTTTGTTGGGAACCGAGATGTAACATAAATTATACCAATTTTTGAAGGTAAAAAGAGGAATTTGAGGATAATTGTTGAATAATTTGAGGATTATTGTTGAATGTACACGGCTTTCCGTTGTTAAAAAATGTTTTTTAATATAAGGATTATTTAGAAATGGAGATGTTTTTAATGCACGATGATTTTATTTCCATCGGTGAAGTTCTTACATACTTAAGAGAAGAAAATATCACCGATCTGGAGAATAAAGCCCAATATGTTCACAATTTTATTGAAAAAGAGAATAAAAGTATTGGTAATGCATATGACCGTTACCTGGAAAATGGGCCATCAACTTTCATGAATGTCGTAACAGAGCATTCCGGTGTCAAAAAAGAATGCATTTTATGGTGTGTCAACCATTATCTTAGTTTAAACAGGAACTCTAATGTTATCGAAAAAGCTTGTAATGCAATGCGCCAATTTGGAACCGGATGCGGAACATCCGCGTCTTCGTGCGGAATGACTTCTTTGCACAAAAACATTGAACAAAAATTAGCCAAAATGGTAGAAAAAGAAAAGGCTATTCTTTTTCCGACAGGATTTACGACAAATCTTGGTTCCATTTCTTATCTGGTTGGCAATAAAGATTTAATTATTTTTGATCGAGAATGTCATTCATCAATCATTAATGGGATTAAATTGTCTAAGGCAAAAAAATGGATTTCTTTTAAACATAATAATGTCACCGATCTCGAAATAAAATTACAGAAGTTTAAAGACTCATTTGAAAACATTTTTGTGATAGTTGAATCCGCCTATTCAATGAGCGGAGATCTGTCTCCGCTGCAAGAAATCACTCGTTTAAAGAAAATACATAAATTTTATTTGTACGTGGATGAGGCTCATACTTTTGGCATATATGGTGAAAAAGGACAGGGATATTGTTATGAACAAGAGGTGAGTGATAAAGTCGATTTTATTATTTCAACTTTATCTAAAGCTACAGCTTCTATAGGAGGTTTCTTTGCAGCGAATGAGAAATATTGCTCATTGTTAAAATGGTCGGATCCTTATGCATTTCAAGCCTGTTTAACACCCGCAGATGCCGCGGTAATTCTTGCTTCTCTTGAAGAAATAGAAAACAATCCTTTGTTAATTCAAGAACTTCATGCTAAAAACAGTTATATGCGTGACTTATTAATTTCTAAAGAATTTAATCTTGGAAATAGCAGAAGCCCGATAATTCCAATTTTTATTGAAGATCACAATAAGTTAAGAATGGTTGTAAATGAACTTTATCTTCAGGGCATTTATTCCACTCCAATTGTTTTTCCAGGAGTCAAAATAAATGAAGGAAGAATAAGATTTATATTAAATTATGGCCATACGAAAGAGCAGATCGATTATACAGTTGAAGCTTTAGAAAAGGTCTGTAAAAAGCACCAAATCATCTAAAGTAAATGAATTACCAAGAGGCGGGAAGTTAAAAATGCGGTTACATGCATTGAGCTTGAGTTTTCAAGATACAGCACTAGAAACAGAATTTAGGTTTTTCTATGACTTCGAAACCCGAGTATTTAACCGAATTGGAATGATACTTTCTTTTCTTGCTTGGTTTGTTTTGAACATATTTTCATATATCAACTTTCCAAATCATCTACTGCAGATTACTATGGCAATAGTTATCCTCCTGTACCCGCTTTTTACCGTAAACTTACTGATAATATCCTCGCAGCGCTATGTAAAGTATTTTCAACCTGTAACAGCTTTGTCCAATGGCCTTGCGGGCTTAGTTTGTATTTATGTGGGTCATTTTATATTAGACAATAACATTCTTACGATTTGCGGAGAAATTACAGTTATTTTATTTGCATTTTTTATTTTACGACTCAGGTTTACAATTGCGGTACCTACCACACTTTTCTATGTTATTGCTTACCAGGTTACAATGTTGGTGTCATTCCCAGAAAGTAGCGACATTGCCCTGCTCTCCCTTCTTCTCTGGTTGATTGAAGGCGCCTGTATCGTGGGCGGCAACACTCTGGAACGAGTTACCCGCCAAGCGTTTTATCAGAACAAGGTCATTAAACACCAGCAACAAGTGGCCGAGGCGGCAACTCAGGCGAAGAGCGAGTTTCTGGCGAACATGAGTCATGAAATCCGTACACCTATGAATGCGATTATTGGGATGGCCTATCTGGTGTTGCAGACCGATTTAACCCCTAAACAACAGGATTATTTAGAGAAAATTCAGTACTCAGCTCAGGCGTTGCTGGGAATTATCAATAACATTTTAGACTATTCTAAGGTTGAAGCCGGCAAGCTGGATATTGAGACGATAAACTTTAATTTGGATGAAACCCTGAGCAATTTGGCTAACCTGCTACAAATCAAGGCCCAACAGAAGGGTCTTGAGCTTTTCTTTGATTATCCGGAGGATGTGCCGCAAAGATTAAAGGGCGACCCGCTTCGGCTAGGGCAAATTTTGACTAACCTAACCAATAATGCCATCAAGTTCACGGACAAAGGTGAAATCGTTGTTAAGATTGAACTGTTGTTTAAGCGCCAGGAAGACGTTACATTGCAATTTTCCGTCAGTGATTCGGGTATCGGCATGACGCAGGAGCAGCAAAATAAGCTTTTCCGGCCTTTTTGCCAAGCGGACGCTTCCACTACCCGCAAATACGGGGGTACAGGCTTGGGGTTGGCCATTTGTGAACGACTGGTAAGTCTGATGGGTGGCAGGATCTGGGTTGAGAGTGAAATAGGCAAAGGGAGCACTTTTATCTTTACGGTGGTATTGGGTTACAATGAACCAGCGGAATGCAAGCTAACCGCACCTAGTTGTCGGGAAAACAAGAATAGTAAGGTTTTAGTCATTGACGACAACCCTATTGCGGTAGAGATTTTGACGAATATGCTTGAATCCTTGAATTTTACTGCGGTGGGGGTTAATTCTGGGGAGCAGGGACTGGCTGAACTCAAAAAGGATGATCAGGCTGATAGGTTCGATTTGGTACTTATAGATTGGCAAATGCCTGGAATGGACGGTCTGGAAACATCCCGTTGTATTAAGGCAATGGATGGACTAAACTTGAAGCCGGAGATTATCATGATTTCGGCTTACAGTCTATCGGACATGGCAGATGAGGCTTTTAAAATCGGGGTAAAAAAACGTCTCTCCAAACCGTTTACAAAATCCCAACTGCTTAATGCTATCATAGACGTATTTCATGTTAGCAAGAACCAATCATTTGTGTTTTGTCACAATGGGCATAAGGTCTTTATTCCGGAACAGTGTGCGGGTATAAACGGGACCAAAATCTTGTTGGTGGAGGATAATGAAATCAATCAGCAGGTAGCAGAGGAAATTTTGCGGCAAATGGGCTTGGAGGTAGACATCGCCGTAAACGGATTGCAGGCTTTAGAAATGCTGGAGGAGATCAAATACGACCTGGTTCTAATGGATTTACAGATGCCCGTGATGGATGGTTACGAATCAACGCGTAAAATTCGGAGCAGCAGCCGTTGGGCAAATCTGCCGGTGATTGCGATGACTTCCCATGCGATGAGCGGCGACCGGGAAAAGAGTCTTCAAGCTGGGATGAACGATCAAATAAACAAACCCATTAATCCAGAAGAGCTTTTGGCAGCTATAGTAAAATGGATCACGATAAGCAATAGGACGAACTCTGGCAGCGAATTAAACCCTGAAGAAGACGGTGAGGATAATCTGCCTTGGCCGGACATCCCCGGTATATTGTTTGCAGACGGATTGGCCAGGCTTGGCGGAAACCAGAAACTATATAGGAAGCTGCTTTTAGATTTTTATGCCGGCAATCTTGAAACAATGGAAAATATTAAAAAAGCGCTCTCCAAAGGCGATGGCAAGACAGCACGCATTTTGGTGCACACCGTAAAAGGAGTGGCTGCAAATTTAGGGGCAAATCAGTTGGCGGAGGCGGGTTCTGAATTGGAAATAGCGCTGACGCAGGGAAGTATTGATCGACAGGATGTTTTGCTGGAGAAATTTATGGAGTCTACGACCATTGTAATGGATGGGATAAGCGTATTTAAGGAAACGGTTGCTTCAATACCAAAGACAACGACAAAAGAACAATATAAAGGAATTACGGATGTCGACAGCGCTGTTGTATACCCGCTTATCATTAGTCTCGCGGAAATGCTGGAGGGCGGCTCGATAAAATCGATTAAGCTACTTCATATTTTAGACAGTCATTTACGCAACACTAAGGTAGAAAAACAGTTTAATCAACTCAAGAAAGATGTAGATATGTTTGATATGGACAGTGCCTTAGAAAAATTGAAGGTAATTGCCTCAGCCTTGGAGCTTTCAATATAGGGGGAATTAAGAAGTGACTACAGAACAACAAAGAGTTCTGATTGTCGATGATACTCCTGAAAACATTTACATATTAACGGGTATCTTAGAGGACCAATACGAAGTGTCGGTAGCAATCAACGGAGAGAAGGCCTTGAAAATCGCGGCGATGGAGCCGCTTACCGACCTAATACTGTTAGATATCATGATGCCGGATATGGATGGTTATGAAGTATGTACTAAATTAAAAACCAATGAGAAAACCGCAAATATTCCAGTTATCTTTGTGACGGCCTTAACAGCTGACGAAAATGAAGCCAAAGGTTTAGCGTTGGGTGCTGCCGATTATATTAACAAACCGTTTAATCCTGCTTTGGTAAAGGCTAGAGTAAAAAATCATCTTGAAGTAAAAAAGTATAGAGACAAATTAGAAGAGATCGTAAGGGAAAAAACAAGCGAACTGAGGCTCACCCGCGATGTGACGATTGAAACTTTGGGTACTTTAGCGGAATACCGTGATCCCGAAACAGGAGGGCATATTAAACGTACGATGAATTATGTCCGTTTCCTGGCTGAAAAACTCCGAAACCACCCAAACTTCGAAAGCTTCCTTAGTGATGAGACAATTGAAAATTTGTGGAAATCGGCCCCTTTGCATGATGTGGGCAAAGTGGGAGTGCCGGATAGTATTTTGCTGAAACAAGGAAAATTGACACCGGAGGAGTATACCGAAATGCAAAAGCATACTATTTTCGGACGAGATGCCCTAACTACTTCCGTATCAAAGCTTGGTACTAATTCATTTCTCAAAATCGCCCAGGAGATGGCATATACGCATCATGAAAAATGGAACGGGTCAGGCTATCCGCAAGGTCTTAAGGGTGAACAAATACCTATTTCGGGACGACTAATGGCGGTTGCTGACGTTTACGATGCCTTAATCACCTCACGTGTATATAAACCCGCACTTTCACATTACCAAGCTGTAAATATTATCAGAGAGTGTAGAGGAAAGGCTTTTGATCCTCAAATTGTAGATGTATTTCTTCAATTTAAAGATCATTTTCATCGTATTGCTCTGGAGATATTAGCCTAGCTATTTTCAATGGTCGGGGCGACAGGATTCGAACCTGCGGCCTCTTGGTCCCGAACCAAGCGCGCTACCAAACTGCGCTACGCCCCGTTTTTAGAACACATAAAATCATAGCAAACGAGGTATTGGATGTCAAGATGGAATCGAGGATTTAGAGGGTGACTGGGAAATAAGTTTTCAAATATATCAAAGATAACGTAAAGTAAAATGAGCCATAACGGCTCTTCTTTATTTTTATTTGATACCTAATTGATCCTTTAAAGCATTTTATAGATTAATACTTTTTTCCTATCCCTTATCAGCATAATTTCCTAATTGTGCAAATTTTTAGTTCTGAAGTAGGAAATATTAAGAAAATGTCGAAAGTGATAAGGGTTAATAGATTATTCTTTCTTTTTGAAGGAGTTAAGTGATGGACCGTTTATCCGATGTATTTGAAGCAACCCTGAAAGCAGTAGAAGATGGAAAAGAAGAGATATTTAATATTTATGAAATTACCAGGTCTGAAGTACAAAGGCTCAAAAAAGAGCTGGAATTTTTGTCATTAGAAATCAGTGAAACGATAAGAAGAGTCGATAATCAACTAAAAGATGAAAAGTCTTTAAGACAGAAGCTAATGGAAGTCAATCGGAATTTTAAGAATTTTAATGAAAAGCAGATGCTGGACATTTATTCGCAGGCTAAAGATGCACAGGTGGAACTTAAACTGCTTCAGGCCAAAGAACTTCAGCTCCGGACGAGAAGGGATGAGATCGAAAGATCTTTGAAAAACTTGGACGGAACGGTACAAAGAGCCGAGAACCTCATGAACCAAGTTGGACTTGCTATTCGCTTGTTAAAAGAGGGAATAACAGAAATTTCCCAGCTTTACAGCAATGATCAAAGGAAAGAAATCGCTTTTCGAATCATTAAGGCCCAAGAGGAGGAAAGAAGAAGGATTGCCAGGGAAGTCCATGACGGACCGGCCCAAAGCCTTGCAAACATTGTCCTGAGATTGGAAATTGCCGAAAAATTATTAATGATAGACCACGATCAAGTGAAAAAAGAAATCCAGGAATTAAATAACCAGGTTCGAGAAAACCTGCGGGATATTCGAAGAATTATTTTTGACCTGCGTCCGATTCAATTGGAGAGCTCGGGAATTATTGAGACGATTAAGAATTATATTAAGAATTACCAAAAGACTTATGGTATAGAATGTGAATTGATCGTAGACGGGGTGGAGAAGCAGCTGAATCCTTCTTTAGAAGTTGCTTTATTCAGACTTGTCCAGGAAGGGATGACCAATGTTGCCAAACATGCGGATACCTCAAAATGTGAAGTGGTCCTTCAATTTTTGGATGACTGGATCATAGGACAAATCATCGATCAGGGAAGAGGGTTCAATACCAAAGAGGTCCTGACTAATCCGGGAGAGCATTTTGGACTGATTGGAATTAATGAACGCATTGACATGTATTCAGGTAAATTTACCATAAAATCTGTGCAAGGAGAAGGAACCGTATTTGAGTTTGGTTTGCCATATGCTAATTAAGGAGGACAGAAGACATGATCAAAGTAGTCATCGCTGACGATCATCCCTTGCTTAGGGAAGGTTTGAGAAGAATTCTGGAATTTGAAGAGGGAATTCGTGTAATTTCCGAAGTGGGGGACGGGCAGGGGGCTATTAATATTGCCAGAAGTACTCCGTTCGATATTTTGCTCATGGATCTGAATATGCCGGGAGTCAATGGATTGGAAGCTTGCAGGGTGATCCGTAGAGAACGGACCGAAATTGGGATTATTGTCTTAACTGTCGATGATTCTGATGAAAAAATTTTTCAAGTTCTCCAGCTTGGAGTAGCAGGGTATCTCTTAAAAGATGTCATTCCTAAAACATTGGTTGATTCTATCCGTAAGGTTTATGCCGGAGAACCGATTCTTGCGCCGTCTGTCACCGGAAAACTATTGGGACAGCTTACAAGTTCTAATACGCCGAAGAATAATTTTGGATTAAGCAACCGGGAAATGGAAATCCTTGCATATGTGGTAAAAGGGTCTTCCAACAGGGATATCGGAATATCTCTATTTATCAGTGAGAAAACTGTAAAAAACCATCTTTCCAATATTTTCCGAAAACTTGAAGTTGAAGACAGAACTCAAGCTGCGCTCAAAGCAGTTAAATTAAAATTGGTTCAATTGGATTAATAAAGTACCGGAGGAGTGATCACTATGAAAATATATTTTTATGGTGCGAGTGAAACGGTAACGGGATCATCTTATCTCATTCAAACGGGAAATTTTAACCTGTTGATTGATTGTGGGATGTTCCAGGGAGCCAAAGCTGTTAAAGAACTCAATTATGGTGATTTTCCTTTTGATCCCAAAACAATTGACGCCATGATTCTAACGCACGCCCATATCGATCACTCCGGTTTAATCCCGAAGCTCACCAAAAATGGATACAGAGGTCCAATCTACACCACAAAAGAATCCATTGATTTTTGCTCTTTTCTTCTACCCGACAGCGGTCATATTCAAGAAATGGAAATTAAAAGAAAAAATCGAAAAAGGGCCAGAGCCGGTTTGCCTTTGTTGGAACCCATCTATACTGTACAAGAAGGATACAACGCCATCAAAGCGTTTGTCCCGGTCCGGTATAAGGAAAGTTTACTTCTTTCTCCCGGTATTTCCGCTGTATTGTATGATGCAGGGCATATTCTCGGTTCAGCCCACGTTGTTCTTGATATTGAAGAAGGCGGAACTACCAAAAAGATTCTTTTTTCCGGAGATATCGGAACTGCAAATCAGCCTTACATTGAAGATCCTACCACCATTCAAGAAGCTGATTATATTATTATGGAAACTACTTACGGGGATCGTTTACATAAGGATAAAGAAAAACGGGAAGAAATATTGGCGGATATCATCAATCAAGCGTGCGCCAAGGGGGGGAATATCATTATTCCGGCCTTTGCCCTGGAGCGGACACAAGATATTCTTTATTATCTGGAAAAACTGCAAATGGATGGAAGAATTCCTGTTTTGCCTGTATATATCGACAGTCCGTTAGCCGTATCAGCAACTAAAATTTTTATTAAGGATGCCGAAAACTTTGATGATGAGAGTACCGACTTAATTAAACGCGGTAGCAATCCTCTGACCATGAAAAATCTGCATTTTAGTGAAACGGCGGAAGACTCCATCAAACTCAATGAAATATCCCAAGGTGTCATTATCATTTCCGCCAGTGGGATGGCAGATGCAGGAAGAATTAAACACCATTTAAAACATAATTTATGGCGCCCTAATGCTACCGTTATCTTTGTTGGATACCAGGCAGAAGGAACGCTTGGCCGAAAACTGATCGAGGGAGCAAAAGAGGTAACAATCCATGGCGAAACAATTTCTGTGAATGCCCAGATTTCCAGGCTTCCCGGATTTTCAGCTCATGCCGACCAGTCTGAACTTCTCAATTGGGTTAAAGCTGCTGGGCAGAATGCCAAAAATATTATTCTTGTCCATGGAGAAAAAAATTCGATTGAAGAATTCTCGTCACTTATCGAAAAGAATTTAGGGAAAAAACCGATCGTACCTGTTCTTGGTGAAGTTATTGAGTTCAAAGCAGGAGACGCGATCAGGACTAAACCGGAAAAACCATGGCTTGAAGCAATGCAGAAAGAGCAAAGCAGGAATTATCCTAACCAAAAGGTTACTCCGCAAAGATTTACACCTTCCAGAAAGATATCGCTTTCCGAAGTCAACCATTCATATAACAAGTTGCGTAAGAATCTCAAAAACTTCATTGAAACCGCAAGGAGAAACAGAGACTATACCCGTATTGTACAAACTTTTGAAAAAATAACCAGAATGCTGCAAGAATCCAACACAGACCAATAATCGGCTAAATCCAGGTGTACTCCGCAGTTTGACGCTTGATTCCTGAAAGAAAGCGCATGATTTCTTCCCGTCTTTTT
This sequence comes from Candidatus Dichloromethanomonas elyunquensis, assembly GCA_001515265.1. Taxonomy (GTDB): domain Bacteria; phylum Bacillota; class Desulfitobacteriia; order Desulfitobacteriales; family Syntrophobotulaceae; genus Dichloromethanomonas; species Dichloromethanomonas elyunquensis. The sequence continues at coordinate 72,867 of LNDB01000008.1, forward strand.
ACTGCAATCCGGCGTCCGGTCTTAGAGTAAACTTTTTTAGGCAAAGCTTCGGCAAAGGTTTGTATTCTCATCAGGGCATCTTCAGGGCTTGCAATTAAGGCGTCATGTCCAACCAGACTGAATAACTTCATTAATCCTATATTTCCCAAATTATCAAGAATATTGGCATCTCTGAGGTAGACTGATTCATCACTGTTTCCGGGCTCCGAGTAGTACATATGAAATTCAATGGCCTCAAGTATAACAGGCAGTTTTTCGGGATCGATTTCATATTTTTTAAGGAGATTCATAGCGATTCCTTTGGAACGCAGGGTATGATCTACATTGGGCAAAGTATAAACAGGGTATTTGCCGGTATCATGAAGCATAGCCGAAATATAGAGGATTTCATCGTCCAAGATGAGGTGACAGGAAAGTTCTTTGGCCAAGTGATAGACCCTCTGGCAGTGTTTCCAGCCCAGAGCCGGATGAGCCCCGGATTTTTGAAGGATATTATAGAGTTCTTTCGTAATGTCCATATGTATCCCACCTTTCGTCTATTAATTTAGGCAATATAACAAAAAAATCCTTCCGTAAAAAAGAAAACCTATCGTCAGCATATTTGATTTTTATCCAAAAAAATTGTTTATTTGTTCTTTTCATTCACCGCTATATAATATAATATTTAATATGAGAAAATGAGTTTTCTGTATATCTGCAATGAGGTGGTTTTTTTGACTAATAATAATGTTTATGGGGGCTTTTCACAAGCTCTTTTCTTTTCAGGTTCCGTATCCATACCCAGCTTATTGCTGGATTATTATACGGATCTGGGAATCGCGGACAGGGAAATGATGTTCATTATCCATATTATTTTTGAAGTCAGTCGGCTACAAACCGAAGATCTGGATGTACAGATCATGAGGAAAATGGGGATCACTTCCACAGAATTGAAAAGCTTGGTTCAGTCTTTGAAAAACAAAGGCTTTCTGGCGATAAACACGAAATCCCAGAAAAATGGCAATAACCTGATTTACGATTTCAGCGGTCTCATTGATCAATTATTTGAATTATGGGGCATTAGTCAATATCGGCTCATGGAAGCCTTGGAACAGGGGGTTAATGAAAATAATCACTGTGCTGATGTCGACACCGCTTCAGCCAAGCTCATTTCATTATTTGAAAAGGAACTAGGTCGTCCTTTAACCGGATTTGAATGTGAGCATATCGAAAAATGGCTGTTTTCTGGGAACTCTGAGGATTTGGTTATTGAAGCGTTAAGAAGGGGTGTCAGCGCCGGGATCAGAAATTTTCGCTACCTGGATTCCATATTAAGAGAGTGGGAGAAAAAAGGGATACGAACCCTTCAGGAGGTGGAAGCGGAGGATCAGCACTTCCAATCGAGACAATCCAAAAAGGGAGAAAAAGAAGCTAAACCCTTTGCTTCCGGCAAGAATAAGTACGATAATATTTACCTTTAAGATATACAAGCATATCCGATTACGCAGGGAGGGGAATTGAATTGGAAAGTACAGAAAGCGTTTTGAAAAGGGTTATGAACAAAAATACGGTTCGAAATCATGATTCAGGAACCCTTTTTTCCGGAGGGAATGACAATACGGAAAAATGTCCTCTCTGTAAAGACCGCGGAATTATTTTGCAGGGTGATACGGCTGTGCCCTGTTCCTGTATGGAAAAACAAAGAACAGATAATCGTTTTCGGTATGCCCGTCTCTCCAGGGAGCTGCTGAATTGCCGTTTTGAAAGATTTCATCTGGACTATTACCGGTCTTTGGACGGAACCGATCATCTGAATAACGCCAAAAAAGCTCTTGCCGCTTCACAAGATTTTACCGATAAAATTATAGACAATCCCCATGAAGTCGGATTGCTTTTTACAGGTCCTGTCGGAAGCGGAAAAACTTTTCTCGCTGCTTCCATAGCCAATCTCCTCATCGAAAAACAGTGCAGTCTGCTTTTTCTCATTGTTCCTGACCTGCTAGATGAACTCAGGGCCACTTTTGCCCATAAAAATGAAACTTCGGAATTTGATTTGCTGGATATTGCCCGTACCATACCCATACTGATATTAGACGATCTTGGAGCCCATAATTATACGGAATGGTCTCGCAACAGGATTTATTCCATCTTAAATTACCGGATGAATGAACAGCTTCCGACCGTCATTACAACCAATCTTAATTTCGAAGAAATTGAACACTATCTTGGAGAAAGAACTTGTTCCAGGCTTCTCCAAATGTGCAGGGTGTTCCGCTTATCCACAGAACAGGACATCCGTATGCAGAATTATGTCAAGAGGGAGAATCTGAAAGAGAAATAAAAGGGATTAGGTTTAAAAAACGAATAAATAAAGTAGAATTTGCGTACAGACCTATGCATGTCCCGGTGAGGAACTGCATAGGTTTTTTAGTAGGAATTGCGTAATCGGAGGTGTAATCAATTGGCGAAATTTATTACCATTCAAAGAAAGTATTTTCTGTATGGCGGTTTGGTATTGGCGGTTGCAGTTATGAGTTTATTGGGATTTAATTTGTTTGGCAGCATAAATACAAATTCTACGCCTGAACAACTAGAACCTGAAATGAAAATTCTCAGTATTGAATTTGATCCGCAGATTGTAATCAAGGATTTAACTTATGGAAAAGAAGTTTTCAAGGGAATTCAGACCCTGTCCAACAGCAATTTTAAAGTGTCAGCAGTGGTACAAAACATGACAGAAAAAACGATGAACAATGTGCCGATTAAAATAACCATTACTTCGCTGGATGATAAAGCCAAGCAGACGAGTAAAGAGGGAAAAATTCCGACCCTTGAACCTGGGGCAACGGCAAAAATTGCTTTTGAGAATATTAAAGCGCTAGGTGACGGGAAGGGGAAAAGCGCAACCGCGGGGCAGCATGAGATGACACTCTCGATTAAGGCCAATACCGAAGACAGTCTGACTCATACTACAGAAGCTAAAGTAATTTTTAATGTCGATACAACGGTAAAATAATAGACCAGAAACAGTTACAATAAAATGGGGCTGTTGCAAAACTAGTTTTGCAGCACCCCATTTTGTTTTTAACCTGCTAATAGTATAATATGATGTAAAAACAATTTAATGGAGTAATACAGGGAAAATGAAAAGGGCTGCTCTGATCCTCAAAGAGAAACTATATAATGAGATAAGTCCTATTTTGCCGTTAGCAAATTATCAGGCGATATCCAGAACGGATAACGGGATAGAAGCTCTCAGAATGGCGCAGCGGGTAGAACCCGATCTTATCTTATGCGGATGGGATGTTTCCGGATTATCTGCGCTGGATTTAACCCAAAACTTGGTTCAATCGAAAATCTGTCCTGTTATATTAATTCTTGATCCCAAAGAATACGGAAATATTCAACTTGCCGTGAAAACCGATATTCATCATATCCTCACATCACCGGTCAGAGCAGGAGACGTGATTGCCGGAATTATTCAAGCGGAGTACAGGTTTGAACGTGATTTGCAATATGAAAAAGAAATAGGAAAACTTAATGATGAACTAAAAACCAGGAAATTGGTGTATCAGGCAGTATTGATCCTGATCTCTTCCGGACTTGGGGAGGAAGAAGCATACTCCGCCATCCGTTCTGAAGCAATGACTTCAAGAAAAACACTCCGTTCTGTAGCCGGCGATATCATCAAAGGCACTTGGAGACCTGCATGAACAAAATTTCGGTTGTCCTTCTCTTCGTGGGTAATATTCTTTTATGGTTTATCCTGGCGCCCTTTGTGATTTTATATGGGCCATTTGACTCTTTGCAGCTTTTTACCGTAGGATCTATTGTAACTTCCAGACACCCTCAAATTGCGGAATTTTTTATGCCGGAATCGAAGGTTGCTGCAATTACGCAATCGTTTGGACAAAAAAATATTTCTGTCGAACCGGTAATTTTGAATAAAGACAGTGTTACCGTGGATCAAAAGAACCACCTTCGGATTGAAACGGTTGAAGGGAAATATTTTAACGGAAAGGTTATGTTAGTTGAGGATCCGAATCAAGTACAAGTTGCTGTAACGCGGGAACTTGGAACAGCCGGACAGAGGCTATCCCAAATGGTTTCTGATCACGGGGCAGTCGCGGGAATTAATGCCGGAGGCTTTTATGATCCTAATGCGCAGGGGAATGGGGCCTATCCGGATGGAATTACGGTGGTAAATAACCAGATCGTTCATAATCGTATGGGAAATAACCCGGCAGAAACGATCGGCTTCAATTCTCAGGGGAAACTCGTTTTGGGGAATATGACAGAGTCCGAGATCGTATCCCGTGATATTCAAAATGCCGTCAGTTTTTATCCCAATCTAATCGTTGAAGGAAAGCCGCAGATTAATGGGGACGGAGGATGGGGATTAGCTCCAAGAACGGGGATTGGGCAGAAAGCGGACGGAACGGTTATTTTTGTTGTTATCGATGGCAGGCAGCCGGGGCGGAGCATGGGTGCAACCATGAGAGACCTGATGAATATTTTTCTTGAATACGGAGCAGTTAATGCTGCCAACTTAGATGGGGGATCATCCACAGAGATGGTTTATCATGGGCAAATCGTAAACAGTCTTTGGAGCCTTTACGGCGAACGGTATATACCCTCGGCTTTTATTGTCTTGCCCAGTAAAACAACGGAGTTAAACCTTGCGAAAAACTAAGAAAATCCTCATTATTTTCCTGACTTCGATTGCTTTTCAGTTTGCGGCTTTTTCAATTTTGAATTGGAAAGCCGATCAATTGCTGAACTCTTCTTTCCGTTTGGATCACGCCTACTCAGTTGACGCTGACCTGACCAATGCCGAAGAATTTGATTTATCTTATAATAATAAATATTTTAGCTATGTTTCCAACCATCAACTCTATATTATAGACCTTTTCAGAAATAAACCGGTTGAGTTTAAGGAAAACCCTTTTACCGCTGAAGCTATGATGATAGGGTACAAGTGGCTTCCGGACCGGAACATCCTGATCTACGTGAAAAATGACATTGCGAGTCAAACAAGTACGCTTTTTTCTTTAGACTTGGATGAGATTTCAGCCCCGGCTTCAGGCTCCAGGTATGAAGCCAAAATGGAACAGATCATTAACTTTTCTATGAATCAAATTTCCGATATTCAAATCTCAACCTATACCAATAATTTATATTTTATTTATAGCGATCAAGAAAAAAAGCGAAAAATAGTAAGACTGGATATGATGAAAAATATTAACCGCCTTGATTATCAGGACGAACAAGTGAATGCTATGGTTGTCTCCAATCGGTATGGGACGGTATTCCTTCAAACCGGGCGGGGACCATCGAAAACTATCGTATCCCAGTTGGATAGGGAGAGGACGGTCCTGGCCGAGGGTGAAGATAATGTCCTTTTGGGCTGTCAGGACAACAAAATATATATTGGAAAGCTAAAAAATAACGTACTGCAGAGTATTAGAGCGGTTCAAACAAATGCGCAGGGAAAAGCACCTCAAGCCCAGAATTTATGGCAGGGAGAAATTCCATTTGATCCGGTTCGCATCAAAATCGGTACTGATGATAACGTATTGATCCAAGGTCCGCGAAGGTTGGATAGGATCTCTAATGGCAATCATAACCGCATTAATATTGGAGACGGTGTTATTGTACTCTCGGATACAGGGAAAATGTATATGCAGATAACCTTAAATCAAGGGAGTTTCAACTATTGCTGGCGTTTGGCCTAAATAAAGCTAAATTTATTTAGGCATTGTTGTTGTAGTACTGCTGTTTGTCGATTGGCTTTGGGTATCGGCAGCAGACCCTGGGTTCGTTCCATTCAGGTTTGCTAATTGGTTTTGCAGGGAATCAAGCATTTCCTTGATGCGTTTGATCTGATCCATGATTTCTGTTATATCCGGTTTTGTCTGTGAGGTCTGGTCTGGCGGCGCTGCTCCGCTATCCTCTTGCGGAGTTTCTTGAAGGGTAGAAAGGGGCGGTACATTCCTTCCGAATATCGTCTTTAAGCCGTCATCCAAGGTCTCGGACATCGTCAGCTTATCCTGAGTAGCGACAATAACCCTTTTCATTTCCGGAATACTGCCGCTCGTAGTTGACTGAAGGTAGATAGGTTCAACAAAGAGGAAGTTGCCTCCAATCGGCAGTACCAGAAGATTTCCCCGTATCACATTCGATCCTTTCTGATTCCATAAGCTTAATTGGCGTGAAATATCCGGATCCTGGTCAATTCTCGATTCTACCTGAAATGGACCATCAATTTCTATATTTTTCGGAAGCTCAAAGAGTACAAGTTTCCCGTAATTGTCTCCATCCATTCTTGCCGCGAGCCAAGCAATCATATTATTGCGTGTATTCGTTTGACTGGACGCAGGAGTAAAGGGCAGCATTAAAATAAATTCCGGTTTGGTTTCTCCGGGAAGGTTCATGATGACATAATAGGGGTCGACATTCTGGGGGTTTGAACCGTAGATTTCTTTGGCAATACCCCAGGCGTCTTCTTTATTGTAGAAAACTTTGGGACTGGTCATATGAAAATTATTCAGCATATCACTTTGAATTTTAAAAAGCATTTCGGGATACCGCAGATGAGCCTTAAGGGAGTAGGGCATCTCCGAGATGTTTTTAAATACGCCGGGGAATATCTTTGTGAAAGTTTGAAGAATAGGGTCCTCAAGGTCAACCGCGTAGAAATCAACGGTACCGTCATAGGCATCGATAATAACCTTCACGGAATTCCGGATATAATTAAAATCCTGGTTGTTGTACTTACTGGAATAGGGAATAGTACTGGCCGTTGTATAAGCATCAAGAATCCATTTTATCCTTCCGTTATCGATAATCGGGTAGGGATCGGTATCGTACCGTAAGAAGGGGGCCAGTTTTTGCACCCTCTCGAAAATATTGCGATAAAGTAAAATCTTGCTCTCAGCTGTAACCTCTCCTGCAAGATAAAAGCGTGGGGTTGCCCGGTGAATCGATAACATGAGTTTATTAAGGGGGGTAAACGTGATTCCAGTTTTCCCCTGATAGCCGTTCTCAGCATTTTCATTTCCTTGCGGGTAATCAAATTCTTTAAATTTTGTGTTTACCACGACCCAATCATTGGTCATTTCCCCGAAATAGATCCGCGGTTCGTTAATACTTAATTCGGCATTATCGGTTTGGGGAGGGATATTGCTTACCGCAAATGCCGGAAGCCCTTTGGAAGTCACGGCATTCGCAAAAGAAGCGGTAAGACCAAAGCCGTGTGTATACTTAAACCGGGTGTTGATAAAGGTTTGGGCTTTGGGGTCGAGGTCTTGGATGGAAATTTCCCTGGGAGAGATCATCACTTGCCGGTATTCGCCATTAATCATATAACGGTCAACATCAATGTCATTGAATTTATAATAGAGACGGATCCCTTGTTTCTGGGTATAGATCTGCATCATGGGACGGGGATCATTTAAACGTATATTGTTTAGGGTGGCAGTCTCATTCTTTAACGCCGCTGCAGTAACCGTTTCTGTACCGGGGTAATCCTTTTCTTCAATTTTATCCAAACCATAGGCAAACCGGGTCAAACGAATCTCATTTTCAATATAAGGGGTTTCTTTTTGCAGCTCATTGGGAATAACTACTAATGAATGGATTAAGGAGGGAAAAATCCCGTAAAAAATTACGGAGAGTACGATTAATGTTGGAACGGGGACGGTCATCAGCCGGGTATCCTGAAAAAAGATACCCAGAATCGAGAGGATAAAACTGATGATAGAAAGAATCATCAAGACTCTGAGGACAGGAAGTGAAGCATAAATATCGCTATAGCCTGCACCTACCACATGCCCGTTTTGGGAGTATACTAAACTGAAGGTTTCCAGGTAATAGCCGAAGGCTTTTAAAAGAAAAAGAATGGTAAGTAAAATCCCGATATGTTTTCTAGCCCTGACACTGGTAACGATGGAATCTTTCTGCCATAAACGGATGGAATGAAAACGGATAACCCCGGTAATGACATAAAAAAAGACTGTAAAGAAGGTTAAAATCAGTACGGGTGAAAAAAAGGCATTATAAATGGTAAGTAAAAACGGCAGTTTAAAAACAAAGAAGCTTATGTCTTTATTAAATAAAGGATCGGCGTAATGGAAAGGGGAAGAATTAAAAAATGAAATGACATCCAGCCATCCTGTAAATCCTACGATAAAGCTGACAATTATACTGATTCCTGCGGAGATTAACAAAAGAGTAAATGTTACCCTTCGTTGGCTGATGGCTACGAGAGGGCGGTTCACTTCTTCAACCAGCCTGATTCTTTTTCTGAATTTTTCATTGTAAAAAGTAGCAAACGCATGCCGGCCTGAAAGGAGGGTTGCTGAGATCAAAAGAAACAGCATAGTGCCATTTACCAGCTGAATGAACAGTTTGCTAAAAAAGGGAGTCCAAAATAAAGTTTCATATCCCAAATCTTTATACCACAGCCAATCTTCATACATCCCGCTGCCTGCGGCAAGCAAGCCGACAACGAAAATGATCATTACCAAAATTTTCAGGATCGATTTCAAAGAAATGGCCCCCTTAGGAAAAAGATGGATAAACAGTTATAGTATATGGAGAATTGCTTAAAATTAGATTGGTATAATTTTTATATATTCTTTAATTTTGGCAAAAACCCTTCCAGATTACTTCCTGAAAACAAAATTCTACGTTATACTGTGGATATCTCAGTGAAAAATACAAAAGGTTGGTGTTCTTCATGTACGATTTAATTATTATCGGCGGGGGTCCTGCCGGCCTTACGGCAGCCATATATGCCGCAAGAGGAGGTTTAAAATCCGCAGTGCTGGAATCCATGATGCCCGGAGGACAGGCGGCTGCAACCGAGAAAATTGAAAATTTCCCGGGTTTCCCAGAAGGAGTATCCGGATTTGATCTGATGAATTCATTTTATCAACAGGCGCTGCATCAGGGAGCGGAGTTTATTTTTCAACAAGTGCAAAGTATGGAACTGTCGGGGCCTGCTAAAAAAATCATAACCGGAGAACAAACGCTTGAGGCTAGGGCAGTTATTATTGCAGCGGGATCAAAACCCACTTTTTTGGGGGTAAAAGGTGAAGAACCCTTTCACGGACGTGGGGTATCCTACTGCGCAACTTGTGACGGCGCTTTTTATAAAGAGAAAACAGTTGCTGTTGTTGGCGGCGGAAATGCTGCTTTGGAAGAAGGTGTATATCTGACAAAGTTTGCATCTCAGGTCTATATTATTCATCGTCGGGATGAGTTCCGAGCATCCTATGTTGCCATCGAAAGAGCCAAGGAAAATCCAAAAGTCCGGGTTATTTTAAATACGGTTGTAGAAGAAATAACGGGTCACGACAAAGTCGAGAAGATCCTCTTGAAAAATGTGAAAACCGAGGAAAAGAAGGAATTAGGTGTAGACGGAGTTTTTGTCTATATAGGGACTCAGCCGAATACCAATTTTATATCCGGCTATTTCCAAACCGATGAAAAAGGGTATATCCTGACGGACGGACTTTTGAGGACCAATATGCAAGGAGTCTTTGCGGCAGGGGATATTCGCAATACCCCTTTAAGACAAGTGGCTACGGCTGTGGGAGACGGTGCTTTAGCTGCCGTACAGGTTGAAAAATATCTGGCGGAAACAGAAAAACAAAAATAATTAGATACATTTATTACCATGTACAGACACTTCTTGATCTTTATTCCATACCATATATCAAAAAGGAGGTATGGAAATGTTCTTAGGGAAAAAACAAACTGGCTATATGACTCAGATGCCAGCAATGAATATGGTCACTCAACCTGGGATGATGGATGGCATGCAAGGGCCTGGCATGATGGATGGCATGCAGGTGCCTGGAATGCCTTACGAAAGTTTTGAGCAAGTTACGACCGATGGCATGTATACTGCTTCACAAACTCAAGTTGGCTTTGACCCTTGCGGCCCCTATTATGAGCACACCGAATTAGAAATTGAAAAACAACCCCAAGTATACGTTGTTAAAAAAGGTGACACAGTTTACAAGATTGCAAAAAGGTATGGCTTGGATTGGCGCGAGTTAGCCGGATATAATCATCTGGGCAATCCGAATCTTATTTATCCCGGCGAAAGACTCTTTATTCCTCCTCGTTACTAATATAATTCTTGCCAGTCTTTAATTCTCTATTGATATGGAAATTGAAATGGAAATGAAACACATTTGCATTTCAATCTCCTTTTACATATTACGTTATTAGGTTAAGATAGGTGGACCGGTTTCATGAATAAGAGCTATAAAAGAGAATTCAAGGAATACTATGTTACATATAGTTTAATTATTGCCATTGTCATTATTTATATCCTGATGGCTAATGCGGGAGGTTCCGCTAGTTACCGTAATTTAATCCTTTTTGGGGCCAAGATTAATCCATTAATCGATAGTGGGCAGTATTGGCGATTATTTACCTGCGTTTTTATCCACGGAAATTTCACACATCTTTTTTTCAATGTCTATTCTTTGGTCGTTATGGGGAAATTTTGTGAAAATATCTTTGGCCATGCCAAACACCTGTTTATTTTTGTTTTTAGCGGGGTTGCAGGGTCTTATGTAAGTTATTTATGGAGTCCTTATATTTCCATCGGGGCATCGGGGGCTATTTTCGGACTGCTTGGAGCAATAGTGGCTTACGGGTGGAACAAGAAAATTTTCTGGCGCAGCGGATTAATTACAAATTTATTACTAGTTTTAGGTATTAACCTCTTTTTGGGATTAGCTTCAACAGGGATAGATAATTACGCCCATTTGGGGGGGCTTCTTGCAGGGATACTCTTAGGTTTGCTATTTCGGTTAATTCACCATTAAAAATACAAATTTTTCTTTGAATCCTTTTCACTAAAAAGGGGAAAATAAATTCAAGCTCACAAATCTTAGCGAGGTGGTTATGATTGAAATTCCATCGATAGTTAGGATTTCGTGAGCTTTTCATTGATGATCTAAGATCATATGCTACAATGTATATGGAAAAAGTATGCGTATGAAAGGAAATTCATCGTGAAAAAAATAAGGGGTTATTTCTCCCGAGAATGGGTCATATATATTTTTTTAATAGGGGTCACCCTTTTAATTATTAGTAAATTAATGTATCTCCAAATTATTGATGCCTCAGAATTAAGTGCCAGGGCAGCTACTTTGAAAGACAACAGCCAGACAATGGTATCGCAGAGGGGAATGATTGCTGACGCTCAGGGAAACATCCTGGCCAAAAGTGTTACGGCCAAAGATATTTATGCAGATCCCAAATCGTTAAAAAAAGCCTTACAAAAAAGCGAACCCAATATCACAGACGATAAAATAACCCAAAAAACTCAGGAAATTGCCCAAAAATTAGCTGAAATCTTAGGGAAAGATCCAAAGGACATTTTAGAATTAATTTTAAAAGATCTTTCTTGGGTTAGCCTGGCCAGACAAGTCGATCTCGCTAAGGCGAAACAAATTGATGACCTGAAGATACCTGGAATCGGGTTTACAGATACCTATAAACGGGTCTATCCAACAGGTGCGATGGCTTCTTCCATTATGGGTATAGTGAATAATGCCGGGGACGGGGTAGAAGGCATTGAATACGCTTATAATGCAGAACTAAAAGGCGAAAAAGTACTTAAACCTCAAAATACTTCACAAAATACCGGACAGACGACACCAGAAAGCACTGATATTCAATCGGGATATAATCTGACACTCACGCTGGATTCCACCATTCAACACATAGTTGAACAGGAATTAGACAAAATTATGACGGAATCAACTCCCCAGAGAGCGGTGATTTTAGCCATGGATCCGATGACCGGGAAAATACTGGGAATGGCTTCCAGGCCTGCATTTGATCCCAATGATTATCGGGCAACAGATGCTAGAGACCGGAAGAACCTCGCGATTAGTATGATTTATGAGCCTGGGTCTACATTCAAAGTGATTACTGGGGCAGCAGCATTGGAAGAAAATGTGGTAAACGCTGATACGCTATTCAGTGATCCCGGTTATCTAAATGTCGGTTCCAGAAAGATTACCAACTGGGATTCGGACCAAAAAGCGCACGGAAATATTTCTTTCGCGGATGGACTGGAATTGTCATCCAACGTAGTGTTGGCCCAGGTGGGTAAAGCACTGGGCAAAGACAGTTTTTATACCTATTTAAAATCATTTGGTTTCGGAAGCAAGACGAAAGTCGATATCGCCGGAGAGGAACAGGGTCTGCTGGTAGAAAAAAATATGGTGAAGGATATTGAACTGGCCACCATGTCTTTTGGTCAGGCCAACTTGGTTACACCGATTCAACTTTTAACGGCGATTTCTGCGGTCGCTAACGGGGGTACCCTTTTACAGCCTTACATTGTAGATAAGATTACCAACAATAAAAACGAATTGCTTGTTCAAAATCAACCCCGGGTGGTGCGTGAAGTGATTTCCAAGACTACCAGTAACTCTTTAACCAATATTCTGGTTGATGTTGTCGATAAAGGCACCGGGAGCAGGGCTAAAATTCCGGGGATTAAGGTTGCCGGAAAAACAGGAACGGCCCAAAAGATTGATCTAAATACAGGACGTTATTCAGATACAGATTATATCGTTTCTTTTGTGGGATATGCCCCTGCTGACAATCCCTGTATAGCGGTTCTAGTTGTTGAAGATACTCCCCATGGCCAGGTCATTCAAGGCGGTACGCTGGCAGGCCCTCATGTTAAAACCGTCATCGAAAACGCGCTGCAATATTACGGGATTCCTGTAGCGGCAAGCACGCCAAGCAACCTGAGCGACTTAAGCCGTTTAAGCACTCCTTCCAAAAAAGAAAACGCCCCTTCAAAACCGAGTACCCCTTCCAGAACACCCGGCCAAGGGGAAGTGCTTGTTCCGGACCTGACTGGGCTTACGATCAGGCAAGCCGGGGAAAAATTAGGAAAACTTGACTTGCACTATCATTTCCAGGGCAGCGGTCTTGCCGCCAAACAGAATCCCCCACCGGGGAGTATTGTAAACCAGGGAGATACTATAGAAGTGATCTTTGGCGGGGATAATAAATAAAATCCAAGGAAGGAAGAGTAATTTTGCTAGAAAATTCCTATGACCTTGCGAAAGAAGTAATTTTTACGTTGTCAGGGAAGGCGGGAGTGACCGGTTATGAGCACCGTCTCTACCCCTCTTTGGAAGAGATATTTGGTTCTTTGGATTGCCATTTAGACCGGGATTTTATGGGGAACTTTTATGCCGGGAAAAAGGGTGATGACGGCAAACTGTCCGTGATGCTCGCGGCACACATGGATGAAATAGGTTTAATGATTACCCACATCGATAATCGCGGTTTTATCCATTTTACGGCGGTAGGGGGTATTGACGGCCGGACCCTCCTCTGTCAGGAAGTCATCGTCCATGGAAAACAAGAAGTAAAAGGCATTATCAGTTCCGTTCCCTCCAAAGTACAGAGTAATAACGCAAAAAACGCTATCGACATCTCCAAATTAGTCATAGATATCGGATACCCCAAAGATATCGTACTTTCTTTGGTAAAACCGGGAGATATTATCAGCATCAAAAGGACTCCTTTCATGCTCCTCAATGAAAAAATTGCAGGAAAGGCACTTGACGATAGGGCGGGCATTGCCGTACTGGCAGTTTGTTTTAATGAACTTAGTAAACTGAATCATAGGCATAATGTTTTGGCAGTAGCCACAGTTCAGGAAGAAGTGGGTTTAAGAGGGGCAACAACAAGCTCGAACAGACTGCAGCCCGATTTGGCTGTTGCCATTGATGTGACACATGCCCAAACTCTCGATACCAAAAGCCAAGTCTCCATTCAGCTTGGCAAAGGACCGGCAATCACTGTGGGACCCAATATCCATCCGAAAATTTTTACTGAACTGACCGGATGTGCCAGGGAATCGCGCATTCCTTATCAGGTTCAAGCGGTTGCAGGTGAAACAGGTACGGATGCCAGGGTGATTCAGCTAAGCGGCCAGGGAATTCCTACCGGGCTTATTTCTATCCCTTTGAGATACATGCATACCTCGGTAGAGACAGCTTCCCTTGGAGATATCGTTGACAGCGGGAAACTCTTAGCCTGTTTTATTGCGGGGTTACCAGAGGACGCGGAGGATTTGCTATGTTGCTAAAAGAACTATGTCAGATTAACGGAGTTTCTGGAAATGAAAAAAGGGTCAGGGACTTTATCCTGGAACGGATTCAGGATAAAGTGGACTCCTGGCAGATGGATAAAATAGGCAATTTAGTCGTGAAAAAAAAGCCTTCTTCATCAGATCAACCCATTGTTCTTCTTTGCGCGCATATGGATGAAGTCGGGCTTTTTATCACAGAAATCACGGCAGACGGTTATTTGAAATTTCAACCGGTAGGCGGAATTGACCCTCAAATACTTGTCTCTAAACCTGTTTCTATTGGCAGTATTCAAGGGGTGATCGGAACCAAAGCGATTCATCTGCAAAGAAAAGAAGAAAGAAAACAAATTCTAAATTTCGAAGAATTGTATATTGATATTGGAGCCAATACCAAAGAGGAAGCAGAAAAAGAAGTAAAAATTGGTGACTATGCTTTTTTCAATAGTCACTTTGAAATCATAGGACAAGATTATTTGAAGGCCAAAGCTTTGGATGACCGTATCGGTTGTGCCCTGATCATGGAAATCCTCGACAGCTCATTTGCCTGCGGAATAATTGCCGCTTTTACGGTTCAAGAAGAGATCGGCTTAAGAGGATCCAAAGTAATCAGTAACTATGTGCAGCCGGATTTTGCAATTATAGTGGAAGCGACAAGGGCCGCTGATATCGAAGAAGAAAATGAAGAAGCATGGTCCGTGGAATTAAGCAAGGGGCCGGCCTGCTCTTTAATGGATTCAGCAACGATTTATCAGTCCCGTCTTATTCAAAAAGTTTCAAATATTGCCCGTAATCATCATATCCCTTTACAGTTCAGAAAGAGTACGGCTGCGGCCAATGACGCGGGAAATATCCATAAAGGGGGTACTGGGGTTCCAACGATTACCTTGAGTGTGCCCTGCCGAAATATTCATTCTATGAGCTCCGTTATTTGCAAAACGGATTATGAATATTGTTTAAGCCTGCTCAGATTAATCTTGCAGGGAGGGTTTATTAATGCCGAATCGGAATATCCTTGATTATCATGTTCTAAAATTGCTTGCCCAAACCTACGGACCTTCGGGAAATGAACGGCAGGTTGCTGAGTTTATCTCGCAACAGGTTGGTTCCTATGTTCAGGATATTCGGTCAGATGCCCTGGGCAATCTTTTGATTCGAAAGCCTGGGACCGGTAAGAAGATCCTGATCGCGTGTCATATGGATGAAATTGGCGTCATCATCACCAGCATCGGAGAGGAAGGTTACCTTTACTTTGCTCCGGTAGGCGGAGTAAAAAGCTCGGATCTCTTGGCCAAACGCGTACAATTTCAAAACAAACGTATCGGGGTCGTCAGTCAAGAAAAAAATACGGTTGACGAAGAGAAAACATCGGGTAAATATTTTATTGATATCGGAGTGAATTCTCAAGAAGAAGCAGGAAAAATTGTCCGGGAAGGGGACATGGCCGTACTGGTGGGGGACTATCAAGAGACAGCGGACCATATTCTTTCCAAAGCGTTAGATGACCGGATAGGTTGTTTTATTGCAGTGGAGATGATCAAACAGCTGCATTCAGAGCAGGATTTGTACTTTGCTTTTACGGCTCAGGAAGAAGTAGGTTCCCGTGGTGCTAAAACCATCGTACATGGAATCGAACCGGATTTGGCATTAATTCTTGACACCACTCTGAGTTTTGATTCGCCGAAGGAAAAGAACCGTACTTCGCTGAACCGGGGGGCTGCCATTAAAGTGATGGACCGGACAATCGTTGTTTCCCCCCGAATAAAAAATTGGATGGCAGACGCTGCTTCTCAGAATGATATTTCTTTCCAGTGGGAAATCATTACCACTGGGGGAACCGACTCAGGGCCAATACACTTAACCGGGAGAGGAATCCCTACCGGGGGGATCGCCATTCCGGTGCGGTATCTGCATACAGGAAATGAAATAGCTGCTAAACACGATATCCTGTCGGCTTTCCTTCTTTTAGCTGTTCTGCTGAATCAGCCTTTTACAAACCTGTAAATAAGTAAAAAGAGGTAAACAATGAAAGATAAACTGAGGGATGTCCTGATTAATATTCAGAATCAACAGATCAATGTTGATGAAGGTCTCCAAGAAATCGAAAAAATGTATTATTATGATTTAGGATATGCAGTTCTGGATACGCATCGCCAATTTCGCAAAGGTTTTCCGGAAGTGATTTTTTGTTCCGGAAAAACCACAGATCAAATAATCGCTATTGCCAAAAAACTTGCCGAACTGTCAACTCAGAATATTCTTGCTACCCGTGCCAATCTGGAGATTTATCAGGCTTTGCAAAAAGAAATCCCTGCAGCGGAATTTAATGAAACTGCCCGTACTATCGTGATTCGGAAAGGCCAACAGCAGAGTACGGGAAACATCGTGGTTGTTTCTGCGGGGACCTCGGATCTGCCCGTAGCCGAGGAAGCCGCAGCAACTGCCGAAATTATGGGGAATAAAGTAGAGCGGATGTATGATACGGGAGTAGCAGGTCTGCACAGGCTTCTAGTCCAATCGGAAAGGCTGCTTCAGGCTAATGCGGTGATCGTAGTTGCCGGAATGGACGGTGCCTTGCCGAGTGTAGTCGCCGGACTCATTTCCAAGCCGGTGATTGCTGTCCCGACCAGTGTGGGTTATGGAGCTAACTTTGGAGGTCTATCTGCATTGCTTGCCATGTTAAACAGCTGTTCCGCAGGTATTGGTGTTGTTAATATCGATAATGGCTTTGGAGCCGGTTATCTTGCTTCTCTCATCAACCAGCCCGGCCATTAAACCGGACGTTACTGTCAATTCAGGAGGATATCTATTAATGATTCATATTATTGGGCTTGGACCAGGGGAGAAAAGCTGGCTGCCGCCTATCACTCAGGAAACAGCCGGACAGTGCGATTTGCTGATTGGAAATTCCAGAATGCGCAATTTATTTCCTGATTGTAAGAAGACCAAGTATTTCCTTTCCGCAACAGTAATTCAAACCACTGAATTAATCAAAAATCATATGAAAGAGTTTACCAATATCGGTGTTCTGGTTACCGGGGATCCCGGTTTTTTTGGGATCGTTCCTATGATAAAAGATGAGTTTCCGACAGAAGAAATTAAGATCTATCCGGCAATCAGCTCCTTGCAGTTTTTGTTTGCCAGAGCAGGTGTTCCTTGGCACAACGCTTCTTTTATTGATCTTGAAGGGCAGGACCTTTCTACACTGCCCAGAGCGATCTTTAAACCCCTTGCCGTCTTACTGGGGGAAGATATGACAGCGCAGCAAGTTGCCCAGCTTTTTCTGGAAAGGGGACAAAATCCCCAAATTTCGATTGGTTTTTCTTTAGGCCGGAGTAACGAATATTTTGAGACGGTGAACGCGGTCAAATTAGCACGCAGTCCAAGAAAACTCAACAATGTCATTCTTCTGATATATCCTATCCGACACCAGAATTCTTGGCAAAGCCTTGGATTAAGGATTGGTATACCGGATAAGGATTTTATCTGAGGAGAAGCACCTATGACCAAAGCCGAAATACGTGTCCAGGTCTTATCTAAAGCGCAGATATCTCCGTATGACCGCATTTTAGATATTGGCTCAGGAACCGGCAGTATCAGTATTGAAGCTGCCGCTATCGCTACTGAGGGAATGGTTTTTGCCATTGAGAACAATTCCGAGGCTCAGCAGTTGATCAGGGCGAATATGAGAAAATTTGCAGTACCCAATCTCAAACTGGTTTCCGGTACAGCCCCTGAAGTATTTTCTAAAATTCCGCCGGTGAATGTATGTATTATTAATGGAACACAAGGCCGTTTAAAAGAGATACTAGATGAAGCGCCCCTGGTACAGGGAGGAAGGATTGTATTGACTGCCGTGAGCCTGGAAAATGCTTCCAGAGGACTTGAACTGCTTAAATCCTTGGATTATGAAGATGCCGAAGTTGTCTCACTCCAAGCTGTACGCTGGCCGGATGTAAACGGTTTCCACGTCGCACGGGCCTTAAACCCTGTTTTCATCCTCTCAGCAAGAAAAACTGTACATACTTCTTAGGAAAAAGCAAAAAATAAAGTAGCTCATATTTGGAGATGTCTATTGATAATAAATATGTGCAAATAAACATTTTTTTGCAGGAATACGTTTATTTGCACAGAATAATAATGTTTAAACAAACAATTAACCAAAATAAGGAGGTTAAAATAATGACTGTAAAAGTAGCAATTAATGGATTCGGAAGAATTGGAAGATTATGTTTGAGGGCTTTTCTGGAATCAGATCCGGGGCAATTAGAAGTAGTTGCTGTTAATGATTTGGGCAAACCGGATATGCTGGCACATTTATTTAAATATGACTCTATTCATGGAACACTTCCATATGATGTCCAGGTAAACGGCGATGTTATGAAAGTTAAAAACAGTTCAATTCAATTGCTTGCCGAAAAAGACCCTTCGGTTTTGCCATGGAAAGAATTACATGTGGATATCGTTATTGAATCTACCGGTAAATTTGTAGACAAAGCATCCGCCAGCAAACATCTGGAAGCGGGGGCCAAGAAAGTCGTGATTTCGGCGCCTGGAAAAGATGAGGATATTACGATTGTCATGGGGGTAAATGACAATCTGTATGATCCCCAAGTACATCACGTGATTTCCAATGCTTCCTGCACAACCAATTGTCTGGCACCTGTGGCCAAAGTCATCCTGAGGGAATTCGGCCTTGAACAGGGTATGATGACAACGACACACGCGGTTACCAATGACCAAAGAATCCTTGACTTTGAACATAAAGACTGGCGCCGGGCCAGAGCAGCTTTCCAATCCATTATTCCGACAACAACAGGCGCTGCCAAGGCCGTAGCCCTTGTTCTTCCGGAATTGAAAGGCAAACTTAATGGCCTTTCCCTCAGGGTTCCGACACCTAACGTGTCACTGGTTGATTTTGTTGCCAATGTAAGCAAAGCTGTAACGAAAGAAGAAGTGAATGATAAATTAAAGGAAGCCGCAGAAGGGGACCTCAAAGGTATTCTTCAATTCAGCGAACTTCCGCTTGTCTCTATTGACTACAAAGGGAATGCCAATAGCTCTATCGTTGATGCGCTTTCAACCATGGTCATCGGAGAGAAAATGGTAAAAGTCCTTGCTTGGTATGATAATGAATGGGGTTATTCCAACCGTGTCATCGACTTAGTTAAACTGATTGCTTCCCGTGGGTTTTAATTTTATGCGAGAGGACGGTAGTCATGAGAAGAACCAAAATCATTTGTACGATCGGTCCCGCAAGCGAATCTCCGGAAAGAATGAAACAACTTCTCGAAGCCGGTATGAACGTTGCCAGACTTAATTTCTCGCATGGTACTCACGAAGAGCATGGAACCAGAATTAAGAATCTGAAAGCCGTTGCCGAAAAGGAAGGAGTAAACCTAGGTATCTTATTGGATACAAAAGGGCCGGAAATTCGTACCGGATTAGTTCCGGATAGAGGAGTTACTCTGGAGAACGGGCATCAATTCATTTTGGATCAGGACGCACGGCTTGGTTCTTCCCAAAGAGTTTACGTAACCCATCAAAACCTTTGGAGAGAAGTTCTTCCCGGCACGCATATCCTTTTGGATGACGGTTTGTTGGATCTGGAAGTTGTTTCAGCCGCAGACGGCAAGATCGTTGCAACTGTGATTAACGGAGGAGTCCTTAAATCCCAAAAGGGTGTAAATGTTCCCGGAATATCTATTCAATTGCCTGCTCTAACTGAAAAAGACATTGATGATGTTAATTTTGGACTCCAAAACGGTATTGATTTTATTGCCGCTTCCTTTGCCCGCAAAGCTTCTGATATTCTTGAAGTCCGGAGATTGGTGGAGAAAGCGGATGCGGATGTTAAGATTATCGCAAAGATCGAATCCCAAGAGGGAATTGACAATGTGGACAGCATTCTCGATGTAGCGGACGGGATTATGGTCGCCAGAGGTGACCTCGGTGTCGAGGTTCCGGTAGAAGATGTTCCCATGTATCAGAAAGAGATCATTGCCAAGTGCAATGGCCTCGGTAAAATTGTTATTGTTGCAACCCAAATGCTGGATTCGATGATTCGTCAACCCCGTCCCACGCGGGCAGAAGCAAGTGACGTAGCGAACGCAATTCTGGATGGTACGGATGCGATTATGCTCTCGGGCGAAACAGCAGCCGGCACTTTTCCGGTTGAAGCGGTTCAAACGATGGATAAAATCGCCTGTAAAACAGAAACTATGTTTTTTAAATCGAGTATTCCACCCCAAAAAGGCCGAAATATTGCTGAAGCAATCGGGCATGCCAGTAATACCATTGCCAGCGATTTGAATGCAGCGGCTATTATTACGCCGACACAGTCCGGTATCACTGCCAGAATGATTTCCCGTTACAGACCGAAGGCTCTTATTCTGGCGGCTACTACTTATCCGGTAACAGCGAGAAGCCTTTCTCTGAACTGGGGTGTTCATTGTATTATTGTTCCAGAAAGCACCAATACTGACGAACTTCTTTCCATTGCCGTAACCAAAGCAATGGATCAAAATCTGGTAAAAACAGGTGACGTTGTGGTTCTTACGGCTGGTGTACCTGTTGGGAAAGTTGGAACAACTAATTTAATTAAGGTTCAAGTTGTTGGAAATGTTTTAACCCGTGGTACAGGGATTGGCAGGAAATCGTATTCCGGGGTGGCAAAAACAGCAAAAAACCTTCAAGCGTTCTGTAAAGGGGATATCTATGTCGCTTCCGCTGCTGACATTGAGGATATCTCCTTTATTAAGAAGGCCGGAGCGCTTATCGTTGAACAGGGAGGTTTGACCTCTTATGCAGCTATTGCAGCTCTGCAATTTGGGGTTCCTGCGATTGTTGGAGCAAAAGACGCTCTCGATAAAATTAAAGATGGAACCGTTATCACGGTTGATGCTTCGGCAGGGGTAGTCTACGAAGGTTCGGTGGCCATGTTATAACTTTAAGGTGGGATCTGGGTGACTGCAGCAAGGCAAGAAAAAATAAGGTTTTTGCTTCAAAAACACGGGCGTTTAACTGTTTCTGAATTGGCCGAGAAATTTGGCGTTTCAGAAATGACCATCCGTCGGGATTTGAAAGAGCTGGCATCCATGGGATTGGTGCAGAGAGAACATGGAAAAGCGATTTATCCGCAAAACCCTCAAGTCCGAAATACAGTCTTTCTTACCCGTCTTGGTGAGGCCCATAAAGAAAAGCTTGACATTGGCCGTATTGCCATGGGTCTTATCCAAGAAGGCGAATCAATTATCTTGGATTCGGGAACCACTACTTTAGGCGTTGCTTTAGCCCTGACCAAAAAATGTATTGTTGTTACGAATTCATTACCGGTAGCCGATGTTCTGGGAATGAGACCTGAAATAACAACACTGCTTACAGGCGGGGAGGTACAGAAGACCACTTTTTCCTTAATGGGGCCGATGACCCGGGAGAGTCTTTCCGGATTTAATGCAGATAAATTATTTTTAGCCGCAACAGGAATTAGCCCTGAAAAAGGGCTTTCTACGACAAGCATGGCTGAATCGGAAGTGAAACAGGCTATGATCAATTCAGCCAAAGAAGTCATTCTGGTGGCCCATAGCCAGAAATTAGGCCAGCTTTCCTATCACACCTTTGCCAAGTGGGAAAAGATTCATAAATTTATCACGGATAGCGGGGCTGACCCCTACTTGGTTCAACTGATCAGGCAAAATGGTGTGGAAGTAATTATTGCCTCGTGAGACATTTTTGTTGATTACCGGCGTAAATCCTTAAGAAAATGAAAATAGATGAATTTATGGCTGCTGACTAGAGTTGGCAGTTTTTTGTTTTAAAAGAAACTTCAAATATTTTTTCTTCTGGGGTTACGTAATGATTTTTTTATTTTTTTTCAACTTGGATTTTAAAATTAGAAGGGAAGTCAGCCGATATGTAGAAAAATATATATTACACCAGAATTCAGGAGGAAATTGATGAACCAGCCGCATTTTTACGAAGGGCAAAAAGTAAATTTTACAACAAATTCTGAATTATACCACGATATATATGTAGCGGAAATTAAAAAAGTTTACCAGGATCGTTTGGAGTTAGCACTTACACTACATAAAGGATACTTATTGCTTATTCCCATTGGAACCGTGATCCGCTGGCTGTTTCCCAATTCCAATCTGATCCCAGAATCAAAGGTAATTTCCCGCCAACCGGCCCAGCAAACGTGGAGTGTTTCGATCCCTGCCGGTAATACACAGGAAAAAAAATCCAGAGTCATTGCCATTGGGAGCGGCAAAGGCGGGGTTGGAAAAACCACTTTGGCTATTAATCTCAGCTTGGCTCTCAGTGAGTTAAGCAAAAGAGTTATTATTTTAGACGCAGATATCGGGATGGCAAATGTAGAATTATTGCTGAAATTAAATACACCGTTAAATTTAACCAATGTACTTAAAGGAGAATGTAATCTTCGCGATATCCTGACTCCAAGCCCATTCGGAATAAAATTACTTCCGGGTTCAAGCGGGATATCTTCTTTAACAACCTTAAATGCCATTCAGTTTAACCGGATTATTTCCGGTTTCGCGGATTTGGAAGACGAATGTGATATATTTATCATCGACACAGGAGCGGGAATCTCTGAGGTGGTACTAAAATTTTTGGAAGCAGCGGATGACCTTATCTTGATTACAACAGCTGAACCTCACGCCCTGATGGATACCTATGGTCTGACGAAAGCCTTGGCTTACAGGAATACAGACCTAAAACCGCAGTTGATTATCAATCGTTGCGAGACGGAATTGGAAGCGATAAAATGCAGTGAAACCTTTAATAAAGCTGCCTCAAGGTTTCTAAAACTTGAACCGGAATTGATCGGCTGGATTTATGATGATAAACGGGTTACAAAATCCTTAAAAACTCAAAAACCATTGTATTGGACTTACCCGAATTCCGATTATTCCGTCCAGGTCAGTTCCATTGCCAAGAAATTAATTGGAAAAAAACAAACATTTGATAAGCCCTCCGGCATTGTTTCCTTTATTAATAAACTGAAACGAAATTTTGGCTAAATTTGTTATCTGAAAATGATTTATATTAGGAAAAATTGTATTATCTCATATATTCCTTAAGAAAAAAATGGTATAATTTAATAGTACGGCTTTCTTATAAAAGGGGGTGAGAATGATTTACCGAGAAAAAATGAAGGAATATCTGTCCTTTTTTTTGACTCAAACGAAAAAATACATTAATAATGAAGACACTTTAGCTAAAGTTGAGAAATGGGTAAAAACGATTTCTTGGAAATCACCGAAGGCAATTGGGGCTTTGACACTGGCTCTTGTACTTGTTTGCTGGGGGATTTTATACTTAAGCACAACGACCTCGGCAGTTGCGGTTGTTGTAAACGGTAAGAATATTGGTTATGCAGCCAATATGACTGAGGCCAAAGAATTTATTCAGGCTATACTGAGTAAGCAGGGTGAGACTGCCGGGACAATCGCTCAGACCAGTGATAAGATTGATTATGACCGGGTCAGAATAAACAGCGAAAAATATGCTTCAAGTAAGATTTCCGTTGAAGTACTGTCCGGTAACCTCACGCCTTTCATTCAAGGTTACGGTTTGCAAATCGGTGACAAAATCGCAGTCGTCATGGTTAACGAACAGGATATTGATACCGTGTTAGCTAAGTATCAAGATTATTTCACCAAACCTTCGGACAAGAACGTGGTGAATTCAGTCGAATTTGTAGAAACCTTTACAAAAGTCGCTGTAAAGGCCAACCCCAGTGATGTGAAAAATATTGATCAGGCATTGAATCTTTTGGTACAGGGTGATGTGACTGAAACAAAGTACACCGTCCAGCAAAATGACAGTCTTTGGTTGATTGCCAGAAAAAATGACATGTTGGTGAGTGAAGTACTTGCCGGCAATCAAAGCTTGACGAAAGACAGTGTCTTAAAACTTGGACAAGTTGTCAACATTGTTAAGACTCAGCCATATCTTACCGTGCTTGCTAAAGGGACGAAAGTTGTCGATGAGGTCATTCCTTTTGATGTTGTGACCAATACGGATTCCAAATTAACCTCTGGTAAAAGTATTATTAAACAACAAGGAAAAGATGGGGAAAAAGTTGTTACATATAATTACATAGAAAAGAACGGCTCCATCGTTGATAAGCAAGTTGTCAAAGAAGAAGTAGTGACTCAAGCAGTCAAGCAAATTATTGCCAAAGGCCCTGCCCTTGCTCCAGTATATGTGGGGACAACGTCCCGTGGCTCCGGAAGTATTTCAGGACTGATCTGGCCCATTAGCGGACCCATTACCTCGTATTACGGTTATCGTCATGGAAGATTCCATTCGGGAATCGATATTGATGGTGTCACTGGCCAGCCATATGCCGCAGCAGCTGCAGGTACGGTGACTCTTGCAGGTTGGGATGGAAGTTATGGGTATTGTATCGTTATCGACCATGGAAACGGTGTTGCAACACGATATGCGCATTCTTCCAAACTACTCGTGCATGTGGGTAATACCGTAAGCAAAGGTCAAACAATCGGATTGGTAGGTTCCACAGGAAATTCAACAGGGTCCCACCTTCATTTTGAAGTGATCATCAACGGCGGTACTGTCAATCCTTTAAGTTATTTATAATAAACGAATCTCATCCGATAGCGCTTTTGCGCTATTTTTTTTAGGGTTGACAAAAAGTATTTAATTCGCAAAAATTATATATAATATCTGTAATAGATAGGAGGATCATATGGTTTTTAGAATCGTAGGGTCCAAAGATAGTACTTGGTATAGGAGAGAGAGACTTGTCAATGGAAATACAAATTAATCAATTTGCTATCGATAGACTTGTTAATGAATGGAAAAACCGGCGATTTCCCTGGGCCGTTTATGATACACCCTTGCTTCGCGCGGATGCCTTTTCTGACAGTATCCAATACTTTTTTTTAGGAAGTCTCATTCATTACCGATTTTACGGAATTTTTGATAACGGTATAGCGGGGTGCTATGAAAATTATAATGCCGAAGGTAGCATTGCTTATTGGAGAACCCTGAAGGTGAATTGGACAACATTATTTGACCACAAACTTAAATATGCCGCATTTGAGAACCTGTTCAAGGGATTAACTTTCTTACCCGAACGGTACCGTGATTGGATGGAGACATTACGGATTCTCAAACAACAGTATTCGGGCGAGGTAAAAGTATTTTTAGAGAGCTGTCAATGGGATATCGCCAGGATATTGGACCGGATCAACACGGAGTTTCCGTCATTCAGGTCATCCCATAACGATTATTCTGAAAGATCTTATCTTTTTTTATATCTGGCCCAAGGTAAATTCGCCAGTACAAATCTTTTTAACCGGATTGAATTAATCTTGCCCTACCTTGATCAAATCCTCTTGGCTTCATTAATCCAAACCAGCGTACTGGAATTACAGGCTGATAAAAAGCTGCTGAACAGTGAGGATATCCCGGATTTGAAAAATGCAGCACGTTTGGCCCTTGATGAAATTCTGAAGAAATGGAATTGCGTTTCAGAGAAAAAGATTCTTCCCGCAGATTTAAATACACCTCTGCGCAACCAAGGATTGGTCAGTATTTGGAAAAACAGAGTTCCTTTACTGTTTGCGTAAAAAGGACTGAGAGCAATGGATAAAAAAGTATACACGATTTCCTATGGATGCCAAATGTCAGAAAGGGATTCAGAGACCCTTACTGCGATTTCCACAAAGCTGGGTTATTCCAGAACAGAAGACCTATCCCAAGCCGACTTAGTGATCATCAATACCTGTTGTGTCCGAGAAAGTGCTGAAAATAAGATAATAGGCAAAATCGGTCAACTAAAAAAAATAAAAGAAAAAAAACCTTCATTAGTTATTGCTGTAGCCGGTTGTATGGTTCAACAGCCAGGGATTTTGGAAAGGCTGCAAAAAAGGGCTCCGCACGTAGATATTTGGACAGGCACGTTTGATCACAATAAATTTGAAGAATTATTGCACGCTTCTTTATGCGGAAGAAAAATAGCGTTAATTTCCCAAAGGGAAATTGATGTTTCAGAAGTTGTCCCCCTCGCGGAAAAAGGGAAACTCCACGTAAATGTCAATATTATGTACGGCTGCAATAATTATTGCGCCTATTGCATTGTCCCCTATGTCAGGGGAAGGGAGCGCAGCCGCCCCAAAGAAGTGATTCTTGATGAAGTCCGGTCTTTGGTGGAAAGCGGCTGCCGGGAAGTGACCCTCCTGGGGCAAAATGTGAATTCATATGGAAAGACGGACGGGTTCGGATACGATTTTTCTGATCTGCTAAAAGCAATGGACAAAGTCGATGGGCTGTTCAGGGTGCGTTTTATGACCTCCCACCCTAAGGACCTTAGTGATAAGCTGATTACCACTGTCGCCGAGGGAGAACATTTATGCGAGCATTTCCATCTGCCGTTTCAGGCAGGAAGCAATCGTGTCCTGCAGATGATGAACCGCTATTATACCAGGGAATACTATCTGGAGAGAGTACATCGGATCCTGGATGAAATCCCGGAGGCAAGGCTGACAACGGATATTATTGCAGGCTTTCCCGGAGAGACCGAGGAAGATTTTGAACAGACTCTGGATCTTGTCCGGACGGTTCCATTTACCCAGGCTTTTACATTTATGTACTCCAAGCGGTCAGGAACCGCAGCCGCTGACTTTCCGGATCAAATCCCTCTTGAGATTAAAAAATTAAGGCTCCAAAAATTGATGGGATTGCAGAACACAAGGAGTTTGGCTTGGCGAAATGAGATGGTCGGTCACAACTGCGAGATCCTGGTGGAAGGGCCGAGCAAATCCAATGCGGAGCTATTAACCGGGAGAACGAGGGGAAATGAATTAGTAGTTTTCCAAGGCAATGAACATTTGATTGGCAGTCTTATAAATGTTAGAATAGATTCAGCAAATTCCTGGACTCTTTTTGGTAGAATAGAATTTCCCAAGGAGAGAAGGTAAGAAGATGGATGGATTCAGAAGTTTATATTCAAGCCTGTGAACTGTCTGAAAATTATTTGCGACTGGGAAGAGCAACTGAGCTCTTTCTTTTTTAGAAGTGAGGAAAAAGATGTCTACACCGATGCTCGAACAATATCAGGAAATTAAGAAAAAGGTACCCGATACGATTGTCTTTTTCAGGCTGGGGGATTTTTATGAAATGTTCGGGGAGGATGCCCAGGCAGCGGCGCCTATTCTGGAGATTGCGCTAACCGCACGGGATGCGGGTAAGGGGAGTAAAATACCCATGTGCGGAGTTCCTTACCATGCAGTGGACGGATATTTAAACAAGCTGGTTTCAGCCGGATATAGAGTAGCCATATGTGAACAAATGGAAGATCCTCAAATGAGTAAAGGAATCGTTAAAAGGGACATTGTCCGGATTGTAACACCAGGTACGCTCGATATTGTCGGTAATCAAACCAAAAATAATTTTTTAGCTTGCGTTGTTAAAGAAAAGGATTGGGGTTTGGCCTATATGGATATCACTACCGGGGATTTTCGTATCTTTCAAACTTCCCGGGTTGAAACCCTTCAGGCGGAATTAAACGGCATTTCCCCCTCGGAATTGATCCTCACTGAAGATCTTATTCACATGACTAAACTGTTATCCGATTGTTTCACCAGCATTATCGACCAAAGCTGGATCAGAAAAACGAAAGAACTTACTACACGATTTGCGGAAGAGAATAATCTTCTTCTGCAATTGCCCGTTGCAGCCAAGGCTGCATCCGGTTTGTGGCAATATGTTACGCATAATATTCCGAACTCCGGTCAAAACCATATCCTGAAAATTTCCGAAGTACAGCAGAATAACACAATGACCTTGGATAAATGGACAGTTCGAAATTTGGAATTGACAGAATCTTTAAGAACCAATGATGAAAAAGGTACGCTGTATTCTATCATTAATTTGACTAAGACAGCATTTGGGGGACGTTTACTAAGAAGCTGGATTCAAAGGCCTTTGGTTAAGCAGAGCTTGATCGAGAAACGACTGGATATTGTTGAAGAATTAACTTCCAATGCTTTTCTAAGAAAAGACGTTCAAAAAGCTTTGGAATCCGTTTATGACCTGGAACGTTTGATGGGAAAAATCTCTTTGGGAAGAGCGAATGCGAAAGACGTTTACGCGTTGACTTGCACATTGTCTGCACTATCCCTCATCAGAAATATCATTATGGAAAACGGTTCAATTCAATTGCAGCCATATCTTCCCAATCTTTACAGCCTTGATGCCCTGGCTGCCGAACTCATGAAGGCTGTCAATCCGGATGCTCCGTATGCCTTAAAAGAAGGAAATCTTATTCAAGAAGGCTATTCCCCGGAAGTGGACAGTTTGCGCTCGATTTCATCCGGCGGGAAAGAATGGATTGCAAAATTAGAAAATGAGGAAAGAGAACGTACCAAAATTCGTTCGCTGAAGGTTGGATTCAATAAGGTTTTCGGGTATTATATAGAGATTACCCATGCCAATGCGCACCTCGTCCCCGGCGATTATCAGAGAAAACAAACATTGGTGAATGCGGAACGTTTCATTACACCGGAACTCAAAGCCTATGAAGAAAAGGTCCTTACTGCACAAGAACGCTTAATTAATTTGGAATATGAAATATTTATGGGGCTGAGGAAGGAAGTCTTAGTCCGCTCCCTGGATATTATGAAAGCCGCCCAGGCACTTGCCGAAATCGATGTATTTTCTTCTTTGGCGGAAGCAGCGGTCAGAAATCATTACATAAAACCGGAAATCAAAACAGACGGCGTTATCCATATACTCGAAGGCAGGCATCCGGTGGTTGAAACGATAAGTGAACATTTTGTCCCCAATGATGTTTTTATTACCGGCAAAAAGCATTTGGCTCTGATTACCGGTCCCAATATGGCCGGGAAATCCACATACATGCGGCAAATTGCCTTAATTGTGCTGATGGCGCAAATCGGATCTTTTGTACCCGCCCAAAAAGCGGCTATATCTATGGCGGACAGTATTTTTACGAGAGTAGGCGCAGCGGATCATTTAGCATCGGGACAGAGTACCTTTATGGTCGAGATGAATGAAGTTGCCCATATTTTGAAGCATGCAACCCAAGACAGTTTGGTTATCCTGGATGAGGTCGGAAGGGGAACAGCAACCTTTGACGGCTTAAGCTTGGCTTGGGCTATTGCCGAATTCCTTGTTGAAAATGAATCTTTAAAAGCGAAAACCCTATTTGCCACCCATTATCACGAGTTAACCCAGCTCGAAGAAAGGTATCCCGAAGTCTTTAATCTGCATGTTGCCGTGAAAGAGTACGGAGATGATGTGGTTTTCCTGCATAAAATCCTTCCAGGCAAAGCGGACCGGAGCTACGGACTCCATGTCGCAAAAATCGCCGGACTTCCGGGGTCTCTTTTAAAGCGGGCCGCCCTCATCTTAGATGAGCTGGAAGACTCCTCCCGGCAAAAAAAAATATCCGCTGTCAATATCGGGATGATTCAGCAATCTTTATTTGAGATTCCCGCGATACACCCGTTACTGAAAGAAATCGGCGAACTTGATCTAGACAGTCTTTCACCGCGTCAGGCCTTGGATTATTTATATGACCTGGCCAACCGGATTCACTCTTCACAGATCATTTGATCTTATCGGTTAAGCGGACATTATTTCGAGGGGGAAATTCTATGGATAACACAATAGGAATTGATGTAGGCGGAACTTTTACCGATGTTATCCTGATTCGCGGTGAAGAAGTCATCAAGAAAGGGAAAATCACTACCCGGCAGGAAGACCTTTTAACCACAATTCTGCAAGCCTTGGATTTTGTGGAGATTTCTGACACACCGTCCATCGGACATATTACAGTGAGTACAACCCTGGTCACTAATGCCATCATTCAAAAACGTCTCCATCCGGTTGAACTTGTTCTGTTTCCCGGTTCCGGAATGAGGATTTCCGCTTTAAACTGGCCTGTTCCTTGCAGGATTTTATCGGGTGAACTGGACTTTCGGGGAAGGGAAGTCCAACCTGCAAATAAAAAAGAATGGGAAGTACTTGCCGATGATTTAAGAAAGGGTGCGGCAACGTCAATCGCGATTAGCGGCAAATTTTCTCACAGGAACAATGTCTTAGAGGAAAACCTGGCGGCTTTCCTGAAACAGGAGATACCCGAACTGAAGATTGCTTTGGGGAGTGAATGGGGCCAATCCAATTTTTACCGCAGAAGTTTAACTGCGTATCTGAATTCAGCGTGCACTGAGATTTTTTCCAGTTTTTCCGCTCAACTGCGAAAAGCGGTTAGGGCAAGGGGGTGCAATGCCCCTATCAGGGTTCTGAAAGCTGACGGAGGGGTACTTCCACTGGAGAAAATCAGACCTGTTGAATCCATTTATTCAGGCCCGGCAGCGAGTGTTTTAGGGGCGCTCGCGCAAAATGACGGGTGCGAATCCTACGTTGTTGTAGATATCGGCGGAACTACAACGGATATTGGGCTAGTGCTGTCCGGAAACCCATTAATGAGTTCCAGCGGGGCAAGGGTCGGGTCTTTCCTTACAAATGTCCGGTCCCTCGCTGTGCGTTCCATTCCTGTAGGCGGGGATTCCGCAGTATTTATGGAGAATGGGGAAGCCTGTCTAGCCAGTCACCGGTTGGGCCCGGCTTATTGTATCGGCGGAAGCCATGCTACCCCAACGGATGCCATGCGTTTTCTCAATCTCACGGATTATGGCAGCTTCAGTAAAGCTGAAGAAGGATTAGCATTGCTCTTGCCGGAGAATGAAAGAAATCCGGAAGCGATTCAACAGGTGGCGCTAACTGTTGTCCGTAAAATGGCGGACCAAATCGGGTTGGCTATTGAACAGCTGCTTATGGAGTGGAAGGCAGAGCCTGCCTATAAAGTATGGGAAGTCCTGCATCATCATCCCGATTTCCGGTTTACAATCCGACTCAATGGGGGAGGAGCACCTGGTATTGCCACCGTCCTTGAACAGCGGATGAACACCGAAACTATTGTAACAGACTCTTCCGAGGTCTCCAATGCCATCGGGGCAGCCTTGGCCAAAACAACCTTTTCCTGGACTTTGAATCTGGACACTTCACTTTCCAGATATCGCATTGAAGAAACCGGGGAACAAGGAGAATGGGAAGGACCTAAAAAACCGCATAAAGAAGTGGAACAGTTTTTAAGGGATTTGGCTTTACGGCAAGCCCAAGAGATGGGAATCGAAACAAAAACCTTGCAAACAGATCCTTTTGATTATTTCCCTTTAGTAGAAAATTACAATACAGTCGGCCAAATTGTCAGAGGGGCAATGCATGTGCCTCCCGGTGTAATACGCCGTGTAAGCAGGGGGGAAAAGGATGAATAAAACAGGGATAATCTTTTTTCCGGCATTTGACTGGTCCTTAGGGGAATCTCACCCGGAGAGAGAAGAACGCCTCCTGTATACCCAGGAGCAGATTTTCGAAGAAGGAATCATGGATCTCCCTCAGATCAAACAGTATTCTCCCGGCGTGGCTGATCTGATGGATGTGTTAAGAACCCAGGCTATTTTTCCCCGTTTGGAAAAGCTTCATCTTGACGCTCACCTTATTGCAGCGGGGAGTTCCATCATTCTTGGCAAAGCCATTATGGATAAGGAAATTCATAACGGGTTTGCCCTCGTCAGACCTCCCGGACACCATTCCGGAGCAACCGTGTGGGGAAACAGGGGGTTTTGCACACTCAACAATGAAGCTATTCTGGTGAATTATTTGAGGGCTCATTATGGCATCAAAAAAGTGGCTATAATTGATACCGATGTTCACCATGGCGATGGAACACAGGATATTTTCTATTATGATCCGAACGTTCTTTGTGTCTCCATCCATCAGGACGGCAGAACGCTTTTTCCGGGTACAGGTTTTACGGATGAAAAAGGAGGCCCTAATTCCTGGGGAAGCACGCTGAATATTCCCTTGATACCCGGAGTGGGCGATGAAGGTTTTCTTTACGCCTTAGAGAACTGGGTTTTGCCTAGAGTTGAAGAATTCAAGCCCGATATCATCATTAATTCTGCAGGCCAGGACAACCATTATACCGATCCCTTGGCTTCCATGAATGTTTCGGCCAGGGGCTACGGAAAGATTACGGAGTTCATCAAGCCTGACCTGGCGGTTCTGGAAGGTGGTTATTCCATCCAGGGTGCTCTGCCTTATGTGAATTTGGCCATCCTTTTAGCTTTAGCGGGAGAAGATTATTCCGGTGTGATTGAGCCCCAGAAATTGCAACGCAGAGAAATAGGGGGAGAAACTTTCCGCTCTTATCTTCTAAATTTAAAGAGACAGAATGAGAATATCCGACCCAATTGGACACTGAAAAAAGAATCATGCTTTCCGGCCGGAGAATGGGTCTGTATCGAGAAAAACATCTTCTATGATACGGATTGGTTTCAGGAATATCGCAAGGATTATATCCGGAAATGCAATCACTGCGGAGGTACGGTTTTGACCCTTTCCCGGAATGAACTTACATTTGAAAAAGCTGTTCTGGTCAGAATACCGTTTGAGGCTTGTGAGGCTTGCGTTCAAACTGGTTATGATCTGGTCGAACATTTTAAGAATACAGAAAAAACTTTGTTGCTGCAGGACCAGCTCCAAAATAAAATTATGCTGTGGCATGACGGTAGGGAAGTGAGCTTTGATGAACAGAAGAATCAAACTGCTTGATCCCCATTGTGTCAATCAAATTGCGGCAGGGGAGGTCGTGGAAAGGCCTCTTTCCGTTGTGAAAGAACTCATCGAAAATTCGTTGGATGCCGGAGCAAAACGAATCGAGATTCAAATTGAAGGGGGAGGGACTTCTTTCATCCGGATCAAGGATGACGGGAGCGGAATCCTTCCCGATGATTTGCCTCTGGCTGTCTTACCGCATGCTACCAGCAAAATTACAACTATTAATGACTTAGACCGGCTGCAAACACTGGGATTTAGGGGAGAAGCCCTTCCGAGTATTGCATCCGTTTCTAAATTGAATATTTTATCCCGGCCCTCTCAAGAAATCTCCGGCCGTGAGATCCGGATTGAAGGGGGCGAACTCCTAGGAACTTCGGAAACCGGCTGTTCCCATGGGACGGTAGTTACTGTCCGTGAACTTTTTTATAATACGCCTGCCCGGCATAAGTTTTTACGTTCGAACACAACGGAATTTGGGCTGATTTCCGATATGGTCGGCAGGATGGCACTGGCCAGACCGGGCATCGCTTTAACCCTGCGTCACCCCAACAATCTCATCCTCAATACACCGGGCAATGGAAATCTTTTGGAAGTGATTGCCTCCGTTCTCGGCAGGGATACTGCCCGCAGGCTAATCCCCGTTTCGATGCAGGAAGAAGATTTAAGCCTTACCGGATATCTTAGTCCTCCGGATATCATCCGTTCCGCGAATACAGGCATTACTTTTATCGTAAACGGCAGGGTAATCCGTTCCCAACTCTTAAATCTTGCGTTAAGGGATGGATATCATACGCTTATCCCCTCCGGAAGCAATCCTGTCGCAGTGATTGCCTTAACCATGCCGCCTGCGGATTACGATGTGAATATTCATCCGGCAAAATTGGACGTCAAGTTCAAGAAGGAAAAAGAAATCAAAGAAAGCATTGCCGCAGTTGTGAGAGATACATTGCTTCGTGCCAGACCGCTGCCAAACTTTACATCCTACCCTCGGAAAGAGCAGCATCCCCAAAAAGAACCATCCCTAAACGGCTCGGAGCAATTAAGGATTTTATATAAAGAAAAATCTATTTTTGACGAAGAAAAAGTTCCGGCTAATGATAACGTAAAAGTCAAACAACAAGATCCGGTCATTGCAGAGAATCAATTATCCCCTTATTCATTACTTTTTGAAAAGGTAAGGCCCATCGGGCAAGTATTTTTAACTTATCTTCTTTGCACGGATGAAGACCGTCTTTATATCATAGATCAACATGCAGCTCACGAACGGATCCGCTATGAAGAATTACTCGGGAAATTGAGACAAGAAAAAATTGCGAGTCAAACGCTGCTTATTCCCGAAACGTTTGATCTAACAATTCAGGAAGAACAAGTTATGCTTCAATACCTGATTGAACTCCAGGATATCGGTTTTATTGCAGAACATTTTGGAGACAGAACCTATTTATTAAGAGGAATTCCTGTCCTCAATCACTTAGAGAACCCCGGGGAAATCTTTCGGCTGTTCTTAGAAGAGATCATTTCCAAGTCTTTTCCGCCATCCAGGGATCAACTTTTGGAAAAGTGGGTATTTATGCTTGCCTGCCGTACGGCCATTAAGGGCACTGATCCATTGTCCGTTCAGGAGATGGAAGAATTGATTCAAAGACTGGGACAAACATCAAATCCGTTATCCTGTCCGCATGGCAGACCGACGATTATTACCATTTCCAAAGAAGAATTGGAAAACCGGTTTTATCGTTAAAATCGTATTTAAGATTAAGCAAATAAACTGGCCAGCATAATATTCCGGGTTTTGGGCCATATGGACCAGAATTGATTTACCGGCAATGGATTTTGTCCCTTACCGCACTCTACAGTGAATCCGGGTCTTTGCCACTGACAGATAAACCAGTCTTTGTAGCCCGCATCACTGTCTACGTTTTGGATGGCCTTATATCCGCTGACCTTCTCGAATTGCTGCACAATCCTTTGTGATTCGGGCGGCTCCGAGTTCCTGTAACCCCAGTAAATTTCTTCCCCTTGGGTATGAAGGGCGATAACCAGCTGAAAATCGTGTTCCAGGGTAAAATTGGCCATGGCTTGGGCCTCCGGTTCGGATAAAGGAGCGGGGCCGGGGTAGTCTGATGGCGCCGGTCCATTGGTTTCCCGTCTGTTACATTCGTTCTCCCAATAGGCCGGAAACTGATCATTGAGGTCCACTCCCCGAATATTGGCTTTCCAGTTTTGAAAATCGGTTGATCCTTTATTGGCTTCCAGAACAGTTCTATAATACGGGTTATTATCTGTCAGAAATCCGTTTTGTACAAGTTCTACCCCGTCCGGATTAACCATAGGGACGATCCAAAGGGTGATATCTTTTAGAATAGCTTCTATCGAAATCCCATCGAAAGAGGTTTTAGAATTGCACGATTGCACAACTCTTTCGATAAATACCATTAATAGAAGACTAGTAATCCATTCATTGGCGTGAAAAGAACCGTTAAAGTGGATCTCTTTGGGACCTGTCCCGAGCCGGACAGCCGGAATCGAACGTCCAAGGACACTTCGGCCGATCGGGATCACTTCAATCTCAGGAGAAGTGTTTTGCAGGATTCTGAGGTCTTCGGTCATTTTCTCATGATTATAACCATCCTGGACTTTTACAATACTATTAGCCATAAGTACTCTTCCTTTCTTTGATATGTTTTTCTTCGTTTCGTTCCGTCAATACTATTACTATCTTATTCAAAGGAAATCCGTCATGATATTAACCCGTGAAAAACCCGCAACTGCAGCCTATAAACTTTCTGATCCGAATTTAATTTCCGAAATTGACCGGTTAACGTTCCAATATGGACTGGATCTGATTCCGGCGGAAACGGTTTTGACCGAAAACCTTCCCTTATTGAAAGTTACAAGGAATCAGATAGTTTTAGAACACAATGACCAAACGTTTTTTTTTCATCCCAGTATGGCCCTTCTGCGAATGATCAACATTCTGAGAGGCGAGGGGGACCGTTTTCTCCAGGCATCCGGGATCGTAACAGGAGATCATTTTTTGGATGCAACCATGGGGCTGGCATCCGATGCGCTGATTGCGTCCTGGGCGGTCGGGGAGAAAGGGAAAGTTATTGCGCTGGAATCCTCTCCGCTTATCTATATTCTGGTTCAGGAAGGGCTTTCCAGGATAGAGAAAATTTGTCCGTCATCCATTAGAAATAAAGATAAGGAAGAAGCCTGGATATGCCTTTGCCAAGCTTCTTCCCGGATACAAACCGTATGCTGCGATCACGCACTTTTCTTGAAAGAATTGCCTCACTCTTCCATGGATGTTATTTATTTTGATCCGATGTTCCGGACTACCATCGGGAAATCATCATCCATAAAGCCCTTGAAGAACCTGTCTTATCAGGGAGCCCTCAGGAAAGAAACGATCAGTCAAGCTTTAGGCGTTGCCCGGAAACGGCTCGTTCTGAAAGAAAAAAGAAACGGCGGGGAATTTGAAAGGTTAGGGTTTACCATGCTGGAAGGAAGCAAATATAACCCGATTTGTTTTGGAACCATAGAGCTTCAGAAAACAGGGGGGGGATCATCTTGCTGCCTTTAGTCATTATCACCGGTCCTACGGCAGTTGGCAAAAGTGTCCTGGGTGTGGAACTGGCTATCCGCGTTCAGGGTGAAATCATTTCCGGCGATTCCGTTCAGGTTTATAAAAAACTCAACATCGGTTCCGCCAAACCAACCCGGGAGGAACAAAAAGATATTCCGCATCATCTTGTTGACTGCCTGGACCCGGCTGAACCTTTCACAGCTGCCTGCTTTCAGTCATTAACCAAAGTGTTGATCACTGAAATAAGATCCCGGGGGAAAATTCCCATTGTTGTCGGCGGAACAGGATTGTATATCCGTTCTATCCTCGATGGTTATTCTTTTCCGGAAGAAGGATCGGAATCCATCAAAAATAAGTGGCTGGAATTTGCAAAGGCGCAGGGAAACTGCCGATTGTACGAGGTTTTAAAACGATACGACCCTGTTTCTGCGGAGAAGCTGCATCCCAATGACACGTCAAGAATCATCCGGGCGTTAGAAGTTTATGAACTGACAGGGCTGCCGTTATCGGAGCAGCGTGACTATCTGGAAAAGGAATATCCCGAATTGGATGAATCTGTCTTATATATCGGTCTTACAGCGCCAAGGGGTTTTCTTTACGAACGGATCAACCGGCGTTGTGATCAAATGATTGAATCAGGGATAATCGATGAAGTCTCTTCTTTGCTTCGGGAGGGGTATTCCCCAAAGTTAAAAGCATTTCAGAGTATCGGCTACCGGCATGTTCTTTACTATTTGAAAGGGACCGTAACATTGAATGAGATGCTCAGGCTCTTGAAAAGGGATACCCGCAGGTTTGCCAAGAGACAGTTGACATGGTTTAGAAGAGACCCCAGAATTCGTTGGTATGATATGACAATCTCCGGCATAGATGAGATAGTAAATGACATCTGCCATACTTGCAGAGTATTTCAATCTCGTGTACAATAAAAAAATAATAAATAAATAATGGTGATGGAGGTAAATAAATGAATAAATCACCTATCAACCTGCAGGATCTCTTTTTAAACCAAATCCGCAAAGAAAACATACCGGTTACGATCTATTTAGTCAATGGGTTTCAGCTGAAAGGCCTGGTCAAAGGTTTTGACAACTTTACTGTCATCCTTGAGTTCGAAGGCAAGCAGCAAATGGTTTACAAACATGCGATTTCAACAATTATGCCTCTAAGACAGGTTAATCTGAGCGCAGGGGCTCTTGATACGGTCGAGTGATTTTCTGTTTCCTTTCTATTTTCCTGCAATTAAATTGGTCAGGGTTAGTCGTAACCACTGACCAGTTTTTTATTTTTACGCACCTTGTACCATTGGTCACCTTTTGTTGTTCGAAGCGTATATTATAGAATAGCAGGGGGTGTA
Organism: Candidatus Dichloromethanomonas elyunquensis; assembly: GCA_001515265.1. Taxonomy (GTDB): domain Bacteria; phylum Bacillota; class Desulfitobacteriia; order Desulfitobacteriales; family Syntrophobotulaceae; genus Dichloromethanomonas; species Dichloromethanomonas elyunquensis. Next base: position 110,640 of record LNDB01000008.1, read on the forward strand.
TCTTCATGTCTATTAAAATTACATTTAGGAATAACCTGCCTCCGATTATTAGAAGATCACTGCCGAGTACTGAAAACGAGTATTTTAAGAATATTGCCAAACCACTTCAAAAGAGAGGAAAAAACGTACATAATCCGGAGAATAATAAAGAGAAAATTGAAGACATCCTGAAAGAACTAAATGAAATGATCGGCCTGAGTAAGGTGAAAAAGTTCGTTCAAGAGTTAGAGGCTTTTGTAGAGATACAAAAGAAGCGGGAAAAGGAAAATTTAATTAACGACCCCTTAGTCCTGCATATGGTATTCAGCGGGAATCCAGGTTCCGGCAAGACGACGGTGGCTAGAATTGTCGGCAAATTGTTCAAAGAGTTGGGAGTCCTTCAAAAAGGGCATGTTATCGAATGTGAGAGAGCCGATTTAGTCGGAGAATATATCGGGCATACGGCTAATAAAACTCGGGATATGATCAACAAAGCCCTTGGAGGGGTATTGTTTATTGATGAAGCTTATTCTTTAGCCAGGGGAGGGGAAAAGGACTTTGGCAAGGAAGCGGTCGATGTCCTAGTGAAAGCCATGGAGGACCATAAATCGAATCTTATCCTGATTCTTGCCGGTTACAGAATTGAAATGGAGCATTTCATTCAAACCAACCCCGGTCTGCGGTCCCGCTTTCCTTTACATATCAACTTCCCTGATTATACTGCTGATGAACTTATCCAAATCGGAGAGTTAATGCTGTTAAAAAAGCAATATACCTTAACCCCCCCAGCCAAAATCGCTTTCCGCAATATGCTGCAAAATATGAACCTGGTGCATCCTTATTCAGGCAATGCCAGAATGATTCGGAATATTGTGGAGAAAACCATTCGCAAACAGGCTGTAAGGTTATACCGACAAACGGACCCTACCCGTGAGGATCTTATCAGTATTACGGAATTGGACTTAACCAATGATGATTTGTAATGATCTTCTCAGCTGACTTTATGCAGTACGAATACAGTTGCGGCCGTCTTCCTTGGCTTGATACAGGGCTTCATCGGCTTTCCTCAGAAAATCTTTAATTTGTTGACTGTTTACTTCATGGACGCCGGTTACACCAAAGCTGGCACTTAATTGAATGGAGTTATTTTCATAGTTTATTTCCGCCGATTCGATGTCTCTGCGAATACGGTCTGCAATAAGGACAGAATCTTTTAAAGTGGTATCGGGAAGCAGAATCACGAATTCTTCGCCGCCTAAACGGGCAAGGGTGTCAACCGACCGGATATTTTCAAGGCAAATATTGGCTATCTTTTCCAGAACAATATCACCGGCATGATGACCATGCTGGTCGTTAATAGATTTAAAATGGTCCGTATCCAAAATAATTATGGAAAGCGGGCACTGATTCCTTTTGGCATGTTCTAATTCCAGACTGCTTTTTTCAAAAAAATATCTCCGGTTATAGATACCCGTAAGATCATCTTTTGTCGCCAACTGATTTAGTTTTTCCATCATTTCGACATATTTACTGACATCGGTTATTGTAACAATCCGGCCCAGCACCTCATTATCCTCTATCAGGATGTTAGAGGTATTGACTGAATAATAACTTTTGAATCCTTCTCTTAGTACTTCATATGGGATACTTTCCTCATGATAAATAGCTTGTATTAACTTGTGATGATTTCCAGGAATTTCCTCAAGTGTTTTGCCTAACGATTTGGATGTTAGAAAAGGGAAGATTTGAGAAGCTGAAGTGTTAAACTCAATCAGCCTGTAATTAGCATCCATGATTAATATTCCATCGGCAGTACACTCAAAAATCCTGTCTTTCGCCAGCGGTTTCAAATTAAATAATTCAACTTTGAAAAATGCTATCAAATACAAGGCACAGGCAAGAGTGGTGGTAAAAGCCCCGAAATCTATACCGTAAGGGGAGAGGTTGAGTAAATCTAAGAATGTCGAGATCCAGGGCAAGATGGATCCGATAAATAAAATCAGGCATTGTTTACGGATAATTCCGGTGGATTCTCTGTACTGCAAGAAGAATAGGGAATTAGCCCAGATAAAACAAGCGCCTAAATAGAGAAAATTGACCACATACCAAGGTCCTTTCTCTAAAAAAAGTACCGGAATGAGTTTACCGGGATCGTAGGATACCGTTGCATAAAATAAATGATGATAGTCATTGGTATATCTGAAAATAAAGGTCAGGCAGGGAATTAAAAATACACCCACCCAGAAGAGCTTATTTCTTAAGACGCTTGCTTTGTTCGTATATTTTAAGGCGAGAATAACCCAGAATACTGCAATAAAAGGCAGTCCCAGATATTGTATCTGATTCCAAAAAAGCATTTCAGACAGATTTTCGCTATATAATTCCATAGCATAACCAAAAGAATAGAAGACAATGCTCAAACAAGTTACGCCAAACGCCCTGGAAATAGAAGTCCTCCTATGGAAAGCAAAAAATATCATCAATACCGTCATTATGGAAGAAGTAAGCAGGAAGCCGCTTAATAAAATTTTTAGATTGACCATATGATTTCTCCCGGCTTCGATAAAGTCTTATCATGTCTCTATAATGTTATCGGAAAAAAGTTTCAAAAAGTTTAATACCAGCGGCTTGCAAAATCGATTTAAGTTGAAAAAAGAACTGAGTGGTTGTAGTATTAAATTTATTCTATCCCTCATCAAATTTGATCGAATCCTTAAAAAGGAGACATTTTTAAGGATTGAAATTGGAGGATTTATTTTGCCATATTCTACTTTGCCGGTAAACGTTAGAGAAGCATTGTCTTATGCCGAAGAAATGCTGGAGAAACAAATACCACGGCTTCATCGCATTGCGGAAATCAACCATCAAAAGGTCCTAACAGCTTTTCAGCAGGCTGAGGTTTCTTCTTACCATTTAAATGGAACAACCGGATACGGGTTAGGGGATTACGGCAGGAATAAGCTGGATGAAATCGTTGCTTCTATTATGGGAACAGAAAAGGCGATTATCAGGCATCAATTCGTTTCGGGGACTCATGCTATAGCTTCTGCTCTTTATGGTATTTTGAGACCCGGGGACCATTTTATTTCCGTTACAGGAATGCCTTACGATACGCTGCAACAAGTGATCGGTATAAAAAGTACTGTTTCGGGCAGTCTCTCGGATTTTGGCATCACTTGTGATATCCTCCCCTTGGATGAACAGAACCGTATTCAGATTTCTATCTTAGAACAGTTGGTAACCCCAAAAACCAGATTATTTATTCTGCAGCGGTCCAAAGGATATGAATGGAGAGATTCCCTTTCTATGACCCAAATCAGGGAATTTGCCGACTATGTCAAAAAGAGATTTCCCCAAGTGGATATCTTTGTCGACAATTGCTATGGAGAATTAGTAGAAGAAATAGAACCGGGCCATGTTGGGGTAGATTTAATGGCCGGTTCGCTGATTAAGAACCTGGGGGGAACACTTGCGCCTAGCGGGGGCTATGTTGCCGGGAGGGCTGATTTGGTGGAAAAAGCGGCCAGCCGCTTTACCGCTCCAGGGATTAATATGGAAGTAGGAGCTACATTAAGTCACCTTCGTTTGTTATACCAAGGGGTATTCTTCAGTCCTATGACAGTCTGTGAAGCTCTGAAAGCCGCGGTTTTCTCTTCGGCTTTTTGGCAGAAACTTGCATTTGAAGTCCATCCTGAACCGAATGACTACCGAACGGATATTATTCAGGGCATTAAATTGCGAACTCCCGAGAAAATGATTGCTTTTTGCCAGGGATTACAGAAAGGTTCGCCTATTGATTCCCATGTTTTACCCTTGCCGTCGGAAATGCCGGGATACGCGGATGAGGTTATCATGGCTGGAGGAACATTTATTCAAGGGGCAACCAGTGAATTTTCTGCCGATGGGCCCTTAAGGGAACCCTTTGCGGTCTATATGCAGGGGGCGATTTCTCATTTTTACGTTAAAAATGCCAATATCACCGCAGCTCTTGAACTCATTAATAAGAACTTACTCTAATTCTCTACGGGATAGTAAGGGTGTCTTAAGGTGAAAACGTATCAAAAAATAGTTCATTCCGTTGTGGAAATATTGGAAATTGTGATTATTGTTTTTGCATTATCCTGGCTGATCAAAACTGATGTGCTTGGTTTTAGCAGTGTGAGCGGAGACGGGATGCTGCCGGTACTCGGAAAAAACAACCAGGTATTAGTCGTTAAATTCTTCAGGAGTACCACATTCTTAGCAAGAGGAGATATAGTCGTCTTTAGAGACGAACAGATGAATGAACATACGGAAAGACTGGTCGGATTACCCGGTGATAGAATCGAGATCAGGAACGGATTTGCCTATGTTAACGGAAAACCGACCTATGAACCCTATGCGCGGACTCCGCCAACGTATCAGATGGCTCCTGTTTTCGTACCGAAAAACAGTGTCTTTGTACTGAATGACAACCGCACAGTTCAGAACGATTCGAAGGAATTCGGAAGTATACCTATTGATTCAGTTCAAGGCAGAGCAGTAATGTGTTATTGGCCCTGGTCAAAAATGCAAATCCTCTAAAAGAGTCCGGGATACTTTAATTCTTTCGACATTTAATTCTCTTCGCCTTTGATATAATGCTGTTAGGATAAAACATGGAAAAAGGAGATTTCTAAATGAAAGAGAAAAAAACTGTTCTCGTTATTTTCGGAGGGCAATCCGGAGAGCATGAAGTTTCGATCAACTCTGCCGATTCAGTGATCCGGGCTCTAAACATAGACAAATACGATATTGAGACTATTGGCATTACAAAAGAAGGGCTGTGGTATTGGGGTGTCAGACCGCAGGAATGGAAGGAAGAGAAGGGGAGGATCCTTTCTCATTACAGGCAGGTGACACCAAATCTGAATCCTCTGGATCCCAAGTTTATCACCTTAGATCAAAGTGAGCTTCCTCATAACGGTAAATGCGATATCATTTTTCCGGTTATGCATGGGCCGCGTGGGGAAGACGGTACCATACAAGGTCTTTTTGAAATGGCGGGATTTCCTTACATCGGAGCGGGTGTTCTCGGTTCTTCGCTTGGAATGGATAAAGACCGGATGAAAGCGGTGTTTAGAGAAGCAGGACTTCCGATTGTATCTCATTTGACGGTGTTGCGTGATGAATTCGTTCAAAACCGTAATGGGTTCATTGACCGTACTTGCCGGGAAATTGGTTTTCCGTGTTTTATTAAACCGGCTAATTTGGGATCGAGTGTGGGCATTTCCAAAGCTGAAAATATCGAAGAGCTTGTACGGGCAGTTGAATACGCTGCTGAATTTGATCATAAAGTTGTCGTTGAACAAGGGGTCAAAGCAAGAGAAATAGAACTGAGTGTTCTCGGTAATGATATTGCGAAGGTCTCGGTACCGGGTGAGATTATTCCCAGCAAGGAGTTTTACGATTATGAAGCGAAATACATTGATACGGGTTCCAGTCTCATTATTCCGGCAGGATTGGCCGATGATACAGTCAAAAAACTCCAAGACTATGCAGAAAGAGCCTTTCATGCAGTCGGGGCTTTAGGTCTGGGAAGAGTAGACTTCTTTGTTACAAACGATAACAAAATTTTCATTAATGAAATTAATACCATGCCTGGCTTTACTCAGATATCGATGTACCCAAAACTTTGGGAAGCCAGCGGACTTCGCTATTCGGAACTTTTAGATGAATTGATCAGACTTGGTTTGGAAAAATTCAGCGATGATCGGGCCAGAAAACTTTCCTAGTTTGAATTACAGGATAGGGTGTTAAGAATAAGTTAATCGATAGTCCGGAATACTCCGATGACTTTCCCTAGAATGGAGACGTTTTGGGAATAAATCGGGGACATTGCGGAGTTTTCCGGCTGAAGCCGGATTAAATCTTTTTCCTTATAAAAACGCTTTACGGTCGCTTCGTCTTCCAGCAAGGCAACAACAATATCCCCGTTATTAGCGGACTGCTGCTGTCTTACCAGGATCAGGTCTTCATCGAGGATTCCCGCTTCAATCATACTTTCCCCATGAACTTTCAGCATAAAAACCGAATCTGATTTGACCCTATCATAGGGAACAGGGAAGGAGTCCTCAATATTTTCTACAGCCAGGATAGGCTCTCCGGCCGTAACTTGTCCCACAACAGGAACATGCACGATTTTCCTGGAGCTGAAGCCGAAATCACTGAAAGAATCCAGGACTTCGATCGCTCTGGGTTTTGTCGGATCGCGACGGATATATCCTTTTTGTTCAAGGACAGTTAAATGATTATGCACGGTAGAACTAGAGGTTAAGCCGACAGCTTCTCCAATTTCCCTGACCGATGGGGGATAGCCTTTTAAAGCTATCTCTTTTTTGATTATCTCTAATATTTCTGATTGACGGGAAGAAAGATCAGAAGTCATTCCAATACCTCCTAAATAATATTACAATTTTTATTAAAAATTGTAACATATATTTGGAAAAAAGCAAACAACTGTTCGGTTCAATATTGACACGAACGCGTGTTCGTAATATAATAAAGTCAGTTATAGAACATACGTTTGTACGGAGGGGTCAGGATGAGTGAACTTTATATAGCCGTAAGAAGAAATAATAAAATGATTATTATGGTATTCAGTTTAATGTTTTTGGTTTTTGTAATGATTGCATTTTTAATGTTATCTTACGAAAATAATCCACTCATAAAGATGCCGGGTATTGCTTATGAACGGATCATTGTACAACAAGGGGATACTCTATGGGATTTAGCCTCTAAAATGAATCGTAACGCGGATATAAGTACCTTAGTCAGTAAAACAATAAAATATAACAACCTCCAAAGTACTTATATCCTGCCAGGCCAAATCATTTATGTACCAGTTAATTCATGAGTTTGACAATGAATCAAATACAGCTGTAAAAACTTATCATAGATGTAATATATCAGTCAAACCCCCATATATAGTCTGTATGGGGGTTGTGGCATATGAAGGCTTATTTATACCGATCTAAGATACTGCTGGAGTTTATTGTCATACTGATAGTGAGTGGATTGGTGTCCGTCATGATCTGGAAGCTTTTCCTTCTCAAGAATAAGTCAAATATTGAGGATTATCAGCTGCTGGCCGCCATTGAGCCGGATCAGATTATCCTTTATCAAAAAAATAAATCGAACTCCTGGAAAGATTATATGGCGATCATCGCCGCATGTAAGAATATCACCGCAGCGGACCGGGAAGATCTCCAACAGAAACTGTTCAGCCAGTTGGATAAACAGATCTCCTTTAAGAATTTAAACTGGGCTGATACGGATAAGGATATCCGGAAAACTGCTCAAAACTTCCGGGAGCTATTGAATCATTATTCTATTTTTGATCATGGGAAATATGGATTTCCTCTAAAGCAAACCAGTTATTACACAGATACCTATGGAGCAGACAGGGAGGGAGGGGCCAGGGTCCATCAAGGTACAGATCTTTTTAATAAAAAAGGAACTCCTATTTATAATGTTTGCCCGGGCACAATTGAAAAAATGGGATGGAACAGGCTCGGCGGAGAAAGGGTTGGCGTAAGAGGGGACGATGGGAATTACTATTACTATGCACATTTAGACAGCATTAATTCGCAACTCGTGATCGGCAAAAGAATTAATATCGGAGATCTTATCGGGAAAATGGGGAATACCGGCGATGCCATTTCCACTCCGGATCATTTGCACTTCGGGATCGAGCTGCCTAACGGTGAATGGCTGAATCCATACCCGTTTCTCAAAGTATGGGAGTACCATTCTACCATACAGTTCAATAATTAAATTGCTATTCGGTAATCTTTAGATGTTTTTTTAGGTGTGACCATTTATAAATGAAGGCTGGGTTTCTTGTTATTAGTTGAATATAAAAAAACTTATAAAGTTTAAATAAAATAATGTCCTATAATAAATATTATGTAAAGTAATAATAAATACACCACTTTGGAAATAAAAATAAGGAGTCTGCAAATCGCGGCGGGCTCCTTGACTTATCAATTAAGAATTTTTACCATCAATCCGTTTTTCAAGCTTATAAATATCATCAAAAATATAACGTATCGTATTATCGATGTCAGAAACTTTAACGCCAATCCGGTCTATATCGCGTTGCATTTTCTTTTGTCCAATTTCTACTCCAGATACCTTAGAATCCAAGCCGGAGACCTTAGAATCCAAACTTTTAAGATGTTCTAAAATTAACTGGAAAAATTCTTTACCATTTTCCATAAACCAAACATCCCTTCATTTACCTTTGATAATAACACACGAAAATAACCGAGTCTAGACTATCCGGATATTCCGATAAACAATCCAATCCTTTTCCTTTAGCTCCCTACGTTCATGAATATTAAAGAGCTTCCAAGCAGAACGTTTATAGATATTGAGATTTATTCAATCTTCATCGAAGTAGAGGCGGTCTAAACTACAAGCTATTCTGCATCATCGTTATTCTGCAATGTGCTGAATAAAATACGTATGTAATTACGCTTTCCGTACAAAACCAGGCCCTATTTCTGCAAAATTCCGCAGCTTCTCTATAGTGTCCAAGATGTCGGATACAATTTTTTGAGCGGCTGCAGGATTTTGCAATTCATTATTGATATAAGCCTTATCTCGTCAAGATCATTCAGGGCTTCTTATTCAAACAGGTTCCCTCCTACTACTTATGTAAAAAGCGTTTTGTCTTTAAAAATAAAAAGCAGGATTAATCCTTAGTGGATTAATGGGACTATCTCCATATTTTTAATTATTCAAAGATTCATCCGCTGTATACCGAAAGTTTAAGGGAACCGTGAATTCACGGTTCCCCTATTTACGGATTGGTAACTTCGACGTAGGAGGTTTACTAGTTAACGCTGACCAAAACTTTCAAAGGTTTTCTTAACCATGTATCCTCCAACGGAACCATTTTGTCTAGCAGAAGTATCAGGACCTAAGCTTACACCCATAGCGCTAGCTGCCTGACCTTTGTCAATTGGGAGTCTATATTTAGCCATTTTCTTATTCCCTCCTTTCGTTATGGTGTAATTTTATTATTGCCAGTTATTACTTCATTACTCAAGGAAGTTTTTGTTATTAAATTGATGAATAAAATGAAGAATTTGATAAATATTTCCGGGCCAGATGCGATAGTCCGGTATCTTTCGTGCTGAAGACCACCTGTCTCGTCTGGGAGAGCTCCTGTAGGTAAGCTAAAATATCTTCCCAAAATTCCGGCGGTTCATTCATCTCTTTTATCGAGAAACAAAGCGGAGTATCCGAACTTTCTTCAAGAGCTTCCAGTATGACAGCTAGACGATAGGCAAAATAAATCTGTCTTATTTCTATATTCACAAATTGAGAGTTTCCTGATATCGGCGAGAACGTCCGGCTTAAGATCTGCTGGGACTTTGCTTCTAAATCGTCTCCATATTTTGACTGCCATTTTTGTCGGGAGGTTTCCAACAAATCCTTTGTGGCATCGAGGGCGTGCCTAAGATTTTCGTGGGTTTGCCACTTAAGCCTTGCAGCTTCCAACTTCTTCTCCAAATCAGGCATTACGGGAGTACTCCGTACCTGCCGAAGACTTCTTTCCGCCTCGGCCAGCTGGCAGTTTATCTCTTTCAGCTCTTGTTCGAAGGCGGTTAATTCCGCTTCCCTGTCTGCATCAGAAAGACATGCTTCCCGTTCCAGATCTGCCAGGGGTTCTAAATACCTTGCCAATCTATCCATATTCCGCTGACCCAGCTGCGTCTTGTAGGCCTGCTGTAAAGGGACTAATTCTTTTTCTGCTTCTTCCTTGGTCCTCCTATAATAGATTATTTTCGTGATGACTTCGAGGACTTCATCCACATTGGATATCGGAGCGCTCCAATTCCTCAGCTTTTCCTTCATCTCAGCTTGAACCCTTAAGACCCTGTTTTCTCTTTTCTGCAGTTCTTCTATCAGCTTCCTGAGTTCGTCCTCTATTTCATAGAGTTCAATTTTCTTTTGCTGAAATTTATTCCACCCAGCCTGCCAGGCTTCATAGTCTTCCGCGTGGACCTTGTCACAGGCATGCTGCAGCATTTGGGTACGCGAACGAATGATCTTTCGTAATCCGTGTTCTCGACCAGCCTCTTTTCTTAGCTCTTCTAATTTTTTTTCGAGATTGGCAAAAACCAGCTTCCTGTTCTGGTATTCGTTTTTCAGTTTAAGGAATTGAGCGTAATCAGCAGCATCATATTTTTGGCAGTACCGGATCAGACGGGATGTCAACCTTTCCTCCAGACCCGTACGGCCCAGGAGTTCTTCCCAGACACGGTCCCAAAAGCCGCTTATCTTTGTATTTCGCTGTTTTGCCAAACGCCGGACAATTTGCGCTATCTGACGTTCATCGGCCTCTGTAACATCCGCTATCCCGGCGAAATCCTCCAGCTTGGCTTTTTCCGAATCATAGATATCTTCGGTTTTTTGGATCTTGTCAAACAAAACCGTCAGTTGATTCAGCTGTTCCAGTGCCGAGGCCCGTTCCTTTTCAAGATGAAGAAGTCTTTGATCTTCATTCTCCGGCAATTCCATATAACCGGATAATTGAAGGGAATTTTTCAGTTCATCGATTTCCTGCTGCTTTTTCCGGATTTGATTTCTTGCATGATCGACATCCTTTTGACGGGCTGCCCATACCTGGCACTCTTCACGTAAACTTTCGATCAGAGAGTCATCTACTTCCCCAGCACAGAATAAGGCAGTCATATTTTCTTGCGCCTGCAAACGGAGTTCCTCCAACAAGGATAACTCTCCCTGCATGCTGCGCAGTTCCCTGTAATCTTGGTTTTGGCTTAGGATTTGCAAGCGGCTTATTATTTTTTGAATAGAAGTTATTTTCTCCGTGACATGTTCCTTCCCGGCTTGCAGGTTTTTGATTTCTATTTTTAACAGGCGCTGATCTCCCTGCCTTCGGGTTACAGCCTCCCATTCCAGCCGTAAGGCTTCATATTCGGCTTTTACCCCTTTCATACTCTCAGCTTGTTCTTCCACTCTCTTTTTTGCTCTGTCCAAAGAATCCCAAGCCTGTGTCAAGGAGATATCCTCATCACCCACTTGCTGCAAATTATGGACCCGCGGGGAGAAATCATCGGCAAGACCTTCAGGCCAATGAAAAGTCCCTTTGCTCTTTTGTCCGCCATTTGTCCTGGACCCTTGACAGTGACAGTATAAAGCAGCCAATCCTATTTTCTGTACAAGATCCCAATGTGTCCGCTCTTCCTCTTTGGGATCATCAGCCAGATGGTTCTCTATCTCCTCTGTAAAAACCTTTACCAGGGAAAAAAACTGATTCAGCCTTTTTCCAGGGAACAATTCCCTGACCCCTGCGTGGCCCCCGATGGGAGATATGCCATTTTCATAGGGCAATACTTCAATAAAGCGGAACTTACCTGTCAGAAGTTTTTGCAGGGTCAGGGCGTATACTTCCGCCTCCGGAAAAGGTTCCGCCATGATAAGCCTAATAAGGTCCGTTTCCCGCTCTTCTGCCAGGGTGTCGGTCAGCAGACGTGCTGCTGCGGTTTCCGGGTCACCGGTTTGCCGTGGCAGCCATTTTTTAACATAACGGCGCTGCGCCAGCTCCAAAAATTTGATCCGGGTCAGTTCCCCATTGGTTTCTCCCAAAAGTATGCCGTGAGGTCTGCTGCTTCTAAAACCTCTGGGTTCAATCGAACCGCAGTCAGCCCAATAGGTTTCCCCTGTCTGATGAATACCGCTCCAATCCGTCTGATGTCCCAAAGCCAGGTAGGTCAAACCGCTCGCGGCAATTTGATCTTCCCGGAGAGGAATAAAACCGTAGCTATGGCGTTCAGACTCAACTTCGCCGTAGAGAAGCATGATCCGGACCGGTTCTGCATCTTCGGGAACAGAAAAACCCTCCAGAAAATCCAGATTTTGACGGTAAGTTGTCCAGCCTGATCCGTAAATCTCGACTCCCAAGGAAGGTATTTCAATACGGTTGAGGCCTCCGGCAAAAATATGTACATTCCCCGGCCATTCGGTCAAACGATAAGCGGAAGTCATGACCAGCGGATCCTTCTCGCCAGGGGTAATAAAAACTTTCGTATCTTCGAGCCGTGCAAAAGATCTGGCTGCGCGTTCCACGGTCTCTTTCCGGACCGTTTCCTGCTCGAATAGGTCTCCCGCAATAAAAAGGAGATTTGTTTTTTCTGTTTGGCAAAGCTTGAGTACCTTTTCCAAGGTCTGCCACAAGTCTTGATTGCGTGCAGCCGCCCAGGATGCCGGCCCTTCCCACGCGGTGCTGTCGAAACGGAACCCTCCGCAGTGAACAAAACGGACTAAAGGAGCCATTGCTATTCACCCCTTTAATTGTTGAATAGCGCTTGGAATTTTGAACTGCTTCGTACAGGGTCAAAATCATGTTCTGTTTTAGCGGTTTCTTTGGCATCAGGTTCAATGGCAATTGCCTGTTTTAAATAGAAAACCGTTTGGTCCGCATTCCCTTGCCGTCCGTAAATACTGGCTATGCCGTAATAGGCCCAAGCATCACGCGAATCATAGCTAAGCGCAGTTTGGTAAGCGGAGACTGCGGCAGTCCAATTTCCCGCCAGTTCATTGGCAAGACCGAGATTAAAGCAGCCGTATTCAAAGTCGGGTTTGATTCTCAGCGCTTCCCGGATCAGATTGAGGCCTTCACTATACCTGCCTTGAAAGGCATAGGCAGCCCCTTTTCCGTTCAAAGCCTGATAACAATTCGGGTCAAGAATCAAAGCTTTATCAAACAAAGACAGCGCCTGAGAAAAATTCCTTTGATAATAAAGTTTTAATCCCTGTTCATAATAAGTCAAAGCCTGGGAAGATTCTTTCTGAACCGGAGGGGAATTGGGCTGAACAGCGGGAACAGAAGAATCCTTCCGGGGCTGAGAGGTTTGGGCTTCAACCGAACTTGAAGGAGAAGAGTCCTGAGCAGAAATAAGTAAATCGGCAGAGAATATCGTGATACCCAACAAGGCGATAAAAAGTAAAAGTGAAATTTTCTTATTGAAAAACGCTTTCATCCTGACTCCCCCATTGTGTTCGATAAATATATTTTACCATATATTTGAGATGAAAATAGCCTATAAATACCGGACGGCCATTTACCCTGGATCAGTCTTTTATTTTTTCCTGTCTAAAGCCGGTTTATTAAATATAGGTTATTGATTATTACGGCTATTAGCGAATATAATATTGATGTTCACACTTTAAAATAAAATACAAAAGTTAGACAAAAGACGCGAAATTAGGAGAAAAGAATGATAAAGCACAAAGTAAAGTATAAAAAAGTCATAGCCTTTTTGATTTATAATTTTGTTATAGGGGCTATTTTGGCACCCTTTATTGTTTTCTACGGACCATTTCAGGATATCAAAGTGTTAGCGGTCGGTTCCATTGCCACTTCCCGTCACCCGCAAGTAGTCCAGGCTTTTCTTTCTCAAGAAGAAATTGATAAAATTATGAATTCAGACAGCGACCAGAGCGTTTCCAACGGGGAACAAATTGATTTCGGAAATAGAATCAACGATACTGCCAATGGTATCGTTATTGAGGATATACAAGGTCAAGGTTTTAAAGGAAAAGTTGTGCTCGTCAAGGATCCCAAACAAATCAAATTGGCTGTCACCAAAGATATCGGTGTTGTTGGTGAGCGTGTCAGTGAATTGGTGCAAGATACGGGTGCTGTCCTGGGGGTTAATGCCGGTGGGTTTTACGATCCCAGCGGCAAGGGAAACGGAGCTTACCCTGACGGTGTGACCATTCATAACGGACAAATCGTTCATAATAACATCGGAAATCAGCAAACACATATGATTGGTCTGGATAATCAGGGAAAATTGATTGTGGATGACATGACCGCCAATGAAGCTTTAGCTAAAGGAATGATGGAAGCGGTCTCTTTCTATCCGGATCTCGTGGTAGACGGAAAGCCTGTTGTGCAGGGTTCGGGCGGCTGGGGAATCAGTCCGCGTACCGGTATCGGGCAAACTGCCGATGGAACGATTATTTTGGTAACCATTGACGGGCGCCTCCCTACCTGGAGTATAGGAGCAACCCTGCGCAGCTTGATGGATGTATTTATCAACTATCATGCGGTAACCGCTGTCAACCTTGATGGTGGCTCTTCCACCACCCTCGTTTATCAGGGTAAGGTCATCAACCGGGTTTGTGATCTTTTTGGCGAACGGTATATTCCCACAGCATTTGTCGTCATGCCTAAAGGAAAATAATTGACCAGCATAAAGGAGAATACAGGTGCGTAAGAGAAACGATCAAAATAATCAAAATGAATCAGAAGTAAAAAGAACCAACCGTTCTAAGTTTCTTCGAACTATTGGCGTTTGGACACTGGTTTCTTTACTCCTGCAACTCGGTTTTTATTTTGCCCTCAATCAGGCGGTAGCCAAAATGATGATGGCCGCTTCCCCCAACCTTAAAGCCATTGCGGCGACTTATGAAGGGATATTGCCGGATACCCGCCCGGAAAATATTCAAGTTTCGTATGCGAAAGACTATTTGGCTTACATGTCTAACGGCACTTTTAAAGTATTTAACGTAAAGCAGAATAAAGTCGTCTTTTCCAAGAGCCGTGAGGCCGGAAGCGATGCTGAAATGGGTGTCTTAAACTATCAATGGCTGCCTGACCGCAATACGTTAATCTACTTCTTTGCAAAGAAAAACCCTAATCCATATAAAACGGTTACAGAGACTGAGTCCACGGCCTCCAAAACTACTCAGAATCCTGAAGATCCCAACCCTAAACCTGCTGCATCGAAGGATTCTAACGGGGCTAATGGTTCTGCCGGTACAACCAGTACTAGCGGTACAAATGGATCTGCCGCTGCTAAGGAATCCGCTGCTCCAAAGAATTCGGCCGTTGACAAGGAAACCAATGGGACTACTGAAAAACCCAAAGAGATCACAATCTATCAGCCGCAGCTGACTGAACTTCATTCCCTCGAGCTTCCTAACAGCTCTGAGGATACGAAACCGGATGAACGCCAAAACATGATGATATCCGACTTCCCTGCCGGAGGCAAAATTACCCGGGTTGCTTCGTCTACGTACACCAATATGATTTATTTGCTGGTCCAAAGCGGTGCTTCTATGAAGCTGATGCAAATTGATATTATGCAGGATGTCACGGTTTTACAGCGTGCCGATGAAACCGTTATGAATATCACAGCTTCCGACCGGAACGGTACGCTCTATTTTGAAAGTAAAACAGGCACCGCCAAGCAAATCTTAGCCCTTGACAGCACGAAACGCAAGACCGTATCTGCATTCAGCAATTACACAATTTTAGGGGATTGTGCAGGCACCTTATATATCGGTGAAATGAAAAATAATAAGCTGGTGAAAATTCTTACGGCGAAAGACAGTTCTGAAAAGGATAGACCAATTGAATTATTTCCTATTTGGCAAGGCGACATTCCATTTTCCAAGGGTCAAGTAGGCCTGGATTCCAGGGGAAAGATTACGATCTTTGAAAATAATACCGCCTATATCATAATGAACGGAGAGTTAAATACCAAAGCCGTCACAGGCCAGGAAAATTATATTTCCCACGATGGTGCTGTTTTTATCCAGCTCACGCACCAAACCAATGGGACCAAGGTAAATATCAAACCGGTGTAGATTGAGAAGATGAGAAGTTATATATGCACAACGAAAGCCCTAGGAGCATTCCCAGGGCTTTTAATACTTTGTCACCGAATGACATTCTTGTATTGTCTAAGATCCGCAGCCATCGGAATTACAGCCAGAACAGCCATCTGACCGGTAAGCCGATGTAATTTGGAATCCACTGCTATATTCGGATTCAATATAGTTTATAACAGCACCCTCTAAAAACTCGGAAAACTTTGGATCTGTGATAATGGTAATCCCATAGGCCTCATCAATATTATCCGCAGGGTTCTTTGACTCATCCAGAGCCATGCCGAAATTCGGCCCGCCTCAGCCAACCCCTGCTACAAAAATCCTTAAAAAAGAATTTTCCTGGTTTTTGCTGGTCATCACTTCTTTCACTTTTTTAGCCGCGATTTCAGTAATAGTTACCATCATTCATTCCCCCTTTTTAAAATTAATAATATTGGAATATTACAACATTGTGGTATTGATGTCAAAGCCTCGCAGTGTAGTGCTCGTCTTCTGTTTTTTATGGAGTTATGGTGTTGCTGGAGTTGTCTCCCCCGTTGTTCCTTTGATTTGTTTTTCCAGGTTATCCAGGATGGAGCGGGCCTGGTTAATCTGATTCAGGATGGTATTCACGTCTAGATTGGCTTGCGGTGCTGCCGGGGTAACCTGAGGCAGCGGTACGGCTGGGGTGACGGGCGTATTCTGTCCGAGAGTGGAAGGCTGCGGGGCATTATTCCCGAAAATCTGCACAAAGGCCTGACCCAGGTTATCCGTCATCACCAATTTGTCTTGATACGCCAGCACAATTCTCTTCATTTCCGGTATGCTGCCGCTTTGCTGGGCTTGCAAATAAATCGGTTCCACATAGAGGAAATTCCCGCCGACCGGCAGGACCAGCAAATTGCCTCGGATCACGGTGGAGCCTTTTTGATTCCAGAGCGTAAGCTGTTGGGAAATGCTCGGGTCCTGGTCAATCCGGGACTCAATCTGCAGGGGACCGTCAATTTCAATATTTTTGGGTAAAGTGTACAACACCAATTGCCCGTACCTGTCCCCGTCCATTCGCGCAGCCATCCAGGAAACCATATTATTGCGGGTATTGGTCTGACTGGAGGCCGGGGTAAAGGGCAGCATCAAAACAAACTCCGGCTTGCCGGTATCCGGCATTTGTAAAATCGTATAATAGGGGTCGATATCTTGGGGTTTGGCTTCATAAAGCTCCTGCGGGATACCCCAGGCATCTTCCTTGTTATAAAAAACGGAAGGATCGGTCATATGGAAAGTTTTCAAAATGTTGGCCTGTATTGTGAAAAGTGTTTCCGGGTAACGCAGGTGGGACTGCAAGGAACCCGGCATTTGGGACAAGTCTTTGAAAACACCCGGGAATATCCGGCTGTAAGTCTGTAAGACGGGATCGGAGGGATCTACCGCATAAAAATCAACCGTACCATCGTAGGCATCAATAATTACTTTGACGGAATTCCGGATATAGTTAAAAGAGTGGTTGGGATAATTCCCGGCATAGGGTAATTTGTCGGAAGTCGTATAAGCATCAATGATCCATTTTAAGCGCCCGTCAGCGATAACCAGGTAAGGATCAGCATCATACGACAAAAACGGGGCCAGATTTTGCACGCGGTCTTTGATATTCCGGTCAATCAGGAACCGGCTTTCGGAGTTGATTTCATTAGCCAGGTATAATTGGAAAGTCCCATGGTGCAGGGAAATCATCAGTTTGTTCAGCCCGGTGAGTCGGATACCGGTTTTCCCTTTATAACTGTCTTCCGCATTGGTATTGCCCTGCGGATAATCGAATTCTTTAGTAGACGTGTTGGCAACCACCCAATCATTGGTCAGTTCCCCAAAATAAATCCGGGGCTCCTGCAGCTTCAGCTCAGGAAAATCTGTGACCGGCGGGACATCTTTCATTGCGAATGAAGGCAGACCCTCGGAAGTGACCGCATTGGCAAAGGATGCCGCTACTCCAAAACCGTGAGTATATTTTAGGCGCATATTGACAAAAGTCTTGGCTTTGGCATCCAGGTCCGGCGTGGAAAGCTCACGGGCCGAGAGCATCAACTGCCGGTATTCGTTATTGATGGTATAACGGTCAATATCGATATCATTGAATTTATAATACAAGCGGATCCCTTGTTTTTGGGTATACGTTTGCATCATCGGACGAACGTCATTTAAGCGGATATTATTGATTGTTGATTGGTTTGTTTTTAGACTGCCAACCGTCAGGGGCGTATTTCCGGGATAATTTTGTTCCATAATCTTATCCAGGCCATACCCGTAGCGGGTCATCGCTATTTCATTTTGGATATAGGGAGCTTCTTTATTTAATTCATTGGGTACAACGATCCAGGACTGTATCAGAGAAGGATAAATACCATCAAGGATGATTCCCAGGAGGAAGATTCCGAGCACAGGCATGGTGAGCAGGCGTACTTCTTTTAAAGCCAACCCTCCCCAGGCCAAAAGCGCCCCGAGGATAGTTAAGCCGGTCAGAATTTTCAGGGCCGGCAGGGTCGCGTTTAAATCGGTATATCCTGCTCCGACCACGTGACCATGGACAGAATATAACAACTGGTAAACATTCAGGAAATAGCCGAATGCTTTCATTAACAGCAGAATGCCGATCAATAAGGCCAAGTGGCGGCGGGCCGACACCCCTATCTCGATCGAATTCCTGCGCCAAATTTTCAAGGAATGGAGACGCAATACGCCGGTAATAAAATAAAAGACAGCCGTCAATAAAGTCAATAGGAACAACGGTATGTAGAAAGCATTAAAAACGGTTTGGAAAAAAGGCAACTTAAAGAAATAAAAAGCAAGATCCCGGCCAAAAATGGGGTCTCCTTTACCAAAAGCTGCGGCATTTAAAAACATGAGTACTTCCAGCCAACCGGTAAATCCCGAGATAAAGCTGAAAGCATAGCTGATAACGGCTGAGATGACAATCAGCAGAACCGTTATCCTCTTTTTACTAATGCTGAAACCCGGCCGGTCAACGTCCTGCACTTTTCTGATCCTTTGGAAACGGGTATTGATAAACGTGATAATGGCATGGCGGATAGACAAGAGCGTTCCCATGATAAATCCGAAAAGAATGGTACCGTTTACAAACTGAAATAAGACTTTGCTGAGGATAGGTGTCCAAAACAGTTGGGAATACCCAAGGTCTTTAAACCAGATCCATTTTTCATAGAACCCGCTTAAAGCAGCAAGTAAAGCAAATATAATAATTAAGACAATCAGGATTTTGGCGATACGAGACAATATATATCCCCCCATTCCCGTTTTACTATAGCGTTGTAAGTTCTTGGCATTTTTATGCGTTATTATTTCATTCTAACCTGTCTGTGACCTGAAGGCAATGCCCTTTCATGAGATGATAGATAAAGTTCATTTTCCGCATCTGTAACAAAAAAGTAAAATAAATCAAGCGATAGGCATCATTATTTTTCAAAAACAGGAAATACTGAAGTGTGTTGGTAAGTCCCAGCTAGGAGGAGTAATGGTGTCAAAAAAAAAATTGCAATCATCTGCTTGGGAACCGCCTCCGCTATCATCTCGTGTACACTTGTCGCCAGCAGCTTTTATTTTTATCATGTTGGAATTGAAAGGAACGCCAAAACTTTTTGGCTTCAGAATCAAAATTTAAAGACTGCCTATCAGAAAACGAAATCACTGCAGACTTTAAGTATGAAAGCGGGTGATGATCCTGGTCTGGTTGAGAAGAGCTCCCGGGAGTGGGTTGAAAGTCAGCCATATGAGACTTGGAGAGTCACTTCCGCAGATAATTTCAATCTCGTTGCTTATTATATCCCGGCCAAAAAAGGGACTACCAAGACGGTCATTATTGCCCACGGCTATTTAGGCCAAGGAAAGGATATGGGCAACTATGCCAGGTTCTATTCTGAAAAGCTTGGTTATAACGTATTATTGCCGGATGCAAGGGGCCACGGCGCCAGTAAAGGAGATTATATCGGGTTTGGCTGGCCGGACCGCAAAGATTATCTGCTTTGGATTCAGAAGGTATTGGACCGGGTCGGGAATAGAGCCCAGATTGCACTTCATGGCGTTTCTATGGGCGGAGCCACAGTAATCATGGTAAGCGGCGAGTCCTTGCCGCAGCAGGTAAAAGCGATCGTGGAAGACAGCGGCTATACATCGGTATATGAGGAACTCTCCTACCAGATGAAGCGCATATTTCACCTGCCGAGTTTTCCGTTTATTTCGGCAACAAGTCTCCTGACTCAGATTAAGGCGGGTTATAATTTCTCGGAAGCTTCTGCCCTCAATCAGGTTGCCAAAAATAAAACCCCGATGTTATTCGTTCATGGTACTTTAGATACTGTAGTACCTGCCGAAATGGTCCGGCATTTATACGAGACATGTCAAACAGAAAAAGAGATTCATCTGGTAGAAGGTGCGGGTCACGCTCAGGCTTTTAGCGTAAATGAAACCGCCTATGAAACTACAGTAGCTAACTTTGTTGGAAAATATATTTTTTAGCTTTAATTTTTTCTGTGCTGTTTATACGCCTGATACCGGCGCATCCCATCCTCGAACAAGCGGCGCTCTTCTTCATTGACAAGTTCCAGGGGTGCTACCTTCAAAGGTTTTCCGTTCTCATCCAGCGCCACAAGCGTAAAATATGCTGTTAAAGCTGTTTTTGGGGGGGCGTTTTTGGCTAAATCTTCAACTGAGACGGTGACTAAAATTTCCATTGAACTACTGCCCACAAAGACCAATTTTCCATGGCAAGTTACAAAGTTGCCAATATGGATCGGAAGATGAAATTCCATTTCGTCAACTCTTGCCGTTACAACATTAGCGCGGGAATGCCGGTGCGCAACAACGCCGGCGGTACTGTCCATCATTTTCATAATCTCTCCGCCATGAACATTGCCTTTCACATTGGCCTGATGAGGCAGCATCAAATTGGACATTACTACCTGAGAATAATAAACTGTTTTGCCTTCCATTATGACCCTCGCCTATTCTATTTAAGTCAGATTGTTTCCAATAAGTCCCATTGCAGTTATTTTTATTTGGATATCGGGAAAACTGCTTTAATAATCCCTGATCCGGGCGTGTTGGCTGCTGCTGCACCCTCCACAGTGAAATAATTTTCACGGATGCCTTCCATAGTATATCCTATCTTGGGCACGAGGGTAATCACCGCTGTGTATTGCCGGCCCTGTACAAAAGGATTATCGGCGGGGGACCAAATGACCGTCCCGGTATACTGTTCAGTTGCAGTGATTGTTGTTACAGGCGCTGCACCCGGCAGAGGCGGGGTAACCCCAGCGATTATAGAAATACTGACGGCTGCCGTTTTTTTGGATGGTTCTGTT
>LNDB01000009.1 GCA_001515265.1 Candidatus Dichloromethanomonas elyunquensis
ATTAGTCGATTAAAGATAAAAAATTTTTTAGAAGAATTTAGCCCAAAGATTCATGTCTTCATAAGCGCTACAGATATAGCAATTATTGATGAGACGGCCTTGATATTGATATCCTAGCTTGTGGAACACCCTGTTCATTCCCAAGGACTGGGCACGGACTAACGTATATAGTATCAAAGCACTTTTCTTTTTGATCTCATACTCCAAGATCGTTAATAAATGCTGGGTAAGAGAATATCCCCGGTATTCTTCCAGCGTAGCACAATCTGTCATTTCACAGCGGTTGAACGTTAAGTTGGGATAAGCGGCTGCCACCGCAATCAGGTTCTCTCGATAGATCACTCCCGCGAAAAAGCGGCCTTTTCGAAATAAAGAGCGAAGGTACTCCGGGTTTTCCACTGGAGAAGGATAACTTGAAAAAACCTTGGTGAGCAATTGCGATATTTCGGAAGAGAACGATTCATCCAGCAGTTTTAGTTTCATTCCGGCAGGCAAGGGCAGTAACGGGTTTAGCGGTCTTGCCTTAATGGAATGGAGCACCCTTTTTTCCGCGTCCAAATAAACAGAACGGGCTCTTGACTTACAGACATAATAGGCCAGACTTACCGAGAATTCCTCCTCATTACCGCGATAGAGGCTGCCTTCAAGAAAAAAACCTTGGCGCAAAAAAATCGGGACATCGGCCGGTAAAGCCCAGAGCCAGATTTTCTCCAGATGATTGTTTATGGCTAATATGATAAGCTCATAGCTGAACACAGACACAATCGTACCTAGGGCGTAGCCGTTAACAACCATTCTTTTATTTCTCTGATCTAAGACAATATGATTTAAATTGTATTCTGGGTTTAAGGTTTTAAGCATTTATGCTACCATACAAACCTTTCAAAACTTTTTCTCTTCTTTCAAGTCGTATGTTTTCCTGAGGTGTCAGACTAATGTTTTGGCCTTTCAGCAATTTACCCAGACCAACCTGGCGAGTTTTCGAAGCAGGACACGATGTTGAGCATGACTTGCAGCGGCTCGCTTTATTTTCCGGTTCTTCATACACGGTGATGACGCCTTCGTAGTTGCGCAGGATCACTTTGTCACTTGACTGGGAAAGCAAATAGTTGGGTTGAAGGGGGATTTTGCCTCCGCCACCCGGGGCATCCACGACAAAGGTGGGAACGGCAAAACCAGAAGTGTGCCCTCTGAGCATTTCGACAATTTCCAAGCCGGTACTGACTGAAGTACGAAAGTGCTCAATGCCGACAGATAAATCACATTGATACAAGTAATAGGGTCTAACCCTGCATTTGACAAGTTCATGGACCAGTTTCTTCATCAGTAATGGACAATCATTGATCCCTCTCAAAAGAACCGATTGGTTTCCAAGCGGGATGCCTGCGTTAGCCAATTTACTTAAAGCCCCGCGGGCTTCAGCCGTAAGTTCAGCCGGGTGATTAAAATGTGTGTTGATCCAAACAGGATGATGCTTTTGAATCATTGCTGCCAATTTGTCTGTAATGCGCATTGGAAGGACAACCGGGGTCCGAGTACCGATGCGGATAATCTCAACATGGGGTATTGAGCGCAGACTGGTCAGAATGAAGTCCAGGCGATCATCCGAGAGAGTCAAAGGGTCGCCCCCGGATATCAGTACATCACGAATCTGCGGATTAAAACGGATATATTCCAGAGCCAGCTTAAATTGGATTAACGGTAAAGCGTGATCAGTTTGACCAGCCATTCTTCTTCTGGTGCAATGCCGGCAATACATAGCACATTGATCGGTAACCAAAAGTAAAACACGGTCTGGATAACGGTGAATCAATCCCGGTACCGGCGAATCAGCCTCTTCATGGAGCGGGTCTTCTAAGTCGAAGGTAGATTTGCAAAGTTCGTAGATAGACGGTATTGCCTGTTTGCGAATAGGACACTCGGGATTATCAGGATCAATTAAAGAAAAGTAGTAAGGTGTTATTGCCATTCTAAAATTTTTCAGGCAGTGCACCATTTGTTCAGTCTCGTCAGATGAAAGCGAGACCATTTCAACCAACTCCTCGTGAGTTGTGATACGGTTGGACATTTGCCAATGCCAATCATTCCACTCCGTATTGCCAATCTGATGCCATAATTTCATCCGTAGTCTGTCCATTTTTCTACCTCCTTTACTATTTAAAGATTCAATAACAAACAACCTTTGTTTATATATTAGGTTGTCAGGGATTATATGTCAACCCTCTCTTGCAGTTTTCAAACCTCTGTTTCTAAAAAAAAAGATCCTTCAGCGAGAATTCATTTTTTGTCTGGGAATTGTCAGAGTTTAAAAGAAGGGTGCCATGTTATAAAACACAACAATAACAACCATACTAATAAATAATTGAGATAGGAGGTGAGACGAATGGCTAAAAGCAAAATGGAGAAAACTGTAAAAAATGCGAAAAATGATATTAATAAATTTGTTGATGAAGCGAAAGAAAGTACCAGAGATGCAATAAATTATATCAAAAACAAAACCAAGTAAGAGCACTCATAAAGGGTTTTGCAGAAATTGTGAAACCCATTTTTTGTACCGTTAAATTATTACAAACTGAACAGGAAGAGCTCCCAAGGGAACCCTTCCTGTTCGGATTTTGCTATTTCACTTCTAGGTCGTCAGGATTTTTGTCTTTGGCCGGAATTGAATCAGTCTGCTGCCCCCTGTTTGATTCGGTTTTGGCTTTAGTTTCCAAATCTTTTGTTTGTTGTGCAAATAAACTAAATTTGCTTGGCATAAGAGCAAATCCCCTTTATGAAAATATTGTTTAAAGAAACATTTTAAATATATTATTCCATCATATACCTATAATTATGCTTATTAGACAAGATTAAGCCGATAGCCAATAAAAATAACAGGCCACTAAGAATATACACAAAGGACCTCCTCCCCCAAAACTGATCAGTATCCGGAGAAGATTAAATTTCTTCCGAGTGATTGATTAATAAAGAACATTCGACTTTTAGAGCCCGTGCTATTTTTAGGAGTGTCTTTATCGAAGGAACTGTCTTTTCTTTCTCAATTTCACAGAGATAAGAGATAGAAATTCCGGCACGCTCAGCAAGTTCGGTTTGTTTCATATTTTTTGCCTGACGAAAAGACCGAATATTACGTCCCAATAACATAGAAACACCTCCAGCTATTATTTTACGCTCAAAGCGTAATAAAGCAAGAAAAAATATATTTTCCGACAAACGTTTTATTTTTGCAAAGTAGACGTAGAAAGATCCAGAAGATATACTAATATTAATTCGCTATAAACGAAAAAAGAGGTTAGTCAATTGACTGTCGGAGAACGTATTCAAACAAAACGGAAACAACAGAGACTTACGCTCGGTAAATTAGCAGAAAGCTGTAATTTATCCATATCATTTTTAAGCGACATCGAACATGGCAGGAGAAAACCGGCTTTGGACAAACTTTGGAAAATTGCGCAAAGTCTTAATACAACCGTATCTTATTTATTAGGAGAAGAATCCGAAGTTAAAGAGAAAAGGGAAAGTTATCATTTAGAGCGCAAAGAGAACAAAAGTCTGGAATTCCGAGAAGTTCTCCGGCAGATGGAAGGATTCGACCAATGGAGTGACGAAGATCGGGAAGAATTGCTGACCTATTTAAAAATTAAAGGAAAGATCAGAAATTCAATTTCTGAACCTAAAAAAAGTTGAACATGAAAAGAGACAGTAACCAGAACTGTCTCTTTTCTAATATTTTGCATTAATCAAACGTTTATGGTAAAATCGATTGGCGCAAAAAAATGTTGAAAATAAACTAATTGTAGCGAAAATGTTCTAAATGTGAAAGAAATTTCATTTTAACAATGAAGAAAATAACTAATTTTCTTTGGAAGCAAATGGTAAAATTGAATACATAAAAATAGGACAATTGACATAACATTGATATATAGCTTTACATGAAAAAATTATTAGGAGGACTTTTAGGGAAGATTTATTTAAATCGCATATCTATTTAAGGAGGAAAAAAGTGTTTACAGAAAAAAGGATTAGCCGTTTCTTGGCTGTAGCCTTGGTGACATTCATCGTTGCAACCCAGGCTATATTCATTGGGACAGCTGCCTTTGCCGAGAACAGGGAAAAAGAAAGCCAGCAAGAGATTAATATTTGGGATACTGCCGCATACAAGGAATATCATAAGGAAGATATAGATAAGCTTGCAAAAGAGTACCAGGTTGAACCCAATTACCTATACTATATTGCCGAGGTAGAAACAGCGTTTAATCTGGAACCATATGAATTATTTTCGTTGATCTATTTGGAGTCAAAGTTCGTTCCGCAAACTATTATGGACGGCGGTTCATTCTCTTATAATACAACGCAAATGAAATTAGCAACGGCTATGACGGCATATATGGCAATTACTCAATATTATCAAAAGAATATTCCTTATCCAACACATGATTTGCTCAAAGACAATAAATATTATGCTACGTTGTTAGCCGGAGGCTACCTCAGATATTTACATGATACGTATAAAGATAGAGATGAATCCTACACGGCCTACCGCATGGGCATAAATGGAAGATTGGCATTCTTCAGAAAGAATGGAAACTATAAATCGTCTTATGCTTTACGATTGGAAGAAGTAAGAGAATCTTTAACACAAGGCAATACAAAAATCTAATCTAAAAACAAAAAGTCAATGTCCCTGAATCGACAAGGCGGAGATCTTCATTCATTGAGTGAGGATCTTTTGTTTTGCTACGTTTAAAAATTACAAAAAATGGAAACAGTAATAATAAATGTGAATAAATGGACATTAATTAAGGAGGAAGTAAAATGTTCCCGGTAAGGGAAATCAAGCGTTACACGGGCAAGGTCTTAGCAGCGCTTATCATTGTATCGCAACTTGCTTTTCTGGGCCTTGCGATTTGGAATTATTCGTTTATACCGACTGCAAAGGAAGCAGAAAGTGAGGCTATAACAAGTCTGGAAGATAATGGGGGGCTTATCTCCGCTAACACAGATTTTGAAAAAGTAGAAATAAATGACAAGTTAAACAATCTTGCTGTAAAATACCAATCAGATCCCGAATATTTGGATTATATTATTCAAGTGGAAAAAACATTTAAGTTGGAACCTTGTGAGCTATTGGCACTCATTGCCCAGGAAACAGGATTTAAGCCCCAGACTCATATGGATGGGGGGTCTTTGTCCTACAGCACAACGCAGATGAAGCTGCCCACGGCAAAAACTGCCTACATGGCTATCACAGAATATTATAAAATGGATATTCCTTATCCAACTGATGAATTGCTGCGGGAAGACAAAAACTATGCAGCATTCTTAGCAGGAGGCTACCTTCGATATCTGCATGATACGTATAGCAACAAATATGAAACTTATACCGCGTATAACTTGGGTATCGCGGGGCGAATGGAATTTTTCAAAAACAACGGTCATTTTAAATCTCCATATGCGACAAAAGTGGCAAGTCTTGGAGAAACGTTCTTAGAACTTGTCGGAAAAGAATATGACACTATAAGCAAGAAAAATGTCAACTGGGTTGATGTTGCGGCTTCTTTCCAAAGAAGTCAACCAGCAGATGTGATATAAAAAATAACAAATAGCTGCCAACTTATGTTGGCAGCTATTTGTTTCGATTTTATTTAGATTTGAATCTCAACAATGAATAGAGAACTACAAACTTATAAATTAAAGACAGAAGCTGATGTCATTCCATCCATGTCGGGATAGGCGCTTTCCCCATGCTGTGTTATATCGAGGCCGGATTCCTGTTCATTAACCGAAGCTACGAGAGGAGTAAATGCTGAAACTACTTTCAAGATGATAAAGGTAACCAGCCCGGCATAGGCATATGTTGTCAAAACCCCTAATGCTTGTATACCAAGCTGACTGAAAGACCCGGAATAAAACACGCCGTCAACGCTGTTGGGATTAAGGGCAGTAGTACAAAATAGACCTGCCGCTAGGGTTCCCCATGTTCCCCCGATACCGTGAATTCCAAAACAATCCAGCGTATCATCATAGCCCAGCTTTTCTTTCAGATAGGCTACAGCAAAATAGCAAAGACCGGATGAAATGAGGCCAATTGCAATAGCGGAAATTGGAGTCACAAACGCACAAGCGGGAGTGATCGCCCCCAGACCGGCGACCATTCCGGAAATAGCGCCAAGCATCGTTGGCTTGCCATGGTGCAATTTTTCGACGATCATCCATCCAATCAAGCCCGCGCAAGCGGAAACGTGAGTTGTGGTAAAGGCAAGTACGGCAATGCCGTCAGCAGCCAATTGGCTTCCTGCATTAAATCCGAACCAACCAAACCACAGCATTCCGCCGCCCAGGATCACATAGGGAAGGTTATGGGGTATAGTCTGCTCAGATTCTTTGTTATACCTTTTTCCGATAACCAATGCAGCAATTAGTCCGGAAAAACCCGAGCTGATATGAACCACTGTGCCTCCCGCAAAGTCTAAAATACCCAGTTGGGCAAGCCATCCGCCTCCCCATACCCAGTGAGCCAGGGGAACATATACGAGCAAGCTCCAAAGAGCTATGATTAAAACATAAGCAGGGAATCTCAAACGTTCCGCGGTTGAACCAGTCATAATAGCAGGAGTAATAATCGCAAACATCAATTGATAGACCATAAATAACATGTGGGGAATGGTTGCACCTGGAACTTTTGGTTCTAGTGTGACGCCCCTAAGGCCTGCAAAATCTAAATTTCCAATCAATCTCCCCACATCAGGACCGAAGGCTAAAGAGTAACCGATAACAATCCAAAGTATTGTTATTATTCCAATCGCAGCAATACTTTGCATCATGATTGATAAGACATGGCGCTTTTTCACCAACCCCCCATAAAAAAACGCGAGGCCAGGGATCATGAAAAAGACGAGTGCGGTACTCACGAGCATAAAAGCGATGTCACCATTGTTCATTTTTTTCTCTCCTTAAATATTTATATAGAAA
Source organism: Candidatus Dichloromethanomonas elyunquensis (assembly GCA_001515265.1). Classification (GTDB taxonomy): domain Bacteria; phylum Bacillota; class Desulfitobacteriia; order Desulfitobacteriales; family Syntrophobotulaceae; genus Dichloromethanomonas; species Dichloromethanomonas elyunquensis. The sequence goes on from LNDB01000009.1 coordinate 6,973, forward strand.
AAGAAAAAGCCTTAATAAGTCAATACACGAAGTATTGACTTATTAAGGCTTCGTTGCCTAATTTGAAATATATATCGAATTCACCCTACTGTAAAGAGAAATAACTTGTGTATACAGAATTCATATATCGCTTTTGTATTCATAGGTGCATAACAGGGGTTTTCATAATGAAAAATAATTATGTTACAATAATAAATGCAAAAGATCTCAAAAATGAATGGGGAGGGAAATTATGAATGGTTCTACGCTAGGAAGCATAATGCAAAACGCATTTATCATGAAAATAATCGTGAAAATGATAGTGATACTTGTCATATTCATAGCAACAGTTTTTCTATCTAAATTAACGAAGAGATTTGTCCAAAAAAGAATAGATAAAGCAAGTATAGATATTACACAACTCAATTTTATGAAACATGTTTTATCCGGAGCGATCTATTTTTTCGGGGTTATTCTAATCATTTTTCAGATTGACTATCTGAAAACAACAGCGGTTTCCATTCTTGCCAGTTCAGGAATCGTTGCTGTCATCATCGGGTTTGCATCGCAGCAGACTTTTGCCAATATCGTTAGCGGCTTGTTTATAACGTTATTTAAACCTTTTCGAATTGGAGACAGGATCCGATTTATCGATAAGGACGTATTAGGAGTCGTAGAGGACATTACTCTAAGGCATACGGTTTTGCGAACTATTGAAAACAAGCATATTATTATTCCGAATAATGTAATTAACAATGAATTTATTGAAAACGCCAATATTATTGAAGAAAAGATTTGTACATATTTTAATGTCAGAATCAGTTATGATTCCGATATAGATCATGCCATTCATATTATTAAGGAAGAAGTTACAGGGCATCATGACTTTTATGATATACGCAGCCAAGAAGAAATCCATGAAGGGGCAGAACCTGTTGAAGTGAAAGTTGTCGGGATTGGCGAAACCTCTATAAATATTAGAGCATGGGTTTGGGCCAAAGACTCCCAGACAGGATTCAACATGAATTGTGACTTGATCAAAAGTGTCAAAGAACGTTTTGACCAAGAAGGAATTGAAATTCCTTATCCATATCGAACACTTGTATTTAAAGACAATAACAAACAGATTAAAGTTAATCCATGAATGAAAGGAAAAAACGTTGGACCAAAAATTAATCTTATTTGATTGGATGGAAACACTTATTGATCTAGTTGAAATTCCCGGGGAAAAGGAGTATGCCCTATGGGCGTTTCAAGGCTCTGGGGTAGAAAAATACTGGCAGGGAGAAAATCACTTTATCAACGAGTTTCGAACCGTAAGAAAAATACTGAATGAAAAACTTCCCTACCACAAAGAATACGGCATTCAGGAAAGATTTAACCTGATCGTAGAGATGAACCGGGTAAATTATGAAGAGAAAGAGAAAAAAGAGATTGTCTCAAAGTTAGTAACGAATTATTGGCATACATATAAAAACAAATGCTTTGTCAGTGATGAAGTAATTAGTATACTTAAAGATTTATATGAAAAATATTCTTTGGGAGTTGTATCGAATTTCATTGTGGAACACGGTATTGAAGAGCTGATAGCTGAGCTGGGAATCCAAAAATATTTTAAGTGTATCGTAACTTCCATCAATACCGGTTGGAGAAAACCTTATCCCCGAATCTACAATGAAGCGTTAAGGAAAGCCGGATTCAGCAGAAAAGAAAAAGTTATTTTCATCGGGGATGATTATGTAAATGACTACATCACTCCCAGAAAATTGGGTATGAAGGCCTTCTTATATGACCGGTATGAAAGATATCTCTCGTTAGATGACCGGTTCACATCTTTTTTTGAGCTTCCGAAAATAATTCCTTAAATAACAAAAAATCTTTGAATACCAAAAAAACATGCTAAAATGTCACTGTAGACATATAATAGTGACATAAGTAGTGCTTGATAGATGTCGGAAAGGGGATATGGGTATGGATAAAAAGAAAAAACCGGTTATCGCAGTAGCTGTTCTGGCAATTCTCATCTCAGGTTATTTTGTCTGGGAGAAGTTTTTTATAAGAAGCCAGGAAACGGTTGAGGCAACAGGAACCATTGAAGCAACAACAGTAGAATTAACAGCAAAAGTACCGGGAACGATTCAGAATATTTTTGCCAAGGCCGGAGATAAAGTGAAACAAGGAGACCTGGTTGCCCAAATCTCCCGCAATGATTTAACAGCGCAAAGAGAGAGAGATGCCCTGAATGTTGCAATTGCTCAGAACAATCTGGATAATTTGTTATCCGGTGCCCGTTCTCAACAGATTAAGGAAGCCCAGGCCAATGTCAATATTCAACAGGTAGCTTATAATCAGGCCCAGAAAGACCTGGAAAGGGCGGAAACCCTATTCCAGGCAGGGAATTTGTCGCAGGCGGATTTTGAAAACTACCAGAATAAAAGTACAGTGGCCCAGAATCAGTTCGACTCGGCTAAAGCCGCTCTCAGCCTCCTATTGGCAGGCAGCAGCGATGACCAGATTAAAGCGGCACAAAACCAGGTTAAGATGACGGAGGCCGTGTTAAAATCAACGGATGCCGTCTTGGCTGATCTCAGGATTATTTCCCCATTAAATGGAACCATTGAAAGTAAAAACTTCGAAAACGGCGAATATGTTGCTGCGGGTGCTTCCCTGGCAACCGTAGCGGATTTGGAGACCGTGTGGATTAATGTCTATATTTCGACTGATGACCTGCCTTACGTCAAAATCGGCCAAAAGACGCAGTTTACGGTTAGCGGCCTCAATCAAACATTTCAAGGCACGGTTGCTGAAATAGCTACCCGCGGGGAATTTACCCCAAAGACGATACAGACAAAAAAAGAAAGAGCCAATATTGTTTATAAAGTCAAAATTGAAGCCAATAATGCCGAAGGGATACTCAAGCCGGGAATGCCGGCAGATGTAGTGATACAGAAAAATTTTGACACCGTTACTTCACAAGATCAAAGTAAATCCTCCGCTATACCAACTAAAGAAGTTGAACAAAAATGATCAAGGTAAAAGGAATTACAAAGCGGTTTGGCCGTCTGAAAGCGGTAAATCAAGTTAGTTTTGAAGTAAAAGAAGGAGAGCTATTTGGTCTGGTTGGACCCGATGGAGCAGGGAAGACGACATTGATGCGGGTCATTAGCAGCCTGCTCAATCCGGAGGAAGGAGAAGTTCGGGTCTTCGGCCTTACTGCTAAAGAAAGGGAAAAACAAAAGGATGGAGAGGCAAGCAATTTCGGTTATATGCCTCAGCGGTTCAGTTTATACGGGGATTTAACCGTTTTGGAAAATTTACTTTTTTTCGGCTCCATGTATCAGCTGCAAAAAGATATTATTATTCAACGTTCCGAAGAGATTCTGGAACTCACCAATCTCATCCAGTTTAAAAATAGATTTGCCGATCAACTTTCCGGCGGAATGAAACAAAAATTAGCTTTAACCTGTGCTTTGATGACAAGACCCAAACTCTTAATTTTAGATGAACCGACCTACGGGGTAGACCCCGAATCACGTAAAGAATTTTGGAAGATTCTGTATCAGCTGAATGGGGACGGGATGACGATTCTCGTTTCCACGCCTTACATGGATGAAGCTGAATTGTGTACCAGGTTAGCTTTTATGAATGAAGGAAAATTCAAAGCTTTGGATACTCCAACTGGGTTAAAAGATACGTTTGCTTATCAGGTCTGGGAAGTAGTGTCGGAAGCCAAAGACCCGGAGTTATTTAAAGATGTCAGGGGAATATATGATTCTTCTCTTTATGGGGATAAATACCGCTTGATCCTTGATATCAACATGGAAGCCGGGATGCTGATAGAGAAGCAATTGGAGAATAAAGGCTTTGCACCCTTAAGGCTGCAAAGAGCAGTCCCTTCTATGGAAGATGTCTTCGTTATGATAGCTGGGGGTGAAGGCTGATGGAAGATGTAATCGCCATGAAAAACCTAACCAAAAAGTTCGGAAATTTTTTGGCGGTTGATGGACTGTCACTGAATATAAAACAGGGGGAGATATTTGGTTTTTTGGGTCCAAACGGTGCAGGCAAATCAACCACTATCCGCATGCTTTGCGGAATTCTCGCGCCAACATCCGGTACGGCCGCAATACTCGGATATGATTTGCTGCGGGAAACAGAGAGAATCAAAGAAAAAATCGGTTATATGTCTCAAAGATTCAGCCTTTATGATGATCTCACCGTCATGGAGAATCTCAAATTTTATGCCGGTTTATATAGTGTTCCCAGAAAAGAACTTTCCAGCAGGATTGGAGAAATGTTGGAGATGGCCGACTTAAAAGGCCGGGAAAAAGAATTGGCTGCAAATCTGAGCGGTGGCTGGAAGCAGCGTTTGGCCTTAGGGTGTGCCGTCATCGCCAGACCTCCTCTTATCTTTTTAGATGAACCTACCAGCGGAGTAAGTCCGACAAGCAGAAGAATGTTCTTTCAAATCATCAGGAAGATGGTATTGGAGGGAACTACGGTTATGGTAACGACACATTTTATGGATGAAGCTGAACGCTGCCATAGATTGGCCTTCATCTCAGGAGGAAAGCTCATGGCTGTTGATAGCCCTGATCATCTGAAGAAAAACGTGATACAGGGGTGTATGCTTGAAATCAATCTGCCAAACGGGATAGAGAGGATCAAAGAGATCAAAAAATTTCCCTATATTAAGGAATGCACCGTTCATGGAGCGCTTCTCCATGTCTTATTGAAAAACGCGGAAGATGTCCCCTTGCTGCAGAAAGAACTGGGATGTGAAACTCAAATTATAACACCCTCCCTGGAAGATGTATTTGTAACGCTTGCGCGTCAACAGAGGTCGGAGAGCGATTAAAAATGAAAAGGGGGATAAGATTGGAAAGAATTAAAGCTATCCTTTATAAGGAGTTCTTACAAATGCGCAGAGACCGGCTTACCATTGGGCTGGTATTTATGCTGCCGCTGATCCAGCTTCTTCTCTTTGGTTATGCCGTGCAGACCGAAGTAAAACATATTCCCACCGTCGTGTTTGATCAGTCAATGAGCGATGAGAGCCGTTCGCTGCTCGATACATTTGCGGCTTCCGGTTATTTTGATGTGCATTATGCAGTAAACAGTTATCAGGCAGTAAACGACATGATAGACAGTGGCAAAGCCAAAGTTGGAATTATATTTCCTCCGGAATATGAAAAGGAAGTAAAAAGAGGAGGTTCGGCTCAGGTCCAAGTTTTGGTCGATGCCAGTGACAATATGGTAGCCAATCAAGCCATGGCAACGGCAAGTTCTATCGGGATGCTCAAATCGCAGCAGGTGATAGCAGCCAAATTGCACATGGACATGAATCAACTGCCCTATGACATACGGGTCAGGGCATGGTACAACCCGGACGGAATTACGGCTTATTATATGGTTCCCGGAATATTGGGCATCATTGTTACGATGTCTATGGTAATGATGACTTCTATGTCTCTCGTCAGGGAAAGGGAGAAAGGCACGCTGGAACAGCTCATCGTTACGCCGGTTAAGTCTTTTGAATTAATGATCGGTAAGATCATTCCTTACATCTTTCTGGGATACATTCAGATTACAGTTGCCCTTTTAGTGGGTGTTCTGGCTTTTGGCGTACCCATACGGGGCAGTCTTTTAGAACTGTACCTGCTAACCCTCTTCTTTATCACAGCATCCTTAGGCCTGGGGATTATGGTTTCTAATTTAGCTAAAACGCAAATGCAGGCTTTCCAAATGTCCTTTTTTCTCATGCTGCCAAGTATCATGCTTTCCGGTTTTCTCTTCCCGCGGGATGCCATGCCGAAAATCATTTATTATCTTAGCTACGTGATTCCGTTGACGTATTATCTGGATATCATAAGGGGCATTGTCCTAAAAGGGATCGGGTTTTCTTATCTAATAGGACAGGTTGTCAGCTTATTGATTTTTTCCATTGTTTTTCTAATCATTAGTATTCTGAAATTCCAAAAGAAAATTGTATAGGGGATAATTAGATGAAAACCAAAGAAAAAATTATTAAAGCGTGTGAAGAACTGGCGATTTATAAAGGAAGGGGATTTTACCATCTTTCAATGGAGGAATTAGCCAGGGAAGCCGGAGTCAGCAAGCGTACGATTTACCGTTATTTTGCCGGTAAAGAAGAATTGTTTGAGGCTGCTCTGATTCAGACTATGGATCAAATAGTAGGGAAAAACCTGGAGCTTTTTGACTCGGGAAAGAATATTCGGGAGTTGGTCCCGGAACTCCTGAAAAATATTGCCTATGCCATTAACCAACAAGTCCTATCCGATTTGAGCACATACTATCCTTTTCTTTGGCAAAGAGTGGATCAATTACGCCAAGATAAAATCAATATGCTGATTCACCATATTCTTACTAACACTCACATACGAATGCGTTGGCGGGTTGATCAAAAAATCTTTAAAGCATCTTTGCTCGCCGCCATGAGTGCAGTCGTAACACCAAGCTTTGTTATGGAAAGCGGGATGTCTTTCGAAGAGGTGGTGCGGAATTTTCTGGATATGTTTCTGTTTGGAGCATTGGAACCCATACAGGAAGAATAAACAGTTTCCGGCAATTGGATCTAGCAAACCAGGAATATTTGTTAGATGAAGTTCATCTTATTGCCTTATAAATAAGAGATGATGTCTAAGGTTAAAAAAGCTAAGGCAGGCTTTATTAACCTTTTTTTATTTGCTTGCCTTTGGATATCATAACAACATTTTTGCACTAGCTTAATAACAAATTAACAGAAGAAGATTAGAATAGAAAACGGGAGTGATGGCTGTGGATGGAATAAATGTATTTCTTTTTGATCTTGATGGCACAATTCTCGATAGTAAAAGTGCCATTGTAAAAGTATTTTTTCGTCTAAGCAAGAAATATGGAAGCAAAACCTTTACACTTGAGGAAATAGATAGTCAATTCGGAAATTCTTTTAAGAGTGTTATGGCCTCCTTTGATCCGGAACAAAAAGATCAAATTCAAAATGAGTACTATCAGCTAATGATTGAAGAAGAACAAAAAAATGCCAAGCTTTTTCCGGCAATCAAAGAAAATATCATGTATTTGAAAGAACGCGGTTCTAAGATTGGCCTTGTTACAAACAAAGAGAAGCTGATTGTTCTTAAAAGTTTACGCAGATTTCAACTTTTCGAATTGTTTAACGCCATCGTAACCATCAACGATGTCCAAAATCCAAAACCTCATCAGGAACCTGTTGAGAGGGCATTGGAGATTCTCGGGGCAAGCAAAGGAGAAGCTTTGATGATAGGGGATTCCGTTTTTGATGTTAGTGCTGCTCACAACACCGGAATACCATGTGCGGTGATTGATTGGTATAACCGATATCCAACAGGTGACAAACGCCCGGATTATTATTTTCGGAATATTGAGGAGTTCATGCTTAGAAGTACAAAACATAAGGATGTTATCTAATTTAACTTGTGAAACAAATAATGGGCTAAGGCGTATAGGAAGGAATTAATAAAGAGAGGTGTTTGACGCATGAGGATTGCTATTGTGAGTGACACCTTCTACCCTCAAGTAAACGGTGTCTGTAATACTTTCGGAAAAATGGTGGAGTATATGGATAAGAAAGGGACAGACTATCGTTTCTATGTCCCATTATGGGAACCCCGGGTCACTGCAAATGATTCCGACAGGATCTTCCGTTTTGATTCAATTAAGCCGTGGTTTTACCCGGAGTGCCGGTTGGCTGTCCCGAATCGACGGAATTACATCAAGCTGAAAAATTATCTGGATCGATTTCAGCCTCAGATATTACATATCGCAACGGAATTTTCTTTGGGATATCTGGCTTTAAAATATGCGAGGGAAAGCGGTATCCCCACAATCATGTCTTATCATACGGATATTCCTTCCTATCTGAAATATTATAGCTTTCAGTTTGTAGAGAATGCAGTATGGGCTTATTTCAGGTGGTTTCACTCCTATGCCCAGTTAAATTTAGTTCCGTCCCAGTCGACTATGGCACAATTACAGGTGCAGGAGTTTTCTAACCTGTCTTTTTGGAAAAGAGGAATCGATCTGGAACGCTTTTCTCCGTCACATAAACAAGAAGAGATTCATAATCAAATAGCTCTGCCGGGGGAAATTCTATTGCTCTATGTAGGAAGGATATCCGCAGAAAAAGAATTGGATGTCCTGATTGAAGCTGTCAGGATCCTGCGCGATAAAGGATTGCCCTTTAAACTGGCTATGGTAGGAGATGGCCCCTACCGGCAAGAACTTGAATCCAGGAGAGAACCGAATGTTGTTTTCTTAGGATACAGAAACGGAAAAGAGCTGCAGAATATTTATGCATCAGCAGATGTATTTGTATTCCCCTCAAGCAGCGAAACTTACGGAAATGTCATACTCGAAGCTATGGCCTCCGGGCTTCCGGTGGTTGCCCCCTTTTCTGGGGGGATTAGAGAAAACCTCGTAGACGGATATAATGGGTTAGCTTTTACGATCGCGAATAGCCCGGATATGGCTGTTCAAATAGAAAGAATGATAACCGAGCACGATACAAGAAAGCGTCTTGGAGAAAACGCCGTTAAATCGGTAGCCAATAAGACATGGGAATCAGTTTTTGAAGAACTTTTTCAACTCTACGGTTCTTTTCTAAGGGACAATCACAAAATCCAAAAACTTACTGCTTAAGCTAAATATTATCAAGTATCCAAAGAGAAGACTAAGAAAGGTGATAAGATGGGTAAGTTGGCCGTAATCGGAACAGGATATGTAGGGTTAGTGACAGGGGCTTGTCTAGCTGATTTTGGTCTTCAAGTAATTTGTGTTGATAATGATGAAAAAAAGATTAAAATGATACAAGAGGGTAAAATTCCAATTTATGAGCCAGGCCTTGATAGTCTTGTGGAAAGGAACACCTATTATAAAAGATTGGAATTTACCAGCAATATTAAGGAGGCAGTTGAACAAAGCGAAGTCATATTTATCGCTGTGGGTACACCTCCTGCCGATGACGGCAGTGCCGATTTAAAGTATGTTTTAGAAGCTGCAAAAAATATTGCCTTATTTATGAACGGCTATAAGCTAATTGTGAACAAGTCCACTGTGCCGGTTGGGACTGGACAAAGAGTCAAACAAGTGATTCAAAATGTACTGGATGCCAGGGGAGTGAATTATCCTTTTGACGTAGTATCCAATCCGGAATTCCTGAGAGAAGGTTCCGCGTTATATGACTTTACCCATCCGGACAGAGTGGTTTTGGGCATTGATTCTGAACGGGCAGAAAGAGCCATGAAACAAGTATATCGGGTATTATATTTAAATGAAACACCCTTTGTTGTCACCAATCTGGAAACGGCAGAAATTATAAAATACGCTTCTAATGCCTATTTGGCTATGAAAATTACCTATATCAACCAGGTTGCCAATCTCTGTGAAAAAGTCGGGGCTGATGTTCATCACGTAGCCAAAGCAATGGGTATGGACGGAAGAATCAGTCCCAAATTCTTGCATCCTGGTCCTGGTTATGGCGGAAGCTGTTTCCCGAAAGACACCAGAGCATTTGCCCATTTGGGCAGGAAGTATCAAGCTCCTTTAACACTAGTCGAATGTACAACCGAGGCTAACGAACAACAGAAAAATCTGATGGTGGATAAGGTCACTTCAGTCTTGGGAGATCTTACCGGCAAAGAATTGGCAATCCTCGGAATAACATTTAAGCCAAGAACGGATGATATGAGAGAAGCACCGTCTTTGGTTATTATCAACAGATTGGCAGAACTTGGCGCCACCTTGCGCATTTACGACCCTGAAGGAGAAAAAGAAGGGAAATGGCGCCTTGCTCACCTTGGGAATCGTATCATGTTCTGTCAAGACGAATATAGTGCTGTAAACGGAGCAGAAGCCCTCATTATTGTTACAGAGTGGAACCAATTCAGAAATATGGATCTTGCTAGAATTTACAATACCATGAAAAACAAGCACTTTTTTGATTTAAGAAATATCTATGAACGCCACATTATTGAAAAATTTGGATTTCGGTATTATTGCATAGGGCGCTAGGGTGGTAGAAATGAATATTGCGGGCAAACAATACAAACTGGCATCGGCTATTTATATCGGTTCTAATTCAATTCAAATGAAGATTGCCGAAAACAGCGGAGGCGTTTTCAGGGAACTTGATCATGTTTCTACGTCCGTAAATTTGGGGCAGGATACGTTTTCTAAAGGAATGATCAGTTTTGAAAAAGTTGAAAAAGTTTGCCATATCATTAAAAAATATTTCACTCTGATGAAAGACTATAAGGTTCAGGAAACCTCCATTGTGGCAACAACAGCTTTAAGGGATGCTGAGAATAAGGATTATATTCTTGATCAGATATTGGTGAAAACAGGGAAAATTGTTACATTATTAGATGATACGGAAGAAAAAGAATTAATTTATAAAGAAATGTTTAGAAAAATGAATGATTCCAACGGATTTGAAACCAGCAGTGCTCTAATGACCTATATTGGAACGGGGAGCCTTGGCGTTTCACTTTGTGAAAAGGGGACTATTCCCTTTACGCAAAATATCCGGATCGGTACACTCAAATTAAATGAAATTTTAGAAAAGATGCAGGAATACACAGAAAAAAGCAATACCGTAGTGGAGGAGTACTTAAGCACATTTACAAGTATTTTGAGAAGGCTTTTACCGGAGAAAAAGGCCGAATATTTTATTGCTTCCGGCGAAGAAATGGATTTAATCGCCAGGCTTTGCCAGGCAGAAAAAAAAGGACAACTGCTCATTATACGCAGGAATTCCTTCGAGGAACTTTATCAGGAAATTAAAAACAAGACCGGGGAACAAATTGAGAAACAATTACACCTGGATGAAGAGGATGCCGACATATTAATGCCCTCCATGGCTATTTATAAAACGCTTCTTGAATTTACCGATACAGAGATTATTATTGATCTTCCGGTTAATTTGCTGGATTGCATGCTTTATTCTTCTTTGTTTCCCAAGGAAGCTGCGGAAGAAGATGCCCGTTTTACAATAAATACAATTTTAGCAGCAAAGGCCATCGGTGGAAAATATAAATACGATGAAAACCATGCACTAGCAGTGGAGAAATATGCGCTTGAGATTTTCGACAAGACCAGAACCCTTCATGGATTGGGAAAAAAAGCAAGGCTTATCCTGCAGGTTGCTTCCCTTCTTCATGACATAGGAAAATATGTCAATACGAAACGACATTATTCCCACTCATTTTTTCTCATTAAAAATTCTGATATAATTGGATTGAATAATGATGAAATTGATGTTGCCGCACATGTTGCCATGTACCACGGTAAAGAAGTTCCGCGCAATTGGCATGAAAGTTTTAGCAGGTTGGTTCCCGAACAAAGAACGGTGGTATCAAAACTCGTAGCCATTATCAGAATAGCGGACGCTTTGGACCGGAGTCATTGTCAAAAATTTGATTTACTGGAAGTAAATCTTAAGAAACAGAAACTTGTCATAACAGGGAGTACCTATAAGGATGTCCATTTGGAACAGTGGACTTTTACAAGAAAAGGGCAGTTTTTTGAAGAGGTGTACGGCATAAAAGCCGAATTTAGGCAGAAAAGGGTGTAACCTTACCGGAGGCTTTAAAAAATGGATCTTGATGATAATAGGTTATATATCAATAGGGAGCTAAGCTGGCTGGATTTTAACAAAAGAGTCTTGGAAGAAGCTTTTGATAAGACCAATCCATTGATCGAAAGGTTAAAGTTTCTAGCGATTACCGCTTCTAATTTGGATGAATTTTTTATGGTCAGGGTAGCTGCATTAAAAGAACAGCTTGAAGCAGGATATAACAAACCTGATCCGGCAGGTATGACTCCGGAAAAACAATTGGACGAGATCTCCAAAGAAGTACATAAATTGGTCAAAAAACAGTATAGTTGTTTAACAAAATCTATTCTGCCTGCCTTAAACAAGGAAGGATTGTTTTTTGTAGATTTTAACGACTTGAATGACGAACAAAAGGATTATCTCTATCAACGTTTTACCGAAATTATATTTCCCGTTTTGACACCTATGGCTATTGATAAAAGCAGGCCATTTCCTTTACTAGCCAATAAAAGTTTGAATCTTGCGGTAAAGCTGAAAGGGACTGAAGAGTGTTTTGCTGTCGTTCAGGTACCTTCTGTTCTGCCTAGGATCATGGAACTCCCTTCAAATGAGAACGGGCGCTTATTTATTTTTTTGGAAGATATCATTATTGCCTATATTGATACTCTTTTTGCAGGATATAGTGTAAAATCCGTTCTGCCTTTCTGCATAATCAGAAATTCAGACTTAGATATTGATGAAGAAGATACCGAGGATTTGTTAAAAGAAATTGAACGGTCGGTTGCCAACAGAAAATGGGGATCTCCCGTACGATTAGAACTCATAAAGGATTCTGACAAAGACTTGCGTGAATTCCTGGTTGAAATGCTGGATATTATAGAAGAAGAAATTTATGAAGTTACCGGCTACTTGGATCTGACTGTTTGGATGAATTTTAGTTCTGTAGATGGGTTAGAAAACTTAAAACATCAGCCTTTAGTTCCTCAAAACCCACCCTTTTTTCAAGAAAAGGCAGATATGTTTGCCGTTATTCGAGAAAGTGACCAGCTTGTTCACCATCCCTATGAATCCTTTGACTGTGTGGTAGAATTTATTCGACAGGCCTCCGAAGATCCGGGGGTTTTAGCCATAAAACAAACATTATACCGTGTAAGCGGGAATTCACCTATTATCCAGGCGCTTATCCGAGCGGCAGGTAACGGCAAACAAGTTACTGTTCTTGTGGAATTAAAAGCTCGTTTCGAGGAAGCAAAGAACATCAACTGGGCCAGGACTTTGGAAAGGGCAGGCTGTCATGTTATTTATGGTTTGGTCGGTCTTAAGATTCATTGTAAGGCAGCTTTGGTTGTTCGGAGAGAAGAGGAAGGAATCCGTAGATACGTTCATTTGAGTACCGGGAATTATAATGACCAAACAGCCAAACTTTATACCGACATTGGGATGTTCACGGCAAGAGAATCGTTTGCCTCAGATATATCAGCTTTATTTAATTACCTCACAGGCTACACGCGAATTCCTACCTTGAAAAAGATTCAAGTTTCTCCTATCTCCCTGCGGCAATTTTTAGCCAAAATGATTGATAACGAGATCGATATGGTACAACAGGGGAAAGAAGGACGAATTATTGCCAAAATGAATTCCTTAGTGGATCAGGACATCATAAAACTGCTGTATCAGGCATCCCAGGCTGGAGTAAAAATTGACCTCATCATTCGGGGTATTTGTTGTTTGCGGTCGGGACAGGCCGGATTGAGCGAAAATATAAGGGTTATTAGTATTGTTGGCCGTTTATTGGAGCATAGCCGAATTTTTTATTTCCAGAATGGGGGAGACTCCAAAATTTATCTTTCAAGTGCTGATTGGATGCCGAGAAACCTTGACAGAAGGGTAGAAATTACTTTTCCGATCGAACAAGAAGATTTAAAAAAACGGATAATAAAAATATTATCAATTACTTTAAGCGATACCGTAAAAGCACGTCTGCAGAAAAAAGATGGAAGATATTTTCATTTAGATAGAAGGGGCAAAGAAAGAATTGAATCACAACTCATATTTTACGAAAAGGCAAAAGCCAAAAGCAATAAGTAGGCTGCTTTTAAAAAAATGCGTTGTTATATAGACAAGAGGTGAACACATGAAGAGAGTAGCCGTCATCGATTTAGGTTCCAATTCGGTTCGATTGGTTATCTTTGAAGTTTTGCCAAAAGGATTTAGAGTTCTAGACGATATGAAAGAATCTGTCCGGTTAGAGGAAGGGCTGGATGATTCGCAGAACTTGAGCGAAGCAAGTATGAATAAGGCAATTCTGACACTCAGAATGTTTCAGAGTGTCTGTTTTGCATATGGAGCATTTATTATTGCAGTAGCCACAGCCGCAATGCGTAAAGCAAACAACCGGACTGAATTAATGAAAAGGATCGAGAAAGAAACCGGCATTAAAATACGATTAATTAGCGGCGAAGAAGAGGCCTATTTTGATTATCTAGGAGTAATTAACAGTATTGAGGTCACTGACGGTGTCATTATGGATATCGGAGGAGGAAGCACGGAACTGATTCTATTTGAAGGCAAAAAGATAAAAGAAGCAGTCAGCCTTCCTTTTGGCTCGATTGATTTGACCAAAAGATTTAAACTGGCTGAACCTGTTCAACCTGAATATGAAAACAGTTTAAATTCCTTTCTCCAAAATGCCTTTAAGAACATTCCCTGGATAGAAAAAGAGATCAAAGGGCCTCTAATCGGAGTGGGCGGAATAATAAGAAATATTGGCAAAATAGACAGGAGAAGAAAAGCCTATCCTATAGATATCGCTCATAACTATGAAGTTGCTTTAGGAGATATATGCGAGATTTATCATGCGGTGAAGAATCTGCCAACTAAGGACAGAAGTATGATAGACGGGTTATCCTCGGACCGGGCTGATATTTTTGTAGGTGCTAATGCTGCCGTGAAAGTGTTCATGGAAAGTACAGGGATAAAAAAATTGATCACAAGCGGTTATGGTTTGCGGGAAGGACTGGTTTTTCACTATCAATACAATTTGCCCCGTGGACAGACAAGTGTACTGGATTCTTCCTTAGAAAATATTATGCGTATTTACCAAGTCGATTCCAGGCATGGCAATCATGTTTACATGCTGTACAGCAAATTGTATTCCGCTTTAAAAGATGTTCATCTCATTCAAGAAGATTTGACAAGAGTAAATAAAGCGGCCGCACTTCTTCATGATATCGGCATCAATGTACGGTTTTATGACCACCATGAACACACTTTTTATTTGATCTTAAATACCGGATTAAATGGGCTTTCTCACAGGGAACTTGTCCTGAGTGCTCATATCGCTGCATCTCACCGTATAAAAAAATTTAAGCTTTCATTGGATGAATATCGAAACATGCTTAATAAAGGCGATAAAATGCTGGCACGCAAAGCGGGAGTTATTTTACAAATAGCGAATAGTTTTGACCGGAGTTTGGATGGCAAAGTCAAGAATCTGCACTGCCAAGTCAATAAAAATTCTGTTATCATCCGTTTGGAATCCAACAATAACAATGAGTTGGAAAAAAAAGATGCTTTGTGTGCTGCAGAGAACTTCAAGAAGGTTTTTCGTAAAGAACTGATTATTATGTGATCGTCTAACGAGGCAGAAATAATTTATTAAAATAAAAAAATCGCTAAAGTATTGGTGTCGAATAGTGTTGACGTAGTTGGCTGGAACGATTATAATTACATTTGCGGCTGAAGCAGAATAAATTTTATTTTTTTGATCACGGAGAGATGGCTGAGTTGGTCGAAGGCGCTCGCCTGGAAAGCGGGTACATGGTGATGAACTGTGTCGTGGGTTCGAATCCCACTCTCTCCGCCACTAGAAATAAAAGTTCTATTTAAAAAATAAAAGAGAGAGGGATTTAAACGGGCGGAAAAAGAAAATGCGCCCTATGGAAGCATTTTCCCGCCCCGGCGTGATAGCTAGCCGATGGCTAGCGGAGCGAATCCCACTCTCTCCGCCACTAGAAATAAAAGTTCTATTTAAAAAATAAAAGAGAGAGGGATTTAAACGGGCGGAAAAAGAAAATGCGCCCTATGGAAGCATTTTCCTGCCCCGGCGTGATAGCTAGCCAACGGCTAGCGGAGCGAATCCCACTCTCTCCGCCACGGTTTAACTGATCATTTAATTTTTGTGAAAGCCTGGTGTGTACGAAAGGCTTTTGTTTTTCCAGTTTGATTTGTTTTCTTTAAAGTAATGTTCATGGTATAATAGGTTTGACCGTGCTAGACGGGGAGGTAGCGGTTCCTTGTAGCCCGCAATCCGCTGTAGCGGGGATTAATTCCTTTGATAAGGGTCGGGCAGTCGGAGCAGTCCGTGTTATTGGTGTGATGATTTTTTGGTCTTGCGCAACGGAACGCTTTGAACCGTGTCAGGTCTTGACGGAAGCAGCACTAAGAGGTTTGTTCCGTGTGCCGCGAGGTGGCCCGAAATGAGCACCGGTTCAGGGGTAACGTCTGAAGGCTTCGGTTCGAATCAAAGGTGCACGGTCTTTAGAATACAAGGTGGTTTTTAACCATCTTTTTTGATATTTATATTGTTTCCCATGCAGAAAGTATATCATGAACAAAGGTGAGAATATGGCTTATCTAGCGCTTTACCGTGAGTGGAGGCCGAAAAATTTTAGAGATATTGTGGGACAGGAGCATGTCAGGGTAACTTTAACCAATGCACTGCTTCGGGGGAAAGTCGCTCACGCCTATTTGTTCAGCGGTCCCAGGGGGACAGGGAAAACGACTGCTGCCAAGATTCTGGCGAAGGCACTTAATTGTAACAGCAGAGACGGGGCTGAACCATGTAATGAATGCAGTTCCTGCCGGGATATTGATCAGGGTTTGGCGTTGGATGTTTTGGAAATTGACGCAGCTTCTAACAGAGGGATTGATGAAATCCGAGATTTAAGGGAGAAAGTCAAGCTTGCTGCCTCTAGCGGTAAATATAAGGTATATATTATCGATGAAGTCCATATGCTTACCACTGAAGCTTTTAATGCTTTGCTCAAAACTTTGGAAGAACCCCCCGCCAGTGTGGTTTTTGTACTTGCCACGACCGAAGTACATAAAGTTCCTCTTACCATCCTTTCCAGGGTTCAACGTTTTGAATTTCACCGCATATCTTCTGCCGGGATTACCAACCGGTTACAGGAAGTCTGCGCAGCGCTCGGGCGGCAAGTAGAGGAAAAAGCTTTGCAGATCATTTCCGTCAAAGCTGAAGGCGGTTTAAGGGATGCACTCAGTATTCTGGACCAGTGTCTTCTGCAGGATGACCCGATTCGAGTGGAGCATGTTTATCAAGCAATTGGAATGGTCGGCGAGACTTTTAGCGCAGACCTCACGGAAGCCTTATTGGAAGGGGATTACGGTCTCGTGCTTTCAAAGTTGGAGGAGGGGGTTGCCTTGGGCCGAGATCCCCGGCAAATCGTCAGGGAACTGCTGGATTATCTAAGGCAAGCACTTTTGTTTCTGGCAGGCGGACAAGAACCTCTGCTTTCACCGGATGTGGCGGAGCGGTTAAATCACCAGAGCAAAAGGGCCGGCTTAAGTAAAATTCTTACTTGGATTAACGTTCTTCTTAAAGGGGAGGGGGAACTGCGCTATACATCCAACGGTCGTCTGGCTGCGGAAATGATTTTTGTTCAGACGCTGTATGAGCAAGACAAAGTTGTCTGTGATGAGGACCAAAAAATACCGGCTATAAGCAAGAAACCTCCAAAATCAAGCGAATCCAAGAAAGAGACCGCGGAAGAGTCGCAACCGGCTAATTCTGCTCACTTAAAAAAAGCGGAACCCATTGAGGTGGGACAAGCAGATTTTTCTGTCCTGCTTGCCAAATGGCCGGAAGTACTGGAGGAAGTGAAACGGAAGAAAAAATCCACGCATGCTTTCCTTCTTGAAGGCAGGCCTGCGGGAGTGATAGGGGAGACATTATATCTGGTATTTAAAGACGGATATTCTTTTCACAGGGACAAGTTTAATCAACCTGAGAATAGAACGGTTGTTGAAAGCGTTTTGGAGGACCTCTTTGGAAGAAGGATAAATATCAATAACCTTACAGAAAAGGAATATATGGATCTGCATCAGGCAAAAAATGATACACAAGTTGCAATAAAAGGATTAACAGACCAAGAAACCCGGGGTATAACTGAGAGCGAAGAGGACTGCATCCAGAAAGCCGTGGAATTTTTCGGGGCTGAACTTGTGCACATCTCTAAAGATAGGTAAAATAAGAGATGGTTTAACCTCAACTAACAATTTGAAAAGAGTTAAATCTGGACGATGGAAAAGGAGTGTGATCATTATGGGTTTCAGACCGCCTGGTGGCATGGGGAATATGAATCAAATGCTGAAGCAAGCCCAGAAAATGCAGGAAAATATGATAAAAGCCAAAGAAGAAGTAGAGAAAAAGAGTGTTCAGGCTGCTTCCGGCGGCGGGATAGTTGAAGTTATAGTGAATGGCAAGATGGAATTGCTTGAATTAAAAATTAAGCCGGAAGCAATCGATCCGGATGATGCCGAGATGTTAGAAGACCTGGTTAAAGCTGCTGTCAACCAAGGAATACGCGGTGCCCAGGCTATGGTGGAAGAAGAAATGGGCAAAGTTACCGGAGGTTTTAACATACCGGGATTATTCTAATTGAGAGGCAAAACTTTTGAGGAAGGTCCTTCAATTATGGATTATTTGCATTATCCTCGGTCTTTATCCGATCTAATCATAGCTTTTTCCCGGTTGCCCGGGGTTGGGCCCAAAACAGCCGGAAGATTGGCTTTTTTTCTCCTTCAGCATTCGGGGGAAGCGGAGGACCTGGCAGAGGCGATTCGTATAGCCCTGAGGGATATCAGACAGTGTTCGGTCTGTGGAAATTATACCGAGGAAGATCCCTGCAAGATTTGCTCAGGCCAAGGGAGAGACAAGACCATGCTCTGTGTCGTTGAACAGCCCAGGGATGTCGTGGCCCTGGAAAAGACTGGGGAATATAAAGGATTGTATCATGTTCTTCACGGGGTCCTTTCGCCTATGGAAGGAATCGGACCGGAACAATTGAATCTTTCTCCGATTTTTCAGCGCTTGGAAGGAATTAAGGAAGTGGTAGTGGCTGTAAACCCTACCGTTGAAGGAGAAGCAACAGCGCATTACCTTTCAAAGCTGCTGAAACCTTTTGGTTTAAAAGTCACACGCCTTGCACATGGTTTGCCTGTGGGCGGTGATCTGGAATATGCGGATGAAGTCACAATTGCCCGGGCTTTGGAAGGAAGACGGGTATTATAAAGCAAAATCAGTTTTAATAACAGTCATGGTTCTTACTTGTCCACTCTGCGCATAGAATGCACTAGAATGCTGAGTGGGGGAATATACCATGACGTTGGTTTTTTTGGGACTGTTTATCATTCTGCTGGGGCTTGTGGTAGCAGCCTCTCTGAGGAAACCTAACAAACTCATAAAACTGCTGATACATATGCTGGGCGGGGTCGTGGGATTATGGTTGGTAGACTTGCTCCTGAGTGTCTTTGCTGTAGAAATACCGATTAATGTTTTTACGGTGAGCCTGGTTGCAATACTTGGATTTCCTGGAGTAATTGTACTTACAGCGTTGCAGCTGATTGGCGTATAGATGGTTTGCACGCAGCAAAAAACAACCGATAACATGAGAAAAAGATGTGGGAAACGATAAATTTTTACAAAAAACTCCAATATCGCTACATTCTCTCGCTAATGTGATTTTGCTTGACGAAAAGAAGTTTTGAAGAGTATACTGTTAATTGACCAGGGGACTATTTTTAATATAGTTCCCTAGGTTTGTGTGCGGCAATTATTTGAATATTCATAAAACACAAAATACACGTTTGGCTCTGCCGAAATATTCGAATATCAATTTTTGTCCTTTTGTGTTGCAGCTTAGTATTATTTTCAATGGCTTATCCTTATCCTTATATGTATATATATTGCTTCCGGTTCTCCAAAAATGCGGTTAACCATCAAAAGAGGAGGTGGAGGGGATTTAAACTTCATAGCAAAGTGGGTCGGGAGAAAAAAGAAGTTCAATATCATAGGTTTGTTAAAAAATAAATATGGATATGGATAATTTCGCAGTTTTAATACCGGAATTATACTGCTAGGAATATTATTTTAAATAAATTCTTATGGGGAGGAACACAACCAATGGCAAAAATGAAAACCATGTCTGGAAACGAAGCCGCTGCACATGCGTCTTATGCGTTTTCAGAGGTCGCAACCATTTATCCGATTACCCCGTCATCCGACATGGCTGAAATGGTCGATGAATGGGCAGCTCACGGCAGAAAGAATATTTTCGGTCAAACCATGCGAGTAGTTGAAATGCAGTCTGAAGCAGGCGCTGCAGGCGCATTCCACGGATCACTGCAATCAGGAGCTCTCACCACAACGTATACTGCTTCTCAGGGTCTTCTGCTCATGATTCCTAACTTGTACAAAGTTGCCGGAGAATTACTCCCTGGCGTTTTGCACGTTAGTGCACGTGCCCTTGCCGCACATGCACTCTCGATTTTCGGAGACCATCAGGACGTTATGTCAGTCCGGATGACCGGTTTCGCAATGCTTAGCTCCGGTAGTGTTCAGGAAGCTCTGGACCTTGGCTACATCAGCCACCTGAGTTCACTTAAAGCAAGAGTACCCTTCCTTCATTTCTTTGATGGATTCAGAACTTCTCATGAAATCTCGAAGATTAACGTAACCGATTATGAAGAAGTTGCTCCATTATTAGATCAAGATGCACTGCAAGCTTTCCGTGATAATGCTCTGAACCCTGAGCATCCGTGCCTCAGAGGTACCGCCCAAAATCCGGATATTTATTTCCAAGGCAGAGAAGCAGCGAACCGTTTCTATCAGGCAGTACCTGGAATCGTTCAAGAGTATATGGATAAATATAAAGAAATTACCGGCCGTGAGTATAAACTCTTCCAGTACTATGGAGCACCTGATGCTGACCGTGTCATCATTGCTATGGGTTCCATCGGCGACACCATTTCCGAAACCATCGACTACCTGGCTTCCAAAGGCGAAAAAGTCGGCGTTTTAAGAGTTCGCCTCTTCCGGCCTTTCTCAATCGATGCTTTCCTGGCGGCTATGCCGAAGACCGTTAAGAAAATTGCCGTTATTGAACGTACCAAAGAACCAGGTTCCGCAGGCGAACCTCTCTATCTGGATGTTCTGGACTGCTACTATAACCAGGAAAACAGACCTGTTATCATAGGAGGACGTTATGGACTGGGCTCCAAAGACACCACTCCTTCTCAGATCCTTGCCGTATATGAAAATCTTAAAGCTGACAAGCCCAAAAACGGATTTACCATTGGTATCGTAGATGATGTAACCTTTACTTCCTTGGAAGAAAAAGAATTTATCGATACTACGCCCGAGGGTACAATCAGCTGTCAGTTCTGGGGTCTTGGTTCCGATGGTACCGTTGGTGCCAACAAACAAGCCATTAAAATTATCGGTGACCATACCAATTTGTACGCCCAGGCTTACTTTGCGTATGACAGCAAAAAATCCGGCGGCACAACCGTTTCTCACTTAAGGTTTGGGAAAAAAGAAATTAAAGCTCCTTACCTGGTAAATACAGCTGACTATATTGCTTGCCATAACCAAGCTTATGTAGACAAATATCATCTGCTCAAAGGTCTCAAACCAGGCGGAACCTTTGTTCTGAACTGCCAGTGGTCCCCGGAAGAGCTCGATGAAAAACTACCTGACGCATTAAAAAAAGCTATCGCTGATAAGAAAGCGCAGTTCTATATTATTGACGCTGTGAAAATCGCCCGTGAAATCGGTCTCGGCGGTAGAATTAACATGATTATGCAGTCTGCCTTCTTCAAACTTGCTAAAGTTATTCCTCTTGACGAAGCTCTGCAATACCTGAAGGATTCCGTTGTGAAGGCTTATGGTAAGAAGGGTCAAAATATTATTGACATGAACAATAAAGCCATCGAAGCCGGCTGCGATGCGGTGGTTAAGGTTAATGTTCCTGCTTCCTGGATTAGCGCTGATCCCCAAAAGGGTATCTTCCTCGGCAGCGAGAATGAACCAGAATGGATTAAGAATGTTTTCCGTGTCATCAACGCTCAAGAAGGCGACAAACTGCCCGTCAGCGCATTCAAGGGCCGTGAAGACGGGACCTTCCCCGCCGGCACCACCGCTTTCGAAAAACGCGGGATCGCCGTTGATCTTCCTGCATGGAACAAAGACAATTGCACCCAATGCAACCAATGCGCATACATCTGCCCGCATGCTTGCATCAGGGTATTCCTGGCCGATGAAGAAGAAGTTAAAAATGCACCTGCAGGTTTCGAAACCGTTAAAGCTGTTGGCAAAGAACTTGCCGGCTTAAACTATCGTATTCAGGTCAGTCCGCTGGACTGCACAGGCTGCGGCAACTGTGTTGAAATCTGTCCGTCCAAGACCAAGGCTTTGTCCATGAAGCTTGCTGCCGAAGTGACCCCGACAGAAGCTCCTAATTGGGAGTATGCTTTGAAACTGTCAGACAAATTTGACAGAATCAGCAACCGATATACAGTTAAAAACAGCCAGTTCTTCCCGCCGTACCTCGAGTTCAGCGGTGCTTGCGCAGGCTGCGGAGAAACTCCTTACATCAAGATCCTTACCCAATTGTTCGGCGAACGTATGATGATCGCCAACGCTACCGGTTGTACCTCCATTTGGGGCGGAAGTGCACCTTCAATTCCATATTGCACCAATAAGAAAGGTCAAGGACCTACTTGGGCCAACTCTCTGTTCGAAGACAACGCTGAGTTCGGTTATGGTATGTTCTTAGGCATTCAACAGCAGCGGATTAAAATCGGTGAAGATATGACTGCTGCTATGGAACTGGATATCCCTGCCGAATTAAAAGAAGCTTTCAAAGAATGGATCGCCAGCATGTACGATGGAAATACTTCCATCACCGCTTCCAAGAAAGTCCTTGCTGCATTCGAGAAAGTTGGTACTAACTCCAATTCGCTTCTCCAAAAGATATATGACAAAAAAGACCTGTTCATCAAGAGATCCCAGTGGATCTTCGGCGGCGACGGCTGGGCTTATGATATCGGTTTCGGCGGTCTGGACCATGTTCTTGCTTCCGGTGACGATGTCAACGTTCTTGTTGTTGACACCGAAGTTTACTCCAATACCGGAGGACAATCCTCCAAGTCCACTCCACGTGCTGCAGTAGCTAAATTCCAGGCTGCAGGTAAACAGATCCGGAAGAAAGACCTAGGGATGATGGCAATGAGCTATGGCTACGTCTATACTGCTCAGATCTGCCTCGGCGCGAGCCTGACTCAGGCTATGAAGGTCTTCCAAGAAGCAGAAGCTTACAAAGGACCGTCTCTGATTATTGCTTATGCTCCTTGTATTAACCACGGAATTAAATCCGGCATGGCAACCAGTATTACCCAGGCTAAGAGAGCTGTTGAAGCCGGTTACTGGCACCTGTACCATTACAATCCGGATCTTCTGGAAAAAGGTGAAAAACCGTTTATTCTTGATTCCAAAGAGCCAACCGCTTCCTTCAGAGACTTCATCATGTCGGAAGTGCGCTTCACTTCTCTGCTTCAGACCTTCCCCGAAACTGCAGATCAACTCTTCAAAGGCGCAGAAAAGTTTGCCGGCGAACGTCTCAAATCTTATCAGCGTCTGGCGAATCAGGATTGGAACTAATCCTGATCCGGCATTACAGACCAAATTATCATAATTGGATAACCTAAAGGGGGGTATTGAAAAATACCCTCCTTATTTCTTGTTTTAAATAATGGCAAAATCCGTTAATAACGCTTTAAACGGGAAAGAATATAATAAAAAGAGGAAAACAGCAAAAGGGGATTTTTTATGAATAATATTTTTCCCAAATGCGCTATTTGCGGTGAAAACCCTAAGAATGGCTTGTTCGATGGAATTCGCCTGGCTAATCGGCTGATCTGTTCATACTGTGAAGGCAGCATCATCGCATCTCAGCCGGATACAAGCGAATATCAGAGTATAGTCAACTGTATTAAAAGAATTCTATATCCGAAAGCAATGTAAATAAGAAACACATGTCAAAAGCAATAAAAGTATGCTAAAATAAAATATCTTCTTTGGGTACGGAGGAGTACGGTGGATTCATTAGGACAAATCTTACTTGAGTATTGTTCGAAAAATAGGTACTCCTTTCATACGCCGGGGCATAAAGGAAGAAGAGATTTTTTCGCTTCTTTGTTCTTTCCTGATTTTGATGTCACCGAACTGCCAGGATTAGATATGCTTCATAATCCACAGGGCGTTATTGCCGATGCCCAAAGGCGGGCAGCTGAAGCCTATGGAGCCGAGGAGACTTATTTTTTGGTTAATGGCGCAACGGTTGGCAACCAAGCTATGTTGATGACGATTATGTCTCAACAAAAGGGCAAGAAGGTGTGTGTGGAACGCAGAGCTCACCAATCTGTCATCAATGGTTTGGTGATTTCAGGACTGACCCCGGAATACATACCGCCCATTATCCACCCAGATTTTAATCTTCCTTTAGGATTGGATCAAACACAATTCGCTGCTAAAATGGTGAATACCTGTGCGCTTCATATTACTTCTCCCAGTTATTACGGAACAGTCATTGACCTTGAATCAATTATCAAGGGTAGAGACCTGGAGGCACCGGCTTTACCCATACTGGTAGATCAAGCACACGGATCCCATTACATTGGGAATCTTTTTCCGCCCAGTGCTGTAACGCAAGGTGCAGATTTGGTGGTTCATAGTACACACAAAACTTTAAGTGCGCTAACCCAGGCAGGAATGCTCCATGTCAAGAGCGAAAGAGTTGATAGACAATTTTTAAAAAAATCTTTAGAAATTCTTCAGACATCCAGTCCCAGTTATCTACTGATGGCTTCCTTAGAAAACGCCGTCAATGCGTATCAAAAAAAACACCTTTGGGATGATCTGTATGAGGAAGTAGCTCAATTACAAGAAAGATTGAACGGAATTTTGAGAATTCTGACAGTTAAAGATGCCGGTAAGTATGGCATTTTTCAGGTAGACTGGTCTAAAATCCTTATTAATGTCTCATCCCTGGAAATAGATGCCGGTCAAGCTGTTCACATATTAAGAACTTCTTATGGGATTGAACCGGAGTTATGGGATAAGGAAAATATTCTTTTTTTATTGGGAATCGGAAATCAACCTGAAGATATCAGGATTTTGCGTAAGGCCTTAGGGGAATTGGGCAAAAGATACATCAGGAAAAATTATTCCGGAAAGAAAATCAACAATCCTCGGAATGGGATAAGGGTTTCTTTACCGCCGATGCATCTTACACCGCGTGAGGCCTGGATTACGCCAAAAAGAAACATAAAAGTAAAGGATGCTCTGGGCAAAATTTCCGGTGAAACGATCTCAGTTTACCCCCCGGGAATACCGGTCGTAGCTTCCGGAGAAGAAATTACCCCCTGTGTTCTGAATTTATTAAATGATGCAGAAGCGTATAATTGGCAGGGCTGGCAAGGATTCGAACGCGGAGAAATCCTGGTTTTGGATATTTGAGGTGATACGGCAATATGAGCATGAATTATGCCTTACTCAAAAAAGCTGTTCCGGAAGGAAAACTAGCCCACTTTCTTTTATTCCATGGAAGTGGTGCCGAGGAAAGATATAGGGCTGTTCTGGATCTGGCTCTCGTGTTAAACTGTAGAGGAGACGGGGAAAAACCATGTGGACACTGTCCTGCATGCAAGAAGATATTATCGGGAAACCACCCTGATATTCACATGGTAAAACCATTCAAAGCATCCATTGGGATTGAACAGGTCCTTACATTTCAAAGTAAAATTTATCGCAAGACGTATGAAGGAGGATTCCGGGTTTGCCTGATGGAAGAAGCGGATAAACTTACGCTTCCTGCGGCAAATGCCCTTCTTAAAATTACAGAGGAACCACCGGAAAATACCGTTATTATTCTGAGTACATCCAATGCCGAAGGGGTTATCGGTACACTTCGGAGCCGTGCCCAAACAGTCTATTTTTCTCCGCCAAACGAAGGAGAATGGAAAGATGAAATTGAGGTTTTTCGCTTAAGCGGAGGAGATCCGGATTTAGCCCGATTAATACAGGGATATGGATATCAACAGGTCAGAAATTGGATTGAAAAATATTTAAAACTTATATATTCAGGAGACTTTTTGGAGCTATTTAAACTATTTCCATTAGAAAAACAAGAAATACTTCTTTTGTTGCAAGTTTTGGCGCATACTTTAAAGGGAATGGTTGCAGCGAAAAAAATATCGCCTCAATTTCTTTATGAAATAGGGGCAGCCATAGAAATGATAAGAAGGCAAGCGAACAGCAGGTTGGTACTGGAAGTACTCGCAATAAAACATATTAGACTGGGAGGAACCGAAATTGGCTAAAGTGGTCGGCATTCGCTTCAAAAAAGCCGGTAAAATGTATTATTTTTTACCCGGCGGATTGGATTTAAAACCGGATGATAACGTCATTGTCGAGACAGCCAGGGGAATGGAATTTGGAAAAGTGGTTCTTCCCCTCCGAGATATACCGCCTGAAGAAGTGGTTTCACCTTTAAAGGAAGTATTAAGAAGGGCGACATCGGAAGACGAGGAACAATTCAAATCCAATGAAAGAAAAGAAAAAGAAGCATTTCAAATTTGTCTTGCCAAAATCGCCATCCATAAGCTTCCTATGAAATTAATTGAAGTGGAATACACCTTTGACGGTAATAAAATTATCTTTTCATTTACGGCGGAAGGAAGAGTAGACTTTAGGGAGCTGGTTAAGGATTTGGCTTCAGTCTTTCGTACGAGAATTGAGCTTAGGCAGATTGGGGTCAGGGACGAAGCCAAGATGTTAGGAGGTCTTGGTTCTTGCGGGAGAGAACTCTGCTGTGCTTCATTCCTCGGGGATTTTGAACCCGTATCTATCCGAATGGCGAAAGATCAGAATCTTTCCCTCAATCCCACCAAAATATCTGGAATCTGCGGGCGCTTAATGTGCTGTTTGAAATATGAAAACGGTTGTTATGATTGCCAAAACAGCAATTCTCAAGGGATAAAAGAAAAAATACTTTATCCTGAAGTTTTTGATGAAGAGAGTAAAGAAGAATTGCGTAAACTTGAAGCTGAAGAAGCGGAGGAGTAGAATTGGGGCAATTACATCAAGCGATAAGCGAAGTAGAGGAAAACTTGTCCAGGCTCTTAGGGGAAGTACGAAGCTTACGGCAATACATCGACTGTCTTGAAGATGAGAATGCGAAATTAAAGAGACAACTCTGTGCTGTTTCAGAAGCAGACACCGCAAGGGTACAAAAAAATGCGGCAAGAATCCAAAAAGAAGCACATGAAAATCTTGAAAAATTATACAGTGAAGGTTTTCACGTTTGTCATATCTATTTTGGCGAACCTTTGGAGGGCAGCTGCCTTTTTTGTAATGCCTTTTTAAGAAAAGGGTAAAAGTGAGGGCACATCATGCAGGAAAACGGAACCCTATATGTTTGCGCTACTCCAATTGGTAATTTAGGGGATATTACTCTGCGGGTAATCGAAACATTAAAGCAAGTAGATTTTATAGCGGCTGAAGATACCAGACATTCTAGAAAACTGCTCAACTATTACCATATTAATACGCCATTGATCAGTTATCATCAACATAACGAGAAGTTCAGAACAAATGAAGTTATGAAAAGGTTGAAAGCGGGAGAAAACTGTGCCCTGATATCCGATGCAGGGATGCCGGGAATATCCGATCCAGGTCAGGTGCTGATCAATACCTGTCTGGCGGAAAATATTAAAATAGATGTTTTGCCGGGTCCCAATGCTGCGGTAACCGCTCTCGTTCTGTCAGGGATGCCGACAGAAAGTTTTATCTATCTAGGATTTTTACCTTCTGCTTCGGGAGAACGAAAGAAGATTTTATCAAACATTTCCGAGCTTCCGTATACAAGTATTTTTTATGAAGCGCCGCACCGAATCATCCGTACCCTGGAAGATATTCAGGAAGTTTTGGGAGACCGCTTAACAGTAGTGGCCAGGGAACTTACCAAGGTTCACCAAAGCATACATAAGGGTTTAACCGGAGAATTGCTTGACGAGTTCCGGATGACAGCACCTAAAGGTGAATGCTGCATTCTTATTGGTCCTTACATTCAAAAAAAAGAAACTGGCCAGCCAATGGATTGGTTGGAAGAAATAAAAAAATTGGAACTGGAAGGTAAAGAAAGTAAGGAAGCGATGAAAATCGTTGCCAAAAAGAGAGGAATCAGTAAAAGAGATATTTATAAAGCAAAGTTGGAAAGCTAGTTCAAATGATACCTTATTTTTAATAGGTTTTATTAAAACAAATAGAAAAAATAAATTCAAGATGAAGTAAGACAAAAAAGCAAAATAAAAGAGAGGTTAATACCTCTCTTATGTCGGTCTTTTGGCTATACGGCCTTACTATCCGAAGTTGCAGCAACTTCGCCCATTGCTAAAGCACAATCCAGACAGACATTCTTACCTCTGAAAACTTGGACATTGGCAGCATTTCCGCAAAATACACAAGCTGGTTCATATTTCTTGAGGATGATTTTTTCTTCATCAACATATATTTCCAGTGCGTCTTTTTCATCTATACCAAGTGTTCTGCGGAGCTCAATAGGTAACACAACGCGGCCAAGTTCGTCAACTTTTCTCACAATTCCTGTAGATTTCATAGCTGTTACCCCTTTCTCAACAAGTTTCGACATATAAGCAACCTTATGTTACCAATCATGTCTGAAAAAGTCAATAGGAAGAAAGTGCTTGTCCTATTATTTTAATAAGAAAAATCGAATAAAATGTCGTTGATACCGGCAGATAAAACTTGACAATAATCCCTGTTGTTTCCTATATTTAACGAGGACAACCAAATCAAATTTTAAGGGTTTGTACATTATATGCGCTTGAGAGACAAAATGCGAATTGAATTGGTATAAAAAAAAGGAGTTGTGCCTGATGAAATACTACATAACAACCCCCATTTATTACCCGAATTCCAGCCCACATATCGGAACTGCCTATACCACAATTGCAGCTGACGCCATGGCTCGCCTGCGCCGGATGAAGGGTGACGATGTCTACTTCCTTACAGGAACGGACGAAAATGCCCAGAAAATCGTTAGGACAGCAGAAAATGCAGGGGTAGACCCGCATACGTATGTTGATGGAATCGTAAAGAGGTTTCGGGAGCTTTGGAATTTACTGCAAATTTCCAATGATGACTTTATCCGCACCACAGAAAATAGGCATGTCAAAGTTGTGCAATATATCTTCAATCGTCTATACGAACAAGGAGATATTTATAAATCAGAGTATGAAGGGTGGTATTGTACACCCTGTGAAACATTTTGGACAGAAAACAAATTGATAGATAGGAAATGCCCAAACCCTGATTGTGGGAGAGAAGTAGAACTGTTAAAAGAAGAGAGTTACTTTTTTAGAATGTCTAAATATCAGGATAAACTGCTTGAACATATACATAGCAACCCCGATTTTATACAACCAGTATCAAGACGTAACGAAATGATCAAGTTTATCGAAGGCGGTCTCGAAGACCTTTGTGTATCCCGTACAACTTTCCAATGGGGTATCAAAGTGCCGTTTGATCCAAAACATGTAGTTTATGTTTGGCTGGACGCGCTAATAAACTACATTTCTGCGCTAGGGTATCCGGATGGAGAAAACTACCGGAAATACTGGCCGGCAGAAGTTCACCTTATGGGCAAAGATATCGTGCGTTTTCATTCTGTCATTTGGCCGATCACCTTAATGGCCCTAGGCATCCCATTACCTCAAAAAGTATTTGGGCACGGTTGGTTTTTAAACAGACAAGGCGGGAAAATTTCTAAATCAAGAGGAAATGTTCAGGACTCCTTTGAGTTGATTCAGAGATACGGCCCCGATCCTATTCGTTATTTTTTATTAAGAGAGATGCAATTCGGGATGGATGGAACGTACTCTGAGGATGACCTGGTCGAAAGGCTGAACAGTGATCTTGCTAATGATTTAGGCAATTTTGTTTCGCGCACACTGGCCATGGTTGTCAAGTATAACCAAGGCAAGGTTCCTGTACCCGGAGAAGATGCAGGGCTGGAGAAGGAACTCAAAGAATTAAGCTGCGCGGTTAAGCAAGGTGCTGAAGATAAGATGCTCGCTTGTGATCCGGCAGGAGCATTGGAATATATTTGGCAATTTGTCAGCAAGTGCAATAAATATGTTGATGAAACAGCTCCCTGGAATCTGGCAAAAGACCCGCAAGGCAAACAGCGACTCGATACCGTTTTGTATACGCTCGTGGAAGCCATTCGAATCTTAGGTATTTTATGTGCACCCTTCATGCCGGGGGTTCCGGAACAACTCAAAACCCTCTTAGGAACAGAAGGACTCTTCCGGGATTGGGAACAAGCAGAGCAATGGAATATCATTAAACCAGGAACGGTTATTGAGAAGGGGGACCCGATCTTTCCAAGAATAGACTTATCGGTTTATGCTGAGGTCCAAAGCGAAGATGTAGCGGAAAAAGAGGAGCAAAAGGGAGAATTTAAGGAGGGGATACAAACGATGCAGGGAAATATCAAGAACCTTTCTCCGGAATTAGTTCCGTTCAAAGAAGAAATAAGCATCGAAGAATTTGCAAAAATGGATTTAAGAGTGGTAAAAGTTCTTCAGGCAGAAAAAGTCGAAAAGGCAGATAAACTTCTTAAACTTGAAGTCGAATTAGGAAATGAAATTCGTACCATCGTCTCCGGGATCGCACAATATTATACTCCTGAAGATCTCATCGGCAAAAAAGTAATTCTTTTGGCTAACCTGAAACCGGCAAAACTCAGGGGAATCGTTTCTCAGGGGATGATTCTGGCCGCATCTCACGATGGAGAACTTGAGGTCTTGTCTCTGAGTAAGGAAATGCCATCGGGAGCACAAGTTAAATGATCTGGGATACACATGCGCACTTAGATGACAGTCAGTTCGAGACGGACCGGGAAATCGTTATTGAAAGGGCTAGGGAAGCAGGAATTACAACTATAGTCAATATCGGCCATACCGAATCTTCCTGCAGTGAGGCCGTAAAACTTGCCGGCAGATATCCGTTCATTTATGCAACAGTTGGGATTCATCCCCATGATGCAAAGGATTGTACGGAAAAAACCTGGGAACTCCTTCTCAAGCTCTCTCAAAACCCGAAAGTTGTTGCCTGGGGGGAAATCGGACTGGATTATTATAGAGACTTATCGCCCAGGGATGTCCAACGACAGGTGTTTATCCGTCAATTAGAACTGGCCAACGAAACAGGTTTACCTGTCATAATTCATAACAGAGATGCCCATGGGGATATCATAGAAGTGATTAAAAAGCATCTTCCTTCAGCCGGCGGAGTATTCCACTCTTATTCCGGTTCATGGGAAATGGCGGAAGAACTGTTGCGGCTGGGCTTTTATTTATCATTTTCCGGACCGCTTACTTTTAAAAATGCCCGGCATACGCTGAAAGTAGCTGTTAATGTACCGGAAGACAGGTTTGTCGTGGAGACAGACAGTCCTTATTTAACACCGGAGCCCTATAGGGGGAAAAGAAATGAACCGGGGTATGTTCGTGAAGTAGTGGCCAAGATTGCAGAAATCAAAGGATTACCTTTTGAAAGGGTCGCACAATTATCAAGTAATAATGCCAAGAGGTTATTTGGTTTATAAGCCGCAAAACGACTAAAAATACCTTCTCTTTCTCTAAAAAGTGAAAACCGGATAAATCTTAATGATTTGATACTGGTTTTCATTTTTTTTGCATAAAACTTTCTGGTCCCAAAAAGGAGTCAGTATTTCGAATTATATAACAGGTAATGCAGAAAAAGGGTTCATCAGATGGGTGCACTGAGTCAATCGGATAAGAATCAAAAAAATGAAATTATCAAGGTAATGGATTATAATTAAATTGCGGAATGATTCATCTTAATAAAGTCAATGGAGGATTTCTCTTGTCCGGTTCAATGGCAGTTTTAGAAAATTCTTTAGTAAAACGTCTAATAATGATTAAAGAACAAGATGATTTAAATGAAAGGAATAAATTCATTCAAGATTATATTCCTTTTATTATTAAAGCTGTGTCAAATCAGACAAACCGGTATATTGAAATTGAAAATAGTGATGAGTTTAGTATTGGCTTAATCGCTTTCAACGAAGCAATAGAAAAATATGATCATACGAAAGGCGGCTTCCTAAACTTTGCAGAATTGGTTATTAAAAATCGTGTCAAAGATCTTTGCAGAAAAAGACAAAAAGAACGACTGGAGATTTCATTGGAGAATTGTATAGGCAATTCTCCGGAGAACATGAGTGAACCCTATTGTGAAATAGACCACGAGTCTATCGCTTTGAATGAGGAAATCGAACAATACGAAACGGAATTACGCAAGTTCGGAATTACCTTTGAAGACTTAGTCACGGAAACTCCCAAACACAGGGATACTCGTGAAAACGCGATCCAGCTTTCGGAACGTATTAGTAAAGATCAAACCACTGTAAAAGAAATATATGCAAAGAAAAAGCTGCCTATCAGTAAAATCGTTTTAAAGTTTAAAACCACAGTAAAAATTGTGAAACGGAGCAAGAAGTTTATTTTATCAACTGTAATCATATTTGTCGGTAACTTTTGTCAATTAAGACTCTGGGTAAAAAATTCCTTGCAAGGTGAGCGAAATGTATAAAGGGATTGTAATGAAATTTACAAAAAAATATGCGGTCGTATTGGAACAGAACGGGCAATATTTTAAGATAAAGTTCAAGAACGGTTTGGCTGTTGGTCAGAAAATTTACTTTTTTGAGGAGGATCTGCTCCATGTAGGTAATGGGGAAAAAACGGAACTATCTTGGATGAATAATGACTTCTGGAAGAAGGCGGTATCGTTTTCAGTCATGGCCGCATGCATCTTGTTCTTTTTCTTTTTTGGAAATATTCTTGGATTGCCTATGGGGAATAATACCAGTTATGCAGTGGTTTCCTTGGATATTAATCCCAGCGTGGAAATGACAATAAACCAAGAAAGATCTGTGACAAAGGTGGTACAATTGAATGAAGAGGGGTATAAAGTTGCAGGTCAATACCTAATCGGATTGAAGG
The DNA here is from genome assembly GCA_001515265.1 of Candidatus Dichloromethanomonas elyunquensis. Taxonomy (GTDB): domain Bacteria; phylum Bacillota; class Desulfitobacteriia; order Desulfitobacteriales; family Syntrophobotulaceae; genus Dichloromethanomonas; species Dichloromethanomonas elyunquensis. The sequence continues at coordinate 39,740 of LNDB01000009.1, forward strand.
TCGAAGATGCTGTGAAATCTGTGATAGAAAATGCAGCCAAGCAGGATTATCTCGCAGAACAGGATACGATATTGCTAGCAGCTTCGTTAGCTGAAAAGGAAGATATAAATGGGGACAAAGCACAAGAGATTATCAATGAGATTAGTGCGTCAGAACTTCCCGGAATGTATTCGTATCTGTTTGTCACATCAAAACCGAATGATTATGAAAAAGCAAAACAAAACGAGATCTCTTTAGGGAAATATGAAATGACGGTTATGTCCAAGGGAAAGATAGAACCGGATAAGATTAAGAATATGAAAGTAAAAGAAATCTTAGAGACGCAAGAAATAAAATCGAAAATAACGGAAAAAAATCAGAAGACCAATGTATTGTATAAGGAAAGTAATGAGAGAAAACAAAACAATAACGGCAACCTCCAAAAATCCAAACAATCCAACCAGAAGAGTTTAGAACAGAACAAATCAAGAAATGAAAATCCAGCAAAAGATAAAGGACAGACTGGCTCTGCCAAGGAGAATGAAAAAGAATTAAAGGAACAGAAGTTTGAGCCGGTACGGAAGAGGTTCCCTGATCCTCCTCAGGGGATCAAACCCGGCCAGTTTATGAATGAATTAAATTACAATCATTCACAAGATCACCAACAACCTCCCGAGGCCGATGGTCAGGAACATAAAGTGAAATCCGTAATTATCATTCAATAAGCTCTTTTCCGTTTTCAGTCAACCATTTTCTCCATTTTTTATAATCAGGAAGGTGCAGCTCAACTAACTTCCAAAAGTCTTTGGAATGATTCATAAATCGAAGATGCGATAATTCGTGTATTACTACATACGCGACTACCTGATTTGGCGCCATAATGATCCGCCAGTTTAAGTTGATGTTTCCTTTGTTGGAACAGCTGCCCCATCTGGTTTTCTGATCTTTAATCTTAAGTTTCTGATAGGAAATACCCATAAGCTTAGAATAGAATTCCACTTGCTCGGGAAGAAGTTTAGAGGCTTGCCCTATATACCACTCTTCAACAAGTTTTTTAATCAGAGGGACTTGTTGAAGGGGCAAAAGATTCGAGGAAATATTTACAACAATACGACTGCCTTTAAATAATGCATAGAATTCCGGTCCAAAAGTTTTTACAACGAGCAGAGGATAATTCCTGCCTCTATACAAAAACTTTTCGCCGTCAACATATTTTTTAGGGGATCTCGAGTTTGCTTGAGAAAGATATTTTAGAAAATGTTTTAATAACAATTCCTTGTGATCTTCCAGAAAGTTTTTTGCATATTCCATAGAAAAAGCCTCTGGAACGGCAACTTTAAAACGTTGATCCTTCATGGTGACGTTTATTTTTTTCGCTTTTGTGCTCTTGTATAATTCATACTCAATTACGTAATTTCCGACTGTTAGATATTCCATAATCTATTTCTCGCTTTGCATAAAGTTATAAGCTCTGTGGAAAATAATAAAATAACTTGGATATGTAAGCACTAATATTTTACTACCAAATGGAAAAGAAATCATGTCCGATTTTAAAATTACAGCCAGAAACGTTAGATAAAACTTCTGTTATATGATTATAGAAAGTGATAATTGCGAAGGAAGGGAATAACGTGGATCAGTGGGAAGATATGGCTCAAATCCTGGTAGAAAAGTATGTGGCACCTCAAGGAATCCATGATGTCCGGGTTTTGGAAGCAATGAAAAAAATCCCGAGGCATCTCTTTATTCCTGAAGCGTATCGGGAATATAGCTATATGGATTCACCTCTCCCCGTAGGAGAAGAGCAAACAATCTCACAACCCTTCATGGCAGCGAAGATGACGGAATTATTAGCGCTTAAAGAAGGGAATAAAGTGCTGGAAGTTGGCACTGGTTCAGGATATCAGGCGGCACTTCTGGCAGAGATGGGAGTGAAAGTCACTACTATAGAACGGATACAACACTTAGCGGAAAAAGCTAGGAAAGTATTTCGGCGATTATCTTACCCGATCGAAAGTATTATTGGGGATGGAAGAGAAGGGTATGTCCCGAACGCACCCTATGATAGAATTATTGTTACCGCCGGAGCTCCTCGTATGGAGGATTCATGGCTCATACAGCTGGCAGAAGGGGGAAGGATTGTAGTTCCCTTAAGTACGCAGGAAGGCGTTTATTGCCTTCTGGTCAGAAAGAAAACCAGAGAAACAGTACCCGTCTTTGAAGATACCTGGTATGATTATTGCCGCTTTGTACCCCTGTTATCAGGAGTAAAAAAGAAAGATGAAAGTTTCGTTAAGGCGGAAAGGACTTAACAAACTCTACGAGGTTATGCCGATATCGCTGAGGTATAAAATGCGCCTGCAGTTTTTTGTTTTTGCGGTTATCAATGGCGATATGGTTAAAATAGGCAGTCCATAATCCCTGATAAAAAGCCTCAGAATCAGTAATCTGAAAATCTTTGTCCACTTGAAAATCTGTCAGAACCCATTCTTTCTGGTCATAAATTACAGCCAGATTGCGTTTGCGATCATGAATAATGAAATTTTCACCGGCTAAGCGATCTGAAAAGTGCTCGGCCATGAGGACGAGGATGTTATGGTCCGGCTCGAAAACCGCATAGAGGAAGCCTTTTGCTTCCGAAAAACGTAAAAGTCCCAAAAAACGATGAGTTTCAAGAGAAACTTTTCTGGCGGTAGCTGCAATGGGAAAAACATCCGAATGTGTATGATACCCGTCAATTTTGGCACCTAGTTTAAAGCCGAGCTCTACGTATGTAAGAATAAGGTTTTCTTTACGGGGATGACTGGATAAATATACGTAATATATAAGACGCAACGTTTCTCGGGAAATCTTATTCTCCACAGCTTCATATACTTTAGCTGCCTGAAGAGAGTCGGTCTGAACAACCTTGTACGGAGTTAGAATAGCATATTGATAGTTTGCTTCTGGATAGATTCCCAAAGCTTTTTCTTCATAATAATTCAAGTAGATCGCAGTTAGAAGGCCTTCAAAGCTGCCGTCATATAAATAATCCAAATATATCTCCCCTTAAAGGAAAATATCCGCAAAACTAAAAAAGGCTAGGCTGAAAGGATTGGATTGGCGGGACAAGGATATTTCTAATCATAGAAGCCTGGGATGGGACATCTCCAAAATAACGGCCTTGACAGGTAATAAAATACTTGGCACGTTTTATTACTACTCCCATCTTGGGAAGGTGATCATAAGATATAGAAGCGAGCCTCCGCTGGCGGATAATCCTAAGGGCAGAGGTGACACCAATACCGGGAATCCGGAGAAGCTCTTCATAAGCGGCTCTGTTAATTTCAATGGGAAAAAGCTGCATATTTCTTAATGCCCAGGCGATTTTAGGATCAAGTGCCGTTTCAAGTCTTGGGTGTTCAATGTTTACAATTTCGTCAGCTTTAAAGGAATAAAAACGAAGCAGCCAGTCTGCCTGATAAAGCCGGTGTTCACGAAGCAAAGGGGGGGCAGTGGAAATGGCAGGAAGATTTGGGCCTTCATTGACAGGAATATATGCTGAGAAATAGACTCGTTTCAACTGAAACCGGTTATAAAGTGCTTCTGTAGCTTTAAGAATTACCAAATCCGTGTCATTGGCTGCACCAATAATCATCTGAGTTGACTGACCGGCCGGAACGAATTTTTGAAGGGAACGCGACCTTTTCCCATCTTCTTGATTGACACGAATATGGCCGCTGATCAGGGACATAGGAGCAAACAGCGCTTTCAGACTCTTTTGGGGAGCTAAAAGTTTGAGACTCTGTTCCGAAGGCTGCTCAATATTCACGCTCATGCGGTCGGCAAGTAAACCGGTCTTATGAATAACTTGCGGATCGGCCCCAGGGATTACCTTGACATGAATATACCCGTAGAAGCGGTATTCATTTCTCAAAATATCCAGGGTCTGGTAGATTTTCTCCATAGTATGGTTTGGGCTGCGTTCAATCGCCGAACTTAAAAAAAGGCCTTCAATGTAATTCCGTCTATAAAATTGCATGGTTAAATCAGCAACCTCCCTAGGGGTAAGGGTTGCCCTGGGGATATCGTTTTGATTGCGGTTAACACAATAATTACAGTTATAAATGCAGTAGTTTGTAAGCAGAATTTTTAATAGGGCAACACATCTGCCATCGGCAGACCAGGTATGACAAATACCGTAAGCTTTAGAATTGCCCAAGCCCCCGGTATTTTTTCTATTAATCCCGCTTGAAGCGCAGGAAACATCATATTTTGCACCATCCGCAAGGATGGCGAGTTTCTCCAGAGTTTTCATTATGATCACCACAAGGAAATTATACCACCATCTATAAATAATTACAAACGTATGTTCGAAAAAATGTAAGCAATATTTTAAAGTATAAATATTTCAGAAAATAAGATTTTGTAAAATTTTTGTTGAATATGCAACAATAATTAATTATAATATATAAAAGCTTCTAACAAGATAAATTTCAGGGGTGCTGGGATGAATTTACTTCATTGCATCATGTAAGGCCAAAACACAAATCTATGCCGGGTTTGTGTTTTTTGACGTCCATGGATGGACTAATGCAGCGGTGCCATGGATGGAAAGGAGCGGCAAGGTTCGAGAAAATAGGAGGGGAAAAATGAAAAAAGTGCTTACGATCGCAGGAAGTGATACATGCGGGGGAGCAGGAATTCAGGCGGATCTGAAAACGTTTTCAGCCCATGGGATCTATGGCATGAGCGTGATCACAGCAGTGACAGCGCAAAACACGCAAGGAGTGTTTGCGGTTCAGGATATTCAGCCGGACATCATTGGCAAGCAGATTGATGCTATTTATCAAGATATTGAGGTTGATGCGCTGAAAATTGGTATGGTTTCCGTCATCGACACAATCCGGATCATCGGGTCAAAGTTAAGGGCCTATGGGGCAAAGAAAATTGTCTTAGACCCGGTCATGATATCCAAAAGCGGTTTTGCGCTATTGCAGCCTGAAGCAAGGGAAGCCCTTTTAGAAAATCTCCTGCCCTTATCGACCATAACAACCCCCAATATTCCTGAAGCAGAAGTGATCTCCGGCAAAAAAATTAATACACTTCAGGACATGCGGGAAGCAGCAAAAATGATTGCGGATTTAGGGCCGATGTATGTTCTGGTAAAAGGGGGACATCTGGAGGGGGAGGCGATGGATATCCTTTATGATGGAAGAATGTTTCATGAGTTCAAGGCCCCTCGCCTCAATACAAAGAATACGCACGGTACAGGTTGTACGCTTTCTTCAGCTATTGCTTCGAATCTGGCCAAAGGAATGGATGTTGCCAGTGCCGTAGAATTAAGCAAAAAATATATCACTACAGCCATCCATCATTCTTTTGCCATTGGCAAAGGGGTAGGACCGGTTCATCACTTTTATGAAATTTACCAAAAGGCGGGAATGCTTCATGAATAATACGGAAAAAAGTGCTACAGCATTTAGTTTCTTTATTCTTTGGTTTGGTGCGGCCGTATCTATCGCTGAGATTTTTGCCGGCGGTTTGCTTGCCCCTTTAGGGTTTGTGAGGGGAGTTGAGGCAGTTCTTCTGGGACATCTGATTGGCGTAATTATTCTAGGGCTGACAGGAATTATCGGTACTGAAAAAAAGATATCTTCTATTTTCTCCACAAGAATCTCGTTTGGCGTATTTGGTTCTTATGGTTTTTCGATATTAAATATCCTGCAGCTTTTGGGATGGACTGCGGTAATGATTATTGGAGCAGCACGCTCCATGAATGAAGTCAGCAAAATGTTATGGGGTTTTGATCAGCAAAATATCTGGAGTATTGTAATCGGGTTACTCATCTGCCTTTGGATCGTTGGTGGAATTAAGAAACTTAATAAAGTAAACCTCATAGCAGTGGGACTGTTGTTTATCCTCACGATCGTTCTCAGCAGCATTATTTTCAAAGACACCTCCTTTATGAATAAGACGGCAGAAGGCGGACTTTCCTTCGGATCCGCAGTCGAACTAAGTGTTGTTATGCCTCTGTCTTGGCTTCCGCTCATTTCAGACTATACCCGGTATGCGAAAAGCAGCAGAGGAGGGTTCTGGGGATCGGTTGCGGGATATTTCATCGGCAGCAGTTGGATGTATATTATTGGCTTGGCAGCAACCATCTATGCGGGGAATCCAGACCCTTCGATTATTTTGGCAGCAGCCAATATGGGTATTTCGGCTTTAGGCATTGTGATTTTGTCTACTGTGACTACAACATTTCTTGATGCTTATTCAGCCGGCGTAAGCCTTTCCAATATCAGTTCAGGCTTTAATGAGAAAATAAGTGCCATTGTCATTACGCTGCTTGGGGCTGTTATCGCCATGACGACACCAATTGAACAGTACGAAAATTTTTTATACGCTATTGGTTCAGTATTCGCTCCTTTATTTGCAATCTTACTAGCTGATTATTATATTATGAAAAATAAAAACATTGATGAAAATAAGCGTATTGATTGGCTAAATACAGTTATCTGGGCATTTGGCATTTGGATTTACCAACGGTTTACGACAATGGATTTGATATTTGGCAGCACTTTGCCGGTGATGCTTGTCATCGCATGTATTTTTATCATATCGAAAGGGGTGTTTAAGAGATGGACATTCTTGAAAAATGTGTAATTTCCCTTGAACAAGTAAAAAAGAATAGACCGCTTGTCCATAACATTACCAATTATGTAACAGTCAATGACTGCGCTAATATGATTCTGGCCATTGGCGGTTCACCGATTATGGCTGATGAGGCACAGGAAGTAGAAGATATGGTGTCTATTGCTTCTTCCTTGGTAATTAATATGGGGACACTTAATGAAAGAACGGTTGCGAGCATGATCAAGGCGGGTAAAAAAGCCAATGAGCTGAGAAAACCTGTTATTTTTGATCCGGTGGGGGTTGGAGCAGGGCCCTACCGGAATAGAATCGCCGAAAGACTCTTACAAGAGATAGAATTTACTGTCATCCGGGGCAATATGTCCGAGATCAAATCTTTAAGCGGGCTGGCTGTTCAAACCAAAGGGGTTGATTCTGTTGCGGATGAGGCCGGAGGGGTGGAAGCGGCCATGGGATTTGCAGCCAAAATGAGTTGTATTGCCGCAGTGACAGGAAAAACCGATATTATTACGGACGGAAAAGAAGTTTGCCTTATCGAAAACGGACATCCAATCCTGACCGGGATAACGGGAACCGGCTGTATGACAACGGCTCTGGTAGGCACTTTCTGCGGAGCAGAAAATGATTATCTGGCGGCTGCTTCGGCGGGTATCCTCTCAATGGGGCTGGCAGGGGAAATTGCCCAAAAGACCCTTTGCGGCAATGAAGGAATCGGTACTTTCCGGATAAGGCTGTTTGATACGGTCTATAACTTAAATGCTGAAACGATGAGGAAAGAGGGCAGGATCAAAAGTGTGTAGTTTACACTGGGATTATTCGTTATACCTGGTAACAGACCGAAGTTATATTGGAAATAGGAATCTGAACGATTGTGTCCGGGAAGCAATCCAAGGGGGAGTAACCCTTGTCCAGCTTCGGGAAAAGACAGCCTCGTCCAGGGAATTTTATGAACTGGCGCTGCAGCTTAAAGAAATAACGGGAAAGGCTTCAGTTCCCCTTATCATTAATGACCGTCTGGATATAGCCCTGGCAGTTGATGCAGATGCTCTCCATCTCGGACAAGACGATCTGCCAATCAAAATAGCCCGTCGATATTTTGGCAATAAGAAAATCATCGGAATTTCAGTCAGCAATGTACAAGAAGCCCTTCAAGCCCAAGAAGAGGGTGCTGATTATTTAGGTGTCGGAGCGATATTTGCTACCGGTACAAAGGTTGACGCCGACCTTGTTTCTCTGAGAGAATTAAAAAGAATTAAGGAAACCGTAAGAATCCCGGTAGTTGCCATTGGAGGCATTAAAAAAGAGAACGCGCCTCCAATCTTAGAAACCGGCATTGATGGGATATCAGTCGTTTCAGCAATCCTGGCAGAAGACAATATTTATTTGGCGGCAAAGGATTTGAAGGAGATTATATCGGCTAAAATGGCGTAAAATTATTGCGCGGCCTCAAATGCCTTCATATTGGCATCCAGGAACTTGGCGGGTACTGTTTCCCTCAACGTTTCCAGCCATATTTTCTTATCAATATCAAGATATTTGGAAAGAAGACCTAAAAGCACAACGTTAACCGCTTTAGAATTGCCAGACTCAATCGCTAACTTCAGGCCGTCAATAACGATGACGTTTTTGTGAAGAGAACGGATAGCTGCTATCGCATCAGCAGGATAATCGGCAGTACCCATAATGACAGGCATCGGATCGATTCGTTGGTCATTGATAAGAATACTGCCGTTTTGTTTAAGATAGGGCAACCATCGTAAAGCCTCCAGCTTTTCGAAAGCCAAGATAATATCCGCTTCTCCCTGCGGAATAATTGGGGACGCAACCTCTTTTCCATAACGGACTTGCGTCACTACGCTTCCGCCGCGTTGGGCCATGCCATGTATTTCGGATACCTTAACATCCAATCCGATTTTTTGGACCACTCCGGAGAGGACCCTGCTGGCAAGAATGGTGCCTTGCCCCCCTACGCCAACGATAAGAATATTAATAATATCAGACATCTATCAGACCTTCCTTTCCGATTGCTCCGCTGTTGCACACGGAAACACAGAGTTCACAACCCGCACACTGGGTAGAGTTGATTCTCACTTTTTTCCCTTCCTTGATAATACAGGGGCAGCCAAGTCTCATACAGCGCATACAACCGGTACAAGATTCTTCAAGGATAAAACAAGGGGTCGTATTTTTGTTTTTTTCAATTAATGCGCATTTTCGTTTCGTAATGATAACAGAGGGTTCTTCAGCAGCTAATTCATTCTTAATAACATTCTCTAACTTTTCTAAATCAAAAGGGTCAACCACAACGACCCTCTCTACCCCAACGGCTTTCGCAAGGAGAACCAGGTCTACTTCTTTTATCGGATCACCTTTGACGGTAAGGCCGGTTGCCGGATTGTCTTGATGCCCGGTCATGCCGGTTGTACGGTTATCCAGGATGATCGTTGTTGTTGTGGCTTTATTATAAACGGTATTGATTAGCCCGGTAATTCCCGAATGAATGAAAGTAGAATCACCGATTACCGCAACAAGTTTACGGGCAAAATCCTTGCCTCTGGCTTTTTCCATCCCTATAGCAGCACCGATGCTTGCCCCCATGCAAATTGTCGTATCGATGGCATTCAGAGGTGCAAGACTGCCAAGTGTATAGCATCCTATATCCCCGGCAACAGTCACTTTCAACTTGTTCAAAACATAGAACAGCCCCCGATGGGGACAACCCGGACAAAGGACAGGCGGGCGGACAGGGGTATTTAATGGCGGATCCGTTTGCTGAGAAAATAATTGTATATTTTCGGAGAATTCCCTCATCTTTTCAGAGATGGTCTCAGGCAATATTTCTCCAATTGCAGGGAAGACATCTTTGCCATGGACTTCAATTCCCCAGGACCGAATATGATTTTCGATAAAAGGCTCAAGCTCTTCTATTACGTATAATTTATCAACTCTCTTTGAGAATTCGCTGATCATCTTTCTTGGAAGCGGAAAAGTGATTCCCAGTTTCAAAATGGAAGCACCTTTTAAAACCTCTTTAACATATTGATAAGTAATACCGTTAGTGATAATTCCAATTTTAGTATCATTCCATTCAATGCGGTTAAGAGGTGTGGTTTCAGCATATTCTCTCAATTTTTCCAATCTGGCTTCAACATCAATATGTCGATGTCTGGCATGAGCAGGAATCATGACATATTTTAGGGCATTTTTTTCATATTTTTTTAGTCCGGTTTCTTGTCTGTCCGATAAATTCACCAAGGATTGAGAATGTGCTACACGGGTTGTAATTCTCACCATAACCGGAGTATCGAAGTTTTCGCTCAAATCAAAAGCAACTTTTGTAAAATCTTTAGACTCCTGACTGTCAGATGGTTCTAGGACGGGAACCTTGGCAGCCCTGCCAAAATGACGGTTATCCTGCTCATTCTGAGAACTGTGCATTCCCGGGTCATCGGCAGATATTAATACCAACCCTCCATTTACACCGGTATAAGCCAGGGTAAATAAAGGATCTGCCGCCACGTTTACGCCAACGTGCTTCATAGCGACCAGAGCTCTTGCCCCGGCAATAGAAGCTCCTGCTCCTACTTCCAAAGCGACCTTTTCATTCGGAGACCATTCCGCATACATTTCTGTATATTTGGCAGCATTTTCGATGATTTCGGTACTCGGTGTCCCCGGATAGGCCGAGCAAACCAGAGCTCCGGCCTCCCAAGCGCCGCGGGCAATGGCTTCGTTACCAGTAAGAAGTTTTTTCATCGTTCCATCCTCTCTCAAATCGACCTGAACTAAATGATTACCTTTAGATAAAGCAATTATCACTAATTATATTACGACAAAAGAAAACAGTTCAAGCGAAATGCCCAGGTTTTTAAAAAGGAAAACGCGGGCATATTCTTACGAACTGTTTTTATTAAATGAAAAATCAGAATATCCAAAAAAAATTAATCACTTTCTTCGCTTTGTAAAAAAATGTTAATTTCATCTTCGGTCAGAGAATTGACTTTGGCTGAAGCAAAACTTGCATAATTGGGACTTTGAATAGGGGAACGCATAGCATCAAGCATATCCTTGGAACGCATTAATTCAGTATACTCATTAATAGAAACAATTACCGCTAGAGGCTTATTGTTTTTAACAACGATAAAAGGGTTTCCAAAATCTTCTACAGCCTGAATTACTTTGGAAGCTTGTCCACGTCCTAATTCTGAAACCGAAATCATACAGTCAAAAACTTTTCGCAGATCCATGATAACCTCCATCAATAAAGAACTGATTCTGATAGGAGATAATTTCATTATAAGGTCATTAAATATAGAATGCAATATAATTAGAGTAGAATAAGAATGGGCATTTACATGTATATTTTCATGAAAATAGTCGAATAAAAAAAAAGTATCCGGACTATTCGTACATTGTAGAAAGAATAATAAGATTATGTTGAAAGGAAATAGGAATATTAAACATATAAGAAAAATTTAAAAATTACTTAATAAGAACTTAACATTTTAGTGGTACTCTAATTCTACTGTGTGGCTATTTTGTATTCTAAAATCTGAAGGGGTTTGTATGGAAGCGGCTTTTTCGTTTGAATACAATCAAAAAAACGAAATAGAAAGAATATTAGCAAATAAAGCTGTCACTTCGCATTTTCAGCCGATAGTGCGTCTTGCGGACGGAGAGATTATCGGCTACGAATCGCTAAGCAGGGGGCCTGAAGGGTCTCCCTTGTATTCGCCCATTGAATTGCTTAGAGTAGCAGAACAAGAAAACAAACTATGGGAATTGGAGTTGTTATTTAGGAAAAATGCCCTAGAAAAGTCGTGGGAGCTTGCTCAAGACAAGCTCTTATTTATCAACGTCGATCCCAATATTATCAACGATGTAAATTTTCGCAAGGGGTTTACCCGGGAGTACTTATTGGAATATGGGAGATCTCCAAAATCAGTAGTGATAGAAATTACAGAAAGAACTGCGATCCAGGATTATAAACAATTTAAACAAATATTAAAACATTATACAGATCAAGGGTACATGATTGCCATTGATGATGTCGGCTCAGGATATTCGGGGCTGAATACCATTAATGAGGTAAGACCTCATTTTATCAAAATGGATATGGACCTTATCCGCAATGTGGATAGGGATCCGTTTAAACAATCTATGGTCAAAGCTTTGGTGGATATCTCCAACAATACAAGCATCCGCTTAATTGCTGAAGGGATAGAGACTCCTGAGGAACTGAAGACATTAATACGGTTGGGGGTAACAGGCGGGCAAGGGTTTCTTCTTCAAAGACCGGTAACTCATTTCGCGGCGCTATCCGATGAAATCAAAACGCTGGTAAACCGATATAATAAAATGGCCAATAATTTAAAAACCTATAGCAAAGATTACCATTATGTTCTTGACCTAATCAAAACTGGAAAGGCGTTTAGCTTAAGGGAAGAATGTGCGGCAATCAAAGAGTATTTTGATACGACAGCCTGTTCGGGTGTCTGCATTACCGATAACGATTATCCTGTCGGGCTAGTTATGAAAAATAAACTGGATTCCCAAATGGCGAAGCAGTTCGGATATTCTTTGTATTCTAAGAGGCCGGTATCCATTGTTATGGACAGGAATCCCCTTATTGTTGATTACTATACCCCGGTATACCAAGTTGCAAGCAGAGCAATGGCCAGGGAAGAAGAAAGCATCTATGATGATATCATCATTACGAAAGGATCAAAATATGCCGGCATTGTGCCCATGAAAAAGATTATCGAATATACCTTGAATTATGAAAAAAACTACGCAAGGGAATTAAATCCGCTTACATCGTTGCCCGGAAATACTATTATCAACCGAGTAATCAAAGACACGATATCGCATGGCGGGAAGCAATGCATTTATTATCTGGATCTTGATAATTTTAAAGTCTATAATGACGTTTACGGTTTTGAAAATGGAGATAAGGTAATTAAGTTCACTGCAGACATCTTGCAGAATTCAGTTAAAGCCCTTTTTCCTTATAATAGTTTTGTAGGACATATTGGCGGAGATGATTTTATTTTTATTGTCGAAAGCAATCCGGATAATTATCCTTTAATTTGTCAGGAAATTATTGCAGAATTTGATAAAGAAGTGTTTTCTTGTTTTTCCGAGAGTCATAAACAACAAGGGTATATGGACGCGGAGGACAGGATGGGAAATAAACAGCAGTATTCCCTGACATCCATCTCGATTGTTGGGGTCTATGGTGAATTATATAAATTCAGTACACCGGAGATTCTGGCACAGCACATGACTCAGCTTAAAAAAGAAGCCAAAAAAGCCCCATATAGTTACTATATCATTAAGAATGTTGACACTGTTTTAGGGAAGATATAAATGAACGAATAGTGATTGGAGAATTAAAATAAAATAATTTTTTAATTAAAAAGGTATAGAATTATTTGGTAATTATGATATGATAAAATTAAACAAATATCCCGCATATTTCTATATAACTAACTGTTGATCTAATAAATCAACAGTTTTCTTCTTTTTATTTTTTGTTACCTCTTTGCTCATCAATATGGAGGTATTAGAAAACTCAACTCCAGTTATCCTATATAATATGAGTAACAGGGGAAGTCCGGGCAGTATGAGATATCATGGAGGGCGTTTTGAAAAACGAAGAAGTACCCAACGAATTGATGATACAGGAATTAATTGTAGTGGAAGGAAAAAACGATGCCCATGCGGTTCGTCGCGCATTGGGCAAAGTAGATATTATTTGGACAGAAGGATTCGGTTTAACAGAAAAAAAGTTATTGTTCATCTCCGAAGCTGCGAGGAGGCGAGGGGTTATTGTCTGTACCGACCCCGATTTTGCCGGTCAACAAATCCGTGAAAGAATTAAAAAACGGATACCCGATGCCAAGCACGTTTTCCTTTCCCGGGAATGTGCCTGTAATGAAAAGGGTGATGATATCGGCTTAGAAAACGTATCCAATGAGGAAATCCGGAAAGCATTTTCTAAAATAATAACACATAAAGAAACTTCCAGAATGCGTTGTAATGAGGAAGATACTTTCGATATGGAAGATATGTTATATTTCGGTCTTGCAGGCAAAGAGGGGGCATCGGCCAAAAGGTCCGCCTTGGGCAAATTGCTGGGAATCGGAGATACCAATGCCAAGCAATTTCTATACCGCTTAAATCGATATTCTTTTAACAGAGAAGATTTTTTAAGGGCTTTAAGTACGATTGAAAGGAAGGATTTTTAATTGGGTATCAATAAAGAAGAATCTGCCCTCGCCTATACGCAAAGGGTATTAAGATACGGCGGACATGCCAAAAAGTCGCTCGGACAAAACTTTCTGATTGATGATCAAGTGATTGAGGGAATAATTGAAGAAGGAATTCCAACCGGACAATTTCCTATTGTCGAGATTGGTCCCGGTCCAGGTGGTTTGACAAGGGCCCTCCTTCGAAAGAGACAGCAGCATTTATGGGCGGTGGAATTAGATCAGGAAAAAATAGGCATCTTAAAAAAGGAGTTTTTGCAAAAAGAGGTTACCTTGCTTCATATGGATGCTCTCAAGTTACAATTAGCAGAGTTATGGGGAGAAGAAAAGGGATGGTTGATTGGAAATCTCCCCTACTATATTACGAATCCCCTCTTAATGCATTATTTGAATCAGAAAAAATCATTACTTGGTATGACGGTCATGGTACAAAAAGAAGTTGGAGACAGAATGACTGCCAATCCCGGGAGTAAAGACTACGGCATATTATCTATTGCCGTACAGCTATTGGCTGAAACCAAAAAAATATTTGAAGTTAAGCCAACTGCTTTCTGGCCGCAACCCAAAGTGACATCTGCAGTTCTGAAAATGGAGATCCGTTCTTACCCCGGATTTGACGCGGATTATAAAATATTCTTCAAAGTGGTAAAAGCCTGTTTTTCTCAAAGAAGAAAAACCATACATAACACTCTCTCTTCAGGTTTAGGTCTCTCAAAAGGAGAAATCTCTGAGATCTTAAGCCGTGCGGAAGTTAACGAAAAGAACCGTGCCGAAAATATTAGTATTGAAGAATTTCAAAAAATAACCAATTTCTATCGAGAACACCTCTAGTATGATATTCCAGTAAACCCAATTGGTAAGTAATCTATATAATAAACTGTCCTTCATTTCTGGCAGATGAAAGGCAGTTTTTTTAAAAGCAAAATCAGTTTTTTATCATAACATAATTATATAGCTAAGAGCAGGGGGTTTCGAAAATGTATCAACTTGGGAAAATTGTAGCCCGCCGTTCTTACAACCAAGACTTATTATTGAAGATTCTGGATATAAAAAGAGTCGGCAGAGAGAAAGTTGCAATACTTGGAGGGCTTCATTACCGCTTAATAGCGGACGCTTCACTTGATGATCTTGTTGCAAAGAACGAAAAGGAAATTGTATATTATCAGCTGGCGGATTCGCAGGAGGTATACAAGAAATTTCGCAAAGTTGTTTTTGACCGGAAATTTAAAGTGGAAGAAGAATATTTTGAAGTGCCGGGAAGAATTCTTCATATGGACGGGGATAGAGAGTATCTTGAACAATGTCTCCGAACTTATAAACAATTAGGCCTCCAAGCACGGGGAATATCCAAATCGGAGGTAGAACAGCCAAAAACTATAGCTAAGGCCTTAAGAGAATATCCGACAGATATTCTGGTTTTGACGGGGCATGATTCGCTCTTAAAAGGAAAGACTGACTTGAAGAGTTTAGACAGTTATCGCAGTTCATCGTATTTTGTCCAATCCGTAATAGAGGCCAGGAAAGTACAACCGAATAAAGATGCCCTGGTGATCTTTGCCGGCGGATGTCAGTCTAACTTCGAGGCCATCCTTGAGGCGGGCGCTAATTTTGCCTCATCTCCGAAGAGGATGTTGATCCATGCCTTAGACCCCGTTTTTCTCGTGGAAAGTATTGCTTACACGCCAATCGACAGGACTGTTTCCCTCAAAGAAATTATCCATCATACCGTAACAGGCGTAGATGGGGTAGGGGGAATTGAGACAAGGGGACAAATGAGAAGGGGTTATCCAAGAGTAGAATTTTAAAATTTTATAGGATAAGAATAATTTAGGCAGATTTCCACAGATTAAATTGCGGAGGGATGTTATGATTGAGCATATTAGTGGAAATTTGCTGATTATTGGCGGAGCTGAGGACAAGCAGAAGGAATGCAAAATACTCAAATATTTTTTTCGGGAAGCCGGTGAAAAAAATTCGAGATTATGTATTATTACGGCTGCATCAAATGCTGCCGAACAGGCAGGGAAAGTTTATGAAGAACTATTTGCCAAATTCGGTTGCCCCGATGTTCAGATCATTAATATTTACACAAGAGACGATGCTAATTCCAGGAAGAATATAGACAAACTTCTCTGCTCCAGCGGCATTTTTTTTACAGGGGGAGATCAACTTCGGATTACAGCGGTGCTAGGCGGAACAGAATTAGGGAAAACACTGCAGCATGTATATGAACGAAAAGTCATCATTGCTGGGACAAGTGCGGGAGCTTCTGTTATGTCTGATACTATGATCATAGGGGGGCATGGAGATACCCCGGGGGAAGACCTCATCAAGATGGCGCCGGGGCTAGGCTTTTTAAAAGGTATTATTATTGACCAACATTTTGCCCAAAGGGGAAGAATTGGGAGACTCCTGACAGCAGTATCTTTAAATCCTTATGTGCTGGGAATTGGCATTGACGAGGACACTTCGATTCATGTAACTTCTAACGGCAGAATAAAGGTCGTTGGAAGAGGAACCGCGTTGATCGTTGATGGCTCCGAAGTAGTTGTTTCCAATGTGGATGAATTATTTAACGGCAGACCTTTAGCCCTGGCACCTCTAAAAGTTCATGTTTTATGTGAGGGGTATGAGTTTGATATTTTTGAACGAAAAAGCAATCTGAGCTGGCTTCAGGAATTTTAAGGAATATAAAATTGGAAATAGGAAAAAATAGTCAGGAGCCAAAACTTAACAGGAGGCAACCCATTTCATGAAAATACTTCAGGTCAGGGCTATCGAGGGTGCGAATTTTTTTAGTTATCGGTCAGTCATCAGAGGAATTATAGATATTTCAAAATGGCAGGGAAAGACCACCAAAGAATTAGGCGATTTTAACAAAAGACTCATAAAGTGTTTGCCTACTTTAGCCAAGCATACCTGCTCTCGCGGAAGAGAGGGAGGATTTATCGAAAGGCTGGAGGAAGGTACTTTTCCGGGGCACGTTCTGGAACATGTGGCAATTGAACTGTTGACGCTTGCCGGTGAAAAAACGCGTTACGGAAAAACTCGGCTCCTTGATGAAAAACGCAGTGAGTATGAGGTTATTTATCAGTATGAATGTCAAGAAGCCGCGCTGGAAGCATTTTACCTTGCCGGAGAAGTGCTGAATCAACTGTTTCATGGTTTGGTTCCGGAAGGTAAGCCCCTTATCGACAAGTTAAGGAACATAAGGCTAAAAAATTTGCCGGGTCCTTCTACTAAATCGATCTTGGATGCCTGTGAACGAAGGGGTATTCCTGTGCAGCGTCTTGGAAGCGGAAGTCTGTATCAATTGGGATATGGGCGCTTTCTCCGAAGAATTCAGGCCGCGGTGACAAATTGTACGAGCAGTATTGGAGTAGATATCGCCGGAGACAAACAGCTAACCCGTAAAATATTAAGTGAGTCGGGAATCCCGGTTCCGCAGGGAATAGAAGTTTATAGCGAGGAAGAAATTCTGAGAAATTTTCGTCACATGAAAAAGAGTATTGTAGTAAAACCGTGTCGAGGAAACCAAGGCAAAGGAGTCTCGCTTAATTTAATTCGCGAAAGTGATGTGTTAACGGCTTTCCGTTTGGCGGAAGTCTATGATTCTAAAATAATTATCGAAGAATATGTGAAAGGTAATAATTACAGGGTTCTTGTTGTGGGAGGAAAGGTTGTGGCCGCAGCCAAAAGGATTCCTCCTACGGTTATCGGGGATGGGAAATCAACCATTAAAGAATTGGCAGAAAAGGAGAACAATCATCCGCACAGGGGAGACGGACATGAGAATTATTTATCGAGGATTCTTTTAGATTCTGTTGTTGTGATGGACCTTCATCGTCAGGGCTTGTCCCTCTCTTCTGTTCCTTCTCGAGGGGAAAAGATTATGCTGCGGCAAAGCGCAAACTTGAGTACGGGTTCAACAGCAACAGATGTTACCAGTATCCTTCATCCCGATAACCGGGAACTAGCCGTCTATGCAGCCAAAATAATCGGATTGGACATAGCCGGTGTAGACTTAATTGTTGAGGACATAAGCAAATCGTATAAAGATCAGGATGGAAAAGTAATTGAAGTCAATGCGGCTCCCGGATTAAGAATGCATCTTTTGCCGAGTTTTGGTCAATGCAGGGACATCGGAGAAGAGATCGTAAAAGTGCTTTTCCCCCAAGGGAACGGAAGAATTCCGGTTATCTCCGTAACAGGGACAAACGGGAAAACAACAACGGTGCGTTTGATCAGCAATATATTGCAAAAACAAAACCTGACCGTAGGAATGACTTCCACAGAAGGAATTTATATTAATAATCAACTTCTTTGTAAAGGCGATTTAAGTGGACCGCACAGCGCTCAAGTGGTGCTCCGTCATCCTGAAGTTCAGGTTGCCGTACTAGAAACGGCCCGAGGAGGGATTTTGCGGGCAGGACTCGGATATAATTATGCGGATGTAGCGATTGTTACCAATGTTACGGAAGACCACCTCGGACAATATGGCATTGAGGATATTGAGGATTTAACCAAGGTCAAAAGTTTGGTGGCCGAAGCTGTTCAGAAACACAGTTATGTTGTTCTGAATGCCGAAGACACGAATGTGGCAGGGATGTCAAAAAGAACTAAAGGCAGAATCATTTATTTTAGTACAAAGCTTCAAAACAGAAAAGTATGTGAACATTTGGCGATTGGCGGAACAGCAGTAGTCGTAGATAAAGGACGAATTCTCATATGCATTGGAGCAGACAGTTCTTTTGTTTGCCATCTTTCTCGGATACCGCTTACGTGGGGAGGAAAAGCTCAGCATAATGTTCAAAATGTCTTGGCCGCTGTTGCAGGTTGTTTCGCCTTAGGATACTCAGCCAGTCAGATTAGAAAGGCGATATGCGGATATGGGCAGCAAGCCTCGGATAATTTGGGCCGTCTCGAATATTATGAACTAGGAAGTATTAAGGTGATTTTAGATTACGGTCATAATCCTTCCGGGATTAAAGAAACGATTAAGACTCTCAAACAATTAAAACATCGGAGACTTATCGGATGTGTCGGATTACCCGGAGACAGAAATGATTCAACTGTTCAAAATCTGGCAAGAGAAGCAGCCCAGGGGTTCGATAAGATCTATATTAAGGAAGATAAAGATCTTAGAGGCAGGCAGCCCGGTGAAATAGCCAAAATGATCTATGATGAAGCTTTTAAAGAAGGGAAGAAGCCGGAAGAGCTAAAAATTGTATTGGGGGAAGAGCAGGCTTTCCTGGAAGCATTAATGGAAGCAGGGGACAATGATATCATCGTTATCTTCTATGAAAAAGCAGAACCACTCAGGAAAATGATTGCCGATCGTTTTTGGTTTAATATGAAAGAGGCTTGCGGCTACAATATTTCACTGGAAGTATGATAACAAAATAGATATAATAATAGGAAACTAATGCTATAATAGTTCAAAGGTTAAAATGAAAAATTTATCGATTGAAGTTTTAGCACCTGCCAAAGTAAATCTTTCTTTAGCAATAAAAGACAAAAGAGCGGATGGCTTTCATCATATTGAAACGATATTTCAGTCGATATCTTTATTTGATCGTCTCGAAGTAAAGGTGATTGATCAGGGAATAACCTGTAAATGCGGACGTTTAAGCGGTAAAGATAATCTTGCATACCGGGCTGCCCAAGCTTTTTTGGAAATGGTTCAAAAAAAGGATCTATTCGACCAAACAGCAGGTGTAGAAATCCGTATTGAAAAGAACATTCCTTTACAAGCCGGTCTTGGGGGAGGAAGCAGTGATGCAGCCGCTGTCCTGAAAGTTATGAATCAGCTCTTTGGAAATCCTTTAGCCGCTGAAGACCTCCTTGCCTGTGCGAAAAGATGCGGTTCAGATACAGCCTTTTTTCTTAGAGGCGGAACACAATGGGGAGAAGGTACAGGTGCAGATTTGACAGACCTTTCCCCAACACCCGACCTGGATATCGTCTTGGTTAAACCTCCGGGAGGAGTCAGTACGGCTGCTGCCTACCGTACATTTGACGAGATAGGAAAATATGCTTCCCTCAATAGAGAATTATGGGTGGAACTGCTAAAGAATAAAGATACAATAAAAATCGGACAAAACCTTATTAATTCACTCGAAGATGCCGCTTTCAAACTTCTTCCCGAAATAGCGTTTATTAAAAAACAACTATTAGACAGCGGCTGCTGCGGCGCTTTGATGTCGGGAAGCGGGTCTGCAGTTTTCGGAATACTGGACAAGCGGGAACAGGGAGAGGCAATAACCGATAAATTGGTTCAAAAAGGGTTTGATACGTGGTTGGTTAAAACCATTCAGGAATGACGATATTTTTACTGAAGGAGTGAGAGATCGTGGAAAGAAGACTAGTTCCGGTAAAACTAGACAGTTATAAACCGCTTAGAGAGATTGTACTTGAAGCTTTAAGAGAAGCGATTGTCAGCGGGATATTGGAACCCGGTGAGCGTCTGATGGAGATACAATTGGCAGAGGAAATGGGAGTAAGCCGAACTCCCGTACGGGAAGCGATTCGCAAACTGGAATTAGAAGGCTTTATTGTCATGATCCCTCGCAAGGGTGCTTATGTCGCTGGCGTATCCTATAAAGATGTCAAAGATGTTTTCGAAATCAGGGCAGCTTTAGAAGGGCTTGCTGCGAGTTTAGCGGCAGAAAAGGTAACGGATGATGAACTGGAACAGATGGAAAGGGTACTTCATTACGAGAAAGAACCTGAATCCCTGGAGGAGATAGTACAATCAGACACGGATTTCCATGCGCTTTTATATAAGGCCAGCCGTAATGAAAGGCTGCTGAATATTCTAGCCAATTTGAGAGAACAGATTCAAAGATTCAGAGCTACTTCCTTAGCGGTTCCCGGGAGAGCAAAGTATGCAATTCACGAACATAGAGAGATTATTGACGCAGTGGCCAGCCATAATGTGGAGGAAGCACATAACCTGGCAACAGCGCATATTGAGAATGCAGCCAATACCATGTTTGAGGCAATGCGGGATAGAGCTCCAAAAAGCTGAATGCTTTTTAGGAGAGCTGCCTTAACATATAGCGTTTTTGCGCAGAGAATGGTTGAAGAGATGATTAAATGAAAAGAACGGAAAGATTAATTGCTTTAACAGAAATTCTCTTATCCCGCCCGAATGAGCTTCTGTCTTTGGGCTTTTTTGCTGATTGTTTCGATACTGCCAAATCAACTATCAGTGAGGATATGGTCGCCATTAAGGAAACCTTGTCTTTGACTGGAAAAGGCCGGTTAGAAACTGTTCCGGGAGCGGCAGGAGGAGTAAAGTTCTTACCGTCCATTTCCAAGAAAGAGGCGCAGGGATTTTTGCAAAAGCTGGCTGCATCCTTAAGTACCAGCGAAAGGATGCTTCCAGGAGGTTTTTTATATATGGCCGATCTGCTCTATGATCCGGCGGTTGTCCGTCCGCTTGGCCTGATATTTGCCAGTATCTTTCGATCCAAAAATCCGGAAGCAGTGGTAACCATCGAAACCAAAGGCATCCCGCTGGCGCTAATGACTGCAGATGCCCTTGGAATACCGGCGGTTGTTGTCCGGCATGGAAATAAAGTAACGGAAGGTTCTTCGGTGAGTATTAACTATGTCTCGGGATCTTCCAAGAGAATACAAACGATGACTTTAGCGCGAAGAGCACTCGGAACTGGGAAAAAGGTCCTTATTATCGATGACTTTATCAAAGCAGGCGGGACAGCTAAGGGAATTATGACCTTGATGCAGGAATTTAACGCAGAAGTTGTCGGACTTGGAATTTTAATGGAAGATGCAATTTGGAATACTTCCAGGTTAATAGATCAGTATTTTGCCCTTCTCCAATTTGTAGAAATTGACCCTTCCATAGGAAAAACGGTTGTTAAGGCGAATATACTCTAAAATACTTGAATCACGCGTATTAATGGAAAATATTTTTATTTTTTCAGAAGGAGTTTTTTGCCAGATAGAGAATAAAAGTATAAAGTTCTTTTTGCAGGCAGAAGGGAAGGGTGGTGATACTCAATGGAGATTACTGATGTCAGAGTTCGTAAGGTGAACGCTGAAGGAAAGATGAAGGCAGTGGTATCAGTTACATTTGACAATGAGTTTGTTGTTCATGATGTTAAAGTGGTTGAAGGTACAAATGGTCTATTTGTAGCTATGCCCAGCCGAAAGACACCGGAAGGCGATTTTCGTGATATTGCCCACCCGATTTCATCTGCGGCAAGAGAAAAAATTCAGACAAGAGTATTAGACGAGTACGGAAAAAGTTTAGAATAATGTGAAGCATCACCTTTTGAGATTCATAAAGAGACCGTAAAAGGTCTCTTTTTTATGCCAAAAGGACTTCCGGGTATAAAAGTAATTTTTAATAAAATTTCATCGGCAAGTAAAAAAAATTAATTTATTTTGTTTTTTATTGGCGAAATTCGTTATAATAGTAAACGGGATTATTGTTGATTATTGTCTGCCTAAATTAACGAACAATGGAGGTTTTATTGAAAATGCCTCAAAAAATTACGGCAGTGATTTTGGCTGCGGGTAAGGGAACCCGTATGAAATCAGGGCTACCGAAAGTAATGCATAGGATAGCCGGGTTGCCGCTTATTGATCACGTTCTGGATAAGGTCGAAAAGTTGGGAATCGGAGAAATAGTGACTATTGTCGGCCACGGACGTGAAATAGTATCCAAACATATCGACAAACGTTCGGAAATTCTTGTACAGGAAAAACAATTGGGTACTGGGCACGCGCTTCTTCAAGCTGCGCCAATGCTCGAGGATGACGGTGTCATCCTTGTTATGAGCGGTGATCAGCCGCTCTTATCCAGTGAAACGCTTCGTTCTCTTATCGCGTATCATCAGCAATCGGGAGCATCTGCTACAGTGCTTACAGCCGTTATGGACAATCCTTTTGGGTATGGAAGGGTCGTCAAAGAAAAGGGAATATTTTTAGGAATTATTGAGGAAAAAGATGTCGGGCAAGAGCAAAAAAAGATCAGCGAAATCAATACGGGTACATACTGTTTCCAAGGATCATCTTTAAAATCTGCATTAAACAAAATCACTCCCCAAAATGCCCAGGGGGAATACTATTTAACTGATGTTTTTAAAATATTAATCTCAGAAGGCCAGCGGGTAGAAACGATTACAACGGCTGATTCCCTGGAGGCTTTAGGGATTAATGATCGGGTTCAATTAGCAGCGGCGGAAGAAATCCTGTACGATCGCATTCGCAAATACTGGATGACGGAGGGAGTCACGATGATCAATCCTTCCTCAATATTTATTGATACCCAAGTAAAATTAAGCAGAGATGTTTTTATATATCCGTTTACGCTTATTAAAGGTAACAGTTCGATTGGCGAAGGGGCGCAGCTTGGTCCGGGAACAACATTAATTGATTGTATATGTGAAAGCAGCTGTCAGATAGAGAATTCGGTAGTCCGTGAAGCAAAGATCGGAGCAAACTGTCTGGTGGGGCCTTTTGCTTACCTGAGACCGGGAACGGTATTAGGCAAAGGGGTTAAGGTAGGGGACTTTGTTGAGATTAAGAACAGCCAAATCGGCGAGGGCACGAAAGTTCCTCACTTAAGTTATATAGGGGATTCTATAGTCGGAAAAGAAGTAAATGTGGGTGCTGGTACGATTACTTGCAACTATGACGGAAAGAATAAATACCAGACCATTATAGGGGATAAAACGTTTGTAGGGAGCAACACTAACTTTATAGCACCCGTCAAAATTGGGCAGGACGCAGTTATTGGCGCCGGGTCTACTATCACGAAAGATGTCCCCGACAAAGCACTGGCTATAGAGAGGTCGCAGCAAAAAAATGTAGAAAACTGGCAAAGGGCCAAAGATAAGTAGGGGGTAAATATGGCTACAAGAGAATTGAAAATCTTTTGCGGTAACTCCAATAAGGAGCTGGCTCATGAAATCGCTGATTATCTGGGTATTTCAATTGGAGAAGTCAATGTGAAGACGTTTCAAGACGGAGAAATCAGTATAGCTATTAATGAAAGTGTCAGGGGTGCGGACGTATTTGTTGTCCAGCCGACTTGTAGTCCTACGAATGATAGCATTATGGAACTCCTCATCCTTATGGATGCTTTGCGAAGGGCATCTGCTTATCGGATCACTGCGGTTGTGCCATACTACGGATATGCCAGGCAGGAAAGAAAAGCCAGAGCCAGAGAACCTATTACAGCAAAGCTGATGGCGAATATCATAACCACTTCTGGAGCAGACCGTTTGGTGGCGATGGATTTGCATGCTCCGGCAATTCAGGGCTTTTTTGATATTCCGGTTGACCACTTGCCGGGCGTTCCTATTCTTGCCGAATATTTTTTAGAAAAAAAATTGAAAGATATCTGTGTTGTTTCCCCGGATATCGGAGGAGTCTCCAGGGCCAGAAACTTTGCTGAAAGAATAGGTGCGTCACTCGCAATTGTTGACAAACGGCGCCCTGAACCCAATGTTTCCGAAATCATGCATGTAATTGGGGAATTACAAGGTAAGACAGCTGTACTCATTGATGATATTATTGACACAGGCGGTACAATTACCCAAGCAGCCAGCGTATTAATGGAAAAAGGCGCTACCGAAGTCTATGCCTGCTGTACACATCCTGTACTTTCCGGACAGGCTGTAGAGCGGTTACATAAATCAGTTATCAAGGAAGTGGTAGTGACCAATACCATCCCGCTGTCTCTTAAGAAGAAAATTGATAAAATAACAGTCCTTTCTGTAGCACCGCTTTTAGGAGAAGCAATTGTTCGAATTCATGAGGATTTATCGGTAAGTAAGTTATTCAGTTAAGTTTGGGGATATAAGACAGGCAAACCATCCTCGCGGTAGTTTGCCTTTATTTTTTATCAATTTATTTCATCTTTATTTACTTTCTCAAAGCTGCTTTTTTGTAGTTCCGAAATGGCAGGTTCACTGGGAGGTTCAACCGGAATCGTTTCTGCTTGACCCTCTGATTGATCAATAAGATCTTCCTGCTGGGCATCCTTGTTCTTTTTGTTTTTCCAATAATCATTGATTTGCTGCCCTTTGCTTGCCGCTTTGCTGGAAGCAACCTGTATAAAGGATTTAATGTTTTCACCGATTCCCTTATTGAAAACTTCCAATTTTTCTTCAGAATCTTTCACCGCGACAATCACATCTGACCCGATGGTGAGAATATCATCCGCTTGTAACCTGGTTTTGCCATTGAAAAGGCCTTCTATCTTGCCATCGGAAATATCCAGACTGGCAATAGCCCCATCGCTGGAGTCAATATAAAATTCTTCCACTATTCCGAGTGTTTTGCCTGATGCTGTAATAACTTTTATCCCGATAATTGCAGTTTTTTCCTTTAGCAGTTCAAGAATATCCGGCAGATTGGTCGCTTTTTCAACTTGACTTTCAGTACTTACCGTAATGACGTTCTCGCCAATGCTCACAACCCTATTGAAGGGAATGATTCGCTGCTCTTTAAAGAATCCTTTGGGATCAACGATTAATGCTGCAACAGCTTTGGCTTTGGGATCAATGATTAAATTTCTGACATATCCCAATTGCTGCCCTTCTTTTAGGGATATTATGGATAAGGATAAAAATTTTTTGCTGGGGAGCACATTTATTCCTCCTTTTTGATAAAATTCTAAAGGGAGACATACTTCTCTCGTTCAAATCTATTCAGACATGAGTCTGATTATGCCTGGAGGGAAATAGGATGAAGGCGATTATCGGTTTGGGAAATCCGGGGATAAAATTTTATCAAACGAGACATAATGTGGGTTTTATGCTGATAGATTTACTTGTGAGGGAAAAAGACTATGTCTACCGCAATGATTTTCGCGGAAAATTTGCTGAGGGAAGGCAAGGGGCGGAAAGGATATTTTTGCTGAAGCCTTATACATATATGAATTTAAGCGGGCTTGCAGCAAGTGAATTGGTCTGCTATTATAAAATCCCCAGCAGTGAGATTCTTGTATTAGTCGATGATATGGATCTTCCGCTTGGGAAGATCCGGTTACGTTCCAAAGGGAGTTCAGGGGGACATAATGGGATGAAATCAATTATCCGGGAGTTGGGCGTCCAGGATTTTTGGAGGCTTAAGATTGGCGTTGGAAGACCAAAAGAACATCAAGAGGTCATTAATCATGTGCTTACTACATTTAATAAAGAAGAAACAAAAGTATTGGATGATGTGATGGCAAAGGCGTTGCAAGTGGTTACGCTTTGGCTGGAGAATCGTGGGGAGGAAGCGATGAATACCTATAATTAACCGGTTTTTCCCCCAATTGTATAACCTTCCTTGGGAAAGGCAAGCCTATTACTCGGGAGGTGTTTTACAATGTACATGTTAAAAATATGCCGCTGCTGTGATGCCATTATCGGCGAACTGGAAATAGATGATGCCAGGACATTGCGAATGGATCATTCCATTGAAGTAATCGGAAATGTAGCATATTCACTTTGTCTCCAATGTATGAAAGAACTTGATGTCGATAGGATTCGTTATTACCAGTAACAAATCGGTCATACAGGTAAAGATATTTTAGCTGCTTTGGGGTGGGAGGAACTGAATGCCGACGATTTATGATTATTTGTACAAGGGCTTTGATACGGGAGAAATCCATGCTGCATTTAGCAAAAATGAATTTCCCCAGATAATTTACTGCATAACAGGCAGTCAGAAAGCAGCTCTGACCAGTCAGGTACTACGTCAGAAGACTCAGGGATTAATCATCACATATTCGGACGAACAGGCTCAGAAGTGGGCAAGTGATCTTCAAACCTGGCTTCCGGAGAAGGATGTCATGCTGTTCCCTTCCACAGAATGGCTGCCCTTTGAAGTCCTCAGCAGAAGTCAAGAGACAACAGCAGATAGGATTAAGGTATTAAGCAGGCTCATCTTGGAAAAAGGGGCATCTTCAAGGGATTTAATCATCATAGCACCTATACAGGCTGTTAACAGAAAGCTATTTACTGCCCAGCGGTGGCAAAAACATTGTTTGCGTTTCAGGATAGGACAGCAATATTCCCTCCAAGACATTACCCATTTACTTGTGGAGGCCGGGTATGAACGGCTTGAGACAACTGAAAGAAAAGGGCAATTTGCTTTGCGGGGAGGAATACTGGATATTTCCCCGTATGACCGTGACCCAATAAGAATAGAATTTTTTGATAATGAAATTGATTCCATCAGAATATTTGATGTAGAAACCCAAAAGTCATTGGAAAATATCACGGAAGCCTTTATTGTTCCTGTTCAGGAATATGCTGTTTTCTCTAATGAACTACAAAGTTTAAAGTGGGAAATGAAGGCTAGGGCGCGTAAAACGGTTGGACGTTTCCAGCGCCTTGACCGAGCGGACGCGATTAAAAGGCTTCATAAAAAAGTGGAATATCTGGAGAGCCGTCTTGATGAAGGAATATTGGACGAAAACATCTATCCCTATTTAAGCTTGCTTCAGGAAAAATATGTCTCGATTTATGAATGGCTGGACGAAGACTGTCCGATCTTTCTTGATGAGCCGCTAAGGCTTAAAGAACAATTAGACTTTGTCTTTCAACAGCGGCTGAATGAATTTACGGATAACCTGGAAAAGGGCGAGGAATTTATAAACCCTGAACCTCTTTTTATTGGATTTGAGGATATTCTGCAATTTGGCAAGCGGGAGCTATTTGGGTTGTCCAATTTACTCCGCGAGATTCCGGGATTTAACCCCCGCAGGGTTGCCAATGTTACGGCCCGCCCTTTGGCCGGTTATAACAAGACCTCAATACTTGTAGAAGAAATTGAACGCTGGCGCCAACAGGGATATGCGATTGCAATCTTTGCAGGTACGGAAGAATATTCCCTAAGACTTGTTCAAGGGCTTAAAGATCAGGGGATTTACTCATGGATGACGAATCTGGAAGACAATATTTTGCCGGGAAGTGTGCATATTTTTTCGCTGTCTCTGGATCAGGGGTTTGAATTACCGATGAGTAAACTAGTTGTTTTCACCGAAACCGAGATTTACAAGAGAGAACGCAAGCTTCAGGCTAAACCCAGAAAGACCCAGAAGGAAGATGATATCCTTAGATTTAGGGATCTTAAACCCGGTGATTATATTGTCCATCTTCACCACGGAATAGGGAAATTCATCGGTATTGAAAAAATGAGTGTCGACCAGATTGATAAAGATTATTTTGCAATTAAATATGCCGGTGAAGACAAACTCTATGTTCCCCTCGACCAGCTGCAGTTACTCGAAAAATATCTGGGGTCAGATGCCGAAAGTAATCCTAAATTAAATAGACTGAATGGCAATGAATGGAATAAGGCGAAAGTCAAGGCAAAAACGGCCGTAAAAGAAATGGCGATAGATTTACTGGACCTTTATGCCAAAAGGGAGAAAGTGAAAGGATTTGCTTTTCCCGAAGATAATTACTGGCAGAAGGAATTTGAAGAGAAATTTCCTTATGAAGAGACTCCGGACCAATTGGAAAGTATTATCGAAGTAAAAAAAGACATGATGAACGACAGGCCAATGGACCGGCTTCTCTGCGGGGATGTGGGTTACGGAAAAACCGAAGTGGCCTTGAGAGCGGCATTTAAGGCAGTAACCTGCAGCAAACAGGTTGCCGTCCTGGTACCTACGACCATTTTGGCGCAACAACATTTCAATACATTTCGGGAGAGATTTTTAGATTATCCGGTTAAGGTGGAAATGCTAAGCAGATTCCGAACTGCCAAAGAACAAAAACAGATTCTTCAAGGTTTGACAGATGGTTCCATTGATATCGTGATCGGTACGCATCGTTTGGTATCGGAAAGAATACGTTTCAAAGATCTCGGACTCCTGATTGTGGATGAAGAACAAAGATTTGGGGTTGCCCATAAGGAAAAAATCAAAACACTAAAGACAAATGTAGATGTCCTCACGCTATCCGCTACCCCGATTCCGAGAACCCTGCATATGTCCCTTGTGGGGGTAAGGGACATGAGTGTGATCACTACTCCGCCTGAAGACCGTTTTCCCGTTCAAACTTTTGTAGCAGAGTTTAACCCGGACCTTGTTAGAGATGCTGTGAGAAGAGAGATTAATCGGGGGGGGCAGGTCTTTTATGTGCACAACCGTGTGGAAAATTTAGAGAGAGTAATAAGACTAATAAATAATATTGTACCTGAGGCACGGTGCGGTGTTGTTCACGGGCAGATGAGTGAAACCCTCCTCGAAAAGGAAATGATGAGTTTCTTAGATAAAGAAAAAGATGTGCTGATTTGTACAACCATCATTGAAACTGGATTAGATATACCGAATGTTAATACGCTTGTTGTCGATGATGCTGACCGATTTGGGTTAAGCCAGCTTTATCAGCTTCGCGGAAGAGTAGGACGGTCAAACCGGAAAGCATACGCTTACTTTCTGTACCAACCACAAAAAATTCTGACAGAAGAAGCAGAGAAGAGACTTTCAACCATTAGAGAATTTACTGAGTTCGGTTCCGGTTTTAAGATCGCCATGCGTGATTTGGAAATTAGAGGAGCAGGAAATTTTATCGGCGGAGAACAACATGGCCATCTTGCTGCCATCGGCTTCAGTCTATATGCCCGAATGTTAAAAGAGGCTGTTCAGGAATTAAGAGGGGAAACCGTTGAAGAGATAGCCGACCCGTCAATCGATATTCAAGTAAAGGCTTTGCTGCCTGACGAATATGTTGTTGATAAGCAGACAAAGACGATGCTATATCAAAGAATGGCAGCAATTAATAATGAAGAGGAATTGAGCGAAATCCTAGATGAATTAGTGGACAGATTTGGAACGCCGCCTGAAGAAGTTGAGAATTTAGTACAAAACATTCGTATCAAGATCCGTGCCAAAGAGCTAAAAGTGGAACAGATCGTCCAGTGTAAACAAAATATTTTGCTTCGTTTTGCTTCGGACCCAGGATTTACAGGTGAACAGCTGATGGAGGTTGCCGCCAAATTCCCATATCCCTTGTCATTCTCGGCAACAGAACAAGGAAAGCTGGAGTTCAAAGTTCGGCTTCGTCTTTTAAGTATCGAGGATATTTTTAAGGCCATCCTTAAATTGCTTGCTTCCCTAAAAGAGTACATCTGCCCGGTTTCAACCCAAAATGTTTAATTGCTTAGCGCTGTCATCCCTGGTATAATTGTTTATCACTCTTTAGTTAAGGAGAACTTATTTTTATGAAAAAAATAACGAGTCTGATACTAATATTTATATTACTGGCAGTTTTCAACGGATGTGCCAAAAAAGAAGACTTTGCAGTTAAAGTAAATGATAAGGCTGTATCAATGACAACATACAACCAAAAATTAAATGCGATTAAAACGTATCTTCAAAAACAGGGAATAGATTTTAATAGTGATCAGGGTAAAACGACATTGGAAAGTGTCAAAAGTGATCTTTTAGAGAATCTCATCAGCAACGAATTGATCAGTCAACAAGTAAGTAAGAGCAAATGGGACTTAAACGATCCTGAGATTGCCAAACAGGTAGAAGACCTCAAGAATCAGATTCCCGATGGGGATTATCAAAAATGGCTGGACCAGCAGGCTACCACCAACGAAGAGGTAGTAAATTATTTTGCGTTTACAGTTAATGTAGAAAAAGATGTCACGGTAACGGATCAGGATGTTAAACAATACTTTGATTCCAATTATTCGAAATATGGTGGACAGGAAGAACAGGTCAAAGCAAGACATATTCTGGTTGCCACTGAACAGGAAGCCTTAGATATTATTGCCCAGCTGAAAGCAGGCAAGGATTTTGCAACGCTGGCTAAGGAAAAGTCCACGGATACCGGTTCTAAGGATTCCGGCGGAGACCTGGGCTATTTTAGCAGGGGTCAAATGGTACCCGCTTTTGAAGAAGCCGCATTCAGTCAAAAAATAGGACAGGTCTCCGACAAACCTGTCAAAACTGATTACGGTTATCACGTGATTTTTGTTGAAGATCATAAACAGGCTGTAAAGCCTGATTTTGCAAAAGTAAAAGCAAGTGTCCAAAAAGACGCCTTGGACTATGCCAAAAATCAGAAATCTCAAAGCTACTTTTCCAAACTGAGGCAGGATGCAAAAATCGAATACGCTGAAAGCCTTAAACCAAAAGCTTCTTAAATAATGTAACTCACAAGCGAACGATGCTAATCGGTAAATTCTTTGGCTTATTCTTGATAATCTGGTAATAATTAAAAATAATCCTTTGTAGATTGATGCGAAAACAGCTCAAACGATGGAATTTACAGGTGATTTGTATCGGTATTCTTTTTTTCATAGTATGGAAAAATATGAATAATAAAACTGAACTGGATATATACTAAGATTGAATTAGTTGCTTTGGAAAAAGGAGGGAGAACTTATTGAAAGCAACCGGAATTGTCAGAAGAATTGATGATCTTGGCCGTGTAGTAATCCCCAAGGAAATCCGGAGGACATTACGGATAAGAGAAGGTGATCCACTGGAAATTTTTGTGGATAGAGAAGGGGAAGTCATACTTAAAAAATATTCCCCTATTGGTGAACTTGGAGATTTTGCCAAGGAATATGCAGACTCCTTGTTCGAAGCAACAGGGCATATTGCTTGTATCGGGGACAGAGATGTAATTATTGCCGTAGCTGGAGCTTCCAAAAAGGAGTATTTGAATAAGCCCCTTGGTACTGCTCCTGAACAGGCAATGGAAGATAGGAAGACAATTTTTACATCAGGCGAAACAACGATCCTGAAAGACGTAGAGGGCGATGACAAAGGAAGGGTAACAAGTCAGGTCATTGCGCCAATCATTGCGGAGGGAGATCCGATTGGGGTTGTAATTCTGATGTCCAAAGATCCTAACACAAAAATGGGCGATCTGGAAACAAAACTGGTAGAAACAGCGGCTGGCTTTTTAGCAAAACAGATGGAGCAGTAAGAATAAAGATTAAACTACATTAAAAGGCTGTTAACAATGAAGTTGACAGTCTTTTACTGTTATGAAATGATATCTTTGCACAATAGCAGCTTTATATATATAATCACTAGAAAGGGGGGGTGTGACTTGAAACCAATTGTTTGGATCATTGGTCTTGGTTCTGGAGGGTTAAACAAGTTAACCCTTGAAACGTATAGGATACTTGACAACGCGGATGTCATTTTTCTTTGGTCTTTTGAACATCCTGCTGCAACGGATATGATGAATGAAGGTTTTCACTGTGAAGAATTGTTTGCCTCATCAGGTGAGATGGAAGTCGGGGGATGGGAGTCGGTAATTGAAACGGCAGAGAAACGCCTTCGGGCAAGCCGCTTCCAACTGGCGGTTGCTGCATTACCGGGAGATCCGCTGCGCGAAGGCAAAATAGTATCGGGCCTGCAGCAAGCCTTAGACGATTGCTATACTGTTGACACCAGTTTATTGGCAAAAGATGACTCCCTTGACCGTTTGACTACAATCATGAAAGAGCTCCGTTCGGACCGGGGATGTCCATGGGATAAAGAACAGACCCACGAATCCTTGAAGAAGTATATAATTGAAGAAACTTATGAAGTAATCGATGCGATAGATTCCAAATATATGAATAATTTCTGTGAAGAATTGGGAGACTTATTATTACAAATTGTGTTCCATACGCAAATTGCGGAAGAAGCAAAACACTTTACCCTATCCAATGTACTGACTGGAATCTCGGATAAGTTAATACGCCGGCATCCTCATGTTTTTGGAGCGGTGATTGCCGAATCCAGCGAAGAAGTTTTAATTAACTGGGATGCAATCAAAAAGAAGGAAAAGAGTTCAGGGGGGGAGGGAAAAAAAGATTCTGCAGATTATTTCAGCATACCTAAAGACCTTCCAGCCCTGATGATGGCGGAAGCATCCCAAAAAAAGGCTGCAATGATTGGATTTGACTGGGGTAATTATCTCGGTCCTCTTGCCAAAATCCATGAAGAAATCAAAGAGCTGGAAATGGAAATTGGGAATCGTCAACGGTTAGAAGATGAACTTGGCGACTTGCTGTTTTCTGTTGTTAACCTTTCCCGTTTTGTCGGGATTAATGCTGAAGAAGCTTTACGCAAAGCAACAAAGAAATTTCAAAAGAGGTTCCTTAAAATGATGGAGGAAATTGAGAAGGACGGGCTTGTCGCTGAGGAACTTGGTTTATCCAAGTTGGATTCTTATTGGGATAAGATAAAAATTGAAGAAAAACCTGGTACTTTGGGTTCAATTTAGTTTCCTTTAGAAGGAAATTGAATTTTAGTATCGAATATAGGAACTTAAAAGTTTATATTTCATTAGGAGGGAGACTCTTGAATAAAGCGGAACTTGTTGCTGCTGTGGCAGAAAAAACAGAATTCACCAAAAAAGATGCCGAAAAAGCCGTAGGTGCAGTCTTTGACACAATCAGCCAGGCAATGGCAGCTGGTGAAAAAGTCCAACTTGTTGGTTTTGGGACTTTTGAAGTAAAGAAACGCGAAGAAAGAATTGGAAGAAATCCTCAGACTAAAGCAGAGATTGTTATTCCTGCTTGCAAAGTTCCTGGATTTAAAGCCGGGAAAGCGCTAAAAGAAACCGTGCAATAATTATTCTATAACAAATTGATAGGTTTCCAAAATACACAGGTTCTTCGGAACCTTGTTTTTTTGATGCCAATAGTATTAAGGGAGGCCGAAGCGGTTTGCGGTTAGATAAATTTTTGAAAGTGTCGAGACTTATTAAGAGAAGGACTGTAGCAAAAGATATCTGTGCAGGAGAAAAAGTAAGTGTTAATGGCCGGTTAGCTAAACCCTCAGCAGAAATCAGACCGGGAGATCTCATCATGATTGATATGAAGAGGCATATTCTGGAAGTGAAAGTACTTCAGGTTTTACCTAGCGTCAAAGCGGAAGAAGCACCTACCCTCTATGAAGTACTGCGAGACGAAAATAAAGGAGAGTAATTTGATAAAAGATGGTATATGTACCGTCTTTTTTTTATCTGATATGTCTAAATGCTTTCCATATTGAATATTGTTAAGTCAGGAAAGGATACGGGGGGATGAATATGGGGGAAAAAAGGGAAGAAAATCAGCATAAGATCATGATGGAAGATAGAAAATTCCTGATAATTACAGGTGTAAAAAAAGTAAAATCGTTTGATACCAAAGAAATTGTGTTAGATACGCTTAGAGGGGGTTTGTTCATTAAGGGTCAGGAATTAGGGGTGAAAAACCTTGATCTTGAGCAATCAGAAGTAGAGATAGAGGGTCAAATTGATGTTTTAACTTATTCCAACAACCGTCAAGGAGAAACATCCAAGGGCGTTTGGGAAAGAATTTTTAAATAATAATTATCTGCCGGGAAGGGGAGAAAATTAAATTAGTGATTTTGCAGTAATGCTGATAATCATTTTTAGTGGCGTTTTCGTTGGACTTTGTTTTGATTGTTATCGAATTGCAAGGTGGCGGGTAGGCTTAAATAAAATTTTGACTTTTATGGCCGATCTATTCTTTTCTTTTGCGGCACTCTTGGTTATTTTTGTTTTTGCACAAAAAGCAAACTTTCTGGAATTAAGGTTCTATCTTTTTGGCGGTTGTTTGGCGGGGTTGGTATTATACCTGCGCTTTTTGAGTTCCAGCTCAAAACGACTGTTTAACGTTATTTTTGACATTATATCCGGTATTAAAAATCTGATTGTCAAAATGATCTTGCGAGTGTATTTCGGAATTAAAGAATTTCTTACAATGCTAATGAGTATTCCTTATGGGATACTGTGTTGGTTTTCTATGTTAATTTTTAGAATGGCAGAAGCCTTAGGAAGGGAATCTGTGACTAAAGTAAAAGGGCGAATATCCAAAACTCCTAGACGATAATAGGACTAAAAGGAAAATAATTAGTAAAGTATTGCTTTTGCCGATTATAGCGTTTATAATAACAAATACTTAGAAATGTACTTGATCTGTAGGCAATATGTAGTTAGAGGATGACTACAATGCATTGGGAAATAAGAGGTTTGGAAAAATTAAGCTTTCGAGAGAGACAAGCAGTTATGTTGAAAGAAAGCGGCCGTTCGAGTGAAGACATCGCAAAAATCCTCAACCTCGGTACGAGTTCTGTTGCGACATTATTGGCAAGAGCCAAAGTTAAAGGATATCAAATAGTAGGGATCATTCCTGATAACGAGTTGGGACTAAGCCATTCCCTGACGGAGGATGTTCAGGAAGATGAGTGAGAAAAGAGCAGCCAAAAGAAGAAAAAGAAGAATGAACCCTTTGCTGGTTATCGTTCTGGGGACATCCCTGATGCTGGCCGGAAGCTGGTCCTATCAATTATTCAAAATCGACCGGTCAATTGAAAGTAAAAAAGCACAGTTAGTTAAACAAAAAGATCAGCTTGTTGCCCAGAATGATCAATTGCGTCAAGAAATAGAAAAATTAAATACGCCTTCCTATATCGAACAATTAGCCAGAGAAAAACTGGGATTGGTTAGGAAAGGAGAAATATTAATCGCTCCTAAGGAACAGCAGAAAAAGAATTAGTGGAATGAAACTACGGACTGCTCCACGGCCATTGAAGGCTGTAGAGCAGCTTTATTTTTATAATGGAGATTAATTGCCCAAATTGTCAATTATCTAAAAAAAATCGGTGGTGAGAAAAACTTAATATACTTATTGCTGAACTAAGTATAATCATGATTGAAATAAGTACTCCAGTTAGACATGCTTCGCAAATAAAATCGGCTATAATTATTCCATTAAATGGAAGAGGTGGCAATATGGCTGAATGGGCTACTTTTAAAACTGATAAAATATTGAATAAGATTTTAGGTCCGCTTGGAACATATCTGTTCATTATCGTCTTCGCTTGTATGATTTCAAGAGCAAATATTCTTGGAATCTATCCCTTTGCAGTTGCCTATATCGCAGTATTGGCTATGAATAAAAACAAATTAATGATACCGGGTATTACCGGAATTATTCTTGGTATCGTATCCATTCAAAATTATGTGCTGCTGGCGGAAGTGCTTCCAAGTTCATTAATTTGCGCATTTGTTATGCCCAAATTAAAAGACAGGAAAGGGGAGTTTATTCTGCTGCCCCTTCTTACAGCTATCTTTACGATGCTGCCGGGGTTTTTAGTCGCTTGGTTTTCGCATCATTTGGCAGGAGAAAACGTCATCATGCAAATTGCCCGAGGAATTCTTGCTGCAGGCTTCTCAGTAATTTTTCTTTATGGTTTTCTCAATAAAGACAGCCTTCTGAAGGGAAATTTCAGCGGGGAACAAGGGATGGTCTGGATACTGATACTTTCTGTCTCCCTCAGTGGACTTCAGGGGCTAACGGTCGGTACAATCAATTTTCAACTCGTTGTACTGAGTTTTTTTATTTTATATGTGGCAGACCGCTTTGGGGCAGGGTCAGGAGCAGGTACGGGAGCAATCTTAGGCTTCTTGCTCCAGTGGAAATTTGGAATAGGAAATTTAGTGGATGCAGGAATTTACGGTCTGATCGGATTTGTTTGCGGAGGATTCCGAAGGTTTGGTAAAGCAGGATTAGCTCTTTCTTTCATGGCTGCAGTCCTTATGATGACTTTCTTTGTAAATGAAAGATTTTTACCCGCTCACATTTATTCTTCCGGACTGGGTTTATTTCTTTTTATTCTGCTACCCGGGAAAAAGAAAGAAAAAATGAATTTTAAGAAGCGGGTTATGCCGGAAATAGAGACGACGGTCAGTAAAGTAAAGACATTAGCAGAAATTTTTGACCAACTGGCTTACGGTTTTCAGGCCGCCGGACTTGAATCAAAACTAAAACCGGAAGTCCCGGAACTCATGAATGTCCTGGTAGAAAGGATTTGCAAAAATTGTGCGACAGTTAATTATTGTTGGGAAAGAGAATTCTACCGGACTTACAATTTTATGTTTGATTTATTTGCCTTGCAGGAAGAAAATGGCTTAGAGGGGTTAGATGACGAAAAAATTCCTCCTGAATGGAAAAAATATTGCGGCCGTTTACATGAGTTAATCTTAGGGGCGAGATTTATCCTTGAACAGCAGAAAGACCGTGAGGTATGGCAAAAAAGGCTTGCCTTAAACCGCGATGCTTTAGCAGAACAGTACAGAAGTGTTTCGCAGGTAATCGGGCATTTGGCGCAGGAACTTCATTCCCGGCATAATATTGAGGAGGGAAAACCTCTGGTGTGGTCGCGCCATCACCGTTTGCTCTTAGATTTAGGGGCAGGGACTTTTATTAAGACCGGAAATGCCATAAGTGGGGATAACTTCAGTACAGTTCCACTTTCTCCCCATAAAAGTGCTATGATTGTGTGTGATGGAATGGGGGTTGGAGAAGAAGCCGCCAGAATGAGCTCTGCAGCGCTTACCATTTTGGAACAGCTCCTAAGCACAGGGTTTGAACCTGAAGGAGCTGTAAAAGCATTAAATGCGATTTTAGTCCTTCGTTCCCCGGAAGAGAGTTTTGTGACAGTCGATATGGTTATAATAGATTTAGAAGCAGAAAATGCACGGTTGATTAAAATCGGAGCCGCACCAACCTATGTTATTGGGAAAGATCGTGTTGAGATGGTCAAAACATCAAGCCTTCCGGCCGGAATTCTTAATGACATCGAGATACCGGTGATTGACATTCCATTTAAGGATCAGACTCTTGTGATTGTTACAGACGGTGTATTAGATGCGGTTAGTAAAGAGGACGATTGGCTGAAAAATTATTTAGAGAGAAACAAAGGGCTTTCTTCACAGGAATTAGCTGATAAAATTGTTAGGGAAGCAGCAAAACTATCCGGAGATGTTCTGGAAGATGACGGGGTAGTATTGATCGTAGCAAGAAAAGATCATGCACAAAAAACAAACATAAAAGATGTAAAGGGACTTTGACAAAATAGCATATTGCATAGAAAATAAAATTATTCATAATTAACTTTAGGCGGAGGAACATACATGTATCAAAGTTTAAGCTTGGAAGTTCTGCCGCAGCTTATTCCTCCTCAATCCGGTGTGCTTGCAGCTGTATCCGGCGGACCCGATTCTGTTGCCATGGCTCATATAATTTGGCGCTACATCAGGGAAAATACTGACCAGGGGCTGAGGATGGTCATTAATCATGTGAACCATAAAATGAGAGTTGAGGCTGAAGAAGAAGCTGAACTTGTCAAAAGGCTTGCCGGTATGTGGGGAGTTCCCTATATATACCATGAATTCAATGCGAAAAAATATGCAGTCGAAAGACGAAAAAGTTTTCAGGAGGCCTCTAGGGAATGGCGATATGCCCACTGGAAAGAGGACATGGAGCAATTTGAATTGAATTTGTTGGCTACGGCTCATCATTTAGGCGACCAGGCAGAAACGGTTCTTTATCGCATGCTTAGAGGGAGCGGAACGGCAGGTCTTGCCGGAATATATCCTGTGAAAGAAGGTATAATCAGGCCTCTGCTTTCTGTATCAAAGAAGGAGATTCTGGCATATTGCCAGGAAGAAGAACTGCCTTACGCTATCGATAAAAGCAACGATAAGCCTTGTTATGACCGGAACAGAATAAGATTAGAGCTTTTGCCGGAACTTGAAAAAAAATATAATGATAAAATTCAAGAAAGCCTGGGGAGGATGGCAGAAGTATTACGCTGGGATGAAGAGTTCATTAATTCCCAGGTAGATAAGGTTTGGTCTCGGTATTGCAAAGAAACACCGGAGAGCCGGATTGAAATATCCTTGAAAGTCTGGGGTCAGCCCAATGCGATTCTATCCAGGATCCTACGCAGGGCAGCCCGTAAAATAACGGGTGAACCGCGCGGTTTGGAATACAGATATATTAAAAACATGATGAAATATGGAAAAAAAACAGGATGGAAACAGGATTTTCCGGGTTTTCAAGTTGAAGCCGGGAGGGATGGCTTTTTCTTTTTTCGGAGAGAATTAGAATCAGAAGCGGCAAGCTTTCCGGATCAATTTAAAACAATGGAAATTCAGTTACCGGTGGATCAGTGGAACGCGATACCAGACCTTGGATTAAAAGTAGGAATCTTTCGAAGTCTTTTTCAAGATAAGAATATCCTATGGTCCTCGGAATTTGATTTGAACCAAATAAGCAAGCTGTCTGCACCATTAATTTGCAGAATGAGACGGCCTGGAGACAAAATGTACCTTAGAGCAATCGGGCATAAAGAACTAAAAAAAGTATTTCAAGAAAATAAAATTTCCGACAAAGAAAGATTCGAGATTCCTTTATTTGCTACTGGGAATTCAGTTGTCTGGATCCCAGGTATTTGCAGGAGTGACAGCCTTCTGCCGAAAGATGAATCCTCGAAAGTATTTGGATTTATTGCTAAAAATTGAGATTGGCTTGCATTTTGGATTGATTGTAAAAGAAATATCGGCGTGTTATAATGTTCATATTGTTTTTTTGCTAGGCTATCTTTATATTATCTGTAAGAGAGGAGGATCTCCGGATTGAAAATATTTAAGAATGTTGCAATTTACCTGTTGATTATTCTTCTGGCTATTTTGCTTATCAAATTGGCTAATCCTCCTGCTGAAACAGACAAGAGCCTTGATTATGACGGTTTTAAGCAAGCGATTGCCGCTGGCAGGGTTAATCAGGTTTCTGTAGTGGTTAGTGATTCGGTAAATACGTATACCGTTAAATTAAAAGACGATAAGACCTATGAAGTTATTGGTCCCAAAGGTGACCAGACGCTCCTGGACGATTTGGCAAAGCAAAATATTACGCTTAATTTCATCCCTCCGGCAACTGCACCGTGGTGGTTATCGGTGCTGCCTACCATCCTGATGTTCCTATTTATCTTTGGCTTGTTCTTCTACATGATGAACCAGACACAAGGCGGC
This sequence comes from Candidatus Dichloromethanomonas elyunquensis, assembly GCA_001515265.1. Classification (GTDB taxonomy): domain Bacteria; phylum Bacillota; class Desulfitobacteriia; order Desulfitobacteriales; family Syntrophobotulaceae; genus Dichloromethanomonas; species Dichloromethanomonas elyunquensis. The sequence continues at coordinate 79,446 of LNDB01000009.1, forward strand.
GGGAGTAAGGTGATGCAGTTTGGGAAAAGCCGAGCCCGTCTCGTGACCGATGACAAAAAGTATACGTTTAAAGATGTAGCAGGAGCAGATGAAGTTAAGGAAGAGCTGGAAGAGATTGTTGAGTTCCTCAAAGCCCCTAAAAAATTTAATGAAATCGGTGCTAAGATTCCCAAAGGTGTTCTTCTCTTCGGTCCTCCTGGAACCGGTAAGACGTTACTTGCCAAAGCAGTTTCCGGGGAGGCGGGTGTTCCATTTTTTAGCATTAGCGGATCCGACTTTGTTGAGATGTTTGTTGGTGTAGGTGCTTCAAGGGTTCGTGATTTATTTGAGCAGGCCAAAAAAAGTTCTCCCTGCATCGTATTTATCGATGAGATCGATGCTGTCGGCCGTCAACGCGGAGCAGGATTAGGCGGAGGGCACGATGAACGTGAGCAGACCCTGAATCAGCTTCTGGTTGAGATGGATGGGTTTAACGGAAATGAAGGAATTATTATTATTGCGGCAACTAACCGGCCGGATATTTTAGATCCTGCCCTGTTACGTCCCGGACGTTTTGACCGGCAGGTTGTGGTCAATGTTCCTGATATTAAAGGACGGGAAGAAATTCTGAAAGTTCATGTCAAAGGGAAACCCCTGGCTGCCGGTGTCAACTTAGAAGTCCTAGCCCGGAGAACACCCGGATTCACCGGAGCTGATCTTGCCAACCTTGTCAATGAGGCAGCGTTGCTGTCGGCTCGCCGTAATGAGAGAAAAGTGAGTATGAAGGCTTTGGAAGATTCTATTGAGAGAGTTATTGCAGGGCCCGAGAAGAAAAGCAGGGTCATCAGCGAATTTGAAAAGAAACTGGTTTCCTACCATGAAGCCGGTCATGCCTTGTTAGGAGAATATCTTCCTCATACTGATCCACTGCATAAGGTTTCGATTATTCCCCGCGGCAGAGCAGGCGGATACACACTGCTTTTGCCTAAGGAAGACCGAAACTATATGACAAAATCTCAATTGCTTGACCAGGTTACCATGCTCTTGGGCGGCAGGGTGGCCGAGGCCTTGGTCTTGCACGAGATTAGCACAGGGGCTTCCAACGACTTGGAACGTGCTACCGGGATTGTACGTAAAATGATCACTGAACTTGGAATGTCTGAGGAACTGGGTCCGGTAACTTTTGGTCATAAGGAAGAACAAGTTTTCCTTGGAAGGGATATTGCCAGGGACCGTAATTACAGCGAATCAGTAGCGCAAGCGATTGATAATGAAGTACGCAGGATTATTGATGAAGGTTATCAGAAGGCACAGGATATCATTATCGAAAAAATAGATATCCTGCATGCGATTGCACAGGCACTTATGGAAAATGAGACCTTAGAAGCGGAAGGATTCAGAGAAATTATCGGACGTTTCGATGAGTCCCGCAAACAGGCCCCTCTTCTTCCGCAAGATACTCAAAAACAAATATCTGATTTTTCAAACCAAAACTTTTGAAAAAGTCTACAGAAAAGGGCTTAGCATTAAGGAGGATTTATCGTGGAAAGAACATTTCTTATGTTGAAACCGGATGCAGTACAAAGAGGACTGAGCGGGGAGATTATCTCAAGGTTTGAAAAAAAGGGCTTTAAGCTTGCAGCCTTGAAATTATTACAGGTTGGCAGAAACTTGGCTGAAGAACATTATAAAGAGCATAAAGGCAAGGTTTTTTTCGAGCCTACAGTCCGGTACATTATGTCTTCGCCCGTAATTGCCATGGTTTGGGAAGGGAAAAATGTCATTTCACTTGCAAGGGAAATGATGGGAGCTACCAACCCGGCCAATGCAGGACCCGGTTCCATTAGGGGAAGTTATGCAATGGATATCAGCAGGAACATTATTCATGGTTCGGATTCCGTTGAAAGTGCAGAAAGGGAAATTTCCTTGTACTTCCATCCTGAAGAAGTTCTAACGTATAAAAAAGCCGGGGAAGAATGGCTTAGTGAATAAATACAAAGACACTCTACCGGGGTGTTCTCTTCACTGATTGGTTTTGAATTTAAAAACAGTGGGTATTTACAAACCGGGGTGAAGCCGATGCGCATGAAAAAGAACGGGTCGCTGGGTCTAATTACTTTAGGCATGCTGATTGTTGGGATTTTAATTTTAGTCACTATCAAGGCATACTATAAGTCAAACCAAGGCTCTCTGCGCCCTGATGCAAGCTTGCCGAGTCTTCTCCAGCTTGAGCTGGAAAACGAGCAAGTAGCCCAAGAAAATGAAAAGCTCTTGAGTGAACTTTCAAGAGTACAAGCAGGACAGAGTGCAGCTGCGCTCGCTTCTCAACAGCTTGATGAAGCGAATATGAATGCAGGGCTGGTTAAATTATCCGGCCCGGGTATCAAGATTATCCTGGATGATTCGTCCTTAGACCGCAATGCCGAATATGGAAATTATGTCATACATGAAGAATATCTCAGAACTCTCATTAACATTTTATGGAACGGCGGAGCGGAAGCCATCGCTGTGAATAACCAAAGAATTACGACGCACACAGAGATTTTTTGCAGCGGAGCCTATATACAGATTAATGGGACAAGGCAAATGCCTCCTTATATCATTATAGCGCTTGGCGACCAAAATCATCTAAAATCGGCGCTGCAGTTTTACTTCTGGGATAAGCTGGGAGAATACCAACAACAATATGGCATCACCCGTAAATTGGAAACACCCAAAGACCCTCTCCCTGTACCGGCTGCTAAACTGTACGAATATCGGTATGCAGAGCCGGTTAAGGAGGGTTAATATGTTCAATAAGCATATTATTTCTGTAGCGACAATTGCCGCCGTTGCCATTGGGTTTCTTATTTCTCTTCAGTTCCATACCCAAAAAGAGGTGGATATTGCCCAACAAATCCAAAACGAAAGACTTGCCCAGATGAAATCAATTGTACGTACACTTCAGGATAAAAATATAGAACTTCAAGATGAATACAAAAAACTGACCGTCCAACTGGAGACTGTTAGAAATACCGAAATCAATAATCCTTACCTGATTGCTAAATTGAATCAGCTGAAAATAGAAGATGGCACGATTGCTGTCAAAGGCCCCGGTATAAGAATGACTATACAGGACAGCGGCCAAGATGTCCGTGTGCTCTTTCCGCTAAATACCGATGATTTGCGAAGAATTATTAATACGCTGCGGTTTGCCGGGGCAGAGGCAATTAGTGTTAACGGACAAAGAATCGTCAGTGATACTTCTATCGTAATGAGCGGAACTTCAACCATCTTGGTAAACTCGGTTCCCATCAGCAGAGTTGGGGGAACTTCCTATGAGATTATAGCTATTGGAAATCAGGATGTCCTGTTGGATTATCTCACCAAAATGGAAGCGCTCCCGCTTAAACAGGCAGGGATGAAAGTTGACATTTTGCGTGAAATCGTTACAATTCCTTCCTATAAGGGTGGATACCGATTTGAATACGCAAAAAAAGTCGGGAACTAACTGGAGAAATATGCGTGCATAGTGGATAGGAATAGGTTATAATCCATTTACAATGATACATCCTACATCGAAAACGAAGGAGTGAACGAAGTTGAAAACTGATATTCAGATTGCCCAGGAAGCCAAAATGAAGCCAATAGGCGAAATCGCATCTTTGATAGGTCTTGGCGAAGACGACTTGGAGTACTATGGGAAGTACAAGGCAAAAATCAGCTTGGATGTTTGGCAAAGGGTAAAGAATCAACCGGATGGCAAGCTTATTTTGGTTACTGCCATCAATCCTACCCCCGCCGGTGAAGGAAAGACAACGACTACAGTTGGATTAGGACAGGCTATGGTTAAATTAGGCAAGAAGTCTATGATTGCTTTACGCGAACCTTCATTAGGTCCTTGCTTTGGAATCAAGGGGGGAGCTGCAGGGGGGGGCTATGCCCAGGCTGTTCCCATGGAAGATATTAATCTTCACTTTACCGGGGATTTTCACGCGATTACTTCTACTCATAACTTATTGGCAGCAATGATTGATAACTCCATCCAGCAAGGGAATCCGCTGAATATTGACCCGCGGCAGATTGTTTTCCGCAGAGTCATGGATATGAATGACCGTTCTTTACGCAACATTATTATTGGGTTGGGCGGCAAGGCGGACGGAGTTCCCCGTCAGAACGGTTTTGACATCACTGTGGCCTCGGAGATTATGGCCATACTTTGCTTAGCCGATGGCCTGATGGACCTGAAAGAAAGATTTGCGCGGATTGTCGTTGCCTATACGTATGATGGACAGCCTGTTACGGCAAAAGACTTGGAAGCTCAGGGGGCGATGGCACTCCTGATGAAGGACGCGATTAAACCCAATTTGGTGCAAACGTTAGAAAATACGCCGGTATTTATTCACGGGGGACCTTTTGCCAATATTGCGCATGGCTGCAACAGTGTTGTAGCTACCAAGCTGGGCCTTAAACTTGCAGACTATCTCATTACGGAGGCTGGATTCGGAGCTGATCTCGGAGCTGAGAAGTTCTTTGATCTCAAGTGCCGTTATGCAGGTTTAAAACCGGATCTTACCGTAATTGTTGCTACAGTGAGAGCCTTGAAATCCAATGGAGGGGTACCCAAGAACAATCTAGGAGAAGAGAACCTGGAAGCCTTAGCCATCGGAATTGCCAATCTGGAAAAGCATATAGAAAACGTAGCCAAATTTGGCGTGCCTGCAGTAGTAGCCCTTAACCGTTTCCCCTCAGATACCCAGGCTGAATTGGACTTTATCCGGGAACGGTGCGCTAACCTGGGCGTCCAAGTTGCCTTGTCCGAAGTGTTTACCCGGGGAGGAGAAGGCGGAATTGAATTGGCTCAAACCGCACTTGGAATTTTGGAAAAGAAAGAATCTCAATTTAAGGTTCTTTATGATCTTGAAGATCCCATACCGGTTAAAATTAAGAAAATTTGCCAGCAAATATATGGAGCAGACGATGTTGCTTTTTCCAAAGAAGCAGAAACCGCAATGGCGAAATATCAGGAATTGGGTTATGCCCATCTGCCCGTGTGTATGGCTAAAACACAGTATTCCTTATCCGATGATCCTTCAAAGCTCGGACGCCCTACTGGATTTACCATTACGGTAAGAGAACTGAGGTTATCAGCGGGGGCCGGTTTCCTAGTGGCAATTACCGGAGCAATTATGACGATGCCCGGCTTGCCAAAACGTCCGGCTGCCATGAATATGGATATTGATGCTGAAGGCAAAATCAAAGGTTTATTTTAGAAATAATCCCTTGGCTACTGCTTTCAGGCCTAAAGTCTGAAAGCAGTTTTTATTTTTTATCACTTCCTAAAATAGGAGCATATAATACTCATAGATTATCCAAATATGGGAAATATTGAAAGAGGAGGAGAGGATCGCAATAATTAATAATCCAGGAATGTCCGAAATCAGTGTCGTTAACCCAATAAGTTTTTCCCTGTTTCTTGCACAGCGCCTGGTCGACAGATCCTTCAGTCCTACGATCTTTTTAAATTTTCCTCTAATCCGGCTCAGATTCCCATTTAGTTTTGTCACAGTTATTGCCATTGATTTGGTTTTACCACTCATCATAAAGTGGTCGGCTATACGCGAGGATAAATATAGAATTTTTGCCTCCCTAACGAACCAGGCATATCCTGATTGCAAGTCCATAAGGCAAATTTTGATGTCTCCTCCGTCTTCGGGATCAACGCAGCCCTCCCGGTCAAATCAGGTGCAGCAGGGCCAGACCCAGCCGTCAGAACAAATCCCCTTTCTTACAACGATATTTGATCCGCCAAGACCGCCAAGGTTGGATACGCCTGTTTTCCCAAGATATTTGAGCCTGGTGCTCATGCTGAGTTCTCCGGTGGCCAGCGACAAAACCAGCACTACCTTTCAGCTTGCCTTAGCTGAGGCAAGCCAGTATCCAAGGTTTTTCGTAGCGCTGATAGCCCTAATATTGTATTTTATGCTCACTGCCAAAGAAAAACAGAGAGAAGAGGCGCATGAAAATAAAGCTGTTACTTGAACCCGGAAGGAGGAGCTTGAGAGAAAGGAGCAGCCCTTCTTCTTGTCTGGCAGGGGCGGCAATTATATAATATTTTAAAGAAAGGGTGGTTTTTTTGCGAGCTTACAATATGCGCTGGATCAAAATAGAAAATGAAAAACAAGCCCAAAAAGCTCTCAGGCAAATTGAAGCCTGTGCTGAAAGTATATCTGATTTGAAGGGCCAAGCTATTACACGGGTCATTAAACTGGAAAGCGTATTTTCGCCTATTGCCCTGCATCTTAAACGGGAGATGCTATCTTTAGGCGGGGACGCTGCCGTGAAACGTGAAGTTGCAGATGGTGGAGATAAGAATACAGATGTCCTGCTTTTGGGAAGCAATAAACAATTGAGAATGCTCATCGGAAAATTACAGGGACAACCGCTAGAATTAAAGAAAATAGCGGAATCTTTACATATATTGTTAACTGCTCTGGAAAAGTCTCCGGAGAGAGAACTTTCCTGCAGAGGATTTAATCTTGAGCTGGGAAGGAAAACTCTGGTTATGGGGATAATCAATGTTACCCCAGATTCCTTTTCAGACGGAGGAAAATTCTATCAAAGTGAAAACGCGCTGCTACAAGCCGCCAAGCTTGTTGATCAAGGAGCAGATATTTTGGATATCGGAGGTGAATCTTCGCGCCCAGGATATATTCCTGTAAGTGCGGAGGAGGAGTGGTCGAGATTAGAACCCATAATCAAAGAGCTGGCAGCCAACTGCAAAGTCCCCATCTCCGTAGATACGCAGAAGGCTTCGGTTGCTGAAAAAGCCTTGAGTCTTGGCGTACATATGATTAACGATATTTGGGGGCTGCAAAAGGACCCTGACATGGTAAAGGTCATTGCCGGCACCGGCTCGGCGGTAGTTATTATGCATAATAAGGATCATAACGGATATGTAAACATCCTGGGAGAAATCCTGTGTTATCTTGAGCAAAGTATAGAAACCGCCCTGCGAAATGGGATAGGAGAGAACCGGATTGTCATTGACCCGGGTATTGGGTTCGGTAAATCCCCCGAACAAAATATGGAAGTATTAAGCAGGTTAGACGAACTGAAAACACTTGGATTTCCTATTCTTTTAGGAGTATCCAGGAAATCCGTGATTGGGAGAACACTAAATCTTCCAATGGATGAGCGGTTAGAGCCGACGATTGCCCTTGGAACCCTGGGGGTAGCATCCGGAGCGGATATTTTAAGGGTGCATGACGTGTATGAAAACAAGAAGGCTGTGCTGATGGCTGATCAGATTGTCCGCAGAAGAAGGGGAGAAGACTATGAGGGAAGATAGTATTATTCGCCTCAGGGGAATGGAGTTTTATGCCTATCACGGAGTACTTGATCAGGAAAAAGAGCTTGGACAGCGCTTTCTAGTGGACTTGGATATTTATTCCGGGCAGTGGGCCTATGAAACGGACAGCCTCAAGGATACGGTAGATTATTCTAAAGTATTCAAGGTGATAGAACAATGTGTAACCCAAGAGAGATATGATTTGTTGGAATCCCTTGCAGAAAGAATTGCATCACAGGTATTAGTTGACCCTCACTGCTCAAAAGTCCGCGTAGTGGTCCATAAACCCAATGCGCCGATTCCTGGAATCTTTAAGGATGTGTCTGTAGAAGTAATCAGGGAGAAAAGAACATGATAAGCTATTTAAGCCTGGGGAGCAACCAAGGGAATAAAGCAGATAATCTTAAAGAAGCGCTGCGGCGCTTAGGGGCTGTTCCAGAAATACTCTTGATCAAAGTATCGGGGTTCTATGAGACCGAACCTTGGGGAGGAGTGGAACAGGACAACTACCTCAATCTGGCCGCCGCAATCGAAACAACACTTGATCCGCTGCGCCTGTTGGAATGTTGCCAGGATATTGAAAATAGAATGGGCAGAAAGAGAGTTAGGCATTGGGGGCCAAGAATCATCGATATTGACATCCTTACATATGAAAACACAAAAATTACATCGGAGATGCTGATTATTCCGCATCCCTACATGGAAGCCAGGGAATTCGTTCTCGCTCCTCTTCGGGAAATTGCCCCTGATCTGGTCCTTTCTTCAGGGAAAACCGTATTGGACGCTAAAGGAGAAGGAAAAGTCAAGAAATGTCTTTATAATTAATATATTTTGCCTTATAATAGTCCGGTAACCATGGACAATATCGTAAAGAATTGTACCCTGGAACTCCATGTTTTCTATCATTTTTGTACATCATGCATCGACCGCTTGGATATAATACTGGGACGGTGAAGGCAGAGCAAACATTTATTTGCTATCAGACCATTACACCTTCACCAGGCAGAGAGGTGTATTTTTTATTAATGTTCAGCAATAAATTTGCCATTATTGGAACCGGTGTAGTAGGAACCACGTTAGCGGTATTACTTGAAAAAGCAGGTTTTGAGTGTATCGGTGTGAATACCCGCAGTCAGTTTTCCTATCAACGTTTTACGAAATATCTCCAAAAGAAACACTTGGACTTGGATGAGATTTCTCAACAAGCCGATATGATATTCATAACAACGCATGACGGATCGATAGAGACTGTTGCGGCACAATTAACGGAACAAAAGGTCATCCGCAAGGAAAAACAGTTATGGGTTCATTGTTCCGGTTCTTTAAGATCCGAAATCATGTGCAAAGACCGTTCGTTACCTTTACACTATCTTTCTTTACACCCTCTTCAGGCATTTGCCAGCATTGAATGCGCACTTGCGAAAGTTGCGGGGACCCATTTCGGGATTGAGGGAGATAGTAAATATAGTGAGGATTTCGGGGAAAAGTTGGTCAAGATCTTGGGGGGTATTCCCCACCGCATCGACCCAGCGAAAAAAACACTTTACCATGCAGGGGCGGCAGCAGCATCGAATTATCTTGTTTCACTGGCATTTTTGGCGGTAAAGCTTTTTGGACAAGCAGGTATTGATCAGGAAGAAGCTTTGGAATCCCTGCTGCCTCTTATGCAAGGGGCCTGCCATAATATCGAAAAAGTTGGCTTACCCGGGGCGCTTACAGGGCCAATTGCCAGAGGCGATACCGCAGTAGTGGCCAAGCATTTGCAAGAGATGCCAAGGGAGCTCCTGGAAACCTATAAGGGATTAGGCAGGCTTGCGCTGGAACTGGGAAAGGAGAGAAAAGAGGTGTTAGGTGAAAGCTATTCTGTTAAAGAATTGGAAAAGCTGCAGCAACTTTTCATGTAAAAAATGAGAATGGAGCGAATTCCATGAAAATTACCGAATACATTACGCCACTGAAAGAAAATATTGACAAGGCCAGGGAAGAAGGGAAAACAGTCGTTCTGGTCCCTACGATGGGCTTTCTCCATTACGGGCATCTTGCAATGGTTGAAGATGCCAGAAAAAAAGATGAAAATCATGAAGAAATATATATTGTCATGAGTATATTCGTAAATCCACTGCAATTTGGTCCGAACGAAGACTTTAATAAATATCCCCGTAATCTCGAGAGGGATTCCCGCCTTGCCCAGGAAGCAGGAGTGGACATGCTTTTTGTCCCTTCTATAGAAGAAATGTATCCCAATGGAAAAAGTTTGACAACCGTTAATGTTTTCACGGTCCCAGACGGTCTATGCGGTGCTTTCAGGCCGGGACACTTTCAGGGAGTTGCAACTGTGGTAAGCAAATTGTTTAACATTGTTTGGCCGGATGCAGCATATTTTGGCCAAAAGGACTACCAACAGTTCATTGTCATTAAGCAAATGGTTACAGATTTAAACCTCCCTATCACGCTAATTCCGTATCCCACTGTAAGAGAACCAGACGGATTGGCAATGAGTTCCAGAAATTCCTATCTCAGTAAGGAACAGAGGGAACAAGCACCGGTACTATACCGCGCTCTCCAAGAAGGGGCTTCTTTAATAGATTCAGGGGAAAAAAGAATGGAAGTCATCAGAGAAAAAATAATCCAAAGAATAAGTTTCCAAACTGACGGGAAAATTGAATATGTAGAAATTCGCAGAGCAGATGACCTCTCCCCGGTTGAAATCATCAACGGAACTATTGTCATTGCGTTAGCAGTTCATTTTGGTGGGACACGCTTAATCGACAACATCATTGTTGGGGTGTAAAGTAATGTTTAGAACTATGATGAAATCAAAGATTCATAAGGCAAAAGTAACGCAAGCCAATTTGAATTATATCGGCAGTATCACAATTGATCTGAACCTTATGGAACAGGCAAATATTCTTGCTAATGAGAAGGTTCAGGTGGTTAATAATTACAATGGAGCCAGATTTGAAACCTACGTAATCCCAGGTGAGAGAAACTCCGGCTTGATTTGCCTCAATGGCGCTGCCTCCAGACTTGTCCAAGTTGGTGATGAGATCATTATTATTTCCTATGGCCTATTTACAGAGGAAGAAATTCGTCAATACTCGCCGACAATCGTCTTTGTGGATGAATACAATCGTCCTGTAGAGCTGGCTTCCGAAGAGACTCATGGAACGCAGGCTTGACACTTTTTGTCTCCAAGCATAGAATTTAGAAAAAAGGTGTCAGAAAGGAAAGGGGAAGCTGGAATGAATAATGGGCACAATGGTCAGCTAATCAATGAAGTAAATGCACTGCGTGCGGAAAGGAATGCTGTTATTCTTGCTCATTACTATCAACCGGGAGAGGTTCAGGATATTGCCGATTATGTTGGAGATTCCTTGCAGCTTGCTCAAAAAGCTGCGACTACGAATGCGGACGTAATTGTATTTTGCGGAGTGTATTTTATGGCAGAAAGTGCAGCGATCCTTTCGCCTGAGAAAATTGTTCTCCTTCCTGAGCCTAAGGCGGGATGTCCGATGGCAGACATGGCAGACGTAAATGATTTAAGGAAGAGAAAGGCTGAACTCCCCGGGGTCAAAGTTGTGTGCTACGTAAATTCTTCTGCTGAAGTGAAAGCAGAAAGTGATATTTGCTGTACTTCGTCTAATGCCCATAAAATTGTAGAGTCTCTCGCGGACGAAGATATTTTATTTGTACCGGATGAGAATCTGGGAAAGTATGTGGCTAGCAAAGCTAAAAGGCATTTTCATTTGTGGCAGGGATTCTGCCCTATCCATCACCGCTTACATAAGGGAGATATTCAAAAAAGCAGGATGGAACATCCGGAAGCTAAGGTTTTGGTCCATCCTGAATGTCGGGAAGAGGTTTGGCGGGAAGCAGACTATGTCGGCTCAACCGCGGGTATTATTCAATATGCCGTTAATTCAAAGGATAAAGAGTTTATTATTGGAACAGAATGCGGCATTCTTCATGAACTTAAAAAACGTTGTCCGGATAAGACTTTTTACATGGCGTCTGAATTCCTGCAGTGTCCCAACATGAAAAAAACTGACTTGCAAAAGGTGAGAGACGCTCTCTTTTCCCTCTCCCCTAGGGTGACGGTGTCAGCGGAAGTCAGGGAAAAAGCGATTGACGCACTGGAAAAGATGTTGGCCGTTACCAAATAAAAGAGTAATTTTTACTTGAGGATGAGTAAGGGAAAATGAAAGATAGTGATTTTTTAATCCCGTGGAGCAAGGATAGCCTTGTTGTCAACTATACAGAAGTCCTTGTTCTGGGCAGCGGAATCGCAGGTCTCTTCGCAGCAATAAAACTGAGCCGGAAATTTGATGTTACAGTGCTGACGAAGAAAAACATTATGGAAGGGAATACGGAACACGCTCAGGGGGGGATTGCCGTAGCGCTTAATCAGGATGATTCACCAGAATTTCATTATGGTGATACAATTCTGGCAGGTGCCGGTCTGTGCAATTTAGAAGCGGTAAAGATTTTAGCGGAAAAAGGCCCTGAATGTGTCAGAAGACTTATCGAACTGGGAACGAAATTCGATAGGCATGATAATGAGCTGGACTTTACGAAAGAAGGAGCCCATAGCAAAAGAAGAGTTCTCCATGCCAGAGGAGATGCGACCGGTGAAGAAATCGAGAGGGCACTTGTTGAAGTTGTAAGGTCCCGGCTAATTACGGTAAAAGAAAACCATTATGTAATTGATTTCATTAAAAATCATCATGGAGAAATTGCCGGAGTACTGGTATTAAATCAAATCAGCGGCAAAGTTGAGGCCTGGCTGGCAAAGGCGGTAGTTCTTGCTACTGGGGGATTGGGGCAGTTGTATAAGCATACCACAAATCCTGAGTTAGCCACAGGGGATGGAATTGCTGCTGCCTACCGTGCCGGGGCTGAGCTCATGGATATGGAATTTATTCAGTTTCACCCAACAGCATTATTACTTCCAGGAGCACCGAGCTTTTTGATTTCGGAAGCCGCAAGGGGTGAAGGAGCAAAACTTCTGAATGTTCGCGGAGAACGGTTCATGGAAGGAATTCCTGGCCAGGAATTGGCTCCGAGGGATGTGGTTGCCCGGGCGATATGGGAGCAAATGAAAGATAGTCCTGTCTACTTAGATTTTAGCTGCTTAGAGCAGCCCCAAGACAGATTTCCAACTATCTATAGTACATGTCTTGATTATGGTATTGATATTTCGACCACTCCTGTTCCCATAGGTCCCGCTGCCCATTATATGATGGGTGGTGTTAAAGTTAACAATATGGGAGAGACCAATCTGGCTAATTTGTATGCTTGCGGAGAATGTGCCTGCAACGGAGTACATGGAGCCAATCGGCTGGCAAGTAATTCTTTATTGGATGGTTTGGTTTTTGCTTCAATGATCACAGATAGCCTCAGCAGTAAAACCTTTGTCCTTGCTAAATGGGAAAATGTTAGACCGTTTAAGGGTGTTTGGGACATCAATCAAAAAGGCTCTGCTGATGTACAATTCCTGCGGAAACAAATCAAGGATATTATGTGGGAAAAAGCAGGAATTATTCGAACGCAACAAGGATTGCTTGAAGCTTATTCTCAATTGATAAAATTTTGGGAAGAATTTACGCCGTCACTTGAGGTGCCCCATTTAGAGCTGGGGAATATGATCAGTCTCGGATTAATTATTGCAAAAACAGCTATGGAAAGGGAAGAGAGCAGAGGCGGGCATTACCGCAGCGATTTTCCGTTTGCCAATAAGCATTGGCAGAAGCATTCAGTACTGAAGCGGGGTGACCAACATGTTGGCTATGTTTCAATATGAGGAATTGATCGAGAGAGCCCTTAAAGAGGATATAGGGACAGGGGATATCAGTTCTATTATCATTCCTGAGGATTATCAGGGCGAAGCTAAAATCTATGCGAAAGAACAGGGAATCATTTGTGGTATTGACATTGCGGAATTGGTCTTTAAGAAAGTTGATCCTTCAATTGTATGTGAGTTAAAGGTAAAAGACGGAGACTGTATTACCCACGGTATGCTTGTTATGAAAATAAAGGGCTCCCTTACTGGAATGCTTCAAGCTGAAAGAACAGCATTGAACTTTTTACAGCATCTTTCAGGCATATCAAGCGCCACGAGGAAACTGGCAGATACTGTGGCTGACTTAGGGGTAAAGGTTGTCGATACACGAAAAACCCTGCCGGGAATCAGAAATCTTCAAAAATACGCTGTGCGTATCGGAGGCGGCCATAACCACCGATTCGGCTTATATGATGCTGTAATTCTCAAGGATAACCATCATGCCGTTGCAGGGGGCTTGAGTGAGGCTGTCCGGAGGGTAAAAACAAAAATCGGCCACATGGTGAAAATCGAGGTGGAATGTGAAACGCTGCAACAAGTGAAGGATGCCTTGGCTTGCGGTGTTGACGTGATTATGCTGGATAATATGTCTATTCAGGAGATGAAACAAGCAGTAGAGATGATTAATCACAAGGCAATTGTTGAAGCCTCAGGAGGAATCAACGAAGCAAATATTCGTGAGATTGCCGAAACGGGAGTAGATATTCTGTCCATGGGGTGTCTAACCCACTCTGTAGAAGCAGTAGATTTTTCATTGGTTGTGGATGATATGAAACCTTCTATTCGAAAATATATTCATGAGGCAGAAAAAATTTGAGATTTAATCTGGGAGTTCAAAAATGATTCTGGTTTCTGATGTTGGAAATACGAATATCGTATTTGGAGTTTATCAGGAAAAGCATCTTCTCAATCATTGGAGGATATCCACCAATAAATTTAGTACAGATGATGAATATGCAGTACTGTTGCGAAATCTCTTTGCGATTCATGGGCTGACTTTTCAGGATATTACAGGAGCGGTTATTTCCTCTGTAGTACCTCCTGTTACCCCTGCCTTAGAGAGACTGGTCAAAAAATATTTCCGAGTATCTCCCCTGATTGTCGGGCCAGGAGTAAAAACCGGGATCTTTATTGTTTACGATAATCCCCGCGAGGTTGGCGCTGACCGTATTGTGAATGCGGTGGCCGCCTATGATAAATATGGGGGACCCTTAATTATTGTAGATTTTGGAACTGCAACTACTTTTTGTGCAGTGAGCCAGAAAGGAGAATATTTAGGGGGGGCTATTGCACCGGGGATAGGAATTTCTGCGGAGGCGCTTTTTCAAAGAGCTTCTAAATTGCCGCGAATTGAAATCATTAAAACGAAGAACATTATCGGGAAGAACACAATCAGCGGAATGCAGTCAGGGATTTATTACGGATATTGCGGACAGGTAGACCGTATTGTTGAGTTGATGAAAGCAGAATTAACCGGTAAGGTAAAAGTCATTGCAACCGGTGGTTTGGCGGAACTGATTGCCGAAGATGCAAAGGCTATTGAAACGATTGATCCCTTTTTAACGCTTGATGGGCTGTTGATTATCTATGAGAGGAACCAGCGTTAATATCGTATAAAAGTAAAAAGTGTGGTTCGAAAACGAGCATTTTCATGCTCGTGTTTTATTCACGTTAAATGAATACAACACGGAGATTACAATGAAACTTGGAAATTACTCAATAAATAAACCGGTATTCATGGCACCCATGGCAGGAATTACCGACAAAGCCTTTCGCGAGATTATTCAGTTGACAGGCGGAAAATATGCCTTTACGGAAATGATTAGTGATAATGCGCTGTTGCATCAGAACTCCAAAACGTATCGGATGCTCAATCTGGACGGAGAACAGGAGCCCAGAATTGTCCAATTATTTGGTTCTGATCCGGAACAGATGGCTAAGGCAGCTATCATCGTAGAAGAGAATAACGCAAATGTGATTGATATTAATATGGGCTGCCCAACACCTAAAATAGTTAAAAACGGAGAGGGGGCAGCTTTACTCAAAAATTTGAATCTTGCGGAAAAAATAGCTCATGCAGTAGTGAATGCCGTTAAGATACCGGTTACAGTTAAAATTCGCTTGGGGTGGGATGATTCCGGTATTGTTGCATTAGAATTGGCTTCCCGTTTAGAGGATGCCGGGATTTGTATGATATCTGTTCATGCCAGGACAAGAGAACAATATTATTCCGGTAAAGCAGATTGGAAATGGATTGGTAAGGTCAAAAAGAATGTCCATATTCCCGTAATTGGAAACGGAGATATTCAAAGCCCCCAGGATGCATTGAGAATGATTCGGGAAACAGGCTGCGATGGGGTTATGATTGCGCGGGGAGCCTTGGGTAATCCATGGCTGATCGGCAGAACGCAGCACTTTTTGGAAACAGGTGAATTTCTGCCTGAACCTGGAGAAGAATCAAAATTGAATGTGTTGCTGAACCATTTTGAGAAGCTCCTTGAATATAAAGGGGAGAAGATAGGATTAAACGAAATCAGAAAACATGCTGCATGGTACATTAAAGGGCGAAGAAATGCTGCCGAATATCGGAAGGAGATCATGACAACACAGAATCCCAATTCGATGAGGGCTATTTTTCAAAAAATTTTTCTTGAATAAGATAAAAATTGATTATTTTCAAAGGATTCAAAGTATGTTTTTCGCAAAGAACTGCTTGACAACCTTTTAGTCGTTACTTATAATACCAGTATTAAAATAGCAGGAAGAGTTTTACAGCGTATATTTTATTTTGCATGTGTATATAATGTTTCACATACACGGAATAAAAATATAGCCTCAAGAAGGGAAGAGGGAGGGGTATTTTTTATGCCCGAAAAAGAAGTAATTTTGACACTTGATGGTTTGAAAAAACTTGAAGAGGAACTTGAAACGTTAAAAACTCAAAGAAGAAGGGAAGTGGCCGAAAGGATCAAACAAGCTATAGAATTCGGAGATATATCCGAGAATTCGGAGTATGAAGATGCCAAGAACGAACAGGCTTTTATCGAGGGAAGGATTATAACTCTGGAGAAAATGCTCAGAAATGCCAGGGTTATTGATGATAACGAAGAAAAAGATACTGTTTCTGTCGGCAGTACCATTGTTCTGAAAGATATTGAATTCGGGGATCAAGAAGACTATACAATTGTTGGTTCAGCCGAAGCAGACCCCGCTGTCAATAAAATTTCTAATGAGTCTCCTGTTGGGAAAGCTGTGCTGGGGCAGTCCAAAGGAAGCATTGTTGAAGTGAATGTTCCGGCCGGTATGCTTCGGTACGAAATTGTGGATATACGATAATCGTCTATAATATTCAATGAAAAATACCCAACCCGCAGCACGGGTCCATTGTGTTGCGGGTTGGGTAGTATTTACAGGCTTTTTGATTTGTTATAATATTGAACAATAGCATTACTTTGGGGGAATGGAATAATGGAAGGGAACTTTGATAATTTTAACGAGCTCATGAAAGTTAGAATTGAAAAATTGGATGATCTGCGGAAGAAAGGCATAGAACCGTATGCAGACCGTTATGTTCGAACCCATATGTCTAAGGAAATCATCGAAAATTTTGAAGAACTTGAAGGACAGGAAGCTTCTGTTGCCGGTCGCATTATGTCTAAACGTGACCAGGGAAAAGCAGCGTTTATTCATATTCAAGATCTGGATGGAAAAATCCAAGCTTACATCAGGATGGATGAAGTTGGGGCTGAAAACTTTGAAGTCATTAAAACTTTTGATATTGGCGATATTATCGGCATACAAGGAACCGTTTTCCGTACGCAACGGGGGGAAATTTCAATTAAGGCAAAAGGATTAACCCTTCTCTCCAAAGCTTTGCGGCCGCTTCCGGAAAAATTTCATGGGTTAACCAATGTGGAAATACGCTATCGCCAGCGTTATCTTGATCTCATTATGAATACGGAAGTCAGAGATACTTTCATTTTAAGAAATAAAATTATCAGAGCCATGCGTGAGTATTTAGAAGACAAGGGATTCCTCGAAGTGGAAACACCGACTTTAATGACAATACCTGGGGGAGCGGCAGCAAGACCGTTTATCACACACCACAATGCACTTGATATTGATTTATATTTGCGAATCGCGTTAGAACTTCCTCTAAAAAGACTTATTGTCGGCGGCTTTGAAAAAGTTTTTGAGATTGGCCGTAATTTCCGCAATGAGGGGATTTCAATCAAACATAACCCTGAATTCACGATGATGGAGCTTTATCAGGCGTATGCCAATTATGAAGATATCATGAATTTAATGGAGGACATGGTCGTCCATATTGTGCAAAAAGTTTGCGGTACCCTTGAAATTACGTATCAGGGCGAATCCATCAATTTCGCTAAACCCTGGAGGAGAATTCAGATGCTTGATGCCATAGAGGAATACTCCGGGGTAAATTTTAAACAAATTCAAAATGACGGCGAGGCAAGATTAATTGCCGGCAAAAAAGGATTGCCAATTAAAAAAGATGATACCAAAGGAAAAATCATTAATGCATTTTTTGAAGAATATGTTGAGCCAAAGTTAATTCAACCTGCATTTATTATTGGACATCCTGTCGAGACATCCCCACTCGCAAAAAGAAACGCTATTAACCCTCAATTTACGGACCGCTTTGAAGTTTTCATTTATGGAAGGGAAATGGGTAATGCTTTCTCCGAACTGAATGATCCGATAGATCAAAGACAAAGATTTGAAAAACAAATGTCGGAGAGAGAAAAAGGGGATGATGAAGCACATATGATGGATGAAGACTTTGTACAAGCCTTGGAATATGGACTTCCTCCAACCGGTGGACTCGGTGTGGGAATTGACAGGCTTGTCATGCTGCTGACTGATTCGGCATCAATCCGGGACGTCATACTCTTTCCAACGATGAGACCGAGGGAAGATTAAAATTGATTTTGACCTAATTATCGCATACAGCATAAACTCGCATGATTGCCGGGTTTATTTTTTTAAAGTTTACGGATGCATATTTTTTAATAAACTGATTATCCTTTAGATATTCGAAGTATTATGTGATAAAACGGAGTATATTCACCGTAGTAATGAATAAAGCAGGCTCAATGTGCTTGAAAGGTTCTTTTAACTTTGGTATTATAACAAAGCGCTCGGGACACAACGAGCCAACAAGAGGAATCACACGGAAGAAAGTCTGAGTAAAAATTAACAGTTGACAAAAACTGCTCCGTTTGCTAAGATAAACTTCCATCGCCTGGTGCGAATGTGAAACCTA